>NZ_FQWX01000075.1 GCF_900129815.1 Asaccharospora irregularis DSM 2635
TGAGTGGCAATCTTCGCATATTGCTTCTTCATCAGTAAGTTTATGTTCTATAGTAACTATTTCTAAATTTGATAAGTTATCTTTTTTACCAGTATTTTTAGTTGGTTTATTTCTAGTATATGTTATTTCTTCAAGTGTAGGCTCCGCCTTTTTTAAATCACTTTCTTTTTCGGCTTCATTAAATAAAGATATCTGGTTAGAATCTACTTGTTCGCTAGATTTTCCAAATAACTTTTTATTTTTGTTTATAAGTTGAGACTTCAGAAACTCTAATTCTTTTTTTAAGTCATCAATCTCTTTGTCTTTAGATTCTAATTCTTTCTCCATATTCATGATTAAGTTCTTAGTAACATCATCAAGTTGATTATCTACATTTGAATTATTCATTGCGTAACCTCTCATTTATAGTATATCTTATTATACCATAAAACCCTTGATATACCAAGGGTTTGACGGTTATTATTAGTATATATTCTTTTGTGTCACGGGTTGAAATTTAGAAGTTGTTCTTACTTCATACCCTTTAAGAATCCAACTTAATTCTTCTTTGTTTACAGTTAATGCTTCTTCTTTAGTTATGGGCCATTTTATTTTGTTATTCTCAATTCGATGATAGTATAACCAAAAGCCTTCGTCAAAATGAAGGATTTTTAATCTATTTTGCTGTCTATTACAAAAAACAAATAGTGCCTTTTCAAAAGGATCTAGTTTTAGTTGATTTTTTACTGTAACAACTAACCCATCGATACTCTTTCTTAGGTCAGTTACTCCACAAGCTAAGTATACTTTATCAATATCGTTTAAATTTAACATGTTGCTGAAAGCTCCTTTATTATTGTAGTTAAAAGCGTAGCTTCGCTAGTTGGAATATGAATAATGGCGTTATTTATTTCTATTTTTATGTATTTAGAAGAAGGCTCTGCATTTTTAGGATTTATCGGAGTAGATACTTTTGCTAATTCTACTTCACAAAGGGTTGGTTCTATTTGTTGATGAGCCAGTCGTTTTCTATGGTAATAGAATTGACTTTTAGATATTTTTTTCTCTTTACAAAATTCTGTTGCAGTTGCATCATAAGATTTGAATTCTTCAATGATTTGATCCCATTGTTCTATGCTGTTTTTTACATACATAAGGTTAGCCTCCATATTTAATTTTATATTAATATTTTAGCTAACCTATAATTTATATTGTAGTCAGAGATTTTTTGACGTTTAC
>NZ_FQWX01000071.1 GCF_900129815.1 Asaccharospora irregularis DSM 2635
TTATACAAATTTAAAAATTAAGAAAAGTTGTTAATGTTCGTTAGATTATTAGAAAGTTTTCTATCAAATGTTACAACTACATTATACAAGGGGGACTTAAGTAGTCCTATGAGAATAAAGAAAGTCTTGGTAACAATTTTAAAGGAGGAAGAATAGATGGAGGACATATTAGAATATAACATTCAGCTTGCCATGCTCAGGCAATTATTAAGTGAAAAGCTAATAAATAAACAAGAATATTTTAAGATTAAAAAACTTCTTATGGAAAAATATAATATTTCTTCAGATTTGACCTGCTAAATCTAACTAGTCGCGGTAAAATAGGATTGTATAGAGAAATACAAAAGTGAGGTGAGATTATGAAGAAGGTTGAAGTCATAAAAGGTGAAGGTCTTTTAAATGCTAGAAGAAATGGTCTAGAGATAAATTTAAAAAGAGTAGCAGCTTATTGTAGGGTAAGTACTGATAGCGAAGATCAGCTTCAAAGTTATCATTCCCAAGTTAAATACTATACAGATTTAATCAATGAAAATTCTGACTGGACCATGGCTGGAATTTATGCTGATGAAGCTATCACAGGCACACAGATAGACAAAAGACTGAATTTTCAAAGGCTAATAAATGATTGTATGAATGGTGATATAGATATGATTATCACCAAGTCTATATCCAGATTTGCTAGGAATACTTTAGATACCCTCAAATATGTAAGGCAATTAAAAGAAATGAATGTGGCAGTATATTTTGAAGAAGAGAATATTAACACTCTAACTATGGATGGAGAATTACTCCTAGTTATACTTAGTTCTGTAGCCCAGCAAGAGGTGGAAAATATCTCAGCCAATGTTAAGAAAGGCTTAAAGATGAAAATGCAAAGAGGAGAGCTAGTTGGCTTTCATGGTTGTCTAGGTTATGATTATGATAGTGACAATAAAACTATATCCATAAATGAAGATGAGGCTGAAATAGTAAAATATATCTTCAGGAGATACTTAGAAGGGGCAGGGGGAAGTGTAATATGCAGGGAATTAGAAAACCTTGGATATAAATCACCAAGAGGGTCTAGCAAATGGTCGGCAACTACTGTCTTAGGAATTATAAAGAATGAAAAATACAAGGGAGATCTTTTAATGGGAAAGACCTTTACCCTAGATCCTATTACTAAAAGAAGACTAGAAAACTTTGGTGAAGAAGATAAGTTTTATATAAAAGACCACCATGAAGGGATTGTAAGTGAAGAGGACTTTGATAAAGTTCAAGCTATTAGATTTAGAAGGGCTAAGAATAGAAATACTGTAGGCTCAAAGAATGGCAAAAGAGACAAATTCAGTAGGGAATATGCTTTTTCCTGCCTATTAGAATGTGGCTTCTGTGGTTCAAATTTATCTAGAAGGTCCTGGCATAGTAATTCCCAATATAAGAAGACTATTTGGCAATGTGTAAGAGGAACTAAAAAGGGGAAAAAGTTTTGTCCTAATTCTAAGGGTATAGAGGAAATAGCAATAGAGAAAGCCTTTCTAGAGAGCTATAGGCAGCTTACATCAAATAATAAAGATATTGTAAGTGGCTTTCTAGAGTTAGTTGAAGCTAGCTTAAATGATAAAAGTCTTGAGAAGTCTATTAAGAAACTAGAAAGAGAGATAACTCACCTTTTAAATAAGCAAAATTCCTTAGTAGATTTAAGACTAGAAGAAAAAATAGATAGTAAACTATATGAAGAGAAATATCTATCTTTCCAGAAGCAATATTCCGAGAAAAGTAAAGAAAAAGAATCTCTGGAATTTAACTTGAAAAATAATAATGAAATAAAAAGTAGGATGAAAACTTTTAAGACCATGCTTGAAAGAAAGGAAGTCTTAAAAGAATTTGATAGGTATGTATTTGAAAGTATTGTAGAGAAGGTAATTGTTGGTGAAACAGATGAAAATGGTGATGTAGATCCATATAAGCTTACATTTGTATATAAGACTGGTTTTAAGGATGATTTAGATGGAGATAAATTTAAGTCACCAAGGAAAAATGCTAGTTCTAAAAACAAAATAATAGGTAGAAACTCTGCTGAATTGTCTTCCTATACTAGTAACCATATAAATAAATCATCTTCCTATAGTAGTGATGACACACATGTCTATTGCAGCTATATTTACCGGCGGTACATTGAGATAAGGGAGGTTGAAGTCTATTGTTTGGAGATGTGTTAGACTATTGTAGGGAAA
>NZ_FQWX01000076.1 GCF_900129815.1 Asaccharospora irregularis DSM 2635
ATATCAAGCAAAACCAGTTGGAGCAAGGCAACTGTAAGCAGGGTATTAAACGGACTTTATGATTAGATTCTAGAAAAATCTACAACATGAATTGTTGTAGATTTTTCTATTTTAGGTATAATTTAATATAAGTATATTTTTAGAAGCTGCAACTATAAAAAAGCACTTCAAAAATACTTTAAAAGGAGTGTGATTTTTTATACATTCTAAAATAGGAGGTATAATATGGGGGTAAGTATTAAAAATTATAGTTTACTTTGTAATCAAGGTACATCTAAATTCAATGAAGATGTAGTTGGAGTGACCCCTTTTGGAGCATGGGTATTAGATGGTGCAACCGGTTTAAATAAGAAGAACCTAGTATCTAATAGTAGCGATGCAAGATGGTATACTCAGTGGTGGAATAAATATTTACATGAGAATATAAGTAAAAATGAAACACTGAAAAGTATAATCCTAAGAGGTGTAAAACAAATAAAAAAAGAATATTTATCAAATCTTAGATGTGAAAAGATAGAAAAATTAGATTTCCCTTCAAGTTCTATAGTTGTTGTTAAGTTTTATGAAAACAAAATAGAATATTTATTGTTAGGAGATTGTGGATTATTTATAAAAAACTGTGATAAAAAAATTATAAAGGATAGATCTGTGTGTGATCTTGATGATATGGTTTTTGAAAAAATGAATGATTTACCTAATTTAAGATATATGAGTTTTGAAGAAATAAAAGAAAGTGTAATGGATGTAATAATTGACAATAGACTAAAAAAAAATATTGATGGGGGATATTGGATTTTAGAATTTGATGAAAGTGCAATTGAAAATTCATTAAACGGATATATAGAGATAACGGAAGATACTAAACTAATGCTGACTAGTGATGGTTTTACATGTTCTTGTGATAGATATAACATTGTAGAGGAAGATAATCTTATTGATATATGTGAAAAGTTTGGGATAGAGTATGTATATAGCAAACTAAGAGAATTTGAAGAAAACGATTCTAATGGTATTGAAGTTCCGAGATTTAAAGTTAAAGATGATGCATCTTGTGCTTATTTAGATATTTATATTGACTAAATAATATTAGACCAGCTAGTTAAAGTCAACAGTTTTTAAAAATATTTTATAATTATGTTTTTTCGTATAGCAAATAAACCATCAAATATACACGAATTTTT
>NZ_FQWX01000070.1 GCF_900129815.1 Asaccharospora irregularis DSM 2635
AAGTGGACAGAATTACTTTCATTTTATGAAACTCTGTATTCTCAAGGCTTTCCCAGACTTCATTTTTTCGTTATAAATGCCACGCACTCCACATGCACCGAATGAGGGAACATATCAACCGGTTGAACCTCCTCGCACTTAAATCCTCTCTCATCCAAATAAGCCAAATCCCTAGCCAAAGTAGCAGGATTACAAGAAACATAAACTACTCTATCAGGATTCATAGAAACAATCGTATCCAAAACCTTCTCATCGCATCCTTTTCTAGGAGGATCCACAACCACTACATTAGCAGTCTTACCTTCCTTATACAAACTAGGAACGACCTCCTCAGCCTTGCCTACATAAAACTCTACATTATCCAGCTTATTTATCTGTGCATTTCTCTTTGCGTCTTTTATTGCATCTTCTACTATCTCTATTCCGTACACTTTTTTAGCTTTTTGAGCCAAAAATAGAGAGATAGTACCTATTCCGCAGTATATATCAAACACTGTATCATCTTCTTTTAGATTTGCATATTCTAGTGCCTTGTTATATAAAACCTCTGTCTGTACAGGGTTTACCTGGAAGAACGATAGTGGAGATATTTCAAACACTAAATTTCCTATATAGTCATTTATTTTTCCGTTTCCATAGATAACCTTATTTTCTTTTCCTAGTATTACATTAGTTTTTTCTCTATTTACATTTACAACTAGTGTCTTAAAGCCTGGGATATTTTCTTCCAAAACCGATGCCAATTCGTTTAAATATGGTAGTTTTCGCCCATTTGCTACTAATACTACCATTACTTCGTTAGTTGTAAATCCTACTTTAGTCACTAAGTGTCTTAGTACTCCTGTGTGAGTTTTTTCATCATAAATACTTACTTTATAGGCATTTATGTATGTTTTTATTATTTGTATTATTTTATCATTTACATCGTGTTGTATTACACACTGATTTGTGGGTATTACATCGTGGCTTTTCTTTTTATAAAATCCTATTGCTGGATTGTTATTAATTTTTTGAATAGGAAATTGTGCCTTATTTCTATATCTATAAGGATTCTCCATTCCAAGTGTATCGTGTACAAACACATCTTCTAGTTTTCCTATCCTACTTATGGTCTGCTTTACTTCATTTGTTTTAAGATCAAGTTGTTTTTTATATTCTAGTTCTTGAATTTGACAACCACCGCAGTCTTTTAGTTTTTCACTACATACTCTATCTACTCTAAATGGAGATTTTTCAATTATTTCTACTATATCCCCTACTGCATAGTTTTTCTTAGATTTGTTTATCTTTACTTTTAATTTATCTTGTATTAATCCGCCCTCTACAAAAACTGTAAAACCATCATGTTTACCTATTCCAACTCCACCTTGACCTATATCCACTATATCTACAGTATATTCACTATTTTTCAATAACATAGGCATTCCTCCGCTCGTATATTTTTATAAACTACAATTCTCTATTTTACCAAAAAAATAGGAGCTTATAAAGCCCCTATATAAATAAATCCTTAGTTTTTATCCCCCTATATAGTTGTAAACAAGTAAATATTAATAAAAGTGCTCCTAGTATAGGTCCTACTCTCACTAATACTTCTGCTAGATTCTGTGATACCCCGTCCTTTACTATTTCAGTTACAGCACCTGTGATGTTTTTACTAGAATTTATTCCGTATCTTATCCATGTAAATGAAGTCATCATCGCTACAGGAACTACGCTCATAGTCATATAAAATCCAGCTATAGATCTATTTTTAACACCTTTTAGCCCCATATATATTGGTAAAAAGAACAGTACTGGAAGTACAAACCCATAAAATTGTGGAGATAATGCTAAAAATAACATTGCAGAAAACATAAAGCTAGTTATGTATTTTCTTAAGTAAAGTGTTTTTCCTTCAAAGTCACATAACGATGCTTTTGCGTATCTTATATACACTTCTATACTACGATTTAATTCATTTTGGGATATATTTTTTGAATTTCTCAATTCCTTTATTAAATCCATTCCTTTTGAGTTTAATTGATTGTACTGAGCCTTGAAATCATCATTTATGCTTACATCTTTATAATCATTTTTTAATTTTTTAAAATCATTTAAATACTTATTCTTATTTTTGTCCTTTAATCCTTTAGCTCTAGCTATTTCATCAATAAGTTGACTTATAGTAGTTATTATTAAATTAGCTTTCAATTTAAACTCACCCCCTTGTATAATGTAGTTGTAACATTTGATAGAAAACTTTCTAATAATCTAACGAACATTAACAACTTTTCTTAATTTTTAAATTTGTATAA
>NZ_FQWX01000073.1 GCF_900129815.1 Asaccharospora irregularis DSM 2635
TGTACTCATAAAAAATACCCCTTTCTGGCATCTGATTATATTTTTATCATTGCCATAAAGGAGTATTTATTTCATCATAAGCACAAATTATTTTATGTTATCATTTTTTTATTTGCTTATTGAAGTAAAAGAAATTTAATTTACCTGAAATTATTTTTAATAGTTTTAATCTACAACATAATATTAATTATGCTGAACTTGACTCGCTGTGCTATCTGAAATTGCGCGTTATACTATAGGAAAGATAATAACAATTCTATTGCCTAAGGCACATAAAATACTCAAAAAATTATCTCTAAAATTGCTATAGGCAAGAGAACTTATAAGGTAGTTTCAAAAGCACAGGCAAGAGAACTTATTGGAAGGAGAGTATTTAGCATGATTGAAGGTTTTAAGAACTTTTTAAGGGTTAATGGAGCATCTGAAGCAACGATTAAATCTTATGCATTAAAGATTGAAGAGTATATTCGCTGGTATAAAGGAAGTTTCGATTTAGAATTTAGAAGATTATACAGAGAGAATGCAACAGATTACTTAGCATATCTACGGACTATTAAAAGAGACAGTGCAAAAACCATAAATACAAAAGTTAGTGCATTAATTAGCCTTAATCAGTTTTTAATAAATTTAGGAGTTCAAAATGATTTTGTAGTAGATAAAAAAGACAGAATAAAAGTACAGGAACAGATTATAAGTCCAACAAAAGTGAATAAAGCCGATGTAGAACAGTTTCGGCAGAGACTTTTAGAAGAGGAAGGATCACGCTATTATTGCATTGCTACCATAGGAATGTTTTGCGGCTTAAGGATCTTTGAAATATTATCTATACAATTAAGTGATTTTAATTTTACTACCCGTGAACTCATTGTTAATAGAGGGAAAGGTAATAAGATTCGTATTGTATATATGAATGAAAAGGTAGTAAATTCAATCAAAGAATATCTAAAGGAAAGGAAGAGTGACAGTACATATCTTTTTCCAAGCGAAAAATCTGCAACAGGTAAAATGCATCCTTCTGCAGTAAATAAAGTTTTTAATAAATATTCAAAGATTATTACGCCTCACCAACTTCGCCATTATTGCGCAACTAGCATGATTACTTCTGATACAGCGAGGTTCGCAATACATGAGGCAGCAGCAATTTTAGGCCATTCAAGCGTGCAGACCACATTGAGATACTGCAATATAAGTAAAAATGAATTATTAGATAAGATTGATAGACTTTAAGTCCATGGATGTGAAGGAAATTGTTAGTTGATAAAGTTTTATAAATCAAGAATATTTGTGGAGAGTGATATTTTTATGAAGAATATAAGAAATTGGTTAATTCTATTATCTACCTTTTTAATACTATTTGCCGTAGGATGTAGTAATGGTACGGGACAAGCAACTGCAGGCAGCAATGATTTAGATGAAAGTTATAAGAAGTTAAGAGGAAAGTTAATTTCTCAAGGAGTTTTTCCAGCACAAGAATATGTAAAGGGAAATACAATGAGACATCAAGAAGGTGCTAAGATTGCTGCCGAGATGTTATATGGAAAAGGCAAATATATTGAGTTTTTAAATGATAAAGAAC
>NZ_FQWX01000066.1 GCF_900129815.1 Asaccharospora irregularis DSM 2635
AAAAATTCGTGTATATTTGATGGTTTATTTGCTATACGAAAAAACATAATTATAAAATATTTTTAAAAACTGTTGACTTTAACTAGCTGGTCTATGGTTAAAAAGGTACAAGAAACCGACATTTTTTATATTTACTGATCTATTTTTACCTTATTATTATAAAAATTTATTCAAACTTTTACTGAGTAAAAATTATCTGTATTCAACGGCCTTCCTAAATAAATGCTTTATTTTATATTGTACCAATCAACTCACTCTGTTCCTTTTCTGTTAGAGCATTTAAAATATGATAAATTTCATTAATATAAAGTATAGTTTTTAAAGAATTTGCCTCTGTACCATGATTTATAGATTCACCATGTGCAATTTTATGTCTATTAAAATCATCCGTTTTTTCAGGGTATTTTGGATCAAAATTTAAGTAAAGATAGTCAATAAAATTAGTAATGTATTTATGCAAAAATTCCTCAAGTTCTTCTATCATATTCTTAAATTCCTTATAAATTGGTCCCCATTGCCTACATGCCAAACCACAAGTCTCTCTTATAAAATCTCTAATAATTCCTTCTCCATTACTAATTAAACTCTGTATTGCAGATGCATATTTTCCACTCTTATGAGAATATATCGCTTCCTCTAGTAATGTATACTTCTTTGCTAAAAACTTAGTTTCACACCATGTATCTAACATTATATTTAGATTGTAAAAATTATCTTCCTTAAAAAAATCGCATATTATTTTATCTACTTTATCCTTATTTAGATGTTCAGACTCTTCCATAATGTCTCCAATAATTTCTTCAGGGATATCAGAGATATACCACCAACCAAACCTACCTAATGTTTCTGCCTGTTTTTTAAGTTCCTCTTTAACTACTAATCTTTCTATTTTTATCGATTGTAGATCAATAAGAAATGGTTTAAAAATTCGCATTACCTCTTCTTGTAATGAAGTAAAGGCAAATACTTTTTCAGCAGCCGTTACAGTTGTAATTGCTTTAACAGCGCTTTCAAATTGTCTTAAAGGGTTATACAAAGCCTGCCTAATAGCACTTTCTTGAATTGCAATACTCTGCATAGATTGCATAATTGCAGGATTATATATTCCCTTCCAACTGTGAATCACAGAAGTCATCTGTCCCAATGCCTTCTGATGCTTTAAAAGAACATTATTAATGGGCTCCATCTGTAATCCGATGTTACCAATATTTTTTAATAAATTCTCATTCCTTTTAATGAAATTATTATATATCTGCATTGATTCAATCGCTTTATTGTTTAATTGTATATTTGGTACAATCCCTAAAGCAGGTTGTAATATTCTTTCATTTCTATTCATCCAATCCAATTGATTTCTTATGCCTGCAACTTGGTTTAAAAGTCTCATATTGCTAGGGATAATTTCTGCTGGCTTGAAAGACTTCATAACTTTAGAAATCTTTTCTCTATAGACTTCATCTTCCTTCTTATTAATTAAATAAAACTTTTCAAAGAAACTATCAATTTCCGTATAATCTACTTCAATATCCTTTAAGTATTTTGAACTGTCTATGATTCCTCGTCCTATTCTTATTAAGTCACTATTATTTATACTGCTAATATCATCTATGTCTAAGTTAGGTATGGTATTATCTCCGTCTATAAACTTCTTATTTTGATTAATTATTTCTAAAGTCATTATATAGAATGCTAATCTATAGTCTTTATTTCCTTCGTATGCATCTCTATACTTTTTTGCAGCATTCATGCTGTAAGTAATAGGCAGTCTAACTTCTTCTCCATTAATAGTAACAGGTATAAATTTTATGGATCTTTTATACGAATCTATAAATTCCTCTGCACCTCTATCTCCCATTTTCCTCACCTTTCTTTAGTTGCCGTATAGTATAATAAAAATTTTATCATATGTAATAAATAGAATAAAGCCCAGCATATACTCGCAGTACATCTTCCTGCAAATACATCTGGGCTTTCACTAATATTTATTATTATTTATCAGTCTTTATTTTAATTCGTCAATACTTATCATGTTGAGACATAGATTAGACTTTTCTATTTCATTATAAAAATAAGTAGAGCACCCTCTAATATAAGGATGCTCCTTTACCGACAAAGCGCCAACTTCGCCATATCTGAATATTTTCGTGCCAGTAGGTCGCCAAACCTACTATAACTGTATCTTGATTATACTATAGTATATGCATGTTGTCAACTTTTATCCACACTTTTTAGTTTGTCCGTTAAGTATTCTACTTTTCCTTCTAATGAATTAATAATATTCTGCTGTTTCGTTAGAATATCAGATATGCCTAAAACATTAAATAACTTTTTATCTATATCATTAATCTCATTTTTAAGAGTACAAACCTTCAATAAAATCCTCTCTTTACCAACAGTTTTTATTTGCCCTAAATCAATAGTTCCTGTTAAAATTGAAGATTGCTTTTTTTCATTAATATACTTATATCTTCCTTGTATAGGTATTTGAATATCTGGTATAGTTAATTTACTATTTGATATAATTGCACAGGTAAACACTGGTGATTTAAAGTTATAAGCATTAGATTGAAGAACTACACAAGGTCTAATTTTATTTTCTTCACTTCCTATATTTTCACCTAAGTCTACAAAATAGACTTCTCCGCGCTTAACAGTCCAATTTCTTTGGTGTTTTTTACTATTTTCATAATAAATTTTTCTAGTAGCCCAGTTTATAATCTTTTGCGTTTTGCTAAGTTCAATTTGCATATTTCTAATGTCCCCTTTTGTATTTCTTATTATAAGTATATATCATTATTTTGTAGATTTCAATTAACTGTTAACACTATAGTATTTCTCTTAAATGAACTCTTTGATTGATTCTTCAAACGTAAATATCTCCAGTATATCATAGTTTTTATTAGATATATTGACACCATATTCTGGTTTGCTAGTTTGTCCCGGTTTATCATAATTTCTATCTACAAAAACCTCATTTGGTACTTCCCAGGCTGCTGAAGGAATTAGAAAAATATCAGGATTCTTTCCATCCTCAAATAGTAGTAATGTTAAATATAAGTTCTTATTGCTAATATCAAACTTATTTTTAGCCATGAAAACATATCCTTTATTTCTTAAGGACTTTACTTGAATTTCACAAAATCGTCCTGTTTTATCCTTTACTATAAAGTCTATTCCATGGTCATCTACTTCACATGTATAAACCTCTAAGCCATAGGATGCAAATTCCATCTTTGCAAAATATTCAGCATATCTCCCTAATTGCAAAGAATTTAATTTAGACCAACCAGTATTAGGCATATTTCCACTTCCCCCTAGTTCAATTATAATCTGCTAAACATTCCTTTTGTTTTCTCTTGATTATCAACTTGATATATATGTATTTTCTCTAAAATTTTTTAATCTTACCCCATATCTTCTAGTAAACTCTCAACTTTACTTAAGACTCCATCCAATTCTTCCAATGTAGTTACCTTTTTTAGAAAAGGATTTGGATAATTGTTCTGGTCCCTTATTTCGATCTTCTTAACATATTGGGAAATACAATGAGACATCAAGAAGGTGCTAAGATTGCTGCCGAGATGTTATATGGAAAAGGCAAATATATTGAGTTTTTAAATGATAAAGAAC
>NZ_FQWX01000065.1 GCF_900129815.1 Asaccharospora irregularis DSM 2635
AATAATTATACAAAAATCCCAAGCTCATTTGAACTTGGGATTTATTTTTTAAAAGGTATCGCCTCAATTTTTTAGTGCGACAGCCCCTTTATTTTTTGCAGACATTTCATTAAAAATAGTATAGAATATTAATTGTGTTAAGTGTAAATACAATTTACTTCACCTGTAAAGAAAGGGTGTAAAGACATAATGCAAATGTGGGGAGGACTACAAAATGACAAATTTACAAAAGGAAATAATGAATATAAAGAAAGACAAAAATATAAAGATATTAGCTCACAATTATCAAACATATGATATACAACAAATAGCAGACTATGTTGGAGATTCATTTTATTTAAGTAAAATATCTCAAGAATTAGATTGTGATACAGTAGTATTTTGTGGTGTAAACTTTATGGCAGAAACTACAAAAATGTTATCTCCAGATAAAAAAGTAATACTTGCAAATGAAGAAGCTTATTGTCCTATGGCGAGAATGATATCTCCAGATGATATAATAAAATTTAGAGAAGAAAATCCTGATTATACAATAGTTTCTTATGTAAACTCTACAACAGAAACAAAGGCATATGTAGATGTATGTGTAACATCATCAACAGCACTTAAAATAATGAATCAAATAGAAAATAAAAATATATTATTTGTTCCAGATGAAAACTTAGGAAATTATATAGCAAAGAAAATACCAAACAAAAACATAAAATTATGGGAAGGTTACTGTAATGTACACGATAGAGTAACTACAGAAGAAGTATATGACCTTAGAGAAAAGCATCCTAATGCTTTATTATTAGTTCATCCAGAATGTAGAGAAGAAATAGTTAACTTAGCAGATTTTGCTGGTTCAACATCAGAAATAATAAAACAAGCAAAAGAAAGTTCTAATGATGAAATAATAATAGGTACTGAGGTAGGGGTATTAGACTATTTAGAAGCTACAGTTCCAAATAAGAAATTCTATTTATTATCAAAACATCTAGTATGTCCAAATATGAAAAAAACTAAGTTAGAAGATGTATATAAGGCTGTTAGTTGTGAAGGCGGAAGAGAAGTAGTTATAGAAGAAGAATTAATGAACAAAGCTATAAAAAGTATAAATGAAATGATAAGATTGGCTGAGTAGATATTATGACATATGATGTTGTGATAATAGGAAGCGGTATAAGTGGCCTTTATACATCTATAAATTTAAGTGAAGATTTAAAAGTACTTGTTATATCTAAAGATGAGTTAAAGATTAACAATAGTTATTTAGCCCAAGGGGGAATAGCTGTTGTACTTGATAAAGATGATAATTATGAAATTCATATAAACGATACACTAATAGCTGGAGAGCATACTAATAACATAAAAAACTTAGATATACTAGTTAAAGAAGGACCAATTGATGTAATGAAATTAGTTGATATAGGAGTAGATTTTGATAGAGATGAACATGGTAATCTATCAAAAACTTTAGAAGGTGGCCATTCAAAAAAAAGAATAGTACATCATAAAGACAAAACAGGAAAAGAAGTAATTAATACTTTATTAAACTATATTACAAATAAAGAAAATATAAGTACTATGGATAAAACGTTGGTAGCTGACATAAATAAGGAAAACGATTTATTTGGGGTTGTTATATTAAGAGATGAAGAACTAAAAACTATATATTGTAAAAGTCTTGTTTTGGCAACTGGAGGAATAGGAAAAATATATAAGTATACTACAAATTCAAAAATAGCAACAGGTGATGGAATAGCACTAGCTCATAATCTAGGTGCAGCTATAAAAAATATAAGTAAAATTCAATTTCATCCTACAGCTTTAAATCTAGGGTCTAATGAAAGGTTTTTAGTATCAGAAGCAGTAAGAGGTGAAGGCGCATTTTTATTAAATAAAAATGGAAATAGATTTATGCTTGACTACGATGAAAGAGGAGAACTAGCTCCAAGAAATGTTGTAGCAAAGGGTATATACGATGAATCTATAAAACTAAACAGTGAAGAAATATACATTGATATATCTCATAAGGATAGTGAATTTATAAAAAATAGATTTCCTAATATATATGATAACTGTTTGAAGTACGGACTTGATATAACAAAGGATAAAATACCTGTATTTCCATGTGAGCATTATTTAATGGGTGGAATAGATGTAAATGAAAATAGTGAAAGTAGTATAGAAAACTTATATGCTGTAGGAGAATGTTCTCATACAGGTATACACGGAAATAATAGGCTAGCTAGTAATTCTTTACTTGAAGGATTGGTTTTTGCAAGAAGAGCAGCTCAAAATATAAACAAACAAATAAAAAATGATAAAAGTAGAATTCATAATAAAGAAACTAAAGTTTATAAAAAAGGTACTATAAGTATAGATAATAATTTAAGAAATAAAATACAAAATATAATTCAAGATTCTTACTTTATAGTATTAGATAAAGAAAAATCAAAAAAAGGTATTATAGAAATAAATAATATAATAACTGATTTAAAAAGTAATGATTATATAAGAGATGTAGATTATTATGAAATAAGAAATATGGCTATAATATCTAAACTTGTATTGGGGGAGGTATTAAACTGTGGTTAATAAGCTTATAATTGACAATGTAATAAAAAATGCATTAATTGAAGATATAAATTATATAGATATAACAACAGATAACTTAATAAATGATGAACAAATATCAGAAGGATATTTTTTAGCAAAAGAAGATGGAATTGTATGTGGAATAGAAATATCAAAACGAGTATTTGATATTTTAGATGACAATATAGAATTTGAAATATTAAAAAGAGATAGAGAAAAAATTAAAAAAGGCGATATAATAGCAACTGTAAAGGGAAGCACAAAAACCTTATTAAAAGGGGAGAGAACGGCTCTAAATATATTACAAAGATTATCTGGAATATCGACTTATACTAATAATTTAGTAGATTTAATTAAAGATTGTAATACAAAAATAGTTGATACAAGAAAAACTACTCCTAATTTAAGACCATTAGAAAAATATGCAGTTAAAATAGGTGGAGGATTTAACCATAGATATAATCTATCTGAATCTGTTATGATAAAAGACAACCATATACAAGCTATGGGATCTATAACTAACGCTGTTAGTAAAATAAGAGAAAATATAGGACATACTATAAAAATAGAAGTAGAAGTTAAAAATATTGATGAATTAAATGAAGCTCTTAATTTAAATACAGATATAATAATGCTAGATAACATGAGTATCGATGAAATGAGTGAATGTGTTAAAATAAACAACAAAAAAAGTATATTAGAGGCATCAGGAAATATTACTGAAAGTAACATAGTAGAAGTTGCAAAAACAGGGGTTGATATTATATCTTTAGGAGCTTTAACTCACTCAGCAAAATCTCTAGATATATCAATGAAAATAAAATAAATTATATAAAATTAATTATATAAAACTACTGATTTATAGATCAGTAGTTTTTGTTTTTTATAGAATATTTTAGGTAATACTACAAAACATATAACTATGATGATTTAGCAAACTAACACTTTCAAGGAGGGCTTTTTATTATGAACAAAAGAAAGTCACAAGTTATTTTAGCTTTAATGTGCTCATTAACTATTTTATTAAGTGGATGTACCAAAGAATCAAGCAAAACTGGAAAAGAACATGAAGAACTTAAAAAAGAAAGGCTGTATAATATTTAGCGTTGATGGTAATAAAAAATCCATAATTGTCGTTAGACAAAAATGGACTAATTACTATCAGCGCTATTATTTT
>NZ_FQWX01000062.1 GCF_900129815.1 Asaccharospora irregularis DSM 2635
GGGAAATACAATGAGACATCAAGAAGGTGCTAAGATTGCTGCCGAGATGTTATATGGAAAAGGCAAATATATTGAGTTTTTAAATGATAAAGAACTAATTTTAGCCAACCAAAAACTAAACTATGAATGGAAAGATAATGAAACACTTTTTGTTATAAATGCTACTACTAATGGTACAAATGAATATAAATATTCCTATGATAATGGAGTGTTTAGATTATATCATAGTAAAAATTTATATATTGATTTTATCAAAGAGGGTACAGAATATACTGCTGAGAAACTTAGTGTAGAAGATAGTAAGCATCCTGCAATTGATTTTGCAAGAAGGTTTTTACGACAGGTGGAGATAAGTGGGGTTAGTGTTGGACTTGGAGATGTTTCTGGTTACCTTTCACCGGAATTAAAAGAAGAATTAATAAAACAATCTAACATAGAGGGCACTGATGCAGAAAAAATTAAAGATGTTTTAAAACCTCTTACTACTGCTATTAAAGAATTAAATATGAAATTTGATTGGGATGCAGATTATAGAATACCTAAATTCCACGTGCATTTTTTATTAGCTTAAAAGAACACTATTTCACGAAGAATTTAAACTGATACTCCCACATTGTAACATTATTTACCACCACCTTTCAATCTTTTTCAATAAATTATTGATTGCAACTTTGGAGTAAAGATACTTATTAAACCCTGCAAGTTATCCACAGAGCAACACTCGATTTTCAAGATGATATCTTTATTATACCAGACATTTTTCATACACTTCCTTGTACGGATAGTTTTCTGACAAATTCATAATTACAGTTCTTGCGGTTTTAATGATTTTGGCTGCAAGAAATACATACTTCAAACGAAAGGTCTTTATTTGCTGTCTGTATTCTGAAGGCTCTAAGGAATCAATCTTGAACAACAAAAACAGGTTATATGAAAGCATCATCATTTGAAACACCGCTTCATTTGCCCAAAATGATTTAAGTAAAAGATGACCCACCGCCATGTCGTATTTGGCTTCTTTAATATAGTTCTCAGCATTGCCACGTTTTTCATAGGATATAACTACTTTTTCAGAAAGCAATGTAGTGTTTGTCACAAAGAAAAAGTATTCGTACTCAGAGCCTTCTAAAAGTGATATTTGTGCTCTTTCTTTTTCTGGTTTCAGTACGCGAGACACAACAAACCTTCTGTCTTTCTCCCAGTTATCTAATTTTGTAAACAGTTCTGTAGTTTCTCTGCCTTCTTCACCTTTAACGAATACAACCGATGAATTCGTTGCTTGGGATGCAAGCGTAGAATAACTTTTGGCTTTAATTAAATATTTGCAACCAAGAGATTCTATCGTTTCAATAATTTTTTCATCAAAGTAGCCACTATCCATTCGAAATAAAATCTCTAAATCATCTGTTTTGATGTTGGCTACTATTTCTTTGATCATTTCAGATGCACCGTTAGCTGTGTAAGTATTGCCACTTCTTACAAATCCGGTGACGTAGGCTTTTAATTCGTCGCAAAATGCAAACTGGATATTGTAGCATCGGTTTCCTAGTTTCTTGGGATTATATCCTTTTGATGCACCTTCTTGATGACCTTCTACGTTGATTACACTACTATCAATATCAATCGTAATGGATGTCAATTTACTTTTAGTGAGCAGTTTTTTAAAGACTTTAAAATTAATGTCTCTAAACATTTGTGTTGTCTTAAAGGTGAAGTTTCCTAAAAATCGTGACACTGTTTCAGGTTCTTTTACGGAAATATCAAATTCATTAACGAGTGGATCATTTTGAAGGAGCTTTAGACGTTCTAGCTTGTCTATACCAATAAAGTGACCACAGATCATCGTCTTTATATGATTCATCTTGATTTTATTTGTGGAGTCATTATCAAATACGAGGTCATCTTCAACTAGATCAAAAATCTCATTACTTTTTGCGTTCTCAAGGAGAAGAAAAAGACCTGCATTTGATGTTAGATTCTTAGCTGTGAAATCAATTTTATTAATCATAATTTAAACCCCTTTTTCTGCTTTTGTTACTATTAGCAAGAATTATATTTTTCCCACCTGTTGAATTAAAGGATAAGGAGAATTCCACATTAAATATTTAAAATGTTAAAGCCCCTTAAAATTTAAGGGGCTGAAATTAGTCTTCTATTAACTTAATACTTTAATTAAATCTACATAAGGCATATCAAAAGCATCTGCTACAGCTTTATAAACAACCTTACCATTTATTACATTGGCACCCTTTGCTAAGGCTGCATCAGCTTTAAGTGCATCTTTCCATCCATTATTTGCAATTCTTAGTCCATATCCTAAAGTAACATTTGTAAGAGCTAGTGTAGATGTTTTTGAAACTGCTCCCGGAATATTAGCTACAGCATAATGAACTACACCATGCTTTATAAATATAGGATCTTCGTGAGTAGTTGGTCCATCTATTGTTTCCACACAACCACCTTGGTCTATGGCAACGTCAACTATTACACTGCCTGGTTCCATAGCTTTTACCATTTCTTCAGTAACAAGCTTTGGTGCCTTTGCTCCTGGAATTAAAACTGCTCCTACTACCAGGTCTGCTGTTTTAACAGCCTGCATCATATTATAGTTATTGGAATATACAGTTTCTAGTCTTCCCATAAATACTTCTCCTAAATAGCGAAGACGATCCACGTTTACATCAAGTACAGTTACCCTTGCTCCTAAACCTATAGCTCTTCTAATAGCACCAGTTCCCACTATTCCTGCTCCTACAACTACTACATGTGCCGGAGCTACTCCAGGTACTCCATCAATTAAAAGTCCCTTCCCGCCACGAGTTTTTTCAAGGTAAATTGAACCTTGCTGTACTGCCATTCTTCCGGCTACTTCACTCATTGGAGTTAAAAGCGGAAGTGATCTATTCTCAAGTTCTACTGTCTCATAAGCTATTGCAATTGCTCCGGAATCAACTAAAGCTTGAGTTAATTCTCTTTCAGCTGCTAAATGCAGGTAAGTAAATATAATAAGTCCTTCTCTAAAATAACCATATTCTGATTTTAAAGGTTCCTTAACCTTCATTATCATTTCTGCATCCGCCCACACCTTTGCTGCATCTGAAACTATTTCTGCTCCTACTTCCTTGTACTCTTCATCCGTAAAACCTGAGCCAAGTCCTGCACCACTTTCTACTAAAACCCTATGACCTGCTCTTGTAAAACCATCTGCTCCTGCTGGAGTTAAAGACACCCTACTTTCCTGAGATTTAATTTCCTTTGGTATTCCAATTATCATTTTTATTCCTCCCCTTTTATTTTAGACTGAATATAATACCTAAATTCCACGTGTGTTTTTTATTAGCTTCAAAAATCACTATTTCACGAAGAATTTAGACTGCTTCTCACACATTGTAACATTATTTACAACCACCTTTCAATCATTTTTGATAAATCATTGATTTCATCTTTGCTGCAATGATACTTAATAAACTCTGCAAGTTATCCACAGAGCAACACTCAATTTTATTGATGATATTCTTATTATACCAGACATTTTTCATACACTCCCTTGTACGGATAGTTTTCCGACAACTTCATGATTACATATCTTGCGGTTTTGATTATTTTTGCTGCAAGAAATACATACTTCAAACGAAAGGTCTTTATTTGCTGTCTGTATTCTGAAGAGTCCAAGGAATCAAACTTGAACAACAAAAATAGGTTATATGAAAGCATCATCATTTGAAACACGGCTTCATTCGCCCAAAATGACTTTAGCAAGAGATGACCCACCGCCATGTCGTATTTGGCTTCTTTGATATAGTTTTCAGCATTACCACGCTTTTCATAGTATATAACTACTTTTTCAGAAAGCAAGGTAGTATTTGTTACAAAGAAAAAGTAGTCGTATTCGGAACCTTCTAAAAGTGATAATTGTGCTCTTTCTTTTTCTGGTTTCAGTACGCGAGATACGACAAATCTTCTGTCTTTTTCCCATTTAACTAATTTTGTATACAGTTCTGTAGTTTCTCTACCTTCTTCTCCTTTAACGAATACAGTTGATGAATTCGTTGCTTGTGAGGTTAGTGTAGAATAACTTTTGGCTTTAATTAAATATTTGCATCCAAGAGATTCTATCGTTTCGATAATTTTTTCATCAAAGTAGCCACTATCCATTCGAAATAAAATTTCTAAATCGTCTGATTTGATGTTAGCAACAATTTCTTTGATCATTTCCGCAGCACCGTTTGCAGTGTAAGTATTGCCACTTCTTACAAATCCGGTAACATATGCTTTTAATTCGTCGCAAAATGCAAATTGGATATTGTAGCATCGGTTTCCCAGTTTCTTAGGATTATATCCTTTTGACGCACCTTCTTGATGACCTTCTACGTTAATTACACTACTATCAATATCAATCGTAATGGATGTCAATTTACTTTTAGTGAGCAGTTTTTTAAAGACTTTAAAATTAATGTCTCTAAACATTTGGGTTGTCTTGAAGTTGAAGTTTCCTAGAAACCGTGACACTGTTTCAGGTTCTTTTACGGAAATATCAAACTCGTTGACGAGGGGATCATTTTGAAGTAGCTTTAGACGTTCTAACTTATCAATGCCAATGAAGTGACCGCAGAGCATGGTCTTTATATGATTCATCTTGATTTTATTTGTTGAGTCATTATCAAATACGAGGTCATTTTCAATAAAATCAAAAATCCCATTGCTTTTTGCATTCTCAAGGAGCAGAAAAAGACCTGCATTTGATGTTAGATTCTTAGCTTTGAAATCAATTTTATTAATCATAATTAGAACCCCTTTTTACTACTTTTCTTACTATTATTTTACCATATATCGAGTCATAAAAGCTGATAATTTAACATATTTTTGAGCACTTTTCTTTCACCCAATGGGTGAAAGCTGAATTTCGAAGGAACGCATATTTATCAAGGCTTTGATTATGCTTTTTGAAGTACTGACGTAGAATCTAGG
>NZ_FQWX01000063.1:0-872 GCF_900129815.1 Asaccharospora irregularis DSM 2635
TGGGATTATAGCTCAGCTGGGAGAGCACCTGCCTTACAAGCAGGGGGTCACAGGTTCGAGCCCTGTTAATCCCACCATTTGCGGCCTGGTAGTTCAGCTGGTTAGAATGCCAGCCTGTCACGCTGGAGGTCGAGGGTTCGAGTCCCTTCCAGGTCGCCAAAATAAATTTAAAATGCTGGTGTGGCTCAATTGGCAGAGCAGCTGACTTGTAATCAGCAGGTTGTAGGTTCGATTCCTATCACCAGCTCCAAAAGAATATGGAGGATTTCCCGAGTGGCCAAAGGGGGCAGACTGTAAATCTGTTAGCATCGCTTTCGGTGGTTCGAATCCACCATCCTCCACCAAAAAAAGTATACGCGGATGTGGCGGAATTGGCAGACGCACCAGACTTAGGATCTGGCGCCTACGGCGTGGGGGTTCGACTCCCTTCATCCGCACCACTTTTATTTAAATGCGGGAATAGTTCAGTGGTAGAGCGCAACCTTGCCAAGGTTGAAGTCGCGAGTTCGAATCTCGTTTCCCGCTCCATTATATCTGTGGGTGCATAGCTCAGCTGGATAGAGCAACGCCCTTCTAAGGCGTGTGTCCGGGGTTCGAATCCCTGTGCGCTCACCATACTGGGGATTCGCCAAGTCGGTAAGGCACATGACTTTGACTCATGTATGCGTAGGTTCGAGTCCTGCATCCCCAGCCAACTTAATATGATCCATTAGCTCAGTCGGTAGAGCACCTGACTTTTAATCAGGGTGTCCCGCGTTCGAGTCGCGGATGGATCACCAAGTGGAGAGGTGTCCGAGTGGTTTAAGGAGCTGGTCTTGAAAACCAGTGATGCTTAACGGCACCGTGGGTTCGAATCCCACCCTCTCCGCCAA
>NZ_FQWX01000063.1:1297-4312 GCF_900129815.1 Asaccharospora irregularis DSM 2635
TAATGTGGGCCATTAGCTCAGTTGGTTAGAGCGCCCGGCTCATAACCGGTAGGTCTGGGGTTCGAGTCCCTGATGGCCCACCACATTAATTAAATGATAATAGATACAATCGAGGTGTAGCGCAGTTTGGTAGCGCACGTGGTTTGGGACCATGGGGCCGGGGGTTCGAGTCCCTCCACCTCGACCAAAGCGTATGGTGGGTATAGCTCAGTTGGTTAGAGCGCCAGATTGTGGCTCTGGAGGTCGTGAGTTCGACTCTCATTATCCACCCCATTTAGATCCATTAGCTCAGTCGGTAGAGCACCTGACTTTTAATCAGGGTGTCCCGCGTTCGAGTCGCGGATGGATCACCATTATATATGTGGCGACATAGCCAAGTGGTAAGGCAGTGGACTGCAACTCCTTGATCCCCAGTTCGAATCTGGGTGTCGCCTCCAAAAATGCGCCTATAGCTCAACTGGATAGAGTGTCTGACTACGAATCAGAAGGTTAGGGGTTCGAGTCCCTTTGGGCGCACCATATATATTTGAGGGATTATAGCTCAGCTGGGAGAGCACCTGCCTTACAAGCAGGGGGTCACAGGTTCGAGCCCTGTTAATCCCACCAGTAACCTCTAGTGATTAATATTGCTAGAGGTTTTTATAATGTAAAGAAAATATTAATCTCTGTATACCTAAAATGTATATAAAATCCAAATTATGTCAAGATTTATAATACATGGTATATAGGAGGTAAAATATGTATAATAAGAATAAAGAGAAACAGAAAATAATAGGTGAAATAAAAAAAGCTCAATTAGATATAAAAACAGCGGAAAATTTCTTTCAAATCGTAACAGATCCTGAGTTGGTAGATGTTGCAATTTATGAGCTAGAAGCAAAGAAATCGAAGTATCAATATTTAATTAAAGTTGCAAAACAAAAAGGAATAACAAGACCTCTAAGAGAATCATTGGTAGAGGCTATGGCTAAGTAATCTAAAAATATAAATTATGAATATAAATATTTCTTGTACTATTTATTATATTAAGAAAATAAACTTAGTCATTGAATTTCCAACACTGAAAATTTTAAGTATAAATATAAAATTTAATAAGAAAGGGAGATTAGTACAATGTATATAGTTTTAGGTGATGAAATAATAGATAGTGAGGAGATAAAACAATTAATAGAAGATGAGATTCCTTTTAAAGTAGAGAAAGATATGACCAAGGGAACAAAAAGAGAGGATACACTGGCATATAAATTAAGTATACCAGTTAACGATTTAAATCAAATTATAAAGGATGAGTATGATTTAGAAGATATAGGTGAGGAAGATTTATTTGATGAGTATATGACACTATGTGATGAGATTATAATGGAGGTAGAGGAGATACTACCTGATAATACTATAGTTAATGCTAGATCATACAAGTGGGATACATCTGATGATAGTATAAAGTCCATAATAACAATAGGGCACATACAAATGGGAGAACTAAAGCTATCTGATGTAACAAGAAGACTTTTAAAACAAGTTGATTAAATATTTATAAGAAAAGGGCTGTATAATATTTAGCGTTGATGGTAATAAAAAATCCATAATTGTCGTTAGACAAAAATGGACTAATTACTATCAGCGCTATTATTTTATAAAAAAATGAACACATGTCAAACTCGTTGTATAATTAAGTCACGACAACAAAATAAACGAGGAGGTTTGACATGTGCTCAAATGATATTATATCAAATATTCTAGGAGTTAGCGATAAAAATTTAGTATTTACAGGAGATGGAATTGAAAAAATAAGAGATATTGAGTTTAAGGTATTAAACGCAGTGCTTACATATGTTCCAAAAGCATGCTCTAAATGCGGTTGCGTAAATGAAAATTATTCAGTAGTGAAAAATGGAAGACAAACTGTTAAAGTAATTTTAAATAGATCGGGTAATAACCCTCTTATGCTTAAAATAAAAAAACTATTAATTGCAATATCAAATTGAACTATTTTTAATATAACCAAAATATTAGGCTGCATATATAGAATCTAGATGTTCCTCAAATAGTTTCTTTGGTGTATAGTAAACCTTAGTATTACAAACTTCTTCAATATTAGCTAATTCTGCAAACTCAGAACCATTATCTCCAGTTATGCTTTCAAAAACTTCATCAAATTTTTCCCCAAATAAATTACGTATTTCTAATAGCTCCTTTGAGACTGCTGTTGCTGTTTTAGATTCTATTTTACGTATTATGGTATTCCTGGTTTTACGCTCAACAATAGTAAGAAGAACATCATCGCTATTAGATTTTTCACCAATTACTGTATCTATTTCCCAGTGACCAAACTCTTCCCTTGAATCAATTTCATTAGGTCTTTCACTTATACTACTTCCCAAGATTCTTTTATTTTTGCGTACCCTGCTAGATTTTGTATTTCTACGTAATTTAAATGGTAAGTCCACATTTTTAACCTCAAGTAATCCTAAATATATATAATTATATAGTGTCTTAGTACATACCATATCTGATCTATCAAACTTCGATTCTCTTAAGGCTTCGCCAAAACAAGCATCTGGCGATAATTTATTATTTTTAATTTTATCTACAGCGTAGCTGATAAATTCACCACAGCTTAGTCTTTTAAATGGTTCACAGATGATTTACGATTCTTTTCATATATAGCTTAACCTGCATCTGCCAAATACATTTCAACAGACCTATTTTGCTTAATTTGCTTTACTGTACCTCTTTCAATCTCATTAATTATAATATTAATAAGTCTACCTAATTCCTTAGCAATTTTATATGCTGACATACCATCATTTACTCTTATTTCTATCGTTGTACGCTCCTTAAAATTCAAGTGTTTGTTTTTTTCTAATACTTATGTTATTATTGTTATTATCCATAGTACTCAACCCCTTTCAATGTTTTATTATTTTGTGGTGATTTAATAATAACATAGGAACTTGGTACTATGGATTTTTTTATATATTATTATTGGTTCAATTTCATTATACAATTAAGCAA
>NZ_FQWX01000058.1 GCF_900129815.1 Asaccharospora irregularis DSM 2635
AAATATGGAATTTAGAAGATTTTTATGTAAAGGCAAAAGTAACATTTTAGCAGAATGTATTTTAATCGCCATGGCTCATAATGTAAATAAATTTCATAATAAAATTAAAAATGGAAAGTGTAGAACATATCTATATTCAACAAAAAATGTTGCCTAATTTTTTGAATATGAAATTTTTAAAAATGGTATCCCGATACCTATATTTTTTATGCAATTTTTAGGGTATAATGGAAAAGTTTAATTTATCCTTTTATAAATTTGATATTTAACATAGAAAAAGGAGCTTCGCTCAGTAATTTAATTATCACTGATGCGACAGCCCCTTCAAGATTAAATCTAATTTATGTAATTCTAGATCAAACAAAATAATATAGCTTAAAATGATAACTCAAAATAATTTTATGTATAATTTAAAAAGTTTTATTTGTCTTCTTTTATGGAATTTAATTCTATCTTATCTGGCAATTCGTCGAGATTAGTTTCTGCCACTATGTAAGGATATGATTTTTCTTTTTCTCTATATTTAATTGTCACCCTCATTACATTTTTATCCTCTTCTTTTAAAGACTCTATTTTTTCTATTTCTATCCCACAATTTTCATCTTTATTTCTTGTTACTATTACATATATCTTATTATCTAGTTTAGCTGCTAAGGCTCTTTCCTCATTTGTATATTTGCCCATCATGTCCAGTATTTTTTCTGGAATTGCATCCCTTTGCATTATTGTGTAATCTACTGGCTTAGAATTTTCCATAAACATATTAGGTATAAATATAAACCCTCCTACTATAAGTGCTAAAGCTATAGCACCGTATATTACCCCTTTAATATTAAATTTTATATTCAAAATTATCCCCCCATATATATAAAACTACAAATAAATCATATACAAATATATATGAAACAAACCCTAGTCTTAGAAGATATTTTTTGCAATAAATTTAAAATTTATTTTTATACTACCTGACACATGATAAAATAAGTATTAATACATAAGTATTAATATCTAAGGGGGATTATTTATGAGAAGAAAAGATAGGGAAATTAAAGATAACTTTGAAATACTAGAAACTGTAAAAAAGTGTAAAGTTTTTAGAATTGCTATGATTGATGGTACACAGCCGTATATAGTTCCATTAAACTTCGGATACTCTTTCGAGAACGATAGTCTAACACTATATTTTCATAGTGCCAAGGAGGGTAGAAAGATTAATATTTTAAAATCAAATAATAATATCTGTTTTGAAATGGACTGCGAACACAGATTAATATCCGATACTTCAGCCTGTAAATATGGATATGCGTTTGAAAGCATAATCGGTGATGGAAAAGTTGAGTTTGTAGAAAATCCAAATGAAAAATGCAAAGCCTTAAGTTTGATAATGAACCATCAAACAGGACAAGATTTCACATTTAATGAAAAACAAGCCCAGAGTGTAGCTATATTGAAAGTTATACCTACTTCATTTGCTTGTAAAAAATCTAAATAAAATAAATCAAAAGGGTCAGCTACAAAAATGTA
The DNA here is from genome assembly GCF_900129815.1 of Asaccharospora irregularis DSM 2635. GTDB lineage: Bacteria > Bacillota > Clostridia > Peptostreptococcales > Peptostreptococcaceae > Asaccharospora > Asaccharospora irregularis. The sequence goes on from NZ_FQWX01000058.1 coordinate 1,525, forward strand.
ACTGACCTTCTATTAAAATAATAGTACTATTATTTTATATTTATATTATTTTATATTTATATTATTTTTTGCTTACTGCATCTTTAACAGCATTCACTATTTCTTCAGCTGTTAATCCATACTTTTTAAGTAATTCAGCAGGTGTTCCAGATTCACCAAATGTATCTTTAACTCCTACTTTCTTAACTATAACAGGGCACTCTTCTCCTACAACTTCACTTACTGCAGATCCAAGCCCACCTATTATACTATGTTCTTCAGCTGTAACTATAGCCTTTGTTTCCTCAGCTGCTTTTATTATTAAATCTCTATCTATAGGTTTTATAGTAGACATATTTATAACTCTAGCATTTATTCCTTCTTCTTTTAATGCTTCATGAGCTAATATAGCTTCATTTACCATTATTCCGCATGCTATTATTGTAGCATCATTTCCATCTCTTACAACTGATCCTTTTCCTATTTCAAACTTGTAATTTTCATCAAATAATACAGGAACTGCACTTCTTCCAAGACGAACATATACAGGACCATTGTATTTAGCTACTTCAAATATCATCTTTTCAGTTTCTACACCATCTGCAGGAACTAAAACCGTCATGTTTGGTATAGCTCTCATTATTGCCATATCCTCTACACTCTCATGAGATGCTCCATCTTCACCTACTGTAAGACCTGCATGAGTAGCACAAACCTTAACATTTAATTTAGGGTAACATACAGAGTTTCTTATTACTTCAAAAGCTCTACCTGTAGCAAACATAGCAAAAGTACTTGCAAAAGGAATTTTACCTGCAGTTGATAGACCGCAAGCCGCCCCTATTAAGTTTTGCTCCGCTATTCCCATGTTAAAAAATCTTTCTGGGAACATTTTATAAAAATCATTTGTTTTAGTAGATTTTGATAAATCCGCATCTAAAACAACAACATTATCATTAATTTGTCCTAATTTAACTAATGCCTTTCCATAAGCTTCTCTAGTTGCTATCTTACTCATTATCAACACCTCCTAGTTCTTTTAATGCTATTTCTAGGTCGCTATCACTTGGAGCTGAACCATGCCATCCTGCTTGATCCTCCATGAAAGATACTCCCTTACCTTTTATAGTCTTTGCAACTACCATAGTAGGTTTTTCCACAGTCTCTCTAGCCATATCTAAAGCTGCAAATATTTGATCAAAGTCATGACCATCTATTTCTATAACATTCCATCCGAAAGCCTTAAATTTGTCAACTATTGGCCCTATGTTCATTACCTTTGATACGTCTCCATCTATTTGAAGACCATTATAATCTAAAAATGCAACCATATTATCAAGCTTGTAATGTGCAGCACTCATTGCAGCTTCCCAAACTATACCTTCTTGAACTTCTCCATCTCCAAGTAAAGTATATACTTTCCAAGGTGCATTATCTAATTTAGATGCCATTGCCATTCCGCAAGCAGCTGAAAACCCTTGTCCTAGTGATCCCGTAGACATCTCTACCCCTGGAGTTCCCTTCATGTCAGGATGTCCTTGTAACATTCTTCCGATTTTTCTCAAGCCTTTTAACTCTTCTTTATCGAAGTATCCTTTATTAGCTAAAACCGAGTATAGTACTGGTGCCGCATGCCCTTTTGATAATACAAATCTATCTCTATCCTCCATCTTAGGATTTTCTGGATCTACATTCATCTCATCAAAGTAAAGGGCTGTAAGTATTTCTACAGCTGATAATGATCCTCCTGGATGTCCAGATTTAGCTCCATGTATCATAGACACGATGTCTCTTCTTATGATACGCGTAATCTCATTTAATCCTTTATGGTCTCTCATGTAATTACCTCCCTGGTTTTCAAGTAAAAATTACTACCCGTGTTTATTTTAATACCAATTCCATATTATTATATCACTTTTATTTGACTTTTTGCCTTAAATTTTAAATTAAGCCTATAATTAATCAAAAATATCCACTCTAATATTCGTATTACTAAATTTTGTAAGTGAGTTATCTAAATGTATAGTTATAATACCCTATATAGCCAAATTCACTAATTGTTATATATATAACATTTCCCATTTATTTAGGATATATATAATATTCTTCAAAATTTTTTAAGCTATTTTAATATTAAAATTATCTATCTTTAATATTAAAATAGGTAAAAAAAATTATTGATATTTTAAAATACCAATAATTTTAAACAGTGAATAATCCCAAACTTATTTGTAAGCTATTATTCACCTTTAGCATAACATTTTCATCTAGACACCCTATTTTTTCTCTTATCCTCTTTTTATCTATGGTCCTTATTTGTTCTAAGAGGATAACAGAGTCCTTGTTAAGCCCATACTCATTAGCACTTATCTCTACATGAGTAGGCAATTTTGCTTTGTTGATTTGAGATGTTATAGCTGCTATGATTACAGTAGGACTATACTTGTTTCCTATATCGTTTTGGATTATTAAAACAGGTCTAATCCCACCTTGTTCAGATCCAACAACCGGACTTAAATCAGCATAATACAAATCTCCTCGTTTTATATCCAGGTTAATATTCACCTTGGGCAATCTTCCCTTCGATATTATCATCGGAAGATACTTCGTTTGTCATTCCTAGTTCAGCTAATGACAGGTTGATTTGACCCATTTCTTTATAACCCTTAATCATGCATTCCTTTAAGTCAATCTTCTTTTTTTGGGTTATATAGAGTTGAAAAGCAGCTTTTGCAAAATCTTCTCTGTTGCTATTTTCCATCTGAACTATACTATCAACTTCAGATATAAGGGAATCTGGTAAAGTAAATATTATTTTTTCTTTACTTTTTTTATGCACAAAATCGCCTCCCAGGGGTATATACTATCATTTTTATTTTATCAAATAACTATTTATTTGTAAAATTTCATTTTTTTCCATGTAAACTCGGTCTACTCTTCTTGCTACCATGCATAACACTTCATAATTTATAGTTCCTAAATCTTTGGCGATACTTTCTGCTGTTAAGCCACTATCTCCAAATACTATAACCTCATCGCCAACTTTTATGTCTATGTTCTTATCAATTTTTACCATACATTGATCCATACATATTCTTCCAACTACATCAAATAATTGACCTTTTATTGATACCTTTGGATTTTTTTGGATTCTAGTAAACCCATCAGCATATCCAATAGGGATAGTAGCTATTTTTTCTTTTTTACTAGTTGTATATTTCAATCCGTAACTTATACCTACACCTGGGTCTACATATTTTATGTGTGCAACTTTTGTTTTTAGTCTCATGGCGGGTTTTAGTTTTATTCTTTCTTTTAGAACTTCATCAGAAGGATAATGACCATAAAGTATTATTCCACATCTAACCATATTAAGCCTTAAATCTGAACAATCCATAACAGCCGCACTATTAGATACATGTTTTATTTGGATATCTATCCCTTCTTCTTTAAGCCTATTTGATATAAACTTAAATCTGCTTGCCTGATTGTAAGTAAATTCTTTACTAACCTCATCGGCTGTAGCAAAGTGAGTAAACATTCCTTCCAAGCTAACGAACTCTAACTTAGCTATATTCAATATATCTTTTACTGATTCCTCAGTAGAATCAAACCCTATCCTTCTCATTCCGGTATCTATTTTTATATGAATAAACGCCATCGTGTTTAATTTTCTAGCGACATCATTTATTTCTCTCGCTATTTCCAACGAATAAACTGTCATAGTTATTTTATTCTTTATTGCGTTTTCTATACTATCATTTGAAATATATCCTAAGCATAAAATTGGAAGTGTTATTTTGTTTTGTCTAAGTTCTAAGCCTTCTTCTAACCTAGCGACCGCTAAATAGTCTACATTTTCTTTTTCTAATAATTTTGCAACTTCTACTGCTCCATGACCATATGCATTAGCTTTTACTACTCCACAAACCTTAGTATCTTCATTTAATAAACTTTTTATATTATTTAAATTACTCTTTATATTATCTAGATTTATCTCCGCCCATGTTGGCGATGTTAATTGCTGTGACATTTCTTTAGTCCCCCTTAGTTCTTGTAATCAAAGTCCCTGTAATTAACTATGAATCGAGAAATACCCTTATCATCTACTATCTCCATTTTTTCTGGATTCTTAGCCTTGATATCTACATATAATATCTGTTTACTAAAATACTTATTCTCACCAGGTATATCTGTGCTTAACACTAACTTCCCCTTTGATAATCTAATATCTACTCCCTCATTTTGAAGATAATTTTTTATAAAATCGCCAATAAATAAATACTGATTATTTTTTCCTATGTTTGGTAATTCTACCGTGTCTTTTATAGATTTATCCTTTATTAATATTTTATCATTCCTATACTCCATACTTTTACCCTTTAAATTTTCAGGGTATACTACTTCCAATTTATAATTATCTGGTTTTTTGTAAGTATGAATCAAAGAATACTTGCTAGGTGTCTTGTTCCCTACTACCTCAACATCTGCAATACACCTATAATAATTCATGGTAGAAATTTTATCTTGAAATTCTTTATATACTTCTTCTTTTGTGGACTCTCTTCGTTGACACCCTATTATGATTATGAACATACCTAGAGTTATAATACCCAGCAAAGCCCACTTTTTTTTCACATAACCCCCCCTTGTATAATGTAGTTGTAACATTTGATAGAAAACTTTCTAATAATCTAACGAACATTAACAACTTTTCTTAATTTTTAAATTTGTATAAAATCCTATCGGATCTTAATTCATTTCTTTAATTGTTTTCTATTAAAATTCTCCCTAATGGATGATTCAACTTTGACAAATATAGTATAATCTTTACTGAATAGAGGATAGATGTATCCCCCCTGGGTGATCTTAGAGATCCTATACCCGAAAAATAGCGTATCATTCCATCAGTAATAGTTCTATGTTTAGCTGGTTGAATTTCCCCGAAGGGAATTATTCGT
>NZ_FQWX01000056.1 GCF_900129815.1 Asaccharospora irregularis DSM 2635
GTCCCATTATCAGCGCCGCTTGCTTTAAAATATCATTTTCCATTTTTAATTGTTGATTTTCTTTTCTAAGTTTTATTAATTCATCTTCTTCTTCAGTTCTATTATCTTTAGCCTTAAACGAACCTGAGCCATTATAGTCGCTAACCCACTTATTCACAGTAGATCTAGCCACCTTATATTCTTTTACTATTTCATTAGGGCTTTTACCATTATTAACTAAAGTTACTATTTGCTTTTTAAACTCATAATTATATCTTTTAGACATGATAGACCTCCAATTTCCTTTTATCTATTATATCATGTCCGAATTTTTATTGTATAATTAAGTGTAACCTATCCAATCTACGAATAGCCTTATTAACATGATAATACATTAGCTATAATTTTTATATGAGATAAAATTGGTATTATTACAAGTACTCTCAATAAAACTCAAAAAAGAAAAAGTTGTGAAAAAATAGCTGGCACATTAAAAATACAACTATACATTATACATTTTTAAACTAATAAACATGTATAATGTATTTGTATATGTGAAAATAATTCAAGTGAATAATTTAGACTATATTTACTTAGTATTTATTAATAGTAAATGATAATATAAAATAGAGCATACTTGGGAGGAGAGGAACTTATATGATAAGAAGCATACAAGACAAAGATATAAATAAAGTAATGGATATATGGTTAAGGAGCACTATAAAAGCTCATGATTTTATTCTTAAGGAATACTGGGATAATAGCTACAATACTGTAAAAGATGTGTATATACCTATGGCAGATACATTTATATATGAGGATGAAGAGTCCATAAAAGGTTTTATAAGTATAATAAATAATGAATTTATAGGTGCATTATTTGTAGATACAGATTCTCAAGGAGGTGGAATAGGCAAAAAACTTATAAACTTTGCGATAGATAAATATAAAAACCTAAGCTTGGCTGTATACAAAGATAATGTGAAATCAGTAGTTTTTTATAAAAGAATGGGGTTTACAGTAGTAAAGGAACAAGTTAATCAAGATTCAGGATATACGGAGTATATAATGCAAAAAATTTAATAAATCTGAAGTTTTATTAGAAAAACTCAGATTTACTGTTGACAATATAGAAATAAAAATATAATATATAACCATAAGGTGAAATTCAGTAAATTAAAAACTGAAAAAGAGGGGGGATAAAGATGAAAGGTTTTAGGGGAAAAGTATACATAACTAATTATGCTAAGAACAGACTTAGTGAAAGAAGGCTAAACATAACTACTAATAGAAACAAAGAAGTAAATGTATATAAAAAGATGTTAGAAATGATTAAAAGAAGTAGATTAATTAAGTATTTAAAAAAGGAGGATGGTAGAACCCATGAATATAGGGAGTATGCAGAGGGTATATTTGTATGTCATAGGGAGTTTTCAAAAGATATATTTAAACCAGATTTGGTTACTATTTAATTCAATATTAAATTAGGATTCTAGATTCAGTAAAATATTTACTAAAATTAAGGTATAGAAAGGTAGGAACAAAAATGAATAAATTTAAAGTAGGTTTTGATGTAATTAGAGATGTTGAACCAATGAGTAAAAGACTTTTAATAACTACACTAAGTGGGGTTAAGGTAGTTTTAGTTAATAAAAATAGACTAAAAGTAAAAATAGGTTATGATTGGAACTATACATCTTTAGATAAGAATAATTTAATTAGTACTTGTATGGAGATAGGGAGACTAACTAATTTAGAGATATTTAAAGATAAAAGTATAATAAGTTTAACAGAAGAGATGCAAGATGCAGATTTCTACAAATTAATAGAAATTATAAATTCTACAGTAGATCCATATGATATTACAGGATTTTGTAAACAAATTAGATCTACATCTAATGTAGATGGTAAGATGTATGATACAAATACTCCAGATGCTGTTTTAGATATAGCTGTAAAGATTATAGATCCTGGGGTAAATGATAGTATAGTAGACTATTTTAATGGAGAATCAGGATTAGAGTTAGCATTAGTAGAACACTTGGATTTAGATGATGAGAATGGATTCAAATTAAAATACTATGGTCAAGAAATTGATAAGGTAAACTATGAAATAGGTCAGCTAATAAACTTTTTAATAACAGGAAATGAAGATAGGATAGTAAGAGGTGATAGCATATATGAACCTATGTTTAAAGAAGGTAATGATTTAGTAAAATTTGATGTAAGCATTTCTAATCCTCCATTTATGATGAAAGTAGATAGAGGACTAATACAAAATGATACGTACAATAGATTTAGACATGGAGCTAATTTAGTTACAAATTCTGATTGGATTACAGCAGAACAGGTGATAAGCTCACTAAAGGATGATGGAAAAGGTGCAGTACTATTACCAATTGGTGCATTATTTAGAGGTGGTGCGGAAGAAAGGGTAAGGAGAAGTATTATAAGTGAGGACTTAATTGAAACAATAGTTAAGATTCCTGGTTCAGTACTTTCTTACACTAATATAGTAGCATGTTGGGTTATATTTAATAAAAACAAAGAGGAAAATAGAAAGGGTAAAATTCAATTCATTGATTTAAGTAGCTATATAGAAAGTATAGATAGAAGAAATAAGACGATTTCAAGAGATGGTGTTCATAAAGCAGTACAATATTACAAAAACTTTGAGGAAAATGAGATTAGTTTTATCGTAGATTCAAAAAAAATAGAGGAACAAAACTATGATTTAAATGCATTTGATTATATACAAAGTGAAGAACTTATTAGAAATATAAGTAGTAATATGAAAATGGTTGAGTTTAGTAAAATAGCTCAAATAAGAAGGGGTGTTCAAGTAAATAAAGGCAAATTAGATGCCCTTAATACTGGAAGTAATAGGAGTCACTACTTGATATCTATAGGAAATATTACTGATGGGAAAATAATAGTTAACGAATCAGACATGATTCAAATTGAACGAAAATGGGAAGGGGTATACGAGGTAAAACAAGGTGATTTATTGGTTACATCAAAAGGAAGTCAATTTAAAGTTGCAATAGTTGAAGAGGATATCAAAGCTATAGTTTCAGCAAACTTATTTATTGTGAGAGTATATGATGATAAATATATACCTGAAGTATTAAAATATTATCTAGAAAGTGAGCTAGGTCAAAACTTAATACAAGGAATTATCAAAGGAACAGCAATAAAATCAATAGCTCATAAGGATATAGAAAAACTTTTAGTACCAGATATCGATATGAAAATGCAGAAAAAAGCATTTAATATGATTGTGGAGTCAAATAGTGAATATGAAGATAGAATAAGAAAGGCAAATGAACTATATAAGAAGGAACAAGATCAAATAAAAAATTTATTAAATCTTTAATGTAATAATTACCGCAAAGGGTTAAATATTAAGATTAGTAAGAATCTATATAAATAATATATAATATGTCTTGTAAACAAAAATAGGAGGAAGACTTTAAGATGATAACAGGAGAATTGAGAAGCAAAGTAGATAAAATATGGGAAATATTTTGGACTGGGGGACTTACAAACCCATTAGAAGTAATAGAACAATTTACATATCTATTATTTATAAAAGGGCTAGATGAAGTAGAAACAAGAAATGAAGCAGAAGCAACGCTTCTAGGAGTACCTTATGATAGAATATTTAATGATGAACAACAACATATAAGATGGAGCAAATTTGCAAATGAAGGAAATGCAGAGAAAATGTATGATATAGTGCTAAATGAAGTATTTCCTTTTATAAAAAAATTACATGGAAACAAAGAATCAGCATATGCAAAATATATGGGTGATGCAATATTTAAAATACCAACACCACTAATGCTATCTAAAATAGTTGATGGAATAAATAACTTGAATCTAAAAAAAGATAAAGATACAAAAGGTGATTTATATGAATACTTATTATCAAAAGTAGCAACGGCAGGTACTAACGGACAGTTTAGAACACCACGCCATATTATAGACATGATAGTAAAACTTATGAAACCAGCACCAGAGGATATAATAGTGGATCCAGCAGCGGGATCAGCAGGCTTCTTAGTATCATCACAACAATATTTAAGAGATAATCATCCGGACTTATTTTTAGTACAAGGGTTAAAAAAACATTTTAACAATGATATGTTCTACGGATTTGATATGGACAGAACTATGCTTAGAATAGGTGCCATGAACATGATGCTTCATGGAGTAGATAACCCTAATATAGAATATAAAGATTCTTTATCAGAATCAAATACAGACAAAGATAAATTTACATTAGTGCTTGCTAATCCTCCATTTAAAGGAAGTTTAGACTATGAAGCGGTAAGTGCAGATTTATTAAAAGTAACTAAAACAAAGAAAACAGAATTACTATTTTTAGCTTTATTCTTAAGGAGTTTAAAAGTAGGTGGGAGATGTGCTTCTATAGTTCCAGATGGAGTATTATTTGGTAGTACAAAAGGGCATAAGGATATAAGAAAAGAAATAGTAGAAAACCATAAATTAGAGGCAATAATATCTATGCCAAGTGGAGTATTTAAGCCATATGCAGGAGTTTCCACTGCTATAATGATATTTACTAAAACAAATACTGGTGGAACAGATAAGGTATGGTTCTATGATATGAAGGCTGATGGATATTCTCTAGATGATAAGAGAAATGAGATAGAGGATAATGATATAGATGATATAATAGAAAGATTTAATAATCTTGATAAGGAAGTTGATAGAAAAAGAACAGAGCAAAGCTTTTTTGTTGATGTAGAGGAAATAAGAGAGAACGGATATGATCTATCTATTAATAAGTATAAAGAGATAGTTTACGAGGAAGTAGTGTATGATGAACCTCAAGTTATTATGAGGAGAGTTAAAGAACTAGAGAAAGAAATTGCTAGTGGATTAGAAGAATTAGAAAGAATGCTAGAGGTGTAGGGTATGGAATATATTAAGCTAAATGAACTGTTTAAAATAAAAAAGGGTAATAAGGTTGAACAAGTAGAAGAAACAAAAGAAACAATAAGATATATTCAGATAGATGACCTTAGAAATAATAATAATATAAAGTTTTGTAAGCATGATGGTAAATATGTAATTGCTAATGAAAATGACATTATAATAGCTTGGGATGGAGCTAATGCAGGTACAGTTGGATATGGATTAAGCGGAGCAATTGGTAGTACATTAGCACTATTAAGTATTAATAACAATGATTACAATACAAAGTACTGTGGTATGTTTCTAAAAAGTAAATTTAGATATTTAAGAGATAATTGTACTGGAGCGACTATACCACATATATCAAGAGGTAGTTTAGAGAGCTTAAAAATACCTGTTATAAATTTACAAGAACAAGAAAAAATAGTAGAAGTTTTAGATAAAGCTCAAGAGTTAATAGATAAAAGGGAAGAGCAAATAGAAGCATTGGATGAATTAGTTAAATCAAGATTTATCGAGATGTTTGGAGACCCAGCAACTAATCCAAAAGGTTGGAATATAAGCAAAATAGGAGATATTACTAAAGATGTACGTTATGGAACCAGTAAATCATCAGTAGAGGGTGGTAAATATCCATATTTAAGAATGAACAACATAACTTATAATGGTAATTTGGATTTAAAAGATTTGAAATATATTGATATAGAAGATAATGAATTAGAAAAGTGTATAGTTCGTAATGGAGATGTACTTTTCAATAGAACTAATAGTGTAGAATTGATAGGAAAAACATGCGTATTTAATCTTGAAGAGCCAATGATAATAGCTGGTTATATAATAAGAGTTAGATTAGTAGATGAAGTATTACCTATATACTTATCAATGTTTTTAAATTCTGATTATGGTAAGAAATTACTTAAAGGTATGGCAAAAGGAGCTGTTAATCAGGCAAATATTAATGCACAAGAGTTAAAAGGGATAAGGATTCAAATACCACCAATAGAGTTACAAAATAAGTTTGTTGATTTTATTAATCAAGTCGACAAATTGAAATTTGAAATGGAAAAAAGCTTAAAAGAATTAGAAGATAACTTCAATTCATTAATGCAAAGGGCTTTTAAAGGAGAATTATTTAAATAACAGAACCTAATATATCAGCAGATTTGTTTCAAAATTCCATAAAGTGTTAATAATCCTATAATCTATACAAATAAAAAGAGGTGGATTATAGTGGAAAAGTATATAATGGAGATTGAACAAAATATGGTTAATTTACTTGACAATATGGAGATGGAAAAGCTTCATAGTGTTCTAATAAACACTTTTATAGGTCTTACAATAATAGAAAATAAAAACAAAGAAGATACCTTAGATAAAGAATTAAATTATTGTGATATGTTTATATATGCCAAAAAAGTCGAAGGATGTTCTATTAGATCAATCAAGTATTACCAATCTACTATAGAAAATATGATGAAAGTTATACCAAAACAAGTAAAACATATAACAACAGATGATATAAGAAAATACTTAGGAGATTACAATAAAAATAGTAATTGCAGTAAAATAACAATTGATAATATTAGAAGGATTATTTCAAGTTTTTTCTCTTGGCTTGAAGAAGAAAATTATATTTTAAAAAGTCCAGTAAGACGTATTCATAAAATAAAGACTGAAAAGGTAGTTAAAGAAACATATACAGACGAAAGTATAGAAATAATGCGAGATAACTGTAGTGAAATAAGAGATTTAGCAATAATTGATTTACTTAATTCTACAGGTATGCGTGTAGGGGAGTTAGTTAGGTTAAATATCAGTGATATAAATTTTAATGAAAGGGAAAGTATTGTGTTTGGCAAAGGTGATAAGCAAAGGAAGGTGTATTTTGATGCTAAAACTAAAATACATTTACAAAGTTACTTAAATAGTAGAAGTGATAATAATGAAGCTTTGTTTGTTTCTTTGCTAAAACCACACAAGAGACTTGAAATAAGCGGGGTTGAAATTAGATTAAGAAAGCTTGGTAAAAAATTAAATATAAACAAGGTACACCCTCATAAATTTAGGAGGACTCTTGCTACAAGGGCTATTGACAAGGGAATGCCTATAGAACAAGTACAACAGCTTTTAGGTCATTCTAAAATAGATACAACTCTTCAATATGCAATGGTTAATCAAAATAATGTAAAGAGTTCTCATAGAAAATATATTAGTTAAGATTATATAAATCAAGATTTATCGAGATGTTTGGTGACCCAATTAGAAACGTTAAAGGCTGGAAAACAGGAAAGATGAATGATGTAGCACCTGTAGTTAACTATAAAGGTGATTTTAACAAATGCAAAGTGTGGTTACTAAATTTAGATATGGTTGAATCAAATACAGGAAATATTATTGGATATAACTATGTAACAACAGATGAAATAGGAAATTCAACTTGTACATTTGATACGACAAATATTTTATACTCAAAGCTAAGACCATACTTGAATAAAGTAGTTATACCAAATGAAATTGGATATGCTACATCTGAAATGGTTCCATTACAACCTGTAAGAGGAGTATTAAATAGATATTATTTAGCACATATGTTAAGAAATAAATCATTTGTAGATTATATAAGTGAAAAAGTTTCAGGTGCAAAAATGCCGAGAGTAACTATGAATGAATTTAGAAGTTTTGAAGTTCCAATACCACCAATAGAACTTCAAAATCAATTTGAAGACTTCGTCAAACAAGTCGAAAAATTGAAATTTGAAAT
>NZ_FQWX01000052.1 GCF_900129815.1 Asaccharospora irregularis DSM 2635
AAGCGCGAAGCCAACTTCAAGATAAGATTTCCCACCGCAAGGTTAAGATCCCAGGAAGACTACCTGGTTGATAGGTCAAAGGTGTAAGTGCAGCAATGTATTTAGCTTATTGATACTAATAGATCGAGGACTTGACCAATATATGATTCATTCACTTATATATACAGTTTTGAAAGTGTTAATATTTAGTTATATAGTTTATAAAATTAAATAATTAATTCTTTTTATAAAAGATTATGTGGTTATTATAGCAAAGAGGATACACCTGTTCCCATTCCGAACACAGAAGTTAAGCTCTTTAGCGCTGATGGTACTTGGTGGGCAACTGCCTGGGAGAGTAGGACGTAGCCACGTAATCTTTTTTTGTGTATAAAAAATCATATTTAATAATTCAAGAAGTTAGTTTAAAAATTAGTTTAAAAATTCATTTGAGAAACCAATAAAAATAGTTATTAAAAGTAAAATATTTATATCAGAATATATAATAATATGTAAATTAAACATAATAATATATAAATTAGGTTTTATTATATTTAATTTATATATACTATTCTTGATTTTTAGCTTTATTGTATATAGAATTATATAATAGAGTTAAAAATCAAGTTTTTTAAATATAGAAAAATAATAGAGAAATTAACATTATTTGACGTATTAGAAAGGAAGGTGTAGTATGAACGCTGATGAAAGAAGACAAAGATTAATTAAAATATTAAAGTCCTCTAATGAGCCGTTAAAAGGTGGTAAACTAGCCGAAATGCTAAATGTAAGTAGACAAGTTATAGTTCAAGATATAGCTATTATAAGGGCAAAAGGATTTGAGATAATAGCAACATCTCAAGGATATATAGTTTATGATAAAATTTATATAGAAAAAACAATCAAATGTAAGAATCATAAATCACCACAAGAAATTTATGATGAATTAAAAACCATAGTAGATATGGGAGGAACAATAAAAGATGTAATAGCAAATCATCCTACTTATGGAGAAATAAAAACTGATTTAAATATAGAGTCAAACAGAGATATAAATGAATTTATGGACAAAGTAGCTAAAAATGAATTTAAACAATTATCGACATTGACTGAGCACGAGCATATACATACAATAACTGCAAAAAATGAAGATATAATAAATGATATATTAGATGAGTTAGATAAAAAGAAAATATTATCGGAATAGATATCATATTAGTATACTAGGACTAAAGGTTCTAAAAGGAGGTAGTTTTAAATAGTTTCTAAGTTTAGCATATCCCAAAGAACAATACAAAATATGATCGATGATTTTAATAGAAAAAGTCAGAGTATTGTATATGCAATAATAGTGTTAATAATTGGATTATATATATCAAAGATTGTCAAGAAATTAGTATCGAAGTTTCTATTTAAATATAATATAGGAAAAGGTGTAACTAATTTTATAGTATATGGAATATATATATCTATGATATCTGTAGTAACTTTGACCTGTTTAGAGATTATAGGAGTTAAAACTACATCAGTTGTTGCTGTACTAGGTGCTGCTGGGTTTAGTATTGGATTGGCATTTAAGGAGATATTATCTAATTTAGGATCTGGTATGATTATATTATTTTTCAAACCTTTTAATATAGGGGATTATATACAGGGATCAGGTGTTGAAGGGTTTGTTTCAGATATACAGGTATTTAGTACTGTTTTAAAGACACCAGATAACAAAACTATAATTGTTCCTAATTTGCAATTAACTAGTAATAATATAGTAAATTATACTCACCAAGAAAAAAGAAGGATAGATTTTTCATATATTGTTTCATATGATAGTGATATAGACCTTGTAAAAAAAATCCTTAGTGATATATTTGAAGAGGAAAAAAGAATATTAAAAGAACCGAAACCTATAATAGGAATATATTCTATAGAGAATAATACGGTAAATATAGTAGCAAGACCGTGGGTAAAGACAGATGATTATTGGGATGTATATTTTGATATCATGGAAAGAGTTAAAAAACAATTTGATTTAAATAAAATAGAAGTTCCTTTTTTAATGGGAGTACCATATTATAATAATAAGTCGTGTCTTATGAATAATACAACAAGAAGCCAAGATAAAAATGTTTAAATATGTGTATTTATAGGTGTTTTTAATTGATTTATATATTATAATTATACTTAAAAATTAAATTAAAACGCGCATAATTTTACAGTTGAAATAAAAAGAAAATAAAAAAATATATAAAAATTAAAACAAATTTGAATAATAGTATTGAAAGTTGTTAATATATATAATATAATGAGTATCAAATAAAACAATAGTTAAAAGCAATGAAAGAGATTAGTAGAAAGCAAGTTTGTATTCAGAGAGTGGGTGTTTGCTGCGAACCCATTACAATGGTTTTTGAATCTACTCCGGAGCTTCTAGATTTAATATCTAGACGTTTACCTACGTTACAGGAATGAGAGGATTATACAATATGTATAATCAACTAGGGTGGCAACGCGGATAAAAGATTTTCGTCCCTTTTTTAAGGGGAATACGGAGGTCTTTTTTTTATTGCAATTAACTGTGTTCTATTAAAAATAATGTATTAAATGCATGCAAATAAAGTTATCGATAACTAGTATAATAATAAAAATAAGCAGTAAAAAAACGTTTTTGATCCAGTTAAAACAAACAAGGATAAAATTAAAATTAAACAGAAATAAATAAGAAATTATTAATAATATTATAAAACAAATAGGAGGTACTAAAATGCTAGATATTAGAAGAATAAGAGAAAACTTAGAAGATATAAAAAAAGCGATGGATAGAAGAGGAGAAAAAGAATTTAATCTTGATATTGTAATTGAATTAGATGATAAGAGAAGAGAAATTCTTAAAGAAGTTGAGGTAATGAAAAATGAATTAAATGTTGAGTCTAAAAAGATACCGCAACTTATGAAAGAAGGAAAAGATGTAGAAGAACAAAAGGCTAAATTAAAGAATTTATCAGATAAAATAAAAGAAATAGATGAAAATCTTAGACAAATAGAAGCAGAAATGGAATACAATTTAATGAGAATTCCAAATGTACCTCACCCAGATGTTCCACAAGGAACGACAGACGAAGACAATGTTCAAGTGAGAACATGGGGAGAACCTACTAAATTCGACTTCGAACATAAAGCACACTGGGATGTAGGAACAGGATTAAATATATTAGATTTTGAAACAGCTGGAAAGATAACTGGTTCAAGATTTACTTTATACAGAGGCCTAGGTGCTAGATTAGAAAGAGCTCTTATAAACTTCTTCTTAAACACTCATACTGAAGAGAATGGATATACAGAAGTTTTACCACCATTTATGGCTAATAGAAATAGCTTTATAGGAACAGGTCAATTACCTAAATTTGAAGAAGATATGTTCAAATTAGAAGGGTTAGACTACTTCCTAATACCAACTGCAGAAGTCCCTGTAACAAATATACACAGAGATGAAATATTAACAGCGGAACAATTACCTATAAAATATTGTGCATATACTCCATGTTTTAGATCAGAAGCAGGGTCTGCAGGAAGAGATACAAGAGGTTTAGTAAGACAACATCAATTTAATAAAGTAGAGTTAGTTAAGTTTGTTGATCCAAATGAATCTTATGATGAATTAGAAAAATTAACTAATGATGCAGAGAGAATATTACAGAGATTAGGATTACCATATAGAGTGGTTAGAATATGTACAGGAGATTTAGGATTTACAGCTGCATTTAAATATGACCTAGAAGTTTGGATGCCAAGTTACAATAGATATGTTGAAATTTCTTCTTGTTCAAACTTCGAAGACTTCCAAGCTAGAAGAGCTGGAATAAGATTCAAGAGAGATAAAAAATCTAAAGCTGAGTATGTTCATACATTAAATGGATCAGGATTGGCAGTAGGAAGATGTTTAGCAGCTATATTAGAAAACTACCAACAAGAAGATGGAAGCGTTGTTGTTCCAGAAGCTTTAAGACCATATATGGGTGTAGATGTAATAAAATAGTTAAAATATGTAAATAATATAATAAATAACAATATATAATAGACATATAACACAATACAAGGGAGAGCCTAAAAGTTCTCTCTTGTATTAATTTGTATTATAAACAATATAAATTTAAGTTGAATTATAAAATAAATTATGATAATATAGATTTGTTATAAGTTTTTGGGAGGAAGTATGAAAAACTCATATTATATGAAAGAAGCATTGAAAGAAGCGTACAAAGCATATACTAAAAATGAAACTCCTATAGGGGCAATTATAGTCAAAGATGGAGAAATCGTAGCGAGAGCACATAATCTAACTGAAACACTTAAGGATTGTACTGCACATGCTGAGGTTTTAGCTATTAGGAAGGCTTCTGAGATACTTAACACTTGGAGGTTGAATGATTGTAAGCTATATGTAACCATGGAACCTTGTATGATGTGTAATGGTGCAATAGTAAACTCAAGGATAAAAAAACTTATAATAGGAACTAAGCATATAAAAAATTCATATATAGAGAGACAGCATGAATTTATGTTGAATTATTTAAACGAAAATAATATAGATGTAACTTCTGGTGTTTTACAAGAAGAATGTTCAATAGTTCTACAACAATTTTTCAAGGAATTGAGAAATAGATAATAAGGAGAGATGGTCGAGTTGGTCGAAGGCGCTCGCCTGGAAAGCGGGTATACGGGTAAAACTGTATCGTGGGTTCGAACCCCACTCTCTCCGCCAACACATAATTAAATATGGTTGTAATTTTGCTGTACTAGATGGGGAGGTAGCGGTGCCCTGTAACCTGCAATCCGCTATAGCAGGATTGAATTCCATCTAGAGGCTTCGATTTTGTAAGGCTGCCCTAAATAAGTGGTGTTGACACTTAGGTCCTACGCAATGGAAGCTCATGAACCCCGTCAGATCCGGAAGGAAGCAGCGGTAAGTGATTACTTTCGTGTGCCGTGGGGGTGCCTAAGTTGAGCTAACTGTTTAGGTAACGCTTATGGAATCAAGTCAATAGATGGTGTACAGCATTTAATATAAAAAATAAATCCCTTTAACGAGGGATTTTTTTAATAAAATATAAAATATATCTCTAAAATAAAAAATTTATTTCTAAAAAAATTATATTTACATAGTAGAATCCGATTTTTATTTTAGAAATATTGTATAATGTTTAGAGGATGGAAATATTATATAGATACGGCTAATTATTATAAATTTATAATAATTATATTTTTAAGGAGGTCAGTATGCATAAAGCACTATATAGGTCATATAGACCAACTACATTTGATGATGTTGTAGGTCAGAAACATATAACTAAAACCTTAAAAAATCAAATTCATAATGATAATATAGGACATGCTTATTTATTTTGCGGAACTAGGGGAACAGGTAAGACATCTACTGCTAAGATATTTTCAAGAGCGGTTAATTGCCCTAATAGCATAGACCAAGAACCTTGCAATGAATGTAATGTTTGTAATGATATTTTAATGGATAGAACCATGGATATTGTGGAGATAGATGCTGCATCAAATAATAGTGTGGACGATATAAGAGAGCTTAGAGAGAGTGTGAAATATTCACCTACTGAGGCTAAGTATAAGGTATATATAATAGATGAGGTGCATATGCTATCCTCGGGAGCGTTTAACGCACTTTTAAAAACATTAGAAGAACCTCCTTCATATGTAATATTTATATTGGCTACTACAGAACCACATAAAATACCAGCAACAATTATATCTAGATGTCAAAGGTTTGATTTTAAGAGAGTTACAGTAAAAGATATATCATCAAGAATGAAAAAGATTTGTACAGAGGAAAATGTAGAAGTAGAGGAAAAGGCGCTTGATTTGATAGCGAGAAATTCCCAAGGGGCTCTTAGAGATGCACTTAGCATACTAGACCAATGTATGTCCTTTGGTGATAACAAAATAAATTATCAGGATGTTATAGAATTACTAGGAACTATAAATACAGATCAATTGTTCGAACTGTCTAATTTTATAATAGATCAAAATACAAAAAAATCTCTAGAAATACTAAATGAGCTTGTTTTATATGGAAAAGATATAAGGATTTTGATTGATGAATTGATATCTCATTTTAGAAACCTAATGGTTTGCAAGGTATCTGTGGATGTAGATGAGTTGATTTCATTGCCAGAGGAGAGTATAACTCAGTTAAGGGAACAAGCTCAAAATATAGATATAAATGACTTGATAAGAATATTAAATATATTATCTGTCACACAAAATGAAATAAAAGTGGCTTCAAATCCAAGGATTTTAGCTGAGATAACTTTTATGAAGATAGCTCAACCTATGTTTGATGAAAGTAAGGAATCTCTTATAAAAAGAATAGAAAACTTAGAGAGAATCATAGAAACGGGAAACATAAAAGTTACCAATGTAGTTCATGAACATATAGAAGATAAAGCAGATACTATAAAAGAAGATATAAAAAATGATATATCAGCTAAAAAAGAAGAGCTATACGAAGAAATTAAAGAAGAAGATATAAAGTTAGTAGAGTATTCATGGAAAAAAATATTACAGAAAATAAAGTCAGATCGAAAGGCACCTTTATATGCTCTTTTAAATGAAGTAGATTTCTTTAGTGTTTACTCAAACACTTTACATATAATATTTGACGATGCTTTTAAGTTCTCGGTAAATAGACTATACTCAAAAGAAACTACGGAGTATGTAGAAAAAGTGATGAGAGAAATTATAAGTAGAAGTTTTAGAATAAAGTTAGTCTTAAAATCTGAGGTTGAAAATATTATCCCTGATATAAAAAAGAAAAAAGATAAAGGTGAGGAGTTTTTAAGAGAAACCCTTAATGAAGAAGTATTAGAAGTAAAGGAAACGCGCGACTAAATTCAAGGTAGCTAATAAACACGGATATGATATAATATTAGAATAAAAATAACTTGAGGAGGAATATTTATAATGGCTAAGAAAGGTATGCCAGGAATGATGCCTGGAAATATGAATAATTTATTAAAGCAAGCTCAAAAAATGCAAGAAAATATGGAGAAAATGCAAAGAGAATTAGAGAGCAAAGAGATAGAAGCTTCAGTTGGTGGTGGTGCTGTTACAGTAAAAGTTAATGGTAAAAAAGAAGTTTTAGATATAGCTATAAAACCAGAAGTTGTTGACCCAGATGATATAGAGATGTTACAAGACTTAGTTTTAAGTGCTATTAATGAAGCTTTAAGAAATGTTGATGAAGTTACATCAAGTCAAATGAGTAAGGTAACTGGAGGAATGAACATCCCAGGTTTATTTTAGTAGGTGATTATATGCAAGTTTATACAGGCTCGATAACGAGGCTTATTGAAGAATTTTCAAAGCTTCCAGGAGTAGGGAAAAAGACTGCACAAAGATTAGCATTTCATGTTGTTAATATGAATGTCAATGATGTAGAGGCCCTATCAAAAGCTATAATAGATGCAAAAAGAGAGATAAAGTATTGTTCGATTTGTTGTAACATAACGGACACAGATCCATGTAGTATGTGCTCTAATAAAAGTAGGGATACAAGTGTAATATGCGTGGTGGAAGACCCAAGGGATGTTGCAGCTATGGAAAGAACTAGAGAGTTTAAAGGTCAATACCATGTTTTAAATGGAGTAATATCTCCAATGGATGGAATTGGGCCTGAAATGCTTAAAATAAAGGAATTAATTCAGAGACTAAGTAATCAAGATGTAAAAGAAATAATAATGGCTACAAACCCTACAATAGAGGGAGAAGCTACTGCTATGTATATAGCTAGACTCGTAAAACCTATGGGTATAAAGGTAACAAGAATAGCTCATGGACTACCAGTAGGTGGAGATTTAGAGTATGCTGATGAGGTGACAATATCAAAGGCATTAGAAGGAAGAAGAGAAATATAGAAAATCGAGGGGGATACCTCGATTTTTTGTCGTTAAATGACGTTAATTTTATATCTAATTTTTACTAGATTTATTGAAGAAATTATTTGGTTATTGTATAATTTGTTGTATAGTTATTAAAATTTTTAATAGGGGTGCAACATGAAATCAACTATGAACTTAGAAGAACATAATGCTATGAAAGAAAAAAGACTAAAAAAACTAAAATCGAAGGGTAAAACCAAACATGATGATATGGATACGCTAGAGGATCTTAGTTTTATAAACAAAAAGAAATCTAAAAAAACTTCTAAAAATAAGAATACTGCATTTAGAAATAACTACAAGAATTATCAGTACGACTATGAAGAAGATTTTTATGAACCTCTTTAGGGCTTTATCGGATAAATGAGTGGAATTTAGCCTAAAAATCAAAATAATAGAATATAAAAAATCCCTAGGTAACTATAAAATAGGGATTTTTATAATGTGCATATAAGGAAAAAAGCAACCTATTAATATGATTATTAATAGGTTGCTTTTTTATTCATTATTCATCTAATTTATTTAAGATATCAGATTCTGATGTATCTTCTAATATTTCATCAGAGTCTATTAGTTCATCTAAAGTTTTAGATCTTTCAGAAAAAATGTCAAAAGCAAGATTCGCTATGTTTTGAGCAGAATTAAATTTTCTGATAGATTTTATATTCTTCTTTAACATATCTAGCCTAGATGGATCATCAATCAATACTTTTAACAAAATAGAAAGACTGTATTTTTTTGTAGTTCTAAGAGCTGCACCGCAATTTGAAAGAAAATCTAGATTTTCTTCTTCTTGTCCGGGAATATAGTAAGGAACAATCATAGGAACATCTTTAAGTAATGCCTCTGTTGTGGTTAGGCCACCGGGTTTACTTATTAATACATCAATAGAAGCCAAAATATCGTTCATCTTATCTGTATATCCAAGAACCTTTACCATTTTACCATTATGGTAAGAAACTAATTTCTTATCTATTTTTTCCTTTAAATTTTCATTTTTACCCGTTATAACTAGAATTTGAAATTCTCTGTCTATTTCGAGTAATTCCTCAAGGGTTTCTTTAATATTTCCGGCACCAAAACTTCCACCCATTACTAATACTGTAAGTTTATCAGGAGAAAATCCAAGTTCCGATAAAACCGTTTCTCTATCTCTATGTGATAAAAAAGATTTTTCAACAGGTATCCCAAAAGCTTTTACTTTATCACTATCAACACCCTCGTATACTAGCAATTCTTTGACATACTCATGTCCTACTACATAATAGTCTATCTCATTTTGTATCCACGTAGAGTGAGTTGTATAATCAGTTAGCACAGAAATCATAGGAGGAACACAGATAGTGTTGCCTTCATATTTATGAAAAGGGTCAATTAAAACACTATAATCTACATGTGTAGAACTATTCTTTTTTAATGTGCTAAGAGCTATCATGGGAAATGGATGTGTACCAATAATCAGATCGGGCTGTGTATCCCTAAGAAGCTTTTTAAATTTTTTTGCCATAAAGGATGTGATTAAATTATCTTTGAATTCATTTTTTGATATTAAACTAGTTTCAGATAATCTATACACACTTCCATAGGCTTTTGGAGTATATATGGCTGACTTCTCATATCCGTTAGAAATTATCTTATCCATTGTATTGTTAACTAGTTTAAGACTATCTATGATTTCACATTCAATTGGAACTCCATCAAATAATTTATTTGTCAATTCTTCCTTAATAGCTCGAGCAGCTCTGTTATGTCCTCCTCCTGTAGAAGCAGACATAATCAATACTTTTTTGCTCATAACAAAATCCTCCTAAAATATAGAGTTATTATAATCCTCCTAAAATATAGAGTTATTATATTGTATAATAACATAATTTTATGTATTATAATTATATTTAAAAATTAAACTTATTAATAAATTATTTCCTAATAATGAGTTAATAATAATCTAATACAAGATTACAAAAATTACAAGAGTATTAATAAATAGTTTACATGAGGAGGAAATATAATTGAATCATATAGAAATATACAGTAGTGATAAATGTCTAGAGTGTAAAAAGGCTAAGGAATATTTTGATGAAAATAATCTTGAATATATAGAACATAATGTATTTAAGGTTATAGAAGCTAAAAGAGAGCTTATTAGGATGGGGTATATGTCTTTACCAGTAATAATAATAAATGGTAATCATATTCTTGGTTTTGATTTAAATAGAATAAAGAAGTTAATAAATGAGTAACAAATAAAAAAGTAACTACATAGTATATCTAGTCACTAAAAAATAGACTGTAAAAAGCGTTTGGGATAATTTGTAGTAATAAATTTATAAACTCATATAAAATGTGTTAGAAAACAATAAGTTTAATAAAATAGTTTGATGCAAGTGTATTATTTAAAGTAAATGATTTATATAGAATAAAAAGAAGAAAAAAGTATAAAATAGAATAAATACCAGTGTTTATATTAATCTTGTCAATTTACTTTATATTTTTGGTATACTTATATAAAATAGAGGAGTAGAACCTTAACTTATCGAAACATTATAAAACAGTTAATTTATAATTGATATACACAGAAAGTCTATTCTAATATTGTAATTTGTATTAAAAGATAAATTATAAATAAAAAATAAAAAATATTTAAAAAGTATTGACGAGAAAAAATAAAGATGGTATAGTATTACTTGTCCTTAAGAAAAGGCAAAAGTAAAAATAAATTGAACTTTGAAAATTAAACAGTAGGTTAATTTATAGAATTGAAACAACACAAACCAAGCCAGATATTCAGATAATGATTAGTCTGAGCAAGGAAAACAAAACTTTTATTTGAGAGTTTGATCCTGGCTCAGGATGAACGCTGGCGGCGTGCCTAACACATGCAAGTCGAGCGAACCCTTCGGGGTGAGCGGCGGACGGGTGAGTAACGCGTGGGTAACCTGCCTCATACACATGGATAACATACCGAAAGGTATGCTAATACAGGATAACATGTTTTTATCGCATGATAAAAATATCAAAGCTCCGG
>NZ_FQWX01000064.1 GCF_900129815.1 Asaccharospora irregularis DSM 2635
TATCCCTATAGAATTACCGCTAGATATTTCGCCTTCAACTAAGTGCTTCTTAAGTATTTTATAAACTAAATTGTCGCCCAATCTTATTACCCCCTAATTATAAATTTATCTACCTAAAATTTTCATATAATCACTCATCAAATTTTAATATAAACGTGACTTCAAATTTAAGATCTTAATTGTTATTTAGAAGGTCATGATATATTTGAACGATTTCCTTATCAAATAAAGTTCTCTTCATTCTAACTGAAACAGATCTAACTTCCTCTAACAATCTATTTGCCATATCTGTAGACAAATCAATATCATATTCTTCGAATTTGTTTACTAGAGCAGCTTTTCCAGAGTGTTTGCCTATTACAATTTGTCTTTCAAGACCAACTTCACTCGGGTCAAAGGCTTCGTAATTTTTAGGATTTTTTATGGCTCCATCTGCATGTATCCCTGACTCATGTTTGAACATATTACTTCCTACTATCGCTTTCCAAGCAGGCAATTCTCTCCCAGATGCATTTGAAACATATTCTGATAATTCCTTGAACTTTCTAGTATCTATATTTAACTGATATCCATAAACATGTTTAAGAGACATAAGTACCTCCTCAAGTGCAGCATTCCCAGCTCTCTCTCCCAAACCATTCACTGTGACTCCGATATGACTAGCTCCTCCAATAACACCTGCAATAGCATTGGCTGTTGCCAAACCAAAATCATTGTGAGTATGCATTTCTATATCAAAATTCGTTTTTTCAAATAATTTTTTTATTGTATTTTCTATTCTAAATGGTTCCATAACTCCCACAGTATCACAATATCTAAATCTATCAGCTCCTGCCTGTTTTGCTGCTTCTATAAACTCAATTAAAAAGTCTATATCTGCTCTAGATGCATCTTCTCCATTTACTGATACATATAGTCCATTCTTTTTTGCAAACTCTACAGACTTAACCATATTCTCTAAAACCCATCCCCTAGATGTTCTCAACTTGTTTTGAATGTGTATATCTGAAACTGATATAGAGACTGCTACTGCGTCAACTCCACAATCTATAGATTGTTCTATATCTCCTATAACAGCTCTATTCCAAGCCATAATACTAGATTTTAAGTTTCTTTTACATATAGACTTAATAGCCTCTTTTTCATCTCCACCCATAGCTGGTATACCTACCTCTAATTGATTAATACCTAAATCACTAAGCATTTGGGCTATTATTACCTTTTCGTGGTTAGCAAATACTACTCCTGCTGTTTGTTCACCATCCCTAAGTGTTGTATCAACTATTTTTATCTCCTTAGACTTAACTTTATCAACTACACACATACCTATGTCCCCCTTAAATTAATTTATATTTTTTCAATGCTTTTCATAATTAATTGTTTTTTGAAGTTTATTTTTGCAATATTTCATTTTAATATTTCATTTTTGTTTTTTGATTCTTAGAATTTCCCTTACAATGTATTATATTACTTATTCTTGATATATGCACTATATTTTTTGATTTTTTTAAAATTCATTTAAAAATGAAATATTTTTTTTATTAATTTCACTTTTACCTGTAAATTATATAATTAATAAATATAATAACTTTAAATTTTAAGTTTTTAGGATGTAAAATTCTCAAATTTGAATAATCTGTTATATATCTGCAAGTTTTGTACAATATTAATTAGTAATAATATATTTGTTATGATATTATTAATTAGTCATAGTATTATTATGAAAATAAATGATAGTAATGAGAGGTAATAAATCATGAATTTTAGAAAATTAGGAATAGACGAAGATATAGTAAATATACTAAATAAATTAGGGATAAACGAACCAACTCCGATACAAGAAGAAAGTATACCTCTTATAAAGGATGGTAAAGACGTAATTGGAGAGGCTCAAACAGGTACAGGCAAAACGCTGGCTTTTTTACTTCCGATTTTTGAAAATATATCTCCAAAAATAAACTCAGTACAAGCCTTGATTCTTTCTCCCACAAGAGAGCTTGCCCTTCAGATATTTGAGGAAGCTAATAAGTTAAATGTAGCAAAAAATATAAATATATTGGCTGCTTATGGTGGAAAGGATATAAATGCTCAAATAAAAAAATTAAAAGGAAATATCCAGCTTATAATTGCAACTCCTGGTAGACTTTTAGATCACCTAGACAGAAAAACTGTTGACCTTAGTAAAATTAAAACTTTTGTACTCGATGAAGCTGATCAAATGCTACTTTTAGGGTTTAAAAATGAAATTGAAACTATACTAAAAGAAGTGCCTAAAAAGCGCCAAACACTGTGTTTCTCTGCAACATTAAATCCACAGGTTAAGAAGCTGGCATATAGATACATGCTAAATCCTTCTATAGTTACAATAAAAAATGAAAAGATAACACTTGACTCTATTAAGCAAGATGTTGTAGAAACTACAGATCGAAAAAAACAAGATGCACTATGTGCTGTTTTAGATCAGGATAATCCATTCATGGCGATAATCTTTTGTAGAACCAAAAGAAGGGTGGACAACCTAGAAATTGCCCTTGCACAACGAGGTTATAACTGCCAAAAGATACATAGCGATATTCCTCAAGGAAAACGTGAAAAGATAATGAAATCTTTTAGAAATGCAGATATACAGTATCTAATAGCAACTGATGTTGCATCTAGAGGTCTTGACATTGAAGGTGTTACACATATATATAACTTTGATATACCTGAAACACCAGAAGACTATATCCACCGTATTGGAAGAACTGGTCGCGCAGGTGAAAAAGGATACACTTGTATGTTCGTATCTCCAAAAAATGAAAATACTCTAAAGGATATAGAGGATTCAATAGACTTTAGTATACCTAGAAGAGAAATTTAGTAAAAATAAAGGGAGCCCCGCTTGGCAAATTAATATTGCCTATGCGATGCTCCTTTTTATTTCAACTTATTAAAATATATATTTCTTATTCTGGAACAATCATTACAATACATTTTGCTTGTTTGACTACACTAGCTGTTACTGAACCTATTATTCTAGTCAGACCTTTTTTAGTAGATTTAGTCATAACTATAATGTCTATTTCTTGCTCCTTAGATCTTCTTACTATTTCATCTGCTGCATATCCAAAAGTAAAATGTGTACTTACATTGTACCCTTCCATTATTTCAGCTGCATTATCTAGTATTCTCATTCCAATTTTTTCAGAATTTTTTATTTCATCTGCCAATGATATACCATCAATAAATACTAATTCTTTTACGTTCATAATTTCTATTTCAACTGAATCTTTAGAGAATATACTCTTTATGAACTCTAAAGAGTGCATACTTCTTTCTGTTCCATCAATAGGTATTAGTACTTTTCTTTTATTCATACAGCATCTCCCCTTTTAATTAATTAAAGATTCCCTCGAGGCAAACAATTTCCTCTTGTTGGATTAATTCTATAACATTTGGATATTAGTGTCAATAAACTATTTTGTAATTTTCGCTATATATATCTTTATTTTATTAGAGTCTTGCAAAGATTTATTAGATTTTGTTCAAACTTTATATCATCTTCTCTTTGTCTTTTTTTAGGTCCTTTAACCCTTCCTCTAGAATTTCTTATCTTACTGGATATATGTCTTGAAAGTAACAACTGATCGATATTATCGTTATTATAAATTAGTCCATTTTGATTTATTGCATTACCCATTTTCGCTAAAACCATAGTTGCAAGCCCATAGTCTTGAGTAACCACAATATCTCCTTTTTCAACTCTATTTACCAGTTCAAAATCTACAGAATCTTTTCCTTTTGGCATTAAAATCGTGTTAGCACCTTCTTTATTTATGCTATGAGAGGTATCACAAATTAGTGTTACATCTATATTAAACATCTTAGCAACCTTTATAGATATATCCACTACAGGACATCCATCGGCATCTATTAGCATTTTCATCTTATCTCCCCCTTGTATAATGTAGTTGTAACATTTGATAGAAAACTTTCTAATAATCTAACGAACATTAACAACTTTTCTTAATTTTTAAATTTGTATAAA
>NZ_FQWX01000051.1 GCF_900129815.1 Asaccharospora irregularis DSM 2635
AAGCCTTAAATCTTTGAAGAATAAAAAACAGTACGTATTAAATGCTTTAATTACAAAATATACAAATGCTAGGGTTGAGGGTAAGAATAATACTATTAAAGTACTCAAAAGAGTATCCTTCGGATTTAGAAGTTTTAAAAATTTAAGATTAAGAGTATTGCTAAGGGAAAAAATACAAGTAATTTAAAAACAGCATCTATACAGGTAAACTGTATTAGATGCTGCCTTTAAAAATTAAATATTGACTTCATCAACGTTATTTGACAAAGAGCCTAAAAAATGCTATTATGGTAGGTGTAGTATGCTTACTGTAATAGCTTATTTTTAGCAATCAATTACTATAAGCAAATTATAAATAAGTTAATACTTTATATTTTGAAAATATACCATTAAAATATAAATAAGGAAAATAAATGTTAAATAATATATGAACTTAGAATAAATGAAATAAAATAGACAAGTGCATAATATATTAAAATGAAGTCAAGAAATCAAATTATAAAAGGAGGAAATCAAATGATAAGATTTAATAATGATTATAATCAAGGGGTACATCCAGAAATTTTGGATGCTTTTGTAAAGACAAACACAGAAAGCTATGGGGGCTATGGGCTTGATGAATGGTGTGAAAAGGGTGCAGCTGCAATTAAGCAGTATTTAGGTGGTAAAAATGCAGATATTCATTTCTTGATTGGGGGGACTCAGGTTAATTATACAGTTATTACAGCAGCTCTACGTTCTTTCCAAGGAGTAATAAGTGCTGATACGGGTCACATAAATAATCATGAAACAGGTGCAGTTGAAAATACGGGGCATAAAATTCATGCTAGAAAAGGTGTTGATGGAAAGCTTACTGCCTCAGAAATTAGAGAAGAAGCAGAGATTTACCGTACAAGTGGGGCAAAGGAACATATTACACAGCCTAAAATGGTGTTTTTATCTTTCCCCTCTGAATATGGCACAATATACTCTAAAGCAGAACTTATAGAAATACATAATGTATGTAAGGAATATGGTTTATATTTATTTATTGATGGTGCAAGAATGGGTTATGGACTTGGATCTAGTGTAAATGATGTAACTCTTGCTGATCTTGCTGAACTATCTGATGTATTTTACATAGGTGGAACAAAATGCGGTGCAATGTTTGGAGAAGCTGTAGTTATTATAAATGATGATTTAAAGGATAATTTTAGAAGCTATATGAAACAAAACGGTGCAATGTTAGCTAAAGGATGGTTACTTGGGCTACAATTCTATACATTATTTAAAGATGGATTATACTTTGAAATTACAAAATATGCTGATGAATTAGCAATGAAATTAAAAACGGCTTTTGAAGAAAAACAGATTCCATTTTATATAGAAAGTTTTACAAACCAACAATTTGTTATTCTTACAGATAATCAAATGAACAAGCTATCTGAAAAATATGCATTTGAATATCAGGGAAAGATTGATGAAAATCACCATATGGTTAGATTCTGTACGAGTTGGAGTACAAGAAAAGAAGATGTTGAGGCTCTTGTTAAGGATATTTCCATATTATAAATAACAAGTTAATTGTCACAATTTTTTAATTCAGTTGTTACTATAGGTACAAAAGTTAATTAACTTATACTACATGTAAACAATCAAATTAAAAAACTATTTTAATAGGAGAGAAAAGTTGAACCTTTTAAATAGTAGAGAGGTGGCTTAAATGAAAATTAATAGAACTGATGCAAAAATGATTATTTATTTTCTTGTTGTAAGTATATTCTTGGTGATTTTAAGAATATTCAGTTTTCAAAATTACATTCCTCAAAATATTAGATACTATGTTAGCTTTGTAGTAGTTCTAGTAGGAATGCTAATTTCATGGTTAGAAAAACGTGATCAAAAACCAGTTTTTTATTCATGGGCAAATAATTGGAATGGCATAGCATTCGCTAATAGTGGAATGGTTTTTGCAATTGCGATATTTATTTTATGTGATAATCTTGTTTCAGGGTTTGTATGGATAATGATATTATCTATCCTTCAACTTGTTTTTCGCAATATAATTGATAATTTACAAAAAAAATAAAGTAATAAGTAAGAAAGTTTTTTTATTTAAGTAAAAGTAATTAGATGAGTAAATACCGACTAGAAAATAGTCGGTATTTATTTTGAATGCTTGTTTGAAAATAGGGATATTATTGCAGAGATAACTAATAAAAAAGAACAAATAAATAATTGAACTTAGAATAATTAATAAGCATTTATATGTTGAAATTTCAATGATGTAAAACACATTTTACATAGAAAAACAGGTATTATCAAGCAAATTTGATAGATAAATTAACTATTGAAATGTAAGCTTTAGTTACAGGAGGGATGTTTATGCAAATAGGAAAACAAATAAAAAAATTTAGGGCTGAAAATGGACTTTCTCAAGAAAGGTTAGCAGAGAGAGTATATGTATCTCGCCAAACTATTTCAAATTGGGAAAATGACAAAAATTATCCTGATGTAAAAAGCCTTTTATTATTAAGTTATATTTTTGATGTCTCTCTTGATATACTAATTAAAGGAGACATAGAAGAGATGAAAAATAAAATTAATGATGGAGAAGTTAAAAAGTTTGAACAGGATAGCACTATATTTACGATATTACTTTTAAGCTGTATTGTACTGCCGA
Organism: Asaccharospora irregularis DSM 2635; assembly: GCF_900129815.1. GTDB lineage: Bacteria > Bacillota > Clostridia > Peptostreptococcales > Peptostreptococcaceae > Asaccharospora > Asaccharospora irregularis. Next base: position 2,663 of record NZ_FQWX01000051.1, read on the forward strand.
TTCCACTTGTTAGTTTTTTAGGAAAGCTCGGACTGTGGATTTATGTGTTAATAGGTATTGTAGCACTTTATTATGGGATGCGTGTTGAAAAATATAAAAAGAACTTTGATATTCAAACCTATAAAGAAATTGTGGCATTCTCTGAAGGTAAGGGTCTGAGTATGGCTGAGAAGAATCAAGAAATTGGAAAGAGAAAGTATCAACACTTTATGTTAGCGATAGGTTCAGGTGTTGTGACATTAATTATTGCAGTTATTATGGCTAAATTATTAGGCAAATAGAGATTAAGCAAAATTTACTTACTAGATTATCCAAGTTATTATAGTATAGATGTTAAGGTCATAGGTGTTGGAAATAACAAAATAAATTAAAGCTTTCAAAATACTGGGGTGAAGGTACTACATCATATTCTGATAGAATGAGAATTCAGTTAGGAGAATCTTCATTACATGAAGATTCTAACCCTCATTATGGAAATGGGAAAGGTGCTACAATATGTTAAGAGAGTATAGCTTTAATTTTGATGATAACGAATCTAAAGAATTAACAAGACCTTTTAAATATCTAAAAATACTAAACCCGTTGGAAACAGCGGGTAAATTCGCCTTAACGTATGTATTTTGAATTTTCCTGACACTACCCATTTTAGCAATGTCATTGTTATGAGTAATCATAACGAGTGTTTGATTAAACTATTTGATAATTACATTTAAAAGATCAATTACCTCTTCAGTAGATTTTGAATCTAGATTTCCAGTAGGTTTATCTGCAAATATTAAAGATGGTTTGTTAACTAAAACTCGAGCAAATGAAACTCTTTGTTGTTGTCCTTCAGAAAGCTCATTTGGAAATTTATTTGATTTTTTATTACAAGTTTTTTAACGAGATCATTTATGTATTTTTCATCCATAATGCTATTCCGGAAATAGTCTGATTGTATTTTGTCATCTATTATTATTTTTTTTATCATCATAAATACTATGTATATCTATATAAGTGTCTATAACAGCAATATTTACATTGTGCATATTAGTAGCTCCTCAAAAGAATACTTTTATTTATTAAATTTAAATATTAGAATATACACATTAATCTTCATTCATTGAATCTATAAAATTCATATCTTTTGTTTTTTTGTATGCGAATAAAGACGATATTATACAAATTAAAATTGATAGTATTACAAATATAATAATATATTTATAAGGAAGGTCATACCATTTACCTGTATATTCAAATCCTTTTGCTATAGACCTTGCTTGCAAATGGTTTGTCCATCTAATATTATCCAAAAGTATCATTATAATTCCAATAATAGATCCTAATAAAGAATAAAATAATCCTTCTTTTATAATTATACTTCTTAAAACTCTCTTAGGCATACCAATAGACCTCATTATAGAATAGTCTTTTTTTCTTATTATCACATTTGCGACAATAATAAAGAAAATATTTACCATAGTCAAAAGTCCTAATATATATGATGTGCTCAATTTTTTAAGTTTCATTTGCCAAGATATTGCATTCATTTCTTTAAGTACTTTATCAAAGGTATCGTAATCAAAATATCTTTTACTTTCCATCATTTTAATAACTTTATTTATTGAATCATTTTTGTTTTCACTATTAAAACTAACTTTTATAGAAGTAAAAGTATTTAGATTTGCAATATTTTCATAATCTTCTAAACTCATAATCATATCTGGTACAAGACGTTCTGAATCATTTAAATCTAGCCAAGATTTTGAGAAAAATCCAGCTACTTTAACTTTTTGTTTTTTATAAATAACATTGTTGTTTTTATCTAACCCCTTAATATTTACTTCTATGATATCACCTTCATTTATATCACTTATAAAATTATTAACGTTAGCGTCTCTATAGTCGTAGTATTTATTAAACAAAATAACTTCAGGAATATCGCTATTATTTTCTTTAATTGGATTACCTTGTTCCAAAAGATTTTCTTCTTTTATCATTTTATATAAGCTTTCTTTATCTAAAGCTACTAAATTCATTCTAAAATCACTTATTTTCGAATCTTTTGATATCATATTCTGTTGTTTGTACTCTTCTGATATCCTAGACTTATCAATATCCAAGTAGCAATTATCAGTATTCGATATTTTAATATCATCAACTTCAGTAATTTTTTTTATATTATTAACATCATGCATTGTATATCCATCAATTAGAGTTGATATATCGCCATTGTGTTTAAGTTCTATATCATAACCGTCTAAATTTTGTAATTCAGGACTTGTATATATTTTATCAGCATCTGTTGAAATATAATTACACATATATAAATATCCTGAAATTCCAATAACTACGCTACTTAACACTACAGGAATAAAGTTTAGAAATATATTATTAATAGCTAAACTACTTGTAAGAGATTTAGTTTTTCTAGTAAAAATTCTATTAAGTGCCTTATTTAGCTTGCTATTTGTTGTCACATAATTGCAATATAACTGTATTGGAGATGCTTTTACTAACCTAAATATTGGTATCAAAGTTGATATAAGTATTGTTATTGTCATAACTATAATAGGTCTCATATAATCAATAGATCTATAAATAATAGGTGCATTACGTGGATCTATAGAAGCTGAAGTTAATACAAAATTTCTAGTAGCTATGTATGCAAGTATATGGCCTAAAATTAATCCAGATACTATTCCACATATAAATATGACAAGGTTTTTCAATATAAGGAAAAGAGTAGTCTGTTTCTTTGACATACCAACAACTCTTAAAAGTCCTAACTCTTTAGTAATTTCTCTAATCATTAGAACAAATATATTAAATATTAACAATGCAGATGCTATTATTGTTATCTTATCAAAAATATCAAATTGTGAAGATAAACTATAACTTTCTTCCATAACTCTTTCAAAAGCTTCATTTAAAAGTATATAATCAGAACTTGAGTCTAAAGAATAACTTACCATGTTTACTTCTCTTGCAACGTTACTGAATCCTGTTTTCAAGTTTATGTATCCATTGTATGTAATTGCTTCATCAGGAATATCATCTAATTTACTAGCCAATATATTATTAACCCCACCGTATGTTTTCATTACATCTGGAGAGGTATAAATACCTACTATTTTAAAATCTTGTTTATCATTATGTACTGTTCTAATATTATTATTTCCAACATATTCCTTTTGAATATTTAATATAATATTATCATTTAGATTTAGCTTTGTATCCTTTATAAAATCACTAGAAACTATCATTTCGCTTTTGGCACTTGGATACGTACCATCTAATAAATTTAATCTATAAGAATCGAAATAATCTTTATCAAAAGATTCTATTGGATTTGTACTTAAATTTTTATAGCTTGCTTCACCATAATAATTTACAATCTTATAACTTTTCACATTATCTAAATCTTTCAAATCTCTTAATTTACTTTTTTCAAGATTAACTATCTCTGCTTGAAATACAGGAAAATTTTTATATATAACATCATTAACATACTTAGCCTGACTATTTTTTGAAACAGAGTTTGCAAATAAAACTCCCACTGTCAACATAACCGGCAATATCATTAAGATCATTTTAACTTTATTTTTCTTTATATACCCTACAAAAACGTTTATCATAATTATTCCAAGACCCCTCTCATAATGCTAAAAAGTAAGAAGACTATTCTTATTTAGGAATTAAAAAACAGGAAATATGCACACTATATTTCCTGTTTTTAAAACTAATATGCTATGCTTGCATTTGCAGGATGTCCTTTTCTACAATCATACATACAATCATAACTTCTAAGTGCCCCATATTTGTTGTAATTAATTTTACATGAATCATACTCATGTCTAACATTTATACTTAAATCCTTTAATTCTATTTTTTGCTTATTATTATCTTCATAACAATATTTACAACTTAAATTACATTTTGAAGTAACCACTAAGTTAAAATTCATAATATCCACTAGTCTTTTCATTATAAATAATATATTTCATATTTAGATCAATTGTATAAATATTTAAGTTATTTAACTAAACCAGTTCAATAACCTAAATATTAGTTTTCAATCACTTATAAAAATATCATAACAAATACATTTCCGTCATATTTTTAGTGCTTTTGTAACTGTTTGTATTATTTTCTTGTAAATAATTGTATAAAAATAATATATTTAGCTATAAATATGCTTTTTCTAAGTCTCCACTGATTTTTCCATGACTAATTAATTATACAAATAGGGTACACTCTATTGATATAATTAATTAAAAATAAAAATTTAGAGAATACACTATGAGTATAATGATAAGAGGTAGAGAATTATTAACTGAAGAACAAAGAAATAATTTTATGAAATCTCCTGATGATGAGTGGAATATAGGTTAATATTATACATTACCTAAGTATTATTTAGAAATTATAAAAAAGCACAAAAAATAATAAAATCAACTTGGATTTGTAATATAATTAAGATCATTACATTATACAGGATGGGCATATATTCTAAATAAAAACATACCTGAAACTATAATAAAATATATTGCTAATAAAACGGGTACAGTCACTAGAGCTCTTAAATATTATTTCTTAAGGTAAGGTACTTATAGAGAATATATTAAGGAAATTCGAGATAAGTAATGAGTATTAGAGAAAGCAAACCATTAGCTATAATTATGATAGATATAGATAATTTTAAACTATTTAACGATACATATGGGCATTTAGAAGGTGATAAATGTTTAAAAAGTGTTGCCGAAAAAATCCGTATAAAAACAGAAAGTTTAGGAATTGAAAATAGAAAAGCAGGTTCGGTAGTAACGGTTAGCTTAGGTGTATTAGCGACAATTCCTAGTGATGGTATGTGCCTAGATAATCTAATCAATGCAGCAGATAGAGCGTTATACCAAGGCAAGGAAGAAGGACGAAATAAGGTTGTAAGACTTAGTTCCTTACAAAATAATTCTCAAATAGATTAAGTGTTGTTAAATTTAATTAAGTCGGTCAGGTAAAAATTATTACTGACCGACTTTTATATTGTATAAAAACTTATCTGATATAGATTTTTAAAACTAGACACTTAAACTCTCAAAAGAATATAGAAAAAAAGGGTTTGTTTTAATTTTTAATAAATTGGTATTTTTGTTTTATACTGACAATCTGTGTCATAAATAGTATCTATAATTAAGATAAAGCTTTCGGAAAAACTTTAAAGGTCAATAGACAAGACTATATAAATATAAGTAACCGAAAGTCAAAATTATTAAGTAAATACTATATAAAAAGCAAATTAAAAGGAGGAGAAAATATGAATATTTTTGATGCAGGGGGATTAATAAGTTAATCAATTTGTTAGCTACTAAAGGCTTATTGCTAAATAAAAGAATTTATTTTATCAACTAGTAATAACTATAATTAGGGTGAATTCTGTGGGATATAATTGTTAAGGGCAGGGGGATTAAGTGAATTACAATAATATGAGTAAAGAAAAGCTTATTGAGATTTTAATACAGAAGGATAATATGTTAGAAAAATTAAGAGCAGAGAATGAAGAATTGAATTATTGGGCTAATATAGATGCAATGACAGGTGTATTAAATAAAAAATCGGGTTTAGAAGTTTTAGAAAGAGAGTTTGAATTATCAAACAATAGTATGGATAATTTAGTTATTTGTTTTATTGATGTAGATGGACTAAAAATTGTAAATGATACTTTTGGTCATAAAGAGGGAGATAAACTTTTAATAAATATAACTAAAATTCTAAAAGAAAGTATTAGAAAAACTGATTTTGTGATTAGGATGGGTGGAGATGAGTTTTTAGTAGTGTTTCCTCAGATGACAATAAAAGAAGTAAATAATGTATTAGAAAGAGTTCTGGTACTATTAGATGAAATTAATAATGCCAATGAAAAGTACAATTTGAGTATTAGTTATGGATTTTATCAATATGAAAGAGAAACAAAAAAAGAGTTAACCATTAACGAGTTAATAAAAAGGGCAGATGCAGAAATGTACAAGATGAAAAGAGAAAAAAGGAGGAATTATACGAAAAATGTAGAAAAATATAAATGTTAAAAAATATATAGGTGATATTATCTAAGGAGTAAAATTTTTGATATGGAAAGATTCAAGGCAGAGGCATTGTTATATATTTATAATAAGTTAATTGAGGGAAAAATAGTTAGAAAGCAGGAAGTGTTAGATAAATTTGTTATTAATGAAAGAACATTTTACAGGTATATACAGGACATTAAAAAGTTTATTGGAAGGCCTGATGGAGAATTAATAGGAGAAGAAGTATTATCTGATAGATCAAAGGGAGGCTATATTCTCAAAGGAAAGCATGAGAGAAACTTCAATGAAAAGGAAGTTTTAGCTATTGCTAAAGTTCTTCTGGAGAGTAGAGGTTTTGTAAGGACAGAACTAAAAGACATGATAGACAAACTTCTTGAAAGTTGTATAAGTGAAGACAAGGAGAATATTAAAAGAATTATTGGGAATGAGATGATTAACTATGTTCCGCCGCAACATAATAAAGAGCTTTTAGATAAGCTTTGGCAAATAAGTAATGCTATAAAAGAACAGAAAATATTGAGCATTGGGTATTTTAAGGTTGGTACTGATGGAAAGCTACAAGAAGAGGTTTCTAAAAGAAGTATTTATCCATTAGGACTGTTGTTTTCGGAGTATTATTTTTATCTCATAGCTTTTATTGAGGGTAAGAGCTATGAGTATCCTGCTATTTATAGAGTTGATAGAATTAAAGATTTAATTGCTACAGATAAAAGGTACAAGGTAGATTATAGTAAAAGATTTCAGGACGGGGAGTTTAGAAAACTAATTCAATTTATGCAAACAGGAGAACTAGAAAGAGTAAAATTTAGATTTACAGGAAGATCTATCGAGGCAGTTTTAGATAGGTTACCTAATGCTAAGGTAATAAAGGAAAAACAGGGGGAATACATAGTAGAGGCTAAATTATTCGGTAAGGGTATAAAAATGTGGCTTTTGAGTCAAGGGGACTCCGTAGAGGTTATAGATTCTAGTAAATTTAGAGAAGAAATGATAGAAATTATTGGGAGAATGAGAAAATTATATACAGTGGATGATAAATAAGATGAAGAAATAGATAGAAATTTTATTTATGTAATAGTAATAGTTCTGGAGATATAGTGTTTAAGAAATTTAACTTTATTTTCTGGAAATAATCTTAAAACTAGATAAATAGATTAAAGACTATAGTAGTTTTAAGTTTTATTAATATGTAATGGATAGAGATATAACCAAAGAATAATGAAAATCATGGCTTACTATGAGAATGAGTAAGCTTTTTATACTTTAGATGTGTAGAAATACATTTTTATTAAATGAATTTATTGATAATTAAAAAAGAAGTCGAAAAGGTTAAAAAGCTTAATTCACAAGATACCTAGAATTGGTCTGAATTAAAACAATTTTCGGCTGGTATAAAGGAGCGATGTAAGGTTATGTTTGATAACACCCCTATTACTACAACAGGTCATGAACTGCAAAAGAATACTGTTGGTGAGATTAAGTCACATAATGCAGTGATCACTCTTGTTGAATACGATTCGAGTTGGCCTGAATTGTTTGATAAGGAATTGAACAGGATTTATTCAGTACTAGGCAGTAAAGCATTGCAGATAGAACATGTGGGATCAACCTCGGTGCCTGGCCTTTGTGCTAAACCAATAATTGATATAGTATTGGTTGTTAATGATTCTTCTGATGAGTTATCCTATGCACCAGATCTGGAGTTATCTGGATATACACTGAGAATCCGCGAGCCAGAGTGGTTTGAGCATCGTATGTTTAAAGGACCTGATACAGATATCAATTTGCATGTGTTTAGTTCAGGTACCTCAGAGATTGATAGAATGCTAAGATTCCGTGATTGGTTGAGGATTAATTGTATTGATCGCGATAAATATGCACAAGTAAAGCGAAACTTGGCAAAAAATAGATGGAGACATGTTCAGCATTACGCTAATGCTAAAACATCAATAGTACAGGAAATCATGGAAAGAGCGAATACTAATAACACTTATAAGGATTAGATTATCATATTTAAAAGAATACTTATGTAATTTAAGACCGATACCGCATATTTGAAATACTATTTATTTGTGTTAGGAGTTTATATTAAAAGAACTGATATAGAAAAAATTTTTATATAAGTATATCTTTATTATACGTTAAGTTTCATGTTAAACGACTTTGATTCTATTTTCTAGAATTATATAATAAATACGACTATACTGTGCACAGCTTGTTGGATCTATGTCAATATTTTAGACACAAATAATTGAATTTTTAACTTGCTCTAGCTATTTTTTCGCACTGTTCTGGTGATATGAAACCAATACTTCCATGAATTCTTTTTCTATTGTACCAACCTTCTATATATTCAAATAACCTTAGTTTTGCAGACTCAAAATCAAAATACTTAACCCTATAAACTTCTTCTTTCTTTAAAATGGCATGAAAAGATTCTATACAGGCATTGTCATAAGGACACCCCTTTTTACTAAAAGACTGAATTATTTTATTTTTTAATGTATAGTTGCTGAACTCAGAACTAGTGTATT
>NZ_FQWX01000068.1 GCF_900129815.1 Asaccharospora irregularis DSM 2635
ACAATGCCTGTATAGAATCTTTTCATGCCATTTTAAAGAAAGAAGAAGTTTATAGGGTTAAGTATTTTGATTTTGAGTCTGCAAAACTAAGGTTACTTGAATATATAGAAGGTTGTACAATAGAAAAAGAATTCATGGAAGTATTGTTTTCATATCACCATAACAGTTCGAAAAAATAGCTAGAGCAAGTTAAAAATTCAATTATTTGTGTCTAAAATATTGACATAGATCCAGTGTCAGAAGAAGTAGATTTCAACAAGAATGAATTGCTAGACTTTATATGTCAAATTATTTATTCTAATTTTTCTGAGGATGAAAAAAAGTCTATAATAGAAAATGCTGATACTGATATAAGAATAAAATTAACTAATTAATTATAACTATATAACTAAGTTGAGATAATGGGAAGAAGATGCTGTAATAATTTTTAGTGTATAAATTTAGTTAAATATACACTAAATTTACCATTATTTTTTAAAATTTATATTGTGTAAGAAGAATGAATTCTGTCTCCATAAACATAATTGTTAGTTTTTCTTCGTTACGTCCAGTTATTACTAAGTTAACCCCTTATTTCGCAAAGGCTGTGGAATACCATATCCGATTCTACCACCTTTACCTCCACCTGTGATTATAATTGTTTTGCCTTTAAATTGAGATATAAATAATCTCCAAAAATTATTTAATTTTATAAATAAGACTTACATAAATATATAATATATCAATTAAATATATTAAAGAATATAAGATAATACTGTTTTATTACGATAGATTTCTCAGGATATTTCAAAATTGATTTTATATTATACATTGACTATAATATAAGTTAGTTATTAGTAAAATATATGTTTTGAATATTAACACTTAAATAATTAAATATTAATAATTAGATAATTATTTTATAAGGTTTCATTGGGCAAATTCATATTGCATATGTATAGCCTATTTTTAGGGGGTATATGTTTAAGGGGAGGACATTTATGAAAAAATCAGCAACATCAATGCGTTTAACAGAGGGTTCAATTTCTAGAAAAATCATTATGTTTGCTATTCCTATATTTTTAGGGAACCTATTTCAGCAATTATACAATACAGCGGACTCTATAGTAGTGGGAAATTATCTAGGGAGTGATGCACTTGCTGCTGTTAGTTCATCAGGGAGTTTAATATTTTTGATGGTGGGTTTTTTTAATGGGATATCTCTTGGTGCAGGTGTTGTAATAGCAAGATATTTTGGTGCTCAGAAAACGGAAGAATTACAAAGAAGTATACATACTACAATTGCCTTTGGGGTTATTGCGGGGATATTATTAACAGTGATAGGAATTGCATTTACACCGACCATTCTTAGGTGGATGGGGACGCCTTCTGATATATTGGTCAACTCTATTATTTATTTCAGGATATATTTTATGGGCTCTATAGCATTTGTTTTATATAATATTTTTGTAGGAATTCTTCAATCTGTGGGTGACAGCAAACATCCACTATACTACTTAATTATATCTTCTATAATTAATGTCTTATTAGATGTATTATTTATTGGTTGGTTCAAATGGGGTGTTGGTTCTGCTGCATTAGCTACGATAATTTCACAATTTATAAGTGCTATGTTATGTTTTGCTCAACTAATTAGAACTACTGATGTCTATAAAGTATATATATCAAAAATAAAAATTGATATGGATATGTTAAAACAAGTTATATATAATGGCCTACCAACGGGAGTTCAAAACTCTATTATTTCTTTTGCAAATGTAATTGTACAATCAAATATAAATTCATTTGGGAAAATGGCAGTAGCAGGATGTGGATCTTATTCAAAAATAGAGGGGTTTGCATTTCTTCCTATAATTTGTTTTGCACTTTCTTTAACAACGTTCATTAGCCAAAATATTGGAGCTGGAGAATATGAAAGAGCAAAAAAAGGTGCTATTTTTGGAATTATTTGTTCTGTGATTATTGCTGAATTAATAGGATTATTTATGTATGGTATGCCAGAATTCCTTATTGGTTGTTTTGATAAAACTCCTGAGGTAATACACTACGGGACAATGCAAATAAGAACAGAATCGTTATTTTATTTTGTGTTAGCATTCTCACATTGTGCTGCTGGAATATTAAGAGGTGCTGGAAAAGCGATGATCCCTATGCTTGTTATGTTAGTGTGTTGGTGTATTATACGTGTAAGTTATATTACTATTGCCCTAAGATTCTTCCCTCATATTAGGACGGTTTTTTGGGCTTATCCTATTACATGGACGCTTAGTTCTATTGTTTTTATAATTTATTTACTAAAATCAAACTGGCTAGATGCAGCAAAAGGATGTAATTAATAAAAAAATTAAATAAGTCTTCTTGATTTTAAATAAGACGAATTGATAAAGTAAGCACTATTAGTATACTTAGCTATATATTAATAGTGCTTACTTGACTTTTAAGAAAAATTGGAATACCATTATATTATAATACATAGGAATCCGAGGTGTTAGTTTTGAATAAAGAACTTATTAAGGGAAGTACAATAACATTAATTTTAAACACACTAGAAAAACAGCCCATGTATGGGTATGGAATGATAAAAGAAATAGAAAGTAAATCTAATGGTGTATTTCTTTTTAAGGAGGGGACTCTATATCCTATTTTACATGATCTTGAAAAAAATAAGTTGATAGAATCATTTTGGGATTCAGAGAATGGTAGGCGTAGGAAGTATTACAAAATTACTAAAAAAGGACTTAGAGAGCTAAGATCTAGAGAAAGTGAATGGGAATTGTTTAGTAGAACTATGAGTCAAGTACTAGGAGACCAGCTAGTTAAAGTCAACAGTTTTTAAAAATATTTTATAATTATGTTTTTTCGTATAGCAAATAAACCATCAAATATACACGAATTTTTGA
>NZ_FQWX01000047.1 GCF_900129815.1 Asaccharospora irregularis DSM 2635
CTACTGAATAATTTTCATTTACGCAACCGCATTTAGAGCATGCTTTTGGAACATATGTAAGCACTGCGTTTAATACCTTAAACTCAATACCTCTTATTTTTTCAATTCCATCTCCTGTAAATACTAAATTTTTATCGCTAATTCCTAGAATATTTGATATAATATCATTTGAGCACATGTCAAACCTCCTCGTTTATTTTGTTGTCGTGACTTAATTATACAACGAGTTTGACATGTGTTCTTTATTTTTTTAAAAAATAATAGCGCTGATAGTAATTAGTCCATTTTTGTCTAACGACAATTATGGATTTTTTATTACCATCAACGCTAAATATTATACAGCCTAATTATTTATGCACTTTCTTCTTCATCTTTAAGTACAATAATAGGCTTTTCTGAATCTTCATTTACAGATTTCTCTGTAACTATAACTTTCTTTATGTCTTCTCTTGATGGCACCTCATACATAGTTTCCATCATAGTAGATTCAACTATACTTCTAAGGCCCCTAGCCCCTGTATTTCTTTCTATTGCCTTTTTAGCTATAGCACGTAGAGCTTCATCTTCAAATTCTAATTCAACATTGTCTAACTCTAGCAATTTCTTATATTGTTTTACTAAAGCATTTTTAGGTTCTTTTAGAATTTGCATTAAAGCATCTTCATCCAGTAATTCTAATGTAGCTAAAACTGGTATTCTACCTATAAATTCAGGTATTAATCCGAATTTCAATAAATCCTCTGGTAAAACTTTAGCATATAATTTTCCTATATCTAGTTCTTTTTTACTTTCTATTTTAGCTCCAAAACCTAGAGTTTTTTCTCCTCCACGTTTTTGAACGATTTTTTCAATTCCGTCAAAAGCTCCTCCTAATATAAATAATACATTTGTAGTATCTATTTTTAAGAACTCTTGGTGAGGATGTTTTCTACCGCCTTGTGGTGGAACATTGGCAACTGTACCCTCTAATATTTTTAGAAGAGCCTGTTGAACACCTTCTCCACTAACATCCCTAGTTATAGATGGATTTTCTGATTTTCTAGCAATCTTATCTATCTCATCTATGTAAATTATACCTCTTTCTGCCTTCTCTATATCAAAATCAGCCGATTGAATAAGCTTTAATAAAATATTCTCAACATCTTCACCTACATATCCTGCCTCAGTTAAAGATGTGGCATCTGCCATTGCAAAAGGTACATTTAGTGTTCTAGCTAAAGTCTGAGCAAGTAACGTTTTACCTGAACCTGTAGGTCCTAATAATAAAATATTACTCTTTTGAATTTCTACATCCTTGCTACTAGACTTCTTATTATAAATTCTCTTGTAATGATTATATACTGCTACTGATAAAGCTTTTTTCGCTCTGTCTTGACCTATTACATAATCATTTAGTATTTCCATCATCTCTTTAGGTTTTGGCAATACCATGCCCTCATCTTGTATATTTTCCTCTATCTCTTCTTGGATTATCTCATCACAAAGTTCAACACATTCATCACAAATATATACATTTGGGCCTGCTATCAGTCTTCTTACTTGATCTTGGTCTTTGCCGCAGAACGAACATTTTAACTGTCTCTTCTCTTCATATTTTGACATATTAAGCACCTCTTCCTATCTACGGTCTATTTGTAACCACTTCATCTATTAAGCCATACTCTTTAGCCTCTTGTGCAGTCATGAAGTTATCACGCTCAGTATCCATTTTTATTTTTTCTAGTGGTTGCCCTGTTCTTTCAGATAAAATCTCATTTAAGGTTTGTTTTATCTTTACTATTCTCTTAGCATGGATTTCTATATCTGTCGCTTGACCTTGAGCACCTCCTAGTGGTTGATGTATCATAATTTCACTATTTGGTAAAGCAAATCTTTTTCCTTTTGCACCTGCTGCTAATAAAAATGCACCCATAGAAGCTGCCATACCTATACATATAGTACTTACATCTGGTTTAATATATTGCATTGTATCGTATATAGCCATACCAGCAGTTATGCTTCCTCCTGGGGAATTTATATATAAATGTATATCTTTATCTGGGTCATCAGCCTCTAAAAACAACAACTGCGCTACTACAAGTCCTGCTGTAGCATCATTAACTTGATCTCCTAAAAATATTATTCTGTCTTTTAAAAGTCTAGAATATATATCGTAAGATCTTTCTCCTCTTCCTGTTTGTTCAACGACTACAGGTACTAATGCCATAGATCATACCCCCTTATATCTTTATTGTGTATATTAATTACAGTAGCCAAGAGGCTACTGTAAAAAACTAAGCTATATTTGCACTTTCAACTAATAAGTCTAATGTTTTTGTTATTTTTACTTGACCTTTTATATCTTCTATATCTTCTGGTCTTAAAGATGATTTTATTTTTTCAACTTCCATGTTGTAAGCAGAAGCCATTTTTTCTAATTCTTGATTGAATTCTTCATCACTTACTTCTATTTTTTCAGCATCAGCTATAGCTTCTAGAACTAAAGATGATTTAACTAATTTCTTAGCATCTTCTCTTCTTTCTTCTCTTAATTGCTCCATAGTTCTACCTGTCATTTCTAATAAATGTTGTAGGCTTAAACCTTGGTATTGTAATTGGTAGTTAAGGTCGTTTAGCATGTTGTTTATTTGGTTGTTTATCATAGATTCTGGTACATCTATTTCTGTGTTTTCAGCAACCTTTTCAACTATAGTATTTTTTAACTCTACTTCTGCTGCTTTTTTAGCTTCTTCTTGTAACTTAGCTTTTATATCAGCTCTTAACTCAGCTAATGTATCAAATTCACTAGCATCTTTAGCAAATTCATCATCTAATTCTGGTACTTCTTTAACTTTTACATCATTTACCTTTACTTCGAATACAACTGGCTTACCAGCTAAAGCTTCAACATGGTATTCTTCTGGGAAGTTAACTTCTACTTTTAGTTCTTCTCCAGCTTTTTTACCTATTAATTGATCTTCAAATCCTGGTATGAATGTATTTGATCCTATAACTAAGTTATAGTTTTCTCCTTTTCCGCCTTCAAATGCTACTCCATTGTCAAATCCTTCGAAGTCTATTACAGCTGTATCTCCACTCTCTAATGCCTTGTCTTCAACGCTTACTAGTCTAGAGTTTCTATCTAACATTTCTTTTAATTTTAAGTCTACTTCATCTTCAGTTACATTATTCTCAACTTTAGTTACTTCTATACCTTTGTAGTTTCCTAATTCAAACTCAGGTTTAACTTCAACATTAAGAACCATAACTAATCCATTGTCTTTGCTTATTTCTTCTACATCTAAATTTGGGCTATCTACTGGATCTATGTTTAATTCTTTTATAGCTTGTGGGTAAACTTCTGGGAATAATATTTCTATAGCGTCATTGTAGAATACCCCTTTGCCGTATTGGCTTTCTATAACTACTCTAGGTGCCTTACCTTTTCTAAATCCAGGTAAGTTGTATTTAGACTTTGTTTTGTTGTATGCTTTATTTACTGCTGATTCAAATTTATTATTATCTACTGTTATTTTTAAAGTAACTTTGTTACCTTCTTTTTTTATTAGTTCTGCTTTCATTTATTCTATTCCTCCTAAATAATTGTGTAATACCTCATATCTACATATGGTATTATAATCCATTCTAATTATAATATAACTATTTAATTATATCACATAAGTTTTTTTATTTACAAGTATTCCCTTGCGATAGCAAACGACTTATCTTGTAATATTTATCTATAATACTATTTTTTTTACTTCATAGCTGTTCTACCAAAGTAACCGCCTCTTACGTTTCTAATTTCTGACACCGCTACAAATGAGCTTGGATCATACTCTGTAACAGTTTTTTCAAACGAATCTAGTTTTTTTCTATCAAGTACTATTTGTAATATATACTTAATCCCTTCTCTTCCTTTTCCCTCTATGACTGTTACTCCAAAGCCATGCGCTCTTAAGTACTCTGCATATTCATCTACTGCCTTGCTTGTAAATACCTGTGCTGTTATAAGCCCAATAGCAAGCTTTGACTCCAATGTTATACCTACAACGTTTCCAGTTGCAAATCCTAACGCATAAGACATAACTTTAAAAGGATCTGACATGCTGCTAAGAACTTTATCCATAGCAAATAGATATATCAAAATCTCAAAGATCCCTACAAAAAATGCTAATTTTTTCTTTCCTTTTACAACAAATATTGTTCTTATAGTAGCTAATGTAACGTCTGAACATTTAGCAATAAATATTAAAACATACCCTAATATAAATTCCATAGCAATCTCCTATTTAAAAACACCCTTTTATATTTATTTTTTATACCTACATTTATACCTTTATTTTTTATTTTTATATATTTATTTTTTTATTTTTATATATTTATTTTTAGTTTTTACTTTATACTCATATTTAAATATTGCTCATTTAATATAACTATTAAATACGTATTTCTTCTATTTTTATAGCCTCATCTTCGATTTCTATAATTATAAAGCTCTTATATTCTACACCCCTAGGTAAAGATAAACTACCTGGATTTATATATATAATACCGTCTTTATTTTTTTGAAATGGGACATGAGTATGACCAAATATAACAATATCTGCATTAACTCCCTTAGCTTTTTGCTCTATTCTATCTATACCATTTTTTACCCCATATGAATCTCCATGTGATAAAAATATTGTTTTTTTATCAACTTCAAAAACTAATTCATCTTCTACATGCTCAAAATCACAATTTCCCTTTACTGCAATTATATCGACGTTGGTAGCTTTATGTATGTACTTAGAGTCAGAAAAGTTATCCCCTGCATGTATTATTAAATCACATTCCTTTAGATACGGGATGGCTTTATTGATATTTTTTATCATTCTATGAGTATCACTTAATACACCTATCTTCATTATTTTACTATCCTCTTTGAAAACTCATCTTTCATTAACTTTAATGCGTTGGCTCTGTGACTTATAGTATTTTTTATTGAACTCGGTATCTCTCCAAATGTTTTGTCATATCCATTAACTATAAATATATTGTCATACCCAAATCCATTTGCACCTTTTTCTTCAAAACCTATTTTGCCTTCACATGTACCTCTTACTACAAACTCTTTGCCATCTGGAAATACTACGGCTATAGCAGATACAAACCTAGCAGTTCTTTGGCTCATAGGAACATTCTTTATAGCTTTTAGTAACTTTTGTCTATTTTCCTCATCTGTAGCATTTTCACCAGCATATCTAGCAGAATAAATTCCAGGCTTTTTATTTATAGCATCAACCTCTAAGCCGGAGTCATCTGCTATAGCTATCATCTTAGTTTTCTTTGCTATAGTTCTTGCCTTTATAAAAGCATTGTGTTCAAATGTCTTACCATCTTCAACTATCTCTATGCCTGCTAAATCCACGTCCTTTAAAGAGTATATTTCATAATCAAAATCCTTTAGTATTGCACCTATCTCTTCTAGCTTATGGGCATTGTTTGTGGCTATAACAACTTCATTTCCATATTCTACACCCAGTATTTCATCTGCTATTTCCCCTAGAACTTCTCTTTGGGCTTTTATTAACTCTTTATTTCCTTTTTTCCCTAAATCTAATAATTTATTTAAGTCTTCCATTGAGAACGGACTTTCTTCTCCTGTTCCTTGCACCTCAACAAACTCTCCCTTGTCGGTCATTATCAAGTTCATATCAACCTGTGCAGCAGAATCTTCCTCATAGCATAAGTCTAGTATATGTTCATGATTTACTATACCTACACTTATTGCAGATACAAAGTTTGTTATAGGCATCTTTTTTATTGATTTTGATTTATAAAGTTTATATATAGCATCTACCGTGGCAACAAATGCCCCAGTTATAGAAGCAGTTCTAGTACCTCCATCTGCCTGAATAACATCACAGTCTATCCATATTGTTCTTTCTCCAAGCTTTTCTAAGTCTACAACAGACCTAATAGCCCTTCCTATTAATCTTTGTATCTCTTGAGTTCTTCCATCTACTTTTCCTCTAGAAGACTCCCTAATTTTTCTTTGATGAGTAGACCTAGGTAACATAGAATATTCAGCATTTATCCATCCTGTTCCAGTATTTCTTAAAAATGGTGGTACTTTTTCTTCTATAGATGCAGTACAAATAACCTTAGTTTCTCCCATCTCTATCAGAACAGACCCCTCTGCATATTTAGTGTAATTTCTTGTTATTTTTACGTCTCTTATTTCATCGTTTTTTCTCTTATTGACTCTTACCATAAAAATCCCTCTCAAATCTATTTAGTTTGTTTATATATATAAATGATTCTTATTATAAAATTATAAGGCCTTTATACCGTCAAAATTGTATTATAATTTGACCCATTGAATAATTCTATCACTTTTGAATATAGTTTACTACCTATTAAACAAAAAGTGTTATTTACTATAAATTTTCCTGAACTTCCTCTTTGGATGATAAGTTTAAAATCTCTAAAAATTTCTCCTCATCTATAACTTTAACCCCTAGTTCATTCGCTTTAGTAAGCTTGGACCCTGCCTCTTCTCCTGCTAATACAAACGTCGTGGATTTACTAACACTTGAAGTAGCCTTTCCTCCTCTTAACTCTATCATTTCTTTGGCATCATTTCTTTTTAATGTAGGAAGAGTTCCTGTTAATACAATCTTCATTCCATCAAATATTTTTTCTAATCCTAAGCCTTTGTCTTCTTTTAGCTTAGTATTAATCTTTGCTGACTTAAGTTTATTGATTACATGTATATTCTTTTCTTCTTTAAAGAATTTAATAACACTGTTTGCCATAGTATCTCCAAACTCTTCTAAATTAACTAAATCTTCTTTTTTAGCATCCATTATTTTATCTAGATCTTTGAAGTTGTTAGCAAGTATCTTGGCGGCTTTTACACCTATATACTTAATTCCCAAACCGTTTATAAGTCTCCACAGTTCATTTTCCTTGGATTTCTGTATAGATTTTATTAGATTATCAGCAGATTTTTCTCCCATCCTCTCTAAATCTATTACATCTTCCTTTTCTATATAATATAAATCTGAAACATCTCTTATAATATTTTTATTTAGTAATAATGTTATTATCGACTCACCTAGTCCATCAATATTCATAGCTTCTCTAGATACAAAGTGTATTATTCCTCTTCTTATTTGAGCAGGGCAAGACATATTTATACATTTGACAGCCGCCTCACCTTCTAATCTTACTGTAGGTTCTAAACATACTGGACATTTATCAGGCATATTAAAAGGTATTTCATCACCTGTTCTCTCTTCTTTTATCACCTCTAACACCTGAGGTATTATATCTCCCGCTTTTTGAACTAAAACAGTGTCATTTACCATTATTTCCTTTTCCCTTATATAATCTTCGTTATGTAAAGTTGCTCTACTCACTGTGGTTCCAGCAAGTCTTACAGGTTCAAGAATAGCAGTAGGCGTTATAGTACCCGTTCTACCTACTTCTACAATTATTTCTTTTATTTTAGTTTTCTTTTTTTCTGCTGGGAACTTATACGCAATAGCCCATCTTGGACTTTTTGCTGTATAGCCCATACTTTCTCTTTGCTCTAAACTATTTACCTTTACAACCATTCCATCTATTTCAAAGTCTAAACTGCTTCTATTTTCAGTCCAATATTCTATATGATTTATTACATCATCAATATTTTTAAATACTTTATAATTAGGACTAACTTTAAATCCTAAATTTTCAAGAAACTCCAAAGACTCACTATGACTTTTAATTGCTTTATTTTCTATGTACTCTAAGTTAAATATAAATATATCTAATGGTCTTTTTGCTGTTAATTTAGGGTCTAACTGTCTTAAAGATCCTGCTGCTAGATTTCTAGGGTTTGCAAACAATTGAAGATTACTATCTTCTTGCTGTCTATTTACCTTCTCGAAATTTTTCTTTGATATGTATACCTCTCCTCTTACAGCAAACTCATTATCTTCGTCTAACTTTAACGGAATACTTTTTACAGTCATTAGATTTTTAGATATATCCTCTCCTACAATTCCATTTCCTCTAGTTGCTCCTTTTTCAAAAACACCGTTATTATATGTCAAACCTACAGATAGTCCATCTATTTTAAATTCAACTACATACTCAACATCCCCACTTACCATTCCTCTTACTCTTCTGTCAAAGTCCTTTAAGTCTTCCTTAGAAAATGCATTCGATAAGCTTAACATTGCTACCTTGTGTTGTATTTGTTCAAACTTGTCCAGAGGTTTTCCCCCAACTCTATTGCTTGGAGAATCCACTCTTTTTAGATTCGGATTTTCTTCTTCTAATTTTATTAGTTCTTTCATAAGATTGTCATACTCATAGTCAGATATCTCTGGTGAGTCCTGATTGTAGTATTTTTCATTATGATAATTTATCTCATCTACTAAATTTTTGATTTTATTTTCTATATCCATAAATATTCACCTCTTTATTCTCTTTTATATTATTGACAACTTTTTGTTATATTCTATATATTATAGAAAAATTTCTATTTTAAAATATTAAAAAGTTACCATTATTATTGTACCCTTGGTAACTTTTTAATATTTCTCTTATGATATATTTTTAAACACTATATCTAATAACCCTTGCTTATATCTACAATATTATCTAATGGTTTATTATCTAATAAGTAGTGTTTTAAATTATTATATACTGTATTAAACGTTCGTTCATCATTTCTACTAGAAGCCCATGAGTTATGAGGAGTTATTATTACATTTTCAAATTCCCAAAGTTTATTTTCTTTGTCTAAAGGCTCATTTTCAAAAACGTCTAGGGCAACCCCCCTAAACTTGCTTATAGAGTCTATTAAATCTTGTTCATTTACTACATTTCCTCTGCCAACATTTATGAATACAGAATTCTCCTTCATCAAATCAAACTTCTCCTTATTCATCATACCTATAGTTTCGCTTGTTGCTGGCATAGTGCATACAATAACATCACAGTTTTTTAGCACCTCGTCAATTTCATCCCTTGAAAAACATTTATCCAAGTACTTTTTATTTGTACCCTCAGTGTTTAATCCCCACATCTCTACTCCAAATGTTTTTAGTCTTTTCGCAGCCTCTAATGCTATAGTTCCAGTACCTATGAAACCTATTTTCTTACCATAGATTTCATCTATAGACATATCCATCTTCCATGTCTTATCTTGCTGCTGTTTAAAAAGTTTTTTGCTATTTTTATAAATTTGTAAAATATATAAAACTATCCATTCACCTATAGGTATGCTATATCCACCTTTGTTATTTGCTATTTTTATATTTCTCTTTGCAATTTCTTCTTTAGGCAGTTGATCTACCCCTATGCTTGTAAGTTGTATATATTTTAGGTTTTCCATCTGGGATATATCTAGTCTTTTGAATGGGTCATATGTGACTAAAACATCCACCGAGTTTACCTCTTCGTTGTTTTCTATTCTATTTTCTGGATAATAAAAAACCTCATATCCTAATTCTCTTAATTTATTAAATTTTTCTTCTCCATAATTTGCTGTGAATAAAACTCTCACAAGTAACCTACCCCCATTCTTTTATTTTGTTTCTAATTTATATTTTACTATATTTTGGACACTTTTTATTATGTATTTATATGTTTACCTAAAAAGAGTTACTTATAATCCTAATTCAAGATTTATAAGTAACTCTCATCTATTTTAATAAATGCATTTATTTAATATTATTGTTCCCATATACAAATTATTTATTAAATAAATTGCATATATATTTGTACAGTATCTTTGTTTTTGTTTTTATAGGAAGCTTTTTTGTATCTCCACTATTAAGTAATTTGCCACTTTGGATAAATTCTCCTGAATCATTATAGTATTTTACAATACCTACTTCATCGCCATCTCTTATAGGATACTTGATTTTTTCACTTTGAACTTCTATTTTTGGAGTGAATATCTCATTTTTACTCAGCACGGCATAAATATCATCTCCAGCTTTTAACTCTAATTCCAAACCATCTATGTCTTGTACCTTTTCTTTTCCTATGATTTGACCCTTTTGGGCTATTTTTTCCATATGAAATTCATCTTTTCCATACTTTAATATAGATTCTGCTGCTATCTTTCTATCATTTTTATTTCCTGTTCCTAATACAACGCCTAAAAGCCTATGGTCCTTGGCGTTATTATTATCTTGGCTTACCTCCATTGAGAAGGCAAGACAATATCCAGCTCTGTCAGTGTAACCTGTTTTAATTCCATCTACACCCGAAACTTCTACTAGTAATGGATTTGTATTATTGTATGTACAATGTCTCATTTCATTAGAGTATGTATGCATAGCAGTTACCTCTGTAACTTCCTCTTGATAGTTATCAAACATATATTTCCCAAGTATCGCCACATCTCTAGCTGTAGATTGATTTTCCTTTGGATCCAGCTCAGGATTTTTAGTATCATATACAGGAAGACCATTTGTGTTTATAAAATAGGTGTTATTCAGCCCTATTTTTTTTGCATTTTCATTCATCAACTTTACAAAACCTTCCTCAGATCCTCCTATATGCTTTGCTATTGCCATAGCTGCATCGTTACCTGAAACCAACATCAATCCCTTCATTAACTCTTTTAACTCTACTTTTTCACCTATTTCTAAGTGGCATGTAGATCCTTTTATAGCTGCTATTTGCTTGTCTATTTCTACTAAGTCATCTCCATTTACTTTCTGGTCTTTTATAGCCTCTATTGCTATCAAAAAAGTCATCATCTTCGTCAAACTAGCTATAGGTCTTTTTTCATCCGCTTGTTTTTCGTATAACACCCTGTTAGTATCCTGGTCAATTAATATAGCCGACTTAGAATGTTCATTTAAAATGTTGTTATGGGCATATGAATATCCCGGTGTTACTATTACCAAAATAGTAATAAATATTATCAGTTTTTTCAACTTAATCATTAAAAAGTTCCCCCATTATAACTTTTTTATAACTCTTTAAATCTTTTCCATAATATGTATATTTTATATAAAATTTTCCGTATTGTATATACTTTTAGCCAAAAGTTAAATAACACTATTAAATACTAAAAGTGATGGCCTGTAATTTACTTATTACATTCCATCACTTTTAAACATGTAAATAAAGCAGTTCTATACATTTAAAATTTGTCAAATCTCCTATCTTTTGTAACTTTTCCCTTTCATAAATACGTACATGAATAATAAAACTACAAGTATAAACTCAAGTACCATAAACATAAATAAAACTGTATTTTTGTTTTCTACATTTTTCCCCCATACCAACACAAATGAACTTATTAATAGACTTAGAACTAAGTTAGCCGCTATTAAAATCTTACCATTAAAATCCATATCAAATTCCCCTCTATTTAATAACCCTAATTTTTATTTTTATAATACAATAAGTGGCTTATGCTAAATATATTAGGTTTTATACTTTTAACATAACAGATTATTTTCAAAAATCAATATATTTTGCATAACTAGTCACCAGCAGGACATAACTGGACAACTTTTCCAGTACATAGGAGTTATCAGCTTGATAAACATAACCTTATAGTGTATATTAAAAATATAAATTTCTACAAAATATAATGGAGTGAAAATAATGTTAAGTAATGACCAAGTGGAATATCTATCTTCTATTTTACCATTTTGGAATAAGTTAAATGATGACCAAAAAGAACTTATAATAAATAATTCAAGTCTGGTAAATTATAAAAAAGAAGCACACATACACAATGGTTCTAGCGAATGTGTGGGAATTATAATTGTTAAAAGCGGAACCCTTAGGACATATATGATGTCTGATGAGGGAAAAGAAGTTACTCTATATAGATTGTTTGATGGAGATTTGTGCACATTGTCAGCATCTTGTCTTTTAGACAATATAACTTTTGATGTGTATATAGATGCAGAGGTAGATAGTCAGGTATTTTTAATAAACTCTAATATCTTCTCTACATTAATTAAAGATAATATATATGTTGAAAACTTTTCCTATAAGGCTACTATAGATAGGTTTTCTGATGTTATGTGGACAATGGAGCAGATATTATTTATGAAATTTGATCAAAGGCTCGCTTTATTTTTAATAGAAGAGTCATCTAAAAATAAATCTAATACCCTTTATTTGACTCATACTCAGATTGCTAAATATATAGGTAGTGCTAGAGAGGTAGTATCTAGAATGTTAAAATACTTCGCTGATGATGGGCTAATCAGTCTATCTAGAGGTAGTGTAACCATCATAGATAAAGATAGGTTGCTTAAACTATACTTATATACAAACTCAAAATAATTATAAGAAATATGGTGATCTAAAATAAAAGTCACCATATTTTTATATTCAAACCTAATTCTTATAAATACACTAATTTTGATAACGTAAAATAATTTGTGCTTATGATGAAATAAATACTCCTTTATGGCAATGATAAAAATATAATCAGATGCCAGAAAGGGGTATTTTT
>NZ_FQWX01000019.1 GCF_900129815.1 Asaccharospora irregularis DSM 2635
TTGATATATCATTCGGAGGAAGCTTCTTCGCTATAATTCATGCAAGTCAATTAGGATTAAAAATTGAGCCTAAGAATGCAGGAAAATTAACTGAATTAGCTTTAGAATTAAGAGATATAATAAACAGAGAAATAGAAATACAACATCCAACTTTAGATCATATAAAAACTGTAGACTTAGTTGAAATATATGATGAGCCAACTCATCCAGAAGCTACTTATAAAAACGTAGTTATATTTGGTCAAGGCCAAGTTGATAGATCTCCATGTGGAACTGGAACAAGTGCAAAACTTGCTACATTACACGCTAAAGGTGAATTAAAAGTTGGAGAAAAATTCGTATACGAAAGTATATTAGGAACTCTATTCAAAGGTGAAATAGTAGAAACTACTAAAGTAGAAGAGTTTGATGCAGTAATACCAAAAATATCTGGTTCTGCTTATATAACAGGATTCAACCACTTTGTAATAGACGAAGAAGATCCACTAAAACATGGATTTATACTTAAATAGAAGTATATTTAAACATTTTATAGAATAAGTATAAGTAAAAGTATATTCATTTCAAAAATATGGATATTTAAAGCGGAATAGTAGTTTTTTTAGGGTAGACTACTGTTCTGCTTAGTCACAAACAAATTAAAAATCATACAAATAAGCACAAAAATTCAAGTAAATCAGTTTAAAAATTAAGTTTAGATATTATACAAAAAAATATGTTAAAAATATATTATATAAGGGAATTTCATAAAGGATGTTCATAATTTAAAAATTCAGAATATAATAAAGATTATAAAAAACAGGGGGTAGATTTATGGTAAATATAGTGAGAGGACTATTTGTGGCATTTGTAGCAGTATTTGGTATTATATTTGGAAAAGACTATAGTAAAGCAGCTAAAGAAGGAAACATAGAAGAACAAAGTTTTGCAAAAGCTGGATTTACAGGATTTTTTACAGACTTCTTCGATACATTAGGTATAGGGTCTTTTGCTCCTACAGTTGCAATTTCTAAGATGTTAAAGTTAAATATATCAGACAAACATATGCCTGGTACATTAAACGTAGCTCATACTATACCAGTTGTAGTAGAAGCGTTAATATTTACAACAGTTATAAAAGTTGAACCATTAACTTTAACAACATTAATAGCAGCAGCAGTTATAGGCTCTTATATAGGGGCTGGTATAATATCTAACATGGATGAAAGAAAGATACAATTAGTAATGGGATTGGCTCTAGCAGCTACTGCAGTATTAATGTTCTTATCACATCCAAAAATAGACTTAATGCCTGGTGGTGGAACTGCTACAGGTCTTGCTGGTGGTAAATTAATAGCTGGTATAGTTGGTAACTTTATACTAGGTGCTCTAATGACAGCTGGTATAGGATTATACGCTCCATGTATGGCGATGGTTTATTTCTTAGGAATGTCTCCAGACGTAGCTTTCCCTATAATGATGGGTTCTTGTGCAATGTTAATGCCAGTTGCAAGTGCAAAATTCATCAAAGAGGGTGCTTATGCTAGAAAAGCTTCATTAGCAATAGCTGTATGTGGTGTTGTTGGGGTTCTTATAGCAGCATATCTTGTTAAGAGTCTTCCAATGGATATATTAAAAGTTCTAGTAATTTTAGTTATAGCTTATACTTCATATACAATGTTAAAATCTGCAACTAAGAAACAAAATATAGAAAATAAATAGTTTAAATATTATTTTTTAAACAGGCTATCCTATCACATGCTGTAGGGTAGCCTATTTTGTAATTTAAAAAAGTAAGTTTTTAAATAGGTAAATTTATACTCAAATCAATATCTATAGAGTGTTTTATAAGATCCATAGATCTATAAATACTAAATTTTAGTAACTATTAGTAATAAAATCCCTGCAATGAAAATATATTTATTATATAAGTTAAGATAAAAGCTAATAATTAACAAATTGTGGGGGGATAAAATATGGTAACTGTCAAAGATGATACTAATGTAGTAAACCTAAGAGGAGAGATAGAAAATAATCTAGAATTTAGCCATGAGATATTCGGGGAAAAGTTTTACAATGTGAAAATAAAGATAAGCAGACTAAGTGACTCTTTCGATATACTTCCGATGACTATATCAGAAAGGTTGCTTGGAGAGGTAGATATTTCAAATAATAGGCTCGTGAGTGTATCTGGGCAATTAAGATCATATAATAAAAACATAGAAAATAGGAACAAACTAGTGTTAACAGTTTTTGCTAGAGAAATAAAAGAGGCAGAAGAAGGAGTTAGAGATCCTAACAGTATTTTCTTAGATGGATACATATGTAAAGATCCGGTATATAGAAAGACACCTTTAGGAAGGGAAATAACAGACTTATTAGTAGCAATAAATAGACCTTATAACAAGTCGGACTATATACCTTCTATAGTTTGGGGTAGAAATGCAAAATTTGCGAAAAACTTAGAGGTAGGAGATAGGGTTCAAATGTGGGGAAGAATACAAAGTAGAGAGTATGAAAAAAAGCTTTCTGATGGAGAAACTATTAAAAAAGTGGCTTATGAAGTCTCTATTTCCAAGATAAAAAAGGTGGATACTAATAAATAGAATTCATGTAAAAAAATACAACGATTGTTTAAAAAAATACTTATCATTTAGCTATTGAATAGTTGCTCCCGATTGATTATAATTGAGTCTGTAATGCAAATTTATAAAAGTAAAAAAAAGAGGGGGAGCACTGTGAAAAGCGTATTATATCATGAATATGAACCTAATGCTGACTTGACAGAAACTTCTGATGATGTAAAATGTTTTTTAGATAACATAAAGTATAGTATAGGCAGTAAAATATTGCTTGTTGGAAATGTAGGTAACTTAGGGAAGAGATTAAGACTACTTGGAGCTTATGTAACTATTCTAGAAGATAGTCATTATGAAGATGTATGTTATTCTTTAATACACAATGAAAATTGTAATGTAGTAAAGGGTTCATTAGAATTTTTACCATTTGAAGATGGCTGCTTTGATAAAGTAATAATATTAGATCATTTTAATCATACAAACAACTGTGAAAAAGCTTCATCAGAGATATACCGAGTATTAAAAAGACACGGGGAAGTTATTTTAGAGGATTTAAACTTAAAGAATCTAAAAGTAAAATTAAAGTATTTTAAACACAGGGTTTTTGGTGAACAAGTAAACTTTAACTATCCACAAGAAATATTTAACATATTTTCAGAATTAGATTTTGATGGTACTCTTAAAGAACTTCATAACCAAAGATACATTTATATAGGAAAATTAAAATAAATAGGTTAATATATAAATATAAGAATAAACAAAAGACTGGGGTATACCTAGTCTTTTGTTGTAGGAAAGAGGGATGCCATGAACATAGATTATAAAATAATCATAGTTGTGATGTTGTTTGTAGTATTATTATCCCTTCAATTAACCTTAAATAAGATATACATTGTACTAAAGGAAATAAGGGAATTGATTAGGCTAAAGAGAATGGGAAATGATAAATATGATTGATTTAGAGCATATAAAATCCGACATACAAAATATAGCAGAGGCAATAGTTTCAGTATTAGGAATAGATGTAACTATTGTAGATCATAACCTAGTTAGAATTGCGGGAACAGGAATATATTTAAAAAAGGTAGGAGAAAAGGTCAATGGATATTCTGCCTTTAAAAAATCTTTAGACGAGCAAATAGGCATAATAATTGATGATCCAAGTTCTAATGAGATATGCAAGGAGTGCTACAATAAGCTTGAATGTAAAGAAGTAGCAGAGGTAAGCTGTCCTATTGTATGCGATGGTATATCTTATGGGGTTATAGGGCTTATTGCCTTTAGCAAAGAACAGGGAAACATAATAAAAAATGAAAAAAAATGTTTTGATGAACTTTTTAGGGAAGATGGCAGATTTAATTTCTAGCAAGCTCAAAGAGCAGATAAAAACATATGAGTTAGAGTTAGAAAAAAAGAAGCTAGAAACCCTTGTAGACAATATGGACAAGGCAATAGTATCGATAGATGTAAATGGGAAGATAGATAAGTATAACGCTAAATTTAGAGAGATTTTTAAGTTAAAAGAAGATGTATACAATAAAAATATCTTTAAAATATTAGACTTTATAAGTGAACCGTCAATAGACAATTTTAAAAGAGATAAGTTGTGTAGCTTTTCGTATAAAAAGGAGGGCTATACACTAAAAGGTATCTATAATATCAATAAAATAGTCTTAAAAGATGATTTAAAAGGTTATGTTATAGATTTTATAGATAAAAAAGATGCGATCAAAACCTACAATAAAATAAATAAGGATTACAAAATAACCCTAGAAAATATAATAGGAGAGAGCCAAGAAATAAAACAAGTAAAAAAGGAAGCTTTAATTGCGTCAAAATCCTCATCTACAGTCTTAATAACGGGCGAGAGTGGTACTGGTAAGGAGTTATTTGCTAGGGCAATACACAATCATAGTAAAAGATCAGAGAACCCTTTTGTAGCTGTAAATTGCGCCGCAATACCAGATAATCTGTTGGAGAGTGAGTTATTTGGTTATGAAGAAGGAGCCTTTACAGGAGCCAGAAAAGGCGGTAAATTGGGTATGTTTGAATTAGCCCACAAAGGGAGTATATTTTTAGATGAGATAGGTGATATGAGCCTTCATTTACAGTCTAAATTACTTAGAGTTCTCCAAGAAAAAGAGCTAAATAAGATAGGGGCAAAATCTAATGTTTTTATAGATGTTAGAATCATAGCAGCAACAAACAAAAATTTAGAGGATATGATTAAAAAGAGAACTTTCAGAGAGGATTTATACTATAGACTCAACGTAATACCTATAAAATTACCGAGCTTGAGAGAGAGAAAAAGCGACATACCACTACTAATAGATTATATGGTAAAGGAATATTCAGAAAAGCTTAATAAAAGTGTATCTGGTGTTGACAACAATGTATTAGATGCTATGTTAAGCTATAAATGGCCAGGAAATATAAGAGAGCTTCAAAATTTAGTGGAGTATAGTGTCAATATGTCTTACTCATCTATAATAAGTTTGGACGTAATACCTAAAAAAATAAGAACTATAAAACATGAAGAAGTTATTAGAGAAGATGACTCAATAAGAACATTAGATGAATTAGAAAAGCACGAAATAATAAAAGCCTTATTGAAATATAAGGATTACAAAAAGGACAAAGAATTAGCGGCTAAGGCTTTGGGAATATCAAGGGCTACCTTATATAGAAAGTTAGAAAAGTACAATATAGTTATAAAATAAGCAAAAAGTCTCAAAATGATACGAAATATCATTTTGAGACTTTTTTGTTTTGAAATTGAGACTTATTTATATAAAGATAAGAGTTATATTTTATTTTTAAGGCTAAAATAAGAACGAAGAAAAAATATATACAAATATTTATTGAATAAACTTTGGTATTCCAATGTATTTAGCATATGATTTTTAAAATCAGATTAGAAATATAAAAGTTGGCATGTTTGTTGCTTTAATATAAGTCATAAAACAATAAACTAGGAGGATTATTATAAATGAGAGATATAAGAAAAGAATTAATAAGTATGCTAAAAGCGGAAGTTAAACCAGCGGTAGGATGTACTGAACCTGTAGCATTAGCACTTGCATGTGCAAAAGCAAAAGAGCTATTAGGAGAGGAAGTAGTAAAAAATACTATGTTAGTTAGTCCTAATGTTTATAAAAATGGTATGTGTGTTGGTATTCCAGGAACAAATAGATTAGGTTTAAAAATAGCAGCGGCTATGGGTATTATTGGCGGACATTATGAAAACGGTTTGAGTGTTTTAGAAACTTTAACAGAAGAAGAAGTTTTAGAATCTGAAAAGTATATGGATACTAATCCAATATCAATATCACCAGCTGACACAAAGGAAAAGGTTTATATAGAAGTTTCATTAGAAGGTAAAAATCATAAATCTAAGGTTATAATAAGAACTAAGCACGATAACTTTGTATTTTTACAAAAAGATGAGGAAATATTATTAGATGAAAGAGTAGAAGTTGAGGCAAAACAAGATAATACTAAAAAAGAAAACTTATTAGATACTGTAACTATAAAAGAACTAGTAGAGAATGTTGAAAAAATTGATTTAAAAGATATAGAGTTCCTTTTATATGGAATAAAAATGAATGAAGAAATGGCTAACTACGGTTTATCTAAAAAAACTGGTATAGGTGTAGGATATGGAATAAAAAAATCTATGGAACAAGGTCTTTTAGGAGACGATGTAATAAACTATGCGATGATGATTACAGCAGGGGCTTCAGATGCTAGAATGGCAGGAGTAAAGATGCCTGTTATGAGTTCAAATGGTAGTGGTAACCACGGGTTAACGGCAATACTTCCAATAGTTGCATACAATAAAAAATTCCCACAAACAGAAGAAAAATTAGCTAAATCACTAGCTATATCTCACTTAGTAACTGCTTATGTTAAAAACTTTACTGGAAGATTATCAGCAGTATGTGGATGTGGAGTTGCAGCATCAACAGGGGCAACTGCAGGTATAGCATGGCTTATGAATGGAGAGATAAGACAAATAGAAGGTGCTATAGAAAATATGATAGCTAACTTAAGTGGTATGATATGTGATGGAGCAAAGGCTGGTTGTGCTTTAAAACTAGCATCAGCAGCATCAGCAGCAGTACAAAGTGCTATAATAGCAAATAATGAATGTTATGTACCACCAATGAATGGTATAGTTGGAGCAAAAGTAGAAGAAAGTATACAAAACTTAGGTAAAGTAAGTGATAAAGGGATGTCTGTTACAGATGAGGTTATAATAAATGTAATGGATGATATGAATAAGGTAAAGTAAGTACTTGAAAAACTATTTAATCTCTTATAAAATGGATACAGTAACATTATAAGTGGAGGTTATATTATGGACATAGAAAGCAAAAAATGGGAAGTACTATGCTCAGAGGAGCAAATAGCTGAAAGATTAAAAGAGTTAGGTGAGCAGATAACAGAGGATTATAAGGATAAGAAACTTATGGTAGTATCTTTACTAAAGGGAAGTTTTATATTCTGTGCGGACTTAGTGAGAACTATAAAAGTCCCTGTTAAAATTGAATTTATGACTACGTCAAGTTATGGTCATGGAGAAAATAGTAGTGGAAAAATAAATGTTTTATCTGATATAAATGCAGATTTAGAGGGATATGATGTTTTAATAGTGGATGATATAACTGATACTGCTCTTACTATGAATCACGTTATGAACCATTTAAAGGCTAAGAACCCAGCGAGTATAAAATGTTGTGTATTACTAGACAAGCCAAGCAGAAGAAAGGTTGAATTAGTTCCAGATTACTGTGGATTTACTATAGAAGATAAGTTTGTGGTTGGCTACGGTCTTAATTTTGGAGATTATTATAGAAATATACCATACGTATTTAATGTAACAGATGAAGATAGATAATAATATATAAAATGTAGAGAGTCATTATTTGTGATTATTATAAGTCATGAATAATGGCTTTTTTTGTGGATATAAGTGAAGGATATATTCTTAATATATTTTTAAGAATATATATGATAAAATTTAGATGTATAAAAAATAATAACGTGATTTATGTAATATTATGCATAATATAGTCTTTATTGTATAAGGGGAATTATATATTTGATTTAATTGTAAGAAGTATTAGTATTATTTATATAGGGGGATAAGTTACATGTACAGGATAGTCGTTTGTGATGATAATGATATACAGGCTAAAAAGTTGTGTGAAGATATTAGAAAATCTTTAGAAGAAGTTACAAATCAAGTAGAGATATTTAAATTTAATTCAGGGGAAGATTTACTAGAAGCCGAACTAATGGATATTGATATTTTCTTTTTAGATATACAGATGGATAAAATAACGGGAATGGATGTAGCAAAAGAGATAAGAAAAGATAATGACAAATCAGAAATAATATTTGTAACAGCTCTAACAGAATATGTACGAGAGGGATACAAGGTAAGGGCATATAGATATTTATTAAAGCCTATAAAATTTGAAGAGTTAAAAGAAAATATATTGAGTTGTATAGAAGATATTATAAAAAGACATAAAAACTTTATGATTATAGAAAATAAAGAAAAAACTTACAAAATTATAATTGGGAGTATTAAATATATAGAGGTTAGAAAAAAAGAATTAACCTTACATACCACAGAGGACTCATATAAAACAAAAAATAGTTTGGAAAATATAGAACTTGAACTTAAAAAATATAATTTTTTTAGATGCCATAAGGGTTATCTTATAAATATGGAACATATTGATTGTATTTCTAAAAAATTTGTGACTATTGATGGTGAAGAGATACCTGTAAGTAGGCATAGAATGGCTACTTTGAAAAAAAATTAGCATACACACTAGGTGAGATAATATGTTAATATAAAATTTACTTTGGTGGTTTATTTTTAATATTAATATGCATCTAGATCGATAAATTTACCAGTTGTACCTATAAAACGACCAGTTGGGCTAATATTATTACAAGAATAAAAGAATTGGCATTAATTAGATAAAAATAGTGTTGAAGGTGATTGGAAGACAGTTATAGATTTTAAGAAGTAAAATAAGTGAGGGGGATTATGATATGGTTAATATTAAGCTTGCACTGTCATACTTAAATAGACAAAGAGGAAAAACTTTATCATTAATACTTAGTATAGCAATTGCTATTTTTGTTTGTGTTATATCAGTTAGCTTCTCAAATGGAATTATAAATAAACTTAGCATAGTAGATGGAATAAAGGAAAATGAGTAAGTAATATGTAGTATAAAAAATTTTGAAGGGATGAATATTAAATGAAAAAATTAAAAGTAAATAATTTAAGAAAGATATATGGAAAAGGGGAAAGTGAAGTTAGGGCATTAGATGGCATAGACCTAGAAATAGAACCACATAAATTCACCGCAATAGTAGGAGCAAGTGGTTCGGGAAAAAGTACATTACTACATTGTATGGCAGGTCTTGATAAACCATCATCTGGAAAGGTATTTTTAGATGACTTAGACTTATACTCATTAAATGATGACAAGCTATCAAAAATACGTAGAGAGGAATTCGGGTTTATATTCCAAAGTTATAACTTGATTCCTGTTATAAATGTATATGATAACATAGTACTTCCAGTATCATTAGATGGCAAAAAAGAAGATAAAAAATATGTGAATGAACTAATTAAAAAATTAGGGATAGAATCGCAGGTTAGAAAGTTTCCAAATGAGCTATCAGGTGGGCAACAGCAAAGGGTAGCTATTGCTAGAGCTTTGGCAAATAAGCCTTCTGTAATATTTGCGGATGAGCCTACAGGAAACCTAGATAGTAAAACAACTAATGAGGTAATGGAAATTCTACAGCTTTGTGTAAAAGAATTTAAACAAACATTAGTTATGATAACACATAACGATGAAATAGCTAAAACAGCAGATAGAATTATAACTATTAGAGATGGCAAAATTATATAGTAAAGCAACATTAACTTCCAAGTACTTTTATTTAGTGGTATTGTAGATAATGAAATATAGTATCAAAATATAGTCCCAATTAATACTATAATATTAGAATATTATAAAGGGGGAGTTTATTTGAGACAATGGAATGATAAATATTCACTTGTTAGGATACTGCATGCAATTCCAGAGGGAGAATCGGTAGATATATTTCTTAATGATGTTCCGTTTTTTAATGATTTAAGTTTCACTAACTTTAGTCCGTATGTATACGTTCCAGAAGGAGATTATAGAATAACTGTTTACGTCACAAATACGAAGGAAAATCCAATTATAGATCAGGATATAAGTGTATCTGTAAATGATATACTAACTATTGCACTGATATTAGATGAGGATAAGGCTGAATTATTATTTATAGAGGAAGACACAGAGATAGCTAGTGGACAAAATGCCAAGGTAAGAGCTATTCATTTGGCGCCTGTTTCACCAACTGTAAATATACTTGCTGATGGGGAAGTGTTATTCTCAAACGTATCGTATAAGGATATTACAGAGTATAAAGAGGTAGAACCAAAGGTATATAGAGTTGATTTAGAGGTAGCTGAAAACAATAAATTAATAAGAAGCAATCAAATTACAATAAACGAGAATAGAATATACAGTTTTTATGCATTAGGTAATGTTCCGAATGTGCAGATAATACAATCGTTAGATGGAGTTACGTTTATGATTTAAAAATTAAAATGCTCAAAAATATTAAAGGGAGCTTTTCGAAGTAGAGTTAATTCTACCTTGAAAAGCTCCCTTTTTAGTTGATTTATATATTAATCTAAAACTCTTAAATCATCCATAAGTTTAGTTTTATCAGCTGTTTTTTCGTCTTTCATTTTTATTACTTTAGCAGGAGAACCGGCAACAACCGCACCAGCTTCTACATCGCTAGTAACAACAGAACCAGCAGCGACAACAGCACCTTTACCAATTCTAACACCTTCAAGTATCACTGCGTTAGCTCCTATTAAAACATCATCTTCTATTATGACAGGAGTAGCAGAAGGTGGCTCTAAAACACCAGCAACTACAGCTCCAGCACCTAGATGAACATTTTTACCAAGAGTTCCTCTAGCACCTATAACAGCGTTCATATCTACCATAGAACCTTCGCCAACAAAAGCGCCTATATTGATTACAGCACCCATCATTACAACGGCATTTTTTTCTATAGTAACCATATCTCTTATAAGAGCACCTGGCTCTATTCTCGCGTTTTCATGTAAGAAGTTGTATAGAGGTATAGCAGAATTTCTTCTATCGTACTCAACATGAGTATCTTTTATTTTGTCGCCTTGTTTTTCTAAGAAGTTCATTATATCTTGGTAATCACCAACTAGTATATAAGAATTTCCCATTCCGAATGATTTGAACTCCTCAGTTGACTCAATTGATAAGTCCTCAGTATTTACATATACTTTAACTGGTGTCTTTTTCTTTACTTCTTTTATATACCTAGCAATTTCGTAAGCATCATTTAAATTTATCATTTGTCAATCCTCCTTGATTAGCCTAACCTAGTAAGTCATTCATATTATAGAATCCAGGTTTTTGTTTTACTAAATATTTTGCGGCTACTATAGACCCATTGGCAAATATTATATTAGATTGAGATTTATGACTTAATGTTACAACTTCATTGTCTCCTGCGAATATAACATCGTGCTCACCAACTATAGTACCACCTCTTATTGCATGTATACCAACTTCGTTTGGTTGTCTTTTAGCGCTACGACCATGTCTTCCATAAGTATTTTCAACTTCTGGTAAAGCTTCTTTTATTCCATCAGCTATCATTATAGCAGTACCACTTGGGGCATCAGCTTTTCTGTTGTGATGTTTTTCAACTATTTCTATATCAAAGCCTTCTAGTAACTTAGCGGCTTCTTTAACTAATTTTATTAGTATATTCACTCCTAAAGCCATGTTGTAAGAAAGGAATATAGGTATATTTTTAGAAGCTTCGTGAATTTTTTTCAAGTCTTCATCATCATATCCAGTAGTAGCAAGTACTAAAGGAGTTTTAGTTCTTAAAGAATATTCTAATAATCCATCTAGAGTAGAGTGATGAGAGAAGTCTATTATAACATCAGCACTTTCAGTTACTTCAGATATTGAAGGATAAATTTTTATACCTTCATCTGGACAACTGCTAGCAGACCTAGCTATACCACAAACTAATTCTAATTCAGTGTCTTCTTTTACACAATCAAATAAAACTCTACCAGTTTTTCCATTACATCCGCTTACTATAACTTTTAACATAATACCCTCCTATAATTTGAATCCAAAGTTAGTTAATTCTTGTTTTAATACTTCAAGATTTTTTTCATCCATATCTGCTAGAGGAAGTCTTAAGTCTCCAACATTGAAACCTAATAATCTCATTGCAGTTTTAACTGGAATTGGATTTACTTCTATAAATAGGGAATCTATTAAAGGCTTCATACCAAGCTGTAATTTTCTTGCACCTTCTATATCACCTTCTAAGAATTTATGAACTAAATCATGAGTTTCTCTAGGGCATATATTGGCAACAACTGATATAACACCACTTCCGCCAACAGATAATAATTGAAGTATAGAATCATCATTACCTGAGTAAATAGCGAAATCATCTGGAACTAATCTAGCAACTTCCGCAACTTGAGCTAAATCACCACTAGCTTCTTTTACAGCTACTATATTGTCTATTTTAGCAAGTTCAGCTACCATACTTGGTTTTATGTTCATAGAAGTTCTTCCAGGAACATTGTAAAGTATTATAGGAAGCTTAACACTATTTGCTATTGCTTCAAAGTGAAGTTTAAGACCTTTTTGATTAGCCTTGTTATAGTAAGGAGTTATAACCAAAAGACCATCAACACCTAATTTCTCAGCCTCTTGACTTAGGTAAATAGAGTGTTTTGTATTGTTAGAACCAGTACCAGCTATAACTGGTATTCTTTTATTTACCTTTTCAACTACGTATTTTATTGTAGCAAATTGCTCCTCATCACTCATAGTAGTAGCTTCACCTGTAGTTCCACACACTACTAGTGCATCTGTCTTGTTTTCAATATGGTATTCAACTAATTGACCTAATACTTCAAAATTAATACCATTTTCATCAAAAGGCGTAACTAAAGCAACTGCAGAACCTTTAAATAACATACAATCAATCCCCTTTTATTTTAAATTTGAAAATTTTGATTTCCAATTATATACTGTCATGTAATTCTATTATATATTAATTTTTAATATATAGAAGATAAAAGTTTTAAAATTTATACTAAATCGTATGATAGTAATAGTTCGGCTATTTGAACTGTATTAGTAGCTGCACCTTTTCTAATATTGTCCGCTACAACCCAAAGATTTATACCACTATCAAGACTGAAATCTCTTCTGATTCTTCCAACAAAAACTTCATCTCTATCATTGCAGTCTACAGCTGTTGGATATACGTTGTTTTTAGGGTCATCCATAACTACAACACCATCAGTATTTTTTAGAGATTCAACCAATTCATCTAGTTCAAATTGTTTTTCAAATTCAACATTTATAGATTCACTATGACCATTTTTTACAGGGACCCTTACAGTAGTGGCAGTGATTTTTAAATTGTAGTCATTGAATATTTTCATAGTCTCATCAATCATTTTAATTTCCTCTTTAGTGTATCCATTCTCAGTAAATGAATCTATGTGAGGAAGGCAGTTGTATGATATTTGATGAGGATAAAAACCAGTAGGATTACCAGTCATTCCTTTTTCTAAGTCCTCAACACCCTTAACTCCAGATCCTGACACAGCCTGGTAAGTAGAGTATACAACTCTTTTGATTTTATATTTATCATGAAGAGTTTTTAGTGGAACTACTGCCTGTATAGTAGAGCAGTTTGGATTAGCAATTATTCCTTTGTGGTCTTTGACAGCCTCAGGATTAACCTCAGGTACAACTAAAGGTATTTCTTTATTCATTCTCCAGTAACTAGAGTTATCTACAACTACAACGCCCTTAGAAGCTGCTATAGGAGCAAATTTCTTGCTTATTTCTCCTCCAGCTGAGAAAAGAGCTATTTGAATATCTCTATCAAATGAATTTTCAGTCAGTTCCTCAACAACATACTCTTTTTCACCAAATGTAACTTTAGATCCTGCTGATCTAGAAGATGAAAATAAATAAAGATTGTCTATTGGAAAATTTCTTTCTTCTAGAACCTTTAAAAACGTTCTACCAACCATTCCTGTAGCTCCAACTATAGCTAAATTTACTTTTTTCATTTAAAAATCACCCCAATTATCAAAATATACTTGTATTTACATAAATATTAATATCTTATGCATTTATGAATACCCATATATATAAAATTTTAAAAATATAATTAAAAACATAATATGTTAGTTAAAAATATAATTTATACTATGGTATACAAAAAACGCACAAAGGCATACTTTGTACGTTTAATTTACAAATTCAAAGTAAACCTTGTAGCTCACCACTCAAAAAAAGCGACAGTATTACACATATTATGTGTAACCCCAGAAGATATTCTTGCAGGAAATATTTTCTTCGGCTACAATTCCTTTCACCAATGATCAAAGCTTGCCAGCTACTATTGGATACTATTAATTATAGCACCTCTACCCTAGGTTATAGGATTTTAGATATTATTAACCTCATTCTAATATATATTTTAGTAAAAATCAACCAGAATTGAAGATATCACTTTACCAAAGATAGAATATTAAAAAAATACTACTGAATTTTATATTATGAAGTAAAAATAGATTTCGTTAACAATAGACTATATACAAATTTTAACAATTTTATCATATCTAATAATTAACAAAAAAGTTATAATATTATAGAAGGAAAATAAAAAAACAATTTAAGGGGAGATAAAATGGATACATTAAAAGAGTTGTTTAAGATTGGGAGCGGACCATCAAGTTCTCATACAATGGGTCCACAAAGAGCAGCAGAAAAATTCAAAAATAAAAACTCAGGTGCCGATAGTTATAGAGCTATATTATATGGGAGCTTAGCAGCTACGGGGAAGGGACATCTGACTGATTACATAATAGAAAAAACAATAGCTCCTAAAAAAGTTGAAATAGTTTGGAAAGAAGATGAAATAAAAGAGTTTCATCCTAATGCTATGAAATTTGAAGCACTAGATAAAGATGGAAATATACTAGATGATTGGACTGTATACTCTGTTGGTGGTGGAACTATATCAGAAGAAGGTCAAAGGGGATCAGCAAATAATAGTGTATACCCGCTAAGTACTATGGATGAAGTGGTAAAGTGGTGCAACGATAACAATAAGACTTTGGTTGATTTTGCACTAGAAAATGAAGATGAAGACATATTAGATTATATAAACGACATAAAGAATGCCATGAAGAAATCTATTGATGAAGGACTGAATACAGATGAGTTAATTCCTGGAAAATTACTTTTAAAGAGAAGAGCAGGGAATTTTTATAAATCTTATTTAGAAGAAAAACAGTTATCAACACTTATATACTCTTATGCATTAGCTGCTTCTGAGCAAAATGCATCTGGAAACAAAATAGTAACAGCTCCTACTTGTGGATCGGCTGGAGTACTGCCGGGAATTTTATTTAGTTTAAAAGATTTTTATGATTACGATGATAAACAAATAATAGAAGCTTTAATAGTAGCTGGTGTAATAGGAAATATAATAAAAACAAATGCCTCCATATCAGGTGCAGAAGTAGGTTGTCAAGGTGAGGTAGGAGTAGCTTGTTCGATGGGAGCGGCGGCTGTTGCCTATATGAAGGGTGGTTCTATAGAGCAAATAGAATATGCAGCTGAAATAGCTCTAGAGCATCATTTAGGGATGACTTGTGATCCAGTATATGGATATGTCCAAATACCTTGTATAGAAAGAAATGCAATGGCAGCACAAAGATGTTTAGATGCAGCAAATTACGCTCTACTTACCGATGGATCACACATGGTCTCTTTAGATCAGGTTGTTGAGACAATGAAAGAAACTGGAATAGATATGTTAGATAAATACAAGGAGACGGCAAAAGGTGGCTTGGCAAAACACTTTTTCTCTTGTTAATTATAGTAAGTCTATAATAAAATAATAAATCTGTAATTAATAATGAACAGTAAAAAGATGAGGTATCTGAGTTAAAAAACACAGATACCTCACTTTTATACTATTATATAACTGTAGTTTTATTTATCCCATAAGGAAGTCTAAAATATCCCAACCGTCAGAACCTTTAGCTTTATACAATTCTGTATAACCACATTTTTTGCAGCTTATAGTAATAAATTTTTTATTCTGAACGTCAAATATCTTTGCAAAGTTTCCGCCAGTAGCCTGGAATTGATCACTTTCATATGTTTTGTTTCCACATTTAGGACAAACATATTGTTTTTTTTCCATAATAAACCCTCCTGAATTTTAGTATGTAAATAGTTTATAAATATTCTTTTGATTGATTATAGCACAATTACGTTACTAGAAAATTAAAATAGTGTTACTATATGGATTATTTATATTTACAAGTTTGAAACTAAACCGATATATTGTCAGGAGAATTTTTGGGAGGTAAAAAGCAGTTACAAGTAATGTTAGTCGAAAAAACTTTAGTAATATGTAAGATATTTTATTTGTTTTATTGATATGAAATTTTGTTTATATGACATAAAATGACAATTTGTTTGTTTTTATTATAGTATAATAATCTTACATAAATACTAGAAATACAGGAGGGGTTATGAAAATTTCAAAGAAAATATTGGGGGTTGGTGTATCTTTAGGGTTATTAGTATTTTGTACACCAAGTGTAGATGCTTTGTCTACTGGAATAGTAAACGGTAATACTTCAAGGTCAGTGGGTAAACCTATAATTGAGAAGATAGGTGGAAAGGATAGATATGAAACTGCTACTAAGATAGCTGAAAAATTAAATTACAATACGGCTATATTAGTAAACTCAGATAAAACATTAGCAGATGGACTTTCTGCAAGTGGATTAGCTGGGGCATTAAATGCTCCAATACTTTTAACTCAAAAAAACGATTTACCTTTAGTTACTTTAGATAAGTTAATCGGAGTTAAGAAAGTATATATAATCGGAGGTACAGGAACAGTTAGTGAATCAGTTAGTAAAGTTTTAAAAGATAGAGAAATAGAAGTTATTAGAATTAGTGGTAATGATAGAATAGAGACAAGTTATAATGTAGCTAAGGAAATAAATAAAATCAATCCTATTAAGAAGGTTGTTTTAACAAATGCATTTAAAGGAGAACCCGACTCAATGAGTATAGCTCCTATAGCTTTTAAAGAAAAATCACCTATAATTTTAACAGATGGAAATTCTGTATCTATTAATTTAAAAGATATTGAAAGTTATGCTATCGGTGGTACAGGTGTAATGAGTGATAAATTAGTGAAAGAAACTAATTCAGTTCGTTTAGGTGGTAAAGATAGATTTGATACTAATAAGATAGTTATTAATAAATATTATCCTAATGTCAAAGAGTTCTACCTTGCAAAATCAGATGTATTAGTTGATTCTCTTACAGGTTCAACTATTGCAAAAGATGCTCCGATAGTACTTGTCAATAAGGGTAGTGATAAGACTATATTAAAAGATGCCACTAAATTAACTATATTAGGTGCTATACCAGATGCTGTATTCAATGAATGTACTGATGTAGCCAGTAATGTAGCCCCAAAACCAGAAATATCTAATAAACCAATGCCACTTAATGAGTTTAAATCTAAGCTATCATCATTAGGATTTGACAGTAGTGGAGTCTATTGGGAAAATGGTCAAAAAATGGGTGTTGCATATGCAACAAGTGGAGAAGCAACTTTCTCATTAAGACAAAATTCAGCTTCATTTAATAGTGTAATTAAAAACTGTTTAAATATGCTGTTACCAACAGGTGGAAATAGAGTTTATAATATTGTTTCAAGTCCATTTAGCAATCAAACAATTGAAGTGGACGGTAGAATAGTTTCTATGGAACAAACATCTGTAGGTGTAGGTATTAAAATCTACAATAAATAGATAAATAAAAAAGACTAAGAATTATCTTAGTCTTTTTTTAATGTTTTATTATTTTAAAATTTCAATTTTACCTGCAAAAGAATCGAATTTTAAAGTATAACCTAATTCTTTAATTAGTAAGTTCATTTCACCATAGATTACATTATTTTTAAACTGTGACTTAGTAGCTAAAATCTTTTTACTACCATTAATAATTACATTTTTAGTACCAATCTCATATTCAACCTTTACATTATCTTTTGATAATATTAAGTTTTTATTTATATGACTTACAGATATACCTAATTCCTTTGATATTTGTTTAATAGGTAACTGCAAAGTACTGATTTATATTTCGTGATTATAGTTATTAATGATAAGAAAATTATATTATTTGTATGCTTAATCAGAATTGAAAAAGGGTAAAATATAATAAAAACTCATAATTTAGTAGATTGAAATTTATCTATACAATATACTATAATTAGAAACTTTAAAAAGTAAACTACTGGGGGTAAAAAATGAATAAAATCGAATATTTAAAAGATAAACTTTATAAACATAGAAATATATTAAACCCTATTGCAGAGTGCGGTAGGAAGGAGTACAAAACAGCATCGTATATAAGAGAACAGTTAGACCAAATGAATGTTGCATATGAAACCTATTTAGATACAGCAACAGTAGGGATGATAAAAGGCAAGAATCCTAAAAAAACTATAGCATTTAGAGCGGATATAGACGGACTTATTACTGAAAATGGAGTAAGGCACTTATGTGGTCATGATGGACATACTACAATATTGCTAGGATTAGTTGAGTTTTTAAATGACAACAAAGAAAAATTAAATGATAATATTGTATTTATATTTCAACCTGCAGAAGAAGGACCTGGAGGAGCTGAAGCGCTTATAGAAGCTGGAGTTCTTAAAGACTACAATGTTGATGAAATATATGGCCTGCATATATATCCAGAAATACAAGAAGGATATGTAGGAACAAGACCTGGGTATTTCCTTGCGCAAGTAGGAGACATAGATATAGATATAATTGCAAAAAGCGGTCATGGAGCTATGCCACAAAATGCAATAGATGGAATTGTTATAGCTGCAAACTTTATAAGTAACCTACAAACTATAGTTTCTAGAAATATAAGTCCTATAGACAATGCTGTATTAACTATGGGGAAAATACAAGGTGGAAGTAGAAGAAATATAATAGCAGAAAATATAAGAATAGAGGGTAGTTTAAGGGCATTTCACCCAGAAATATATTCTAATATCAAAAAAAGAATAAATGAACTGGCAAGAGGATTTGAACTAGCTTATAACTGCAAAATAAACGTCAACGTAAAGGACGATTATATATCGGTTAAAAATGATAAAAATCTTTATGATGAATTTATAGAGGCTGTAGGAGATAGAGTAATAGAACTAGACCCTCTAATGATATCTGAAGACTTTTCTTATTATCAAAGGGAAGTTCCTGGGTTATTCTTTATGTTAGGGTCAAGAAATGAGGAAAAAGGATTTACAAATGGACTTCACAGTTTAAATTTTAACTTTAATGAGGATATATTTATAAATGCGTTAAATGTGTATATAGACCTATTGAAACATAAAAAATCAATTGATACTATTTAGAAATATATAAACTATTAAAAAACAAATGAGTGCCCCTTCAATATTTGTATAAATTTTTCTTATATGACAAAAATACAAAATAGAAGGGGTGTTTTTTATGACTAACAAAAATGATAATAAAAATATTAATACAATCAATAAAAAGGCAAAGCCATCAGGTAGCAAAAAACCTAAAATATTGACAGATAATGATATAATGAAATATGAGATAGCGTCAGAACTAGGGTTGCTGGATAAGGTGAGTGAGAGAGGTTGGGCCGGTCTTACGGCTAAAGAGGCTGGAAGAATCGGAGGAATACTTACATCACGAAAAAAACAAAAGAAAAAGATGATGGAAGGGAAAAATAACACAGATGAATCAGTACAGTGATTTTGCATTTGTATATGATGAACTTATGAGTGAAGTTGATTATGACGGATGGGTTAAATATATAGAAGAAATAATAAAAAAAGAAAACTGCAAAGTAAAAAATATACTAGAACTAGCATGTGGAACAGGGAATATGACTATACCACTTACTAAGAAGGGATACGATATAGCAGGGATTGATATATCAGATCAGATGCTTAGTGTAGCTAGGGAAAAGGCCGAAAAGCAAGGTGTAGAATTAGTTTTGTTGCAACAAGATATAAGAGAACTAGATTTTGAAATCACAGATCTGGATTGTGTGCTTTGTGCCTGCGATGGATTTAATTATATAACATATGATGATGATTTAGAATCTGTATTTTCTAAAACACATGAACTTTTAAAAGAAGATGGTATATTTATTTTTGATATAAGTTCATTTTATAAACTTGCAAATATATTAGGAAATAATATGTATGGAGAAAACAGGGAAGATATAGCGTACATGTGGCAAAATTACTTTGATGATGAGGAAAATCTAGTAGAAATGGAATTGGCATTCTTTATCAAAGATGAGGATGGAAAGTTTGAAAGGTTTGAAGAAATACATCAGCAAAGGGCATATACAGAAGAGGAAATAATAGAGATGCTTCAAGAGGTAGGGTTTAGCAGTATAAAAGTATTTGGAGATTTTACTTTTGAAAGACCTACAGATGAAACTCAGAGAATATTTTTTGTGTGTAGAAAGTAAATATCCAAGACATAGTGGAAATTTTAAATTTAACGGAGGACAAAATGGGTGATTATATAATAAGAGCAACAGGTGGCGAGGGTCAGGTAAGAGCGTTTGTTGCAACAACTAGAGAAATGGTGGAAGAGGCAAGAGCTCTACATGAAACAACAAAGGTTGCAACAGCAGCACTAGGAAGAACCTTGACTGCTACATCTATGATGGGGCTTATGATGAAAAATGATAATGATAAGCTTACTGTTATAATAAAGGGTGGAGGACCTATAGGAACTATACTTACAACATCTGATTCAAAAGGAACTGTAAAAGGATATGTATCAAATCCTAATGTAGAGGTAGAAGATTATCCAAATGGAAAGCTAAATGTTGCTGGGGCTGTAGGAACAGAAGGCGTAGTGAAGGTTATAAAAGACCTAGGACTTAAAGAGCCATATAATGGAGCCTATCCATTAGTAAGTGGAGAGATAGCAGAGGATTT
This sequence comes from Asaccharospora irregularis DSM 2635, assembly GCF_900129815.1. Lineage (GTDB taxonomy): Bacteria > Bacillota > Clostridia > Peptostreptococcales > Peptostreptococcaceae > Asaccharospora > Asaccharospora irregularis. The sequence goes on from NZ_FQWX01000019.1 coordinate 20,796, forward strand.
TACATATTACTTTGCTGTGTCAGAGCAGACTCCATCAGTGGTTTCATTAGGAGTACTAACTAAAGAAAACGAGGTAGAGTGTGCTGGAGGGTTTATAGTTCAATTAATGCCTGATGCAACAGAAGAAACAATAAATAAACTAGAGGAAAATGTAAAAAATCTAGAGTCAATAACTAATATGTTAAAAGATAAAAAAACTCCAGAGGAGATACTAAATATAGTCCTAGAAGGATTAAATCCTAGAATATTAGATAAGTGTGAAGTTGGATTTGAATGTGAATGTTCAAAAGAAAGAGTAAAAAAAGTATTAATTGCAATTGGCAAAAGAGAAATATCTCAAATAATAGAAGAAGATAGTGAAGTGGAAATAGGCTGTCAATTTTGCAATAGAAAATATAAATACACAGAGGACGAGCTTATAGAATTATTGAAAACACTATAGAATCATTAAAATAGTATAGAATTTTATAAAATTTAAAAATGGCTTCTAAATAAACAGAAACGAATTTCTATTTATTAGAAGTCATTTTTTCTATAATAAATTAAATAAAATTAATAAATGCGTTAATAAATACAATATATATAAATAGAGAATCATTTTCTAAAAGAGGTATTTTAAAAGAAGCGTGTTAAATGATAGAATATAGATATAGAGTGATTTTTGATGGAAATATAATTTATATAGAAAGATGAGGTGAGAACAATGAATTTTAATCATACCTTAGAGTTAACTCAATCTCAGAAATTAGTAATGACTACTCAGCTTAAACAATCACTAGCAATATTAAATATGAGTAAGTTGGAGTTAGAAGATGAGATAAAAAGAGAAGCCGAAGTTAATCCACTAATAGAAATAGAAAAAAGTAGTGAGATAAATTGGGAAGAGTATATAAAACATATGGAAAAGTCACGAAGGATAGAAAAAAGCGAAGTAAATTACAATCCTGAAAATGAAGTTAATTTAGAAAATATGGTGAGGTATTCATCAAACATATATGAACATCTAAAATTCCAAATAAGTTTGTACAGATTAGATAAAAAAGAACTGGAAGTTTGTGAGTATATTATAGATAGTTTGGATGAGGATGGATATTTAAGAACAGATGAAAAAGAAATAATTGACGTTTTAAATATAGATAAAGATACTTTTTATAATTGTCTAAATAGTGTTCAACAATTAGAGCCGACTGGGGTAGGGGCTAGAAACCTCTCGGAGTGTCTGATAATACAAATGCACAGTTTGGGAATATATAATGAAGTATTAGAGGAGATAGTAAGAACCGATTTAAATTTAATAGGAAGTAATAAGTACAAAGATATAAGCAAGAAATATGATATTTCACTGCAAAGATGTGTTGAACTTATAAGTATAATAAAAAACCTTGATCCAAAACCAGGGAGAACTTGTTCTGTAGAAAAAAGTGTGTATATACAGCCCGATGTAATAGTGGAAAAAATAGAAGGTGAATTTGTTGTATATCTAAATGAAAAGGATTCATATCAAATAAAGATAAATAATTATTACAAAGAAATATTAAAAAGTTCGCAATCAGATGAAAGGGCAAAAGAGTTTATAAAGGAAAGACTGAACTCAGCCACAGGATTAATGAAAAATATAGAGAGTAGAAAACATACGGTTCTTAGAATAGCAGAGCAAATAGTAAAGGCCCAAGAAAGCTTTTTAAGAAAAGGAATTAAGCATATAAAGCCATTAAAAATGAAGGAAATAGCTGAAAAGCTTGAATGTCATGAATCTACTATTAGTAGAGGTGTAAATGGAAAATATATGCTAACGCCATTTGGAGTCTTTGAGCTTAAATACTTTTTTAGTAGTGCTATTGAAACTGAGTACAGTGGAATGGCTTCTAGCACAAGCATAAAAAAAATCATAGAGGAAACAATAAAAAACGAAAATAAGAAAAAACCTTTAAGTGATGATAATATATCCAAAATTTTAAAGAGTAGCGGTATAAACGTTGCAAGGAGAACAGTTGCAAAGTATAGAGAAGAGTTGGGGATTTTATCTTCTACAAGAAGAAAAGAATATTAAATATGTAAAAATAAATAAATTATTATAAAAACTATTGAAATATATATACTATTCCTATAAAATAAAATTATCTTGTGGGACTTAAAAAATCTCTAGGGACATAAAAAGTCCCGATGAAAAAGAGAAACAAGGAGTACATTATGAATAAATTATTAGAGATTCAAAAAAAAATAATACCACAAGCTATTGAACTTATGGAAAAAAGATATTCTATATTAAGACAGATATCTTTAAGTGAACCAATAGGTAGGCGAACGTTATCTAATGTATTAGAAATAAGCGAAAGAATAATAAGGTCGGAAACAGAAGTTCTAAAAGAACAAGGTCTTATAGATGTAGCAGTATCTGGAATGACTATAACTGAAGAGGGCTTAGATTTACTAGAGAAGTTAAAGGATATTATGAATGACATAATGGGATTATCTAGACTTCAAGATAAGATAAAAAGTAAACTAGGTATCAAAAAAGTCATATTAGTTCCAGGAAGCTTTGATGAAAACGAAAGTATACTAAAAGATGTAGCAAGATGTGGTTCAGAATATTTTTTAGATATTTTAAAAGACGGAGATATAGTATCAATAACAGGTGGTAGCACAATGTTGGAATTTGCTAAGAGCATAAAGACAGATAAAAAGTACCACAATTCTACTGTAGTTCCAGCAAGAGGTAGTATGGGAACTGATGTTGATACACAATCTAATAGTATAGTGGCCATAACTAGCAAAAAATTAGGATCTAACTACGAACTACTTAACATACCTGATGAATTAGATATAAGTGCTATGAATACACTTATAAAAGTGCCTGAGATTAAATCAACACTAGATTATATTGAAAAGACTGACATTTTAGTTTTTAGTATAGGTAGGGCTGATGTAATGGCTAAGAGAAGAAAACTTCCTCAGGATAAAATTGAAGAAATAATGTCGAAAAATGCTGTAGGTGAAGCATTCGGTTATTATTTCAACAGGGATGGAGAAATAGTATATAAGTTAAATACTGTCGGTATTAATCTAGAAACGTTTAAAAATACAAAAGAAACTATTGCCATATTTGCGGGGACAGAGAAAGCTGAGGCATTTTTATCGGTATCAAATGTAAATAAAAACATAGTTTTGATAACAGATGAAAAAAGTGCCTATAAGATACTCTCACTGACATAAGTTGAAATTATAAAGTCGATAACTAGCAGTTGCTAAAAAATATATAGACAAAAGACATTATAGGAGGTAGCAAGATGGTTAAAGTAGCTATAAACGGTTTTGGTAGAATAGGAAGATTAGCTTTAAGAAGAATGATAGAACAAACTGATAAATTCCAGGTTGTTGCGATAAATGATTTAACAGATGCAAAAACTTTGGCTCATTTATTTAAATATGATACAGCCCAAGGAAGATTTAATGGTGAGATAAAAGTTAAAGATGGAGGCTTTGTAGTTAATGGACAAGAAATAAAGGTTACTGCAGAGAGAAACCCAGCAGATTTACCATGGAAGGAACTTGGAGTTGATATAGTATTAGAATGTACTGGATTTTTTACTTCAAAAGAAAAAGCAAGTCTTCATATAGAAGCAGGAGCTAAAAAGGTTGTTATATCAGCACCAGCTACAGGAGATATAAAAACAGTGGTTTTCAATACTAATAGCGATATATTAGATGGGACTGAAACAGTTATATCAGGTGCATCTTGTACAACTAACTGCTTAGCGCCAATGGCTAAAGTATTAAATGATAAGTATGGAATACAAAAAGGTTTGATGACTACTATCCATGCCTACACTAATGACCAAAATACTTTAGATGGACCTCACGGCAAAGGTGATTTAAGAAGAGGTAGAGCAGCAGCAGGAAATATAGTTCCTAATACTACAGGAGCCGCTAAAGCTATAGGTTTAGTTATACCAGAATTAAAAGGTAAGTTAGATGGATCAGCTCAAAGAGTTCCGGTTATAACAGGATCATTGACAGAATTAGTTTGTACATTAGACAAAAATGTTACAGTTGAGGAAATAAATGAAGCTATGAAAGCTGCTTCAAACGAATCATTTGGATATACGGATGAAGAGTTGGTATCTTCTGATATAATAGGTATAACTTATGGATCATTATTTGATGCTACCCAAACAAAGGTTATGGATGTAGGAGGACAACAGTTAGTTAAAGTTGTTTCTTGGTATGACAATGAAATGTCTTATACATCTCAGTTAATAAGAACTTTGGCATATTTTGCTCAATTATCTAAGTAATTATAAGTCCGAGCTTGTAGTTTGACGCTACGGCTTGGACTTTAAATATTTATAGAGTAATTTAAATTTAATACAATTTATATAATTTTTTGAAAAAAATGTAACATATTATATGTAAAAATCTATAAAAATGATATACTTAATATGAAAAAATATTGAATGTAGCATACTTAATTTATGAAAAAGGATTTTTGAGAGGAGATATAGGATGTCAATGCTTAACAAAAAAACAATCGAAGATATTAATGTACATGGAAAAAAAGTATTAGTTAGATGTGATTTTAATGTTCCTTTAAAGGACGGTATCATAACAGATGAGAACAGATTAAATGGAGCATTACCTACTATAAAGTACTTATTAGATAATGGAGCAAAAGTTATATTATGCTCACACCTAGGAAAACCAAAAGGGGAAGCAAAGCCAGAGTTATCTTTAGCTCCTGTAGCAAAAAGATTATCTGAGATGTTAAATAAAGAAGTAGTATTTGCAGCTGATGACAATGTTGTAGGAGAAAATGCTAAGGCTGCTGTAGAAAAAATGGAAAATGGAGATATAATATTACTTCAAAATACTAGATACAGAAAAGAAGAAACTAAAAACGAAGAGAATTATTCAAAAGAGCTTGCATCTTTAGCAGATATATTTGTAAATGATGCATTTGGAACTGCACATAGAGCTCATTGTTCTACAGTAGGAGCAGGAGAATTTTTAGATGAAAGAGCTTGTGGATACTTAATTCAAAAGGAATTAAAATTCTTAGGAGAGGCTGTTGCAAATCCAGTAAGACCTTTTACTGCAATACTTGGAGGAGCAAAAGTTTCTGATAAAATAGCTGTTATAAATGAATTATTAGAAAAAGTAGACAACCTAATAATAGGTGGAGGAATGGCATATACATTCCTAAAAGCTCAAGGGTACGAAATAGGTACTTCTTTAGTTGAAGAAGACAAAGTTGACTATGCAAAAGAAATGATGGAAAAGGCTAAGGCCAAAAGGGTTAATTTCCTACTTCCAATAGACAATGCAGTGTCTGATAAATTTGCAGACTCTACACCGGTTATAACTGAAGATGCAAACATACCACAAGGGCATATGGGACTTGATATAGGACCAAAAACTATAGAAACTTATGTAAATACTGTAAATAAATCTAAGACAATAGTATGGAACGGACCAATGGGAGTTTTTGAATTCTCTAATTTTGCTAAAGGTACATTAGCAGTTGCCAAGGCTATGGCAGAATTGACAGATGCTACTACAGTAATAGGTGGTGGAGACAGTGCAGCTGCAGTTAATCAATTAGGATTTGGAGATAAGATGACTCATGTATCTACTGGCGGAGGTGCTTCTTTGGAATTCTTAGAAGGAAAAGAATTACCTGGTATAGTAGCACTAGATAATAAATAAGACTAGATATTATAATATAAATATGTAAAGATTACTATTTATAGTGCAACAAGTTTAAATATAATAAATGTTGTATAAGGAGAGAAATAATATGAGAAAACCTATAATAGCTGGAAATTGGAAGATGCATAAAACTATAAAAGAAGCTTTAGAATTTGTGAATGAAGTTAAAGGGAATGTAAATAATACAGATGTAGAAGCTGTTATATGCGCACCTTTTACACTATTAAAAGATTTAAAAGAAGCTACAAAGGGAACTAATATAAAAATAGGTGCCCAAAATATGCACTTTGAAGAAAAAGGTGCTTTTACAGGAGAAGTATCTCCTCTTATGCTAAAAGAAATAGAGATGGACTATGTTATATTAGGACATTCAGAGAGAAGACAATACTTCGCTGAAACTAATGAAACAGTAAACAAAAAAGTATTAAAGGCTTTAGAAGTAGGTATAAATCCAATAGTTTGCTGTGGAGAAACTTTAGAACAAAGAGAATCTGGAAAAACTAAAGAAATATGTAAGCTTCAGATTGAAAAAGCTTTAGAGAATGTATCTAAAGAAGATTTACACAAGGTTGTTATAGCTTATGAACCTATTTGGGCTATAGGAACAGGAAAAACAGCTACAGCAGAAGACGCAAACGATGTTATATCTTACATAAGAGAAGTTGTAGCAGGTTTATACCAAGAATTAGCAAATGAAGTTAGAATTCAATATGGAGGAAGTGTAAAGCCTTCAAATGTGGCTGAGATAATGGGCCAAAGCGATATAGATGGGGCTTTAGTTGGAGGGGCTAGTTTGGCTAGTGATGACTACTTAAAGCTTGTCAATTTCTAAGGAGTGGAATAAATGAAAAAACCAGTTGCTTTAATCATCATGGATGGTTTTGGATATACTAAAAACAAAAAAGGAAATGCAATATTAGAGGCTAATACTCCTAATTTAGATAATATAATAAAACAATATCCAAATACTTTAATAAAAGCTAGTGGTCTTGATGTAGGATTGCCAGATGGACAAATGGGTAACTCAGAAGTGGGTCATACAAACATAGGTGCAGGTAGAATAGTATATCAAGATTTAACTAGAATAACAAAATCAATAGAAGATGGCAGTTTCTTTAAAAACGAAGTATTGTGCCAGGCTATGGAAAATGCAAAAGATAAAGCACTTCATCTAATGGGATTATTGTCAGATGGAGGAGTACATTCGCATATAGATCACCTAAAAGCCTTAATAAAAATGGCAAATGAAAAAGGTGTAAAAAAAGTATATGTCCATGCATTTACGGATGGAAGAGATACAGATCCAAAGAGTGCAATAGGTTATGCTAAACAAATCGAAGATTTAATGATAGAAACTGGAACTGGAGAATTTGCTACAGTATCTGGTAGATATTATGCAATGGATAGAGATAAAAGATGGGAAAGAATACAACTTGCATATGAGGCAATGTCAGAAGGCAAGGGTCAAACAGCGCAGTCTATTATAGATGCTATCCAAAAATCTTATGATAGTGATAAAAATGATGAGTTTATATTACCTACAGTTATATTAAAAGATAAAAAACCTGTGGCAACTATAAATGAAGATGATTCAGTTGTATTTTTTAACTTTAGACCAGATAGAGCTAGACAGATAACAAGAGCATTGACATGCAATGAATTCGTTGGATTTGATAGACCTTGTAAAAACTTATTTTTTGTGTGTTTAACTGAGTACGATATAACTATAAAAGAAGTTAATATAGCATATGGACCTCAGTCTTTGGCAAATACATTAGGTGAGTATTTAGCTAAAAATGGAAAAGTTCAGCTGAGGGCAGCAGAAACAGAAAAATATGCTCATGTTACTTTCTTCTTTAATGGAGGAGTAGAAGAGCCAAATAAGGGAGAAGAGAGACTACTAATACCATCTCCAAAGGTTGCAACTTATGATTTACAACCTGAAATGTCTGCTGATGAACTTACTACAAAAGTACTTGAAAAAATAGAACAAGATAAATTTGATTTTATAGTTGTAAACTATGCAAATCCTGATATGGTTGGACATACAGGAAAGATGGATGCTGCTATTAAAGCAGTAGAAAAAGTAGATAGTTGTGTAGGGAAGTTGATAGATAAATTAAATGAAATTGGTGGAAATGCAATAATAACTGCTGACCATGGAAATGCAGAGTATATGATAGATATTGATACAGAAAAGACTGTAACAGCTCACTCTATAAATCCAGTTCCATTTATAGTAACAGGAGAAGAGTTTAAGAATGCTAAGTTGTTAGACTCTGGAAGACTTTCAGATATTGCACCAACTATACTTGATATGATGAATTTAGACAAACCAGAGGAGATGTCTGGACATTCATTAATAGTTAGATAGTACCTAAAATAATATAAAATTTTACAAATTTACCCATCAATAAATTTGAATGTAATATAATATATAAGTGTTTAAAATACCAAATCAAAAAATAATAATCTATTACAAACTGAAGGGAGATACATATTATGTCAGCTATTGAATTAGTATACGCAAGAGAAGTATTAGACTCAAGAGGAAACCCAACTGTTGAGGTTGAAGTTATTTTAGAAAGTGGAACTGTTGGTAGAGCTATAGTACCATCAGGGGCATCAACAGGAGCTTTTGAGGCAGTTGAATTAAGAGATGGTGACAAAGGAAGATACTTAGGAAAAGGTGTTGAAACAGCTGTTGCCAACGTAAATGAAGTATTAGCTCCAGAACTAGAGGGAATGGATCCATTTGACCAACCAGGAATAGATGGGTTAATGATAGAGTTAGATGGAACTCCAAACAAAGGTAAATTAGGAGCAAATGCAATATTAGGTGTTTCTATGGCTGTAGCTAGAGCTGCTGCTGAAGAAATAGGTTTACCATTATTCCAATACATAGGTGGAGTAAATGCTAAACAATTACCAGTACCAATGATGAACATATTAAATGGTGGAGAGCATGCAGACAATAACGTTGATGTTCAAGAATTCATGATATTACCAGTTGGGGCTGAGTCATTTAGAGAAGGATTAAGAATGGGTGCAGAGGTATTCCACTCTCTAAAGAAAGTTTTAGCTGAAAGAGGATTAGCTTGTGGTGTAGGTGATGAGGGTGGATTTGCTCCAAACCTAGATTCAAATAGAGAAGCATTAGAATTAATAGTTGAGGCTATATCTAAGGCTGGATATGAACCAGGAAAAGACGTTATGTTAGGACTTGACGTTGCTGCTACAGAAATGTACAATAAGGAAACTAAAAAATACGTTTTAGCTGGAGAAGGAAAAGAATTAACAGCTGAGCAAATGGTTGAATTATATGAAGATTGGTCAACTAACTTCCCAATAATAACTATAGAAGATGGTTTAGATGAAGAAGATTGGGATGGATGGAAATTATTAACTGAAAAATTAGGAAGCAAATTACAATTAGTTGGAGATGACTTATTTGTAACTAATACAGAGAGACTAGAAAAAGGAATAGAATCTGGTGTTGCTAATTCTATATTAATAAAAGTTAATCAAATAGGTACTATAACTGAGACTTTAGATGCTATAGAAATGGCTAAGAGAGCTGGATATACTGCAGTTATATCTCATAGATCAGGGGAAACAGAAGATACTACTATAGCTGACTTAGCTGTAGCTGTAAATGCTGGACAAATAAAAACTGGTGCTCCATCAAGAACTGATAGAGTTGCTAAATACAATCAATTATTAAGAATAGAAGAAATAGTTGGAGATTCTGCTAGATACTGCGGATTAAAATCTTTCTATAACTTAAAAAAATAATTTGTTTTAAAGAGTATAGTTGGAGTTTTGATTAATGATTAGAGTTAGAATCATTAATCAAAACTCCTTTTTAAATTGGGGTTGTAGTATCTCCTTATGAATTAAATAGAAGTATTAAGCATATAACGTTATAATGAAGTAGAAGTTTATAATTTTTCTAAAGAAATAAAAGCTAAAGCTGTGTTTAATTGAGGGGGATTTTATGAAAAAGAAAAATAAAAAAATTAACATTAAGGATATGTTAATTAAAGTGGTTTTACTTATAGTTATGATGTTGACTGGGGCTGTAATTGGAGTCAAGATGGTTGAAAAATCTAACTTAGAGGGTAATAGTATATTAGAGTTAGTTCTTGTTTTTACTGTATTTTATATGGCATTTATAATTCAGATTATCTTACATGAATTAGGCCATTTAATATTTGGGCTTCTGTCTGGATATGAATTTATATCATTTAGGATATTTAGCTTAACTTTTGTAAAAGAAAATGGAAAACTAGCCATAAAAAAATTTAGTTTAGCCGGTACGGCTGGGCAATGCCTTATGATGCCAAGGGAAGATAGTTATGAAGATTATCCGTACATTCTGTATAATCTAGGCGGTATACTGATGAATTTAATATTAGTAATTGGGTCTTTTATAATTTATAGTATCCCTAAGGATAGTAAGTATGTTGATATGGTATTAATTTCTCTTATTGGAAGTGGTATTATAACACTTATTACTAATGGTATTCCTATGAAAATAGGTGGGGTTGCCAATGACGGGTATAACTTAGTATCAATGATAAAAAATAAATTCAATAGATATTGTTTTTATATACAGCTAAAGGTAAATGGACTTATGAGTAGAGGAATAAGAGTAAAGGATATGCCTACAGAGTGGTTTATAAATGACTGGGAACTTGATTTTAGCAATCCTTTAGCTACTAGTATAAAATGTATTGAAGCAGCTTATTATCATGATAGATTAGAGTTTGATAAGGCTAGGGAGTGTTATGAATTTTTAATAAATTATACTCCGAAAATAGCTAAATTATATGAAAATGAAATCACGTGTGAGTTACTTTTTTATGAGATAATAGGTGAGAAAAGTGAAGAAAAAATAAATGAATTATATACAAAAGAGTTAAAATCATACATAAAAGCAAGCAAAGGGCATATAAGCAAAATGAGAATAATGTATGCCTACAATTTAATTATAGAAAAAGATATTAATAAAGCTAAAGAGATGTTAAATCAAATTAAAAAGGCCGAGAAAACATACCCTATTAAATCAGAAATCGAAAGTGAACTTGAGATAGTTGAGTTTATAAAAGATAATTATATAGACTAAGCGAATATTTTATAAAAATAATAATCTGAAAGTGATAATCTGAAATTAATAGTATAAGAATAATAATCTAAAAATAATAATCTGAAATTAATCTATAATATAATGGTTTTAAAAAATTAATGAATTTTGAAAATATATTCTAGATTATGTCTATAATAATAATGGAAATATTGAATAAAATATTCTGTTATGATACACTAAAGTTTAGATAAAATTAAAAGCTAGATATTTAGGAGGGTTACAAATGAGCAAGATCTTAATGGGCGTGCAAATGTTGCTAGCTGTAATACTTGTATGTAGCATCATGCCTCAAGATACTAAGAGTGCAGCACCTTCACAATTCGGTGGAGAAGGTACCCAAAGCTACTTTAAGCCAAAAGGTAAACAAGCATTTCTTTCTAAGATAACAAAAATAACATCAGTATTATTCTTTTTAAATGCAATAGCGTTACTTTTAGTTAAGTAATTAATTTAGGTGACCGGCCATCATTTAAATTAGTTTAGAAATTGTATTTAAAGTATTCACAAATTAAATTTAGTTTTTGAATTAAAGATTAAAAGGGCAGCTTACAGGAAAAATCTGTTTGCTGTCCTTTTTTAGACTTTTCTCGGGAAATAATTGTAAAAATATTGTTAGAAATTTACTATATATTATAAAATATAGAAAATTATGTTAAGATTGTATAATAGAGAAAATGGAAACAATATATTATAGTTAAATTGAACATAATATATAATATAGAATATTTAAAACTCAAAAATGAATAACATATTTTTAGATTTATTAAATAGTACTTAATTTAAAATCAAAAAAGATAATATAAAAATAATTAATAATTTAGGAGGGCGTAATGGTAGAAGGATTAAAAGAACGATTAATCGGTTTAATAAATGATGAAGCATATAATCCTCTAAAAAAAGAAGAACTAGCTTCAATTTTTGATATACACTCATCAGAAATGCCTATGTTTTATAATTTTTTAGATGAACTAGAAGAAGATGGATATATATGCAAGACTAAAAAAGGAAAAGTATTATCTCCAAATCAGATGGGATATTTTGTAGGAAAATTTGTATCTCATAGAAAAGGTTTTGGGTTTGTAGAGTCTGATGCAGAATATACACAAGATTTATTTATACCATCATCTGATATAAATGGAGCTATGCATAATGATAGAGTTATGGCTGAAATAGTAGTTCCAGCTACAGATGAGAAAAGAGCAGAAGGTAAGATAGTAAAAGTTATCCAAAGAGAAGTAACACAAGTAGTAGGAGTATTTAAACCAAGCAAGACCTTTGGTTTTGTAATACCAGACAACAAGAAATTTAATAAGGACATATATATACCAAAAAAATATTTTAGTGGTGCCAAGGAAAATGATAAGGTAGTTTGTGAAATTACAGTATGGCCAATAGAAGATAGAAAAGCTGAGGGTAAAATTATAGAAGTTTTAGGTCAAAAGGGAGAAAGAGGAGTAGAAATAGAATCTATAATCAGAGAACATGGTCTGCCTGAAGAATTCCCTAAGAAAGTTTTAGAAGAAGCAGAGTTTGTGGCAGTTGAAATCCCAGAAGACGAGGTAGAGAGAAGACTTGATTTAAGGGACCTAAAAACATTTACAATAGATGGAGAAGATGCAAAAGACTTAGACGATGCAGTATCAATAGAAGTATTGCCAAATGGTAACTTTAAGCTTGGTGTTCATATAGCGGACGTCACACATTATGTAAGAGAAAAAAGTAAACTAGATAAAGAAGCCCTAAAAAGAGCTACATCAGTTTATTTAGTAGACAAGGTAATCCCTATGCTACCTAAGACTCTTTCAAACGGTGTATGCAGTTTAAACCCATTTGAAGATAAACTTACATTGTCGATATTTATGGAAATAGATCACAAAGGTAAAGTTGTAAAATACGATATAAAAGAAAGTATAATAAACTCAAAAGCAAGAATGACCTACACAGAGGTATCAGATATATTAGAAAATGACGATGAAAAATTAAAACAGACTTTTTCTAATTTAGTGGAAGAATTTAAAAATGCAGAAAAGTTAGCTAGAATTTTAATGGAGAGAAGAAATAAAAGAGGCGCAATAGATTTTGACTTCCCAGAAGCAAAAATAATCTTAAACAAAGATGGAGAAGTAGTAGATATAAAACACTACGAAAGAAGAATATCAAATAAAATAATAGAAGAATTTATGCTTGTAAGTAATGAGACAATAGCAGAACATTATTTCTGGTTGGGAACTCCATTTGTATATAGAGTCCATGAAACTCCAACATCAGAAAAGATGGAAAAATTAAGCCAATTTATAGCTACATTTGGCTACTCTATAAAGGGAGATATGGAAGAAGTTCATCCAAAAGCACTACAAGCAATAATCTCTCAAATAAAGGGCAAAAAAGAAGAAGAGGTAATAAGTACAATAATGCTTCGTTCGCTAAAACAAGCTAGATATTCACCAGAATGTATAGGTCACTTTGGACTTGCAGCTAAGTATTATAGCCACTTCACTTCCCCAATAAGAAGATATCCTGATTTACAGATTCATAGGATAATAAAAGAACATTTAAATAATAAAATTTCGCCAAAAAGACAAGAACAACTTACTACTATAGTCGATTATGCATCAACTCAATCCTCAGAAAAAGAAAGAAAAGCAGAGTTAGCAGAAAGAGATGTTCATGACTTCTACAAATGTATGTATATGAAGGATAAGATTGGCGAAGAGTACGATGGTATTGTCTCTAGTGTAACTTCATTCGGGCTTTTCGTAGAACTACACAATACTGTTGAGGGTCTTATAAGGCTAGCAAATATGAATGATGATTATTATATTTACGATGAGATGACTTACACAGTAATTGGTGAGAGAACTAAGAAAACCTATAAAATAGGAGATACTGTCAGAATAAAAGTAGACAGTGTTAACGTAGATTTTAGAGAAATAGATTTTGAATTACTAGAAAAAATAGACGAAGAAGATGAAGAAAAAAATTAATAAGTATTACTTTTAATGATGTTAATTTAATTTAAATTAAGTTCTATATTTATTTAAATGGCATATTTATTTAATAGTATATTTATTTAAGTGATATGTTAATTTAAGGGTATCAAATTATGTATTAGGCAAAGAACTAATATAGCTTGATACCTTTTTTGATGAATAAATTTAGAATACAATAATAAATCTAACTAATAAAATAAATAATTTATGCTTATATACTTTATTTATGCTTATATACTTTATTTATCTTACTAAATGTATATTATACTTAGAAAGCTATAATTTTAAAATTATTTCAATAATATAAATAAAAAAAATCTTATGAATTATAATTGTTGTCGTAAAAAAACGAAGGAAAAATAGCAAAAAATAGAGGTTTTAGTGTTATCATAGAAAAGGATAAATCATTAAAAAGGGGGAGCAAAATTATGGAACAAAAAGCAAAACATCCAATGGGGCTTTGGTTGGCGAATATATCAATCGCACTTCAAAGTTATGCAGGATATGCAGTATCATCTGTATTGATACTATTTTTCACAACAGACATTAGTCAAAATGGACTAGGCCTAAGTGTATCAAAGGCTGCAGCTATTATAGGACTATACCAAGGTATAAACTACATGGGATCTTTAGTAGGTGGGTATATTTCTGATAGATGGTTGGGAATTCAAAAATCTCTTATACTAGGATCTTTTATAACAGCATGTGGATACCTGGTACTATTTTTCGCAAAACCTAACATGTTAAATATATGGGCAGGGTTATTGGTTTTAATAGTTGCAGGGGCTTTCTTTAAAGGTCAAATAAGTTCACTTGTAGGATCTTTGTATAAGCAAAATGAATTATCAAGAAAAGATGCAGCATACAGTATTTTTTATATGTTTGTAAACATAGGATCATTCTTTGGACCGATTCTAGCAGGTTTAGTTTCAGACAAGTGGTTTGCATCAGTAAACGCTCAAGGTGAAATACAAGCATATGGATATAAGTATATATTCCTAATGGCAGCTATAGTAATGCTAATAGTATGTACTTTACTTATAGTATTATCTCCAAAATGGTTAGGGGAAAAAGCAAAATATCCAGTTAACAAGAAAAGTAGCAATACTGTTAAAGAAGAAAATACTGCTGCTTTAACAACATTAGAAAAAAACAGATTAAAAGCATTAGGAGTTATGTTTGTATTTGTAGTTTTATTCTGGGCAGCATGGTATCAAACTGCAACATCTTTCTCACTATTATCTAATGAATTAGTAAATAGAAATATAGGAAGTTTTGTAATACCAGTTCCTTGGTTGACTTCTTTCAATGGAATACTATGTGTAGTTTTATCACCTATACTTGGTAGCCTATGGATTAAGCTTTCTAAAACAAAACGTGGGGACTTGTCTGTACCTGCTAAGATGGCTTTAGGAATGTTCCTAACTGCATCAGCATTCGTTACTATAATAATAGGACTAAACACTTTAGGTGGAGTTGTTGATGGAAGCAAACAGATGAGCTTAATATTTATCCTTTTGGCATATTTCTTATTAACGGTAGGGGAGTTATGTATATCACCAATAGGAATGGCTATGTTTAATAAACTAGCACCAGAAAAATATAGTTCACTTGCAATGGGAGCATGGTATATGAGTTTCTTCTTCTCAAACCTAATCTCAGGAAAAGTAGCTGGATTCACAGAAACAATGGGATACAGTACAATATTCTTAATAATAACGATAGTAGTAGCTGTTTTCGGAGTTTTATTAACTCTTATGAGAAAGAGATTAACAAAGTTAATGGCACTAGAAGAGTTTGATAAATAACAAATTATTCAACTAAGGCTTAATTTTTTAAGCCTTAGTTTTTATAATATATAGGAAATTTATTTTAAGTAGTCAATATAATGGCTAGTTGTGGCTAAGTTTTTACTATCTTTTTTATAAACATTTAAGGATTAAATGATAGTCAAACTTAAGTTAAGATAAATAAATTATAGCTTGATAAATAGATACAAGGAGTATATTTATCGGATATTTATAAATAATATGTATAGGGCATCAATTTTTCTTGATACTCATAAAAAAGAAGATAGATTAATATCGAATATATTTTGACACAAGTGTATTTATAATGAATATTTATATAGAAAGCTATAGATAATAGATAGGAAGTTATAAATAGTAAATATAAAGTTATAAATAAGAAATTATAGTATTATGTACTTATTAATATTATAAATACGATATACAAAATGGCATCAAATAGTAATCGGTATGGCAATATTGACTAATGTATAGGGATATGGTATATTTATATATTATATATGAAACTATATTTACCATAATCAATTTTATAAATTTAAACTTAATAATATGTATTTAGAGGTTTATTTGATGAAATTTATTTAGCGAATTAATGGATATATTCAAATGGTAAGTTGGCAAATATAGATTAAAAAATCATTGTATAGATTAATATATAATAGGTTAAGAAATTTTTAGTAAAGAAGGTGAACTTGTTGGCAGGTAAAAAGATATTAGCAACAAATAGAAAAGCTAGGCATGAATATTTCATAGAAGAAGTTTATGAGTGTGGAATAGAATTAAAAGGAACAGAAGTAAAATCAATTAGACAAGGCAAAGTAAACTTGAGTGATGGATTTGCATCTGTTGACAATGCCGAAGTTTATATAAAACAAGTTCATATCAGTCCTTACGAACAGGGGAATATTTTTAATGTAGATCCTCTAAGAACTAGGAAATTATTGCTTCATAAACACGAAATAAGAAAACTTATAGGTGCTACAACTATAAAAGGTTATTCACTTATACCACTTAGTATGTATTTAAAAAATGGTAAAGTGAAAGTAGAAATTGCTTTAGCAAAAGGTAAAAAACTTTATGACAAACGTCAAGACCTAGCTAAAAAGGATGCTCAAAGACGTATAGAAAGAGAAATTACAGGTAAATATTAAGGGATATAATTCGTAGACAAATGGTGCTATTTTACAAATGAGTAAAATCTTATATAAAGTATAAAAAATATGATAGTAATCTAAATATTTACATTGATTTTATATCTTAAAAGTATTATATTATATTTACGATAAAACTTAATATAAATGGTGAACAAAAAAAGTTTGCGAAATTCAAGTCTCAACGACTATAAACTACCACGGGGGCGTAAAGGTTTCGACGTGGGTTTGGAACTTGAGGTTGCGTGTCGTGTTACTCTGGGTCACGTAAAAACTGGGGAAAAAAACAAACGCAAACGATAATTACGCTTTAGCAGCCTAGTTGCTGCTCGTCCCGCCTAGCCCTCCTGCCGGCCGGGCCTGGACGTCATTTATGCAGGGAACTACTTTTTGGGTGTCTCGACTAAAAGTAGACTAATTGGGACTGGCCGATCATAAAGCTTGCCACTGGGCGTTATGTGAGGCGAGATTTTAAATCAGTTGGCTACACACGTAGATACAGCGAGGAAAGGACTTGCGGACAGGGGTTCGATTCCCCTCGTCTCCACCAATAATTTATATAATGAAGGAATTTGAACTATTTCAAGGTTTAAATTCCTTTTTTATTTGTCTAAATACCACAACTGTACCACAATTATAGTAAAGTAGTGTTTTATTTAAGAAAATGGTAGTAAAAGCAATGAACTTGTAATTGTATATTGATATGGTAAAATTTAGTTAAGGTAGAAATAAAGTTATGATATATGTATAAGTATTTGAATTTTATACAGAATACATGTAAATTAATTTAAAGTGTAGAGATAATGTAAATAAGGTCGGCTGTTAAGAGCTGTAAAGGAGATAATTATGAATCTTAAACAAAAA
The DNA here is from genome assembly GCF_900129815.1 of Asaccharospora irregularis DSM 2635. Lineage (GTDB taxonomy): Bacteria > Bacillota > Clostridia > Peptostreptococcales > Peptostreptococcaceae > Asaccharospora > Asaccharospora irregularis. The sequence goes on from NZ_FQWX01000019.1 coordinate 38,464, forward strand.
CTAAAAGAAATTATTGAGGATAGTCCATTGTTTTATTTTAAAATTACAAGGGAAGAAAAATGGGCAAATGATATTATCCAAGGTAAACTGTTTATGAATACAATAAATTTTTACAAAAAATTGGAGAAAGAAGAAGGATTAAAAGGTCAAGGTGATAAAGATGAGCTAACAATAAAATTAAATCCTATAGATGCAACTATTATAGCAAAGGATAGAAAAGATGGTAGTGAATTAGCAAGGATACCAGTAGGAATGAAAAATTTAAATATAGAGTTTGATAATGATAAGAAAAAACCTGTATTTTGCATTATAGGAATTACATTGGATGATATGGAGATAGTTGAAGATGATGGAAATTTAATAAGATTGAAGCTAAATTTTAGTGAAAAAGAAATTGATAGATTGAAATCAGAATTTGGACAATACGTAGTATTTATTAAAGCATTTAGGTTTCAAGAAAAGCTTGAAAAATCATTAAACTCTTTGGGCATTAATTGGACATTAGATAAAGTTAATTACACTAATGAAAATATGAATAAAAGGTTAGAACTTACAAAAAACAATGACTTAAAAAGGTTCCTTTATAAAGACCCAGATTTTAAATACCAGAAAGAGTATCGTTTGATATTAGATGAAGACGTGGAAGATAATAAAATACTTGAAATAGAGAAAATTAGCAAGGATGATGGATTTTTAATTAATATAGACAGCTTATTAAACTTTGGTCTTGTGTATAATATAGATTGGTTAAATGGTTATTAAATTTAATTAAGTCCTTATTCGTAATATACAATTAAGGACTTAAAAAATATTTTTTGTATAAAAAAGATTTATAACGCAAATATATCATTCAGTTGTTCAACAGCATTAATCTTAACATCTTCCATGACATGAGTATAGATATCCATAGTCATGCTGATATCAGAATGTCCCATTAAAGCTTGAACCGTCTTAGGACTAACTCCAGCTTCAAATAATCGAGTAGCATAGGTATGTCTTAAAGTATGAAATGTAATTGGTTCAATATCTAATTTTTCCAAAGAGAGTGTAAATTGATTTGTGCTTTAGAGTAATTTCGCTCCTCTATAGCAATGTAATTTAATAATAATATTTGTAAGTTTGAATTAATTATTCATATTTTGGATATTTAATTCAAAAATGGTAAAACTAAATCTAGTGAAGTATATGTAATTTTTCAAAAGTACTTATCCTTCAACAAAATCTGAATATAGATTTTTTAAAATTTATATTCTACCATCAAAGAATATAGATAGTTGGTTATAAATACTATCCCAATTTCTATATCTCATAGTCCACTTTTTCATTATGTTTTGGCTTGCTAA
>NZ_FQWX01000044.1 GCF_900129815.1 Asaccharospora irregularis DSM 2635
GCTGCCAGAAAATCTATAGGAATGTATCTACTACAACTACCAGACAATATCTTAATAGGTGACTTCATATCATATTCCAACAAAAAAATGAGTCAAGAGGGTGGAAACAAGCTTAGATTCACATTTGCAGGAAGTCTATATTTTGAAAGAATGAATGAACTTGGATTTTATACTACTGATAAAGATTTAATATCAGAGAGAGTAAAAAAAGCAGGACTAGAGGGATTTTTTGATAAAAAAGTAATAGGATAATTTTTAAGAGATGATTTCTTGAAGTCATCTCTTTTTTTATGTACAAAAAAGCCTTGATACATTAAAATATTTGTATAAGCAATTATATGTAGTAGTATATACTACTACATAATGCCTATTGAGTAATCGATTAATATAAAGATAGGATATAATATAAAGTATTTTTGAATATATCCGTATTTATAAAGAGAAGAAAAATATTGGGGGAGTAAATAAATGAATAACATAATGCAATTATTAAATGTCACATCTACCCTGCCATTAAGTACTACAAATAGTGAGTGTACATGTGACTCAAATAGTGATGCATTTAACATAGTAATGATAAGCTTATTAAATGCAATGGCTAATAAACCTCAGGTTTTATCAGATGTTAATAAGATAAATTTATATAATTCAAATCAAAGGAAAGAATCAGACATCATAAGTAATACATTAGATACGACAAAAGCTATATTAAATAAGAGCAAAATTGAACCATCATCAGGAGATAAGGACGTAAATAAAAGAATAGATAGTGCTGTATCTATAGCATCTAAAAAATACGGCGTAAATGAAAATCTTATAAGAGCAATAATAAAGGTTGAATCTAATTTTAATCCTAAGGTGGTTTCATCTGCAGGAGCAAAGGGCCTTATGCAACTCATGCCAGAAAACTGCAGGGATTTAGGCATTAAAGATCCATTTAATATAGAGCAGAATATAGATGGTGGCACAAGACATATAAAAGAGTATTTAGATAAATACAATGGTAATGTTGAGATGGCACTTATGGCATACAATGGCGGACCTACTAGAATGGCTAGAAGAGGTGTCAAATCTATAAATGATATTTATAAAATGCCTAAGGAAACTCAAAAATACGTTCCAAAGGTTATGAAGTATTACAGAGGATAGTAAAAGATATAAATATATTTAAAAGCAGATGGGAAATGACTGAGACAGTTGTATTCCATCTGTTTTAAATATTAAGTGTGAAAACCATATAAATTTGAGGTTTTAAGTTTGCAGTGAAAATTAAAGGTAGTCTGCCAACATCCGTAAAATTTGATTAAAGGCAAGATAGGTAATTTGTAATAGTTATGACTAATCTAGGAGTCGTTTAATGAAGTTAAAGATTCGGGGGAGTAAAGATGGAACACAGAAACTATGAAAGTTGGGATATTAAGAGTAGATGTATCATTCAAAAATTAAGACTTGCGATTAGCGAAAAGGATAAACTCAAGGGTGTATACATAAAAAGGTATTTTTTTCATTGTTTGAATAGAAAAAAGAATGGGACATTTATAAAAATCAAACTTATGGGTATTAGCTTTGTAAATTTAAACCTAGGAGTTAAATATGGAAATGAAATAATAACAAATATATTAAAACAAATAAAAGAGATTAAACCTGAATCTATAATAACTAAAATATCAGGTACCAACTTATGCATTTATATAGAAGAAACAAAAGTAGAACATGTGAAAGATTTTATAGAGAAGATACTTGGGATTACAAGAAATGTAAGCACAAGTGTTAGCAACGTTAAGATATCAGCAAATATCGCATCTATAACATATAAAGATGATGATTTTGATGTGAGGGATGCGGTTAATAAAGTTGATTTATCTATGTTTAATGCAATTAGAAAAGGTAGCAATAAATATGAAATATATAACGAAATGTATGAATCTCACATAAATATAAGGAATATAGAAAAATCAATAGAGAATAATGAGATAACACTTTATTACCAACCTAAGGTAGATGCAAAAAGTGGTAATATAGAAGGTGTTGAAGCATTAATAAGATGGTTTAGTAAAGATTACGGGTATATAACACCAGATAAATTAATAGGCTTTGCAGAACACTCAGGGTACATATATAAGTTGGGGAAATGGATTTTAAAAAAGGCCTGTATTGACATAAAAGAGCTAAACAAAAACTTAAATAAAAAGTTAAGTTTATCGGTAAATATATCTCCATATCAACTAGAGCATGAAGAATTTTTAGATGAAATAAAAGATATAATAGAAGAAGTTGGATTTGAACAAGAATTACTGCAACTTGAAATTACAGAGAGTAAAAATATAGAATCAATAAAAGATATCCAATTAATACTTAAGGAAATAAGGAATACTGGAATACGGGTTTCGATAGATGACTTTGGGAAGGGATACAATTCTATAGATTATATAAAAAATTATGATGTAGATGAAATAAAGATAGATAAATCTATAGTAAAATATATTGGCAACAACCCTTTATTTATAGAAAGTTTAATAAATATGGTTCATACAACAAATACAACTGTGGTAGCTGAGGGTGTTGAGGAAAAATTTGAGTATGAAGAACTACAAAAAATGGGATGTAATCTTATACAAGGTTATTACTGTTATAGGCCAATGGAACTTAAAAAATTATTAGAATTAGCTAAGGAAGCTTAAGTTATATAAATAATGTACGTATTATATAAAAAAATAAAATTGGAATATAGAGGTTTGAACATGAAAGTAAGGAGCATAGGAGTTGGAACAGGCATTAGTATAGAAAAAAAATCTAATAAGACTAAATTAGATTTTAGTGAAAGCTTCAATCAGGAAAATAGATTTAAGACAAAAGGCGAATTAGATTTATATATAAAAGAAATCAAGGAAATTGGAGAAAAATTAATAGCAACACAAAGCTATAATGATGTAATAAAATACAAGAGTGCAATAAAGGGATACTTAAAATCCGTTGTAGATTATGTATATAGTTTAAATAAAAACACTAGTTTCTGGGATGGAAACTATTTTACAACAGTCAAAATGGTAAATGAAAAATTAGATAATATGACAAGAGAGCTTATGTATGAACAAAAACAAAATATAGATATGGCTTCAAAAATAGATGAGATAAACGGGCTTTTATTAGATATATACATATAAGGAGATGATAACATGGAACCAGAAAATATAAGTGATGTTTACGAGGTACAATTCGAACAATTAGTAGAGGGTGAAAAAAAACCTTTAAATAGCTCAGCTGATATATTTGAGGCTGAACTAGATATAACAATAACTATGGGTAATGCAAGAGAAAAAATAGGTAGAATTGTGAACTACAAGGTAGGAGATATAATAGAGCTGGACAAACATGTAGAAGAAACACTAGATATAAATGTAAATGAGAAGACGATTGCAAGTGGAGAGAGTATAATAATGGACAATAAGTTGGCAGTAAGATTGTCTAAAATAAAGAATATGAACGAAGATATTTAGATTTAGATAATTAACATATTGAAAATATATTAACTTTAATAATAGGAGGGTATCATGAATATAAATTCAGTGAAGTTTAGAAGCGTTGATAATGTATACAAGTCTAATAAAGCAGAATCAAAACCTTTAGAAAAGAAAAAAACTGATACTATAGAGATATCAGAATTAGGAAAATACTTAAATAAAGTAAGTTCATCTAAAGAAGACATTGATATACAAAAGGTAAGTGACATAAGAAAAAGAATTGAAAATGGTACATATCGCATAGACTCAGGTGAACTTGCCAAAAAGATAATAGAAAGTATGAAGGGAGAAAAATAATTGAATCCAGAACTAAAAGTTATAATATTTGATGAAAAAGACAAATTAAAAGATTTATTGAAATTACTGGATGAGCAATATGATCTCGTTATAAATAAAGAATTAATAAAACTAGACAAGATAGCTAGAGACTTAGATGAGGCCGCAAAAGAACTAGCAAGAATAGAAATAAGAAGAAGAAAGATAATGGGAAGTGATACTAGCATGAAACAAACAATAGAAAATTGTGATGATACTAGTATAAAAGAAGCATATGAAGATATAAAAAGTACATTAAAAATGATAGAAATACAAAAAGAAGCAAATGACATACTTATAAAACAAAAATTATTCTTCACTAAGAAAATGATAAACTTTATAAAACCTAATAAAGGTGTAGCAACATACAATTCAAGTGGACAAGTAGGAAAATAAATTTAAGGAGGTAAAATTATGTCGGGATTATTAGGGAGCTTACATTCAGCTAGGACGGGAATGACTGTAAGTCAGGCATCAATACAAACAACTTCACACAATATAAATAATATGAACACACCAGGGTATTCAAGACAAAGAGTAGAACAAAGTGCAAAGAGCGCATATAGTAACCCTGGATTTAATAGTAGTATGGGAGCTGGTCAATTAGGTACAGGGGCAGAAGCTACAGACATTATAAGAATAAGAAATACATTTTATGATTTTCAGTATAGAAGTGAATCTCATAATTATGGGGAAATAGGAATTAAGTACGAACATTATACAACTATGGAAACTATATTTAATGAGCCATCAGATTCTGCTATATCTGCATCTTTGAGCAACTTTTTCTCAAGCTGGCAAGAACTTTCAAAGAATCCAAGTGATACCGGAGCTAAGGATATAGTAATTCAAAATAGTAAATACTTGGCAAATAATATAAGTAAAATAAAAGAGAAATTAATAAACTTATCAGAACAAGCTGAAAGAAAGCTTGGAGATGATATAGAAGAAATAAATGGAATGTTTAAAGAGTTAAAAAGCCTTAATAAAAATATAAAAATAGTTGAAGGTAGCAAAAAGACACCAAACGACTTATTAGACCAAAGGGACAGAATAATAGATGATTTAAGTTTTAAAATGGATATAAATAATGAAGATATAAGAAAGGCTTTGGAAACTGGAGATGCTTCACTAAAATATAATGGAGAGATATTATTAACATATAAGGATATAGATGGAAAATATAAGGAAGCAATATTATCTGGTGAAGCTGCGAAATCTGGTGAAGCTGCGAAAAATATGTCAGGAGAACTTCAGGGATCTATATATATGATTGATAAAATAGCAGAGTATCAAAATAGTATAGATGAATTAGCTGAAGGAATTGCCAAGGGTGCTAATAATGTAATAAACGGAAGAGATGTAAATGCGGATACAAAATTAGATACAGATAAAGACTTATTTGTATTTGATAAAGATAAAACTCCTATACTGAAGGTGAATAAGGATTTTTCAGATGATCCAAAGAATTTAACTATAACATCAGAAACCGCTCAAGAAATGTATAGATTAAAAGGGAAAAAATTCGAAATTGCTGGGGAAATAACAACGATAGATAAATTTTACAGCAGTATAGTTCAAAAGCTAGGAAATGAAACACAAGAAGTAATAAGAAATGAAAAAAATCAAGGTAAAATATTAAAAGATATAAATAACTCAAGATTAAATTTATCCGGAGTTTCTCTAGATGAAGAAATGGTAAATTTAATACAGTTTCAGCATGCATATAACGCAAGTGCAAAGGTAATATCAACAATAGATTCTTTACTAGACGTAGTAGTAAATGGATTAAAAAGATAATTTAGGAGGTTAATATGAGAGTAACTAATTCTTCAATGATGGCAAATCAAATGTATGATAATCAACAAAATTTGCAGAGAATGAATAAATTAAATGAACAAATAAATACAAGTAAATTAGTTAATAGAATATCAGATGATCCTCATAAAGCAGTAAAAATAATGAGGTTAAATAATGAAATAAAGTACACAGAAAAATATAATTACAATATAGACGAAACAGTAGGGTGGATGAATAATACAGATTCATCGTTAGAGGAGCTAGGGACAATACTTGGTGATGTAAAAGAAGCAATACTAAAAATAGGGAATGGAACATATTCAGAAAATGAGTTTAAGGCTATACATGCAGAGGTAAACGAGAAAATAAAAGAACTTGGAGAAATATTCAATACGACTCATGGCGGAAGATATATGTTTGGTGGATCAAACGTGGATGATGCACCAATGGAAGTGGATTTAACGGAAGATTTTCCTAAGTTAAGTATAAAAAATGGGAATAACGATAATTTAAACGCAGATATATCAGATGGTACATCTATAGACTACAATATATCCGCAAAAGAGATATTTAGCAAGGATGGCAAAGGTAATGATACCGACCCTAATGCCGAGCCTAATGCCAAACCTAATGCCGAGCCTAAGTATATTAATTTAATAAATAGTATATCAGAAACTATGAATAATATAGCAAATGGAACAGATGTTGAGGAAAACAGGAAAAAGTTATTAGGAGATATGAAAGAAGGATTAGATGAATTTTTCAACCGTTCAGTTGATACAAGAACAACATTTGGAGTGAGGGTAAATACAGCAGAAAAATTAAAAGAATTTAATAATGAAAATATACTAAACATGAAAGGCGTATTGTCATTAGATCAAGATGTAGATCATGTTGAAAAATTTATAGAATTAAAGTCAGCAGAGTTGATATATCAGGCGTCAATTCAAGTAAGTTCAAAGCTTATACAACCAACTATACTTGACTATTTAAGATAACCAGGAGGTTGAGATGGAAGTATTATTTAATAAGGGAATACCGGGGTTTGAAGATTACCATGAATTTACAATAACTAATATTGAAGAAAATGATAAGTTTAAGATGATAACATCTAAAAAGGACGAGAATATAGGGTTTGTTGCGATATCTCCTTTTGATATAAAAAAAGACTATGAAATAGATTTAAATGATGAAACGATAAGCGAATTAGATATCAAGGACCCAAAAGATGTATTAGTACTCAATATAATAACTTTGGGTAAGAGTCTTGAAAAAAGTACAGTTAACTTAAAAGCTCCTATTATTATAAATATAAAAAATAAAAAAGGTAAACAACTAATAATGCAGGATGATAGGTATAAAGTAAAAGAACCTTTGGTGTAGGGAGTGAAAGTATGCTAGTAATCACAAGGAAAAAAGGAGAATCTCTATTAATAGGAGATGACATAGAAATAAAAGTAGTAAAAATAGAAGATGGAAGTGTTAAGATTGCAATAGATGCTCCAAAAGAAAAAATTATACTTAGAAAAGAAGTATACGAAAATGTAAAAGAAGAAAACTCAAATGCTCTAAAAAAAGCAGATGAAATTTTGAAGTTATTCAAGTAAGTGAGGTCAGATTTATGTATACAACGAATCCATACAATGCATATAAACAAAATTCAGTAAATACAGCTTCTAAAGAACAGTTATTATTAATGTTGTTAGATGGGGCTGTGAAGTATACAAAGATAGCAAAACTTGCTATCAAAGAAAAAAATATAGAAAGAGCACATAATGAACTAATTAGAGTTCAAGATATATTCCTAGAACTTATGATAACAATGGACAAAGACTCAGGGGATTATATGGAAGAACTATACAGGGTATATGAATTTATAAAAAATGAACTAGGTCAAGCTAATATAAAAAAGGATACCCAAATAATAGACAATATACTTCCTGTAATAGAAGAAGTAAGGGATATGTGGTATGAGGTAGACAAAAAAATAAAAACTGGTAAATAGGAGGCGGGTTTTATGTCAAGTGTAAGTGGAATAAGATTACCTGGTCTTGCAACTGGTATGGACACAGAAACTATGGTAAAACAAATGCTTACTAATGAGCAAAGCAAGGTAGACAGGGCAAAACAAAAAGAACAAACTATAAAATGGCAACAAGAGATTTATAGACAAGTAATAAAAGATGTAAATGAACTAAATGAAAAGTATTTTTCACTAACTTCACCTGACTCTATGGTAAGTAATAGCTCATGGAACACACTAAAGATTAAAAGTTCAGATCCAATTAGCGGTTTAGATTCAAATGTAGTAACAGCTACAGGAAATGCTGGTGCAGCAAAAATAGACTATAATTTTGAGGTGATTAATTTAGCACAACCAGCTAGAGCGAGTTATGATATTAATGATAGAAACAGCAAATTAAGTGAATTAAATCTTGGGTTACCAGGAAACACTTTTAAAATAGAGTTAGGAGACGAAACTAAGAGCAAAACAATAACTTTAGAAGATACAGATACAGTCGATACAATTATAAAAAAGATTAATGACAGCTCTTCAGGAGAAATAAAGGCATCATATAGTGAAATGACTGGAAAATTTATAATAGAAACAAAAAAAACAGGAGATGCTGCCGATTTTAAATTTATAGGTATTACTGTAAACGGGGATGGAACAGAAACTGAAGGTACTCCGCAACTACCAACTATTGGATACACATCTGGAAAAAATTCAGAAATAATTGTAAAATCAAATGATGGGACAAAAATAAAGACTTTATATCAACAATCAAACTCATTTACTATAGACAATATAAGATACGATATAAATGCTGTGGGTAAATCCCGTCTAACATCAGAAGAAGATGTAAAGCCAGTAGTAGATAAAATGAAAACATTTGTTGAAGAGTATAATAAGATAATGGACAAGGTATATGACCTTATAACTCAAAAGTCTGATAAAAATTACAAGCCTTTAACAGATGCTCAAAAAGAAGATATGGAAGATAAAGAAATAGAAAAGTGGGAAGAAAAGGCTAAAAAAGGCATTCTTAGAAACGATGACGATATGAGAAAATTTATGGATGATATACAAAAATCTATTTTTGGTGATAAGATACAGGTTTTAAGTGAAATGGGATTTAAGCCTCATGAAAATTACAATAAAAAGGGTCAAATATCATTTGATGAAAAAAAATTTACAGAATCATTAAAAAATGATGGCAAAAAAGTGTATGAAGTTTTCTCCAAAGATAGTTCAAGCGTTTTTGAAGGTATGAAAAGCACTATAAAAAAATATGTTGGAGGATCATCATCTGTATTTGCAAAAAAAGCAGGTCTTGAAAAAACAGCTTCAGCTGTGAAAAATTTTTACTCTGAACAGTTAAAAAGACAAGAAGACCTTATAAAGAGCCTTCAGAGAAAAATGGACAAAAAAGAGGATCAATTGTACAAAAAATTTGGAGTATTGGAAGCCAGTATGAACAAATTTAATACTCAGATGAATTACTTTGCTCAATATTAGATAGGATAGATTATTATGGAAGAATTAACTAAAGCATATAAGGAAATATCTTTGGAACTAATCACTAGACTAGAAAATGGAGAATTAGACACTATAGAAAAATTATTAGATAATAGGCAAGAAATCTTAAATCAAGAAATATTAAATGAGGAGTCTAATAAAAAAAGATTTAAGGATATATTAGTAAAACAAGGGATACTAGAAATAGACAACAATATAAATAATTTACTTAATGAAAATATAATTAAAGTTAAAAATGAAATACGAGAACATAAAATGTCTAAGCAAGCTAATAACTCATATATAAATTTTAACAAAAATAAATTAAATATTTTTAATGAAAAAGTATAAAGCTTTTAAAAAGTATTCCGATAAATATAAATATAAGTAATACTTGGCCAAGTATTTTTATATAAAAAAGACAAGGATGTCGTTAAAAAACTAGGGAGGGTAATATTATGAGAATAAATACTAACTTAAGCGCAATGATAGCAACAAACCAAATGACTAAAAATACTGCTTTAGCAGGAAATTCTATGGAGAAATTATCTACAGGATTAAGAATAACTAAAGCAGGAGACGATGCAGCAGGACTTGCTATATCTGAAAAAATGAGAGCTCAAATAAGAGGTATGGAACAAGCTGAAAGAAACGTACAAGATGGTATATCTTTAGTACAAACAGCAGAAGGTGCATTAGAAGAATCAGGAAATATACTACAAAGAATGAGAGAGTTAACAGTACAAGGAGCTAATGATACATTAGTTGAAGAAGATAGAGATAAAATCAAGGAAGAGTTAACTCAATTAGGACAAGAGTTAGGAAAAATAGCAGACGAAACTAAGTTTAATGGTAAAGAATTACTTAAAGGAAAAGCAACATTATCAACAGACAATACAACAACAGTATTTGAAGGAACGATGACGATAAATGTTCAAGCGGGAGCAAACAAAGAAACTAGAGAAATAGTTATAGCTAACCTAGCATCGATAGCAAGTACAGTTGGCGGATTGACAGTTACTTCTACAGGTGATGCTCAAGCAAGTGAAGCACTAATAGATACAGCACTTACAGATGTAAACACTGCAAGAGCTAATCTAGGTGCTATGCAAAATAGATTAGAGTACACTTCTTCAAATTTAGTAACATCAACTGAAAACTTAACAGCAGCAGAGTCAAGAATAAGAGACGTAGATGTTGCAAAAGAAATGGTTAAGTTATCTAAACTAAACATATTAAATCAAGCATCACAAGCAATGGTTAGTCAGGCCAAACAACAACCAGAAAGTGTAGCTCAACTATTAAGATAATATTAAATTTAGAACTGAGGAGTAAAGCTTATGCTTTACTCTTTATTTTTAAATTTAATAGTTTGAAGGGAATGAAAAATATGTTACTTAGCATAGTGATGATGATGAAAAATGAGGAAGAACATTTAGATAGAACACTAAGTGCGCTAAAGCCTTTAATAAATGATATAAATAGCGAACTTATTATATTAGATACTGGTTCTACTGATAAAAGCGTAGAGATAGCTAAAAGATATACTGATAATCTATATTTCGCAAAATGGAATGATAACTTTGCTGATATGAGAAATTTATCTATAAGTTACTCTAGTGGAGATTGGATACTTATAATAGATGCAGATGAAGAATTGATTTCGTATGAAAGAATGATAGAATTTTTCAACTCTAATTTATATAAAAATTACAATTGTGCATCTATAGAGCTTAAAAATATTATGTGTGAGGATGGCGATACATATGACAAGGCATCTGTACCGAGGTTATTTAGAAATGAAGATAGTTTTAGATATGAAGGGGCTATACATGAACAACCTATATATAGAAATCCTTTATATAACAATATAGCATCTTTTAATCACTATGGTTATATGTTTTCAGATGAGGAGATAAAACAAAAAAAGCTTAAAAGAAATGAAGCTATATTAATGTCAGAAATTAATAAGAGCCCAGAAGATCCATATATATACTATCAATTAGGAAGAAATTATACAGCTCTTGGAGAAAAAGAAGAGGCTCTAAGTTATATTGAAAAAGCACATGATATGTATAAGAAGAAAGGTTTAAACTATATACCTGTAAAAAGTGATTTAGCAAGTTTATACATTGAATTAGGTTATTATGATAAGTGTAGCAAAGTATGCTTGAACTATATAGAAAAAGATGATAAAAACATAGATATCTATTATTATCTGGCTGTCAGTCAAGAATACCTTAGGAGATATGAAGAGAGTTTGAAAAACTATAAAAGATATATATTTTTAATGGAAAACTATGAACTATCAAGTCAAGCCAATAATGTATATTGCATGGCAGAAACAGTTTCATTTAAAGAAACTGTGGAAATAAAAATAATAGAGCTGTATTATAAGTTAGAAATGTACGAACAAGTTATAAATGAAACTAAAGACTATGAAATTGACAAACTAAAAAAGGTATATTCAGTAGTATTTTTTAGTTTATATAAATTAAATAGAGAAGAAGAAATACTAGAGATATACAATAAAACTTCAAGTTCTGATATAGAAAAGAAATATTTTAAAAAAAGAATAGAAGATATGATTTTAGCAGTAAAAAAATCAGACAGAGTTCGAATATATAAAGTATTATCAAAGATAGATGGGAATTATGGTACTTTAAATCAAGTTAGGCTTGGTAAAACACTTGCATGCAAAGAGTATAATGAAATTCTTTTAGGTGAGAAAGAAGAGTTCTATAGTGATTTAATATACTATGGATTAAAACAAGAAATTGACTTATTAGATATGTTAAGTGGTATTAGTAATATACAAGTAAATAATTATTTATATTATCTGATTGTAAGAAGAAGAGATTGTATAATAGATTTATATAATTACCTTATAGACTTACCAAGTACTCTTGAATTAAAGAAACTTAGCATATATATGTCGCTGTCTAAGTATTTACTATTAAATGGTGGGTTAAAAGGTGAAAAATATAAAAACTTGTTTTTAATGTACATAAAATATAGTTATGATTATATAAAGCAGGTTTATAATGAAAATTTCACCGATGAGGAGTTACTAGAAGTTGTAAGTATGGAAGATGATATTTTTATTATAAGTATTAATATAATACAAAAACTTAAAAATGATAATAAGTTAGAGTACATAAAGAAAATGAGAACGTTACTTAAAAATAATCCTAATTATAAACAGGGAATAGAAATATTGATAGATATGCTTAAAAGAGAACTAGATGAAAGTGATGAGTTAAAAAAACTCAAAGTAGATTATAAAAAATTTATAGAAAATAGTATTAATACTGGAAATATACAAGAAGCTAAAAATATGATAGAGGAGTATGAGGGTATATATGAAGAGGATGTAGAAATATTAAATATGAAATCTATTATAGAAATGATAAATAATAATTTTTCTGCTGCTGAAAAACTATTAAGGAAGTCAGTACTCTTAGACCCTAATAATTACAATACTAATTTTAATATAGCGTATTTAAAAGAATCAACTGGGCAACTAGAAGACGCGATAAAGTTTTATAAAAATGTATTAATGAATTGTAAAGATGAAGGGACTATTTTAGAAATAAATAATAGAATAAATTCGATTTGCAAGAAATAATAATATTTTAGGGGGATTGAACTTTGGAAATACTTAATAAAATAAAAGACTTGATAGTAAAAAATGATATAGAAGGAGCATATGCTGCTATAATCGAAAATCAAGATGAATACATAGAAAATGCTGACTACTGGAATCTAAGGGGAATGCTATGCTTTAAAGTAGGAGAGTATAACGCTGCAATAAATTGTTATAAGATATCAATAGATAAAAGAGAAGGCCATTTAGATTCATATTTTAATATAGCTCACTAATTTTACACATAATATAGATGTAGGCCATGGCAGTGTAACATTAAAAAACTGTGGCAATATGGATAAGAAATATAAGAATTTTTCGTTTACACCGGCAGAATATTAACAAATAGACAAAGTTTGCATAGCATCTAACATGAATATGTTAATACAAAGTGCATTTTCAGCTATTCCAGAGGACAAGTATGAGATTACAGGAAATCCGAGGACGGATACTTTAGTTTTATCAGAAGGTAAAAAGAACTTAGAAAAATTATTGGGACAAGACTTAGAAGATAAGAAAATTATATTCAATATGCCTACGTTTCATATACATGAGAATTCTGGAGCTATAAGTGGAGAGAAATTTTCTGATGCTATAAAGATAAAAAAACTTTAACTATGATAAATTCGATGAATTCTTAAGAAAAAATAACATTATTTGTATATCAAAGGTACATCATGCAGAGGAAAGAACAATCACTGCTAAAACAAAAACTAGAAAACTAGAAAATCTACTGTTTATATCTAATGATGATTTAGATAAAGCGGGCTTAGATTTATATGAGATATTAAATTGCGCTGACTTATTGATTACAGATTATTCGAGCATATATGGGGATTTTCTATTTATGAATAAGCCAATAGTTTTTATAAATGCAGACATAGAAAAATATAGAGAAGAAAGAGGTATAAGTTTAGAACCGTATGATTTTTGGACAGCAGGACCTAAAGTAAAAGCTCAGGATGTATTAGAAACTGAAATATTAAAATCACTTGAAGAAGAGGATTATTATAGACAAAAAAGAGAAGAACTAAGAGATGTATTCTATAAGTATAAGGATGGTAACTCATCTCTAAGGGTATGGGATTATATAGACAGTGTTTTAGACAATATTAATAAATAATATAAATATCGGATAAGTTTTAGATATAGATATAGTAAATAAACTAGCCTATTTTATACAATATAATAATTCTAAATATGAAAGTAGTAAAGGGTTTAAATTATTAGCAGATTTATTGGTGAATATAATTGAGGAATTTAATACTTTAAAGGTTAATGAAGAAATAAATTTAGAGAATATTATAACTAAGTTAAAATTATCAATGCTGGAGTTAAAGAGAGATATTATTGATATAAAAGTTAATATATATTTTTATGGAAAAGATAAATACAACATATTACATAAATCATTGAATAGTGAAGTTATGATTATAAGAGATATTAATGAATATTTAAATAAAGATATTGAGACAAACTATAGAACAATTGATATTCTTATATTGAGTGAAGAAACTGTAGAAGCTGACTTTGAATTTGAGTTATATTTTAATGATGTTATATACTATGATGGGGAAATGAATTATCTTTTTAATATAAGTGAAAAAATATATTATAGTAACTACGATTACAATTACTTAACAAATGCAATAGAGGAATCTAAATCTAAGGATGTAGAAAGTATAGTAGTAGGGAACTCATATCCTTTGACTGGTATAGATGCATCTATACTGGATTTGAAGTCAGTAAGCATGGCTTTATCTAGTCAGGACTTGTATTACTCTTATAAATTAGCAGAGTTAGTAATAAATAATAACGAGAATATAAAAAGATGTATTATAGGTGGGGGTTATTATTTAGTAAATCATGATTTGTCTAAATCTAAAAATGAAGATGCAATAAATAGGGTAAAAAATGTTTACTATCCTATTTTAAAAGATAAACATAACTCAGAGACTGTAGATATCATAAAAATACCAGAGTTAAAACAATATATAGACAATAAAGTAATAAGATATATATTTGATTTAAACTACTTAGATAAATACTTTAATAAACTAATATATAAGAGCAATAAAAAGTATTTTAATGAAAATATGCCCAGAGAAGAAAACAATATGTTAGCTGGAATAAGCTTAGATAATATAAGTGAAGATGACAAGTATAGATTAGGAGAGGCTAGAGCATCTCAACACAACAAACTTCTAAGTATGTAAAAACTACAGATGATTACATGAGAATATTTGCAGATTTTATAAATTTTTTAGAATCCAAAGGTATAGAAATTGTAATAGTTATTTTTCCTAACACTAAATATTACAATAAATTTTTAGATAAGAAATATGAAAATGAATTTTACCGTATAATAGATACGTTTAAGGATAAAAAATTTAAACTAATTGATTTTTCACGTGAAGGTGGTTTTGAAGAAAAAGATTTTATTGATTTCGACCATATGAGTGAACTCGGTGCTAATAAAATTACAAATATGATTAACAATATATTGAAATGTGAAAAAAGAGTAAACTGTTAAATTAATAAACTACAGTAGTAATTATAAAATATTAATTTATAATTAGTCCATTGCTATTAACTTTAGGGTAAGTTAATAGCAATGGACTATTATCGTGATTAAATTTATAAATTCAAGGGCTCTTTGTCAAATAACGTTGATGAAGTCAATATTTAATTTTTAAAGGCAGCATCTAATACAGTTTACCTGTATAGATGCTGTTTTTAAATTACTTGTATTTTTTC
>NZ_FQWX01000061.1 GCF_900129815.1 Asaccharospora irregularis DSM 2635
TTTTTCAATTCCATCTCCTGTAAATACTAAATTTTTATCGCTAATTCCTAGAATATTTGATATAATATCATTTGAGCACATGTCAAACCTCCTCGTTTATTTTGTTGTCGTGACTTAATTATACAACGAGTTTGACATGTGTTCTTTATTTTTTTAAAAAATAATAGCGCTGATAGTAATTAGTCCATTTTTGTCTAACGACAATTATGGATTTTTTATTACCATCAACGCTAAATATTATACAGCCGTTTAAATCCCTTTTTTTATTGAGGCTCGTACTTGGAAACATATCCAAGATTGGCTGTCGTTTGTGGGAACATATCAATAAACTTAAACTAAAGTTCTATTTTGGCAAACAGAATTCCATGATCGGGCTCACCAACAGGTATTATTGATTCTTGTTTGCCAAATTTATCAATAACGTCTAGTCGATAATGCTTAGCAAAATTCCAGTCATATTGTTCAACTGTGCATCGACTAATATTTTTACAGATTATATGATCGTTTTTAATGTACCCATCAAATTGTCCATTAAAATATGCCAATCTCCACGAATGATTAGTAGGTGTTGTACGAATAAAATCGCTACCCAATAAATTATCCAAGACATTTAAATTCCACTCTGCTATTGGGGTATTATCACGTAGGTTATTGAAATCACCTAATATAACTATAGGATTTGAGATTTCTTTGACCCATTTCATTACGGTTTCCATTTCGATTCGACGGGAATCATAATCACCTTTTAACTCTTTAATTCTAATACCTAGGATAGTTACGAGGTTATTGTCAATGATAACATCAATTCTTAAATTTTCCGGAATACTATCCCAGTCTATACAACAAGTGCTATTTGGTTCGTCTGGATATGCTTTGAAATAAGATATAGATTCTACCCTAATTCCTTTATCCCTAATGGCAATAAAAATATCATTTGCGTATTTAAAAGAATAATTAGTAGTGACGTAATAAAATCCCATGCATTCCATTCTTGTATAAAATTCATTAATATTTTCTGCACGGCAGTTAAATTCTGTTAGGATAATAATATTAATATCATCCGGAACCTTATCTAATATCCATAAGGGTATTGTTTTCCCTGTTCTACCCCTTTGGTTTATGTTCCACTCCATTATTTTAACTTCCATTCTCTACGATTCCTCCCTAAGTTTTTATCATCCCTTATAAATACTCTATTATTTCAAGATTCTTGCAGTCTATTTTTTATTAGAAGCCATACAGAGAAACATATCGAAGGTTGGCTCTAGTTAGTGGAACATACTAATAATTTAGTAAACGCAATGCACTTATGTCAGCACTGTTCTCGTGACAGATATTGTATAGCTAAAGCAATTAATGATAAGCACCGATTAAAAAGATAGTCGTAATAACGGATATCAGTGATATCAATTTTATTAGTTTCATGATGACGTATGCGATATTTATTTCCAATGTCCGTCAAGGCCTTAAATTCAGCATTAAATAAATCTACAAAACCATCATTCCCGTTTGCCATATCATTCACTATTTTTTCTGATGAACGTTTCTTATCTAATGTTGTATAATAAGTTTTTAAGCGTTCTAATGCATCCCATATCTTTTCGACTGAATCTTGCCGAGCTGCAGGGTTTGGTGTTTTATATAATGCAACGGCATCTTTCAACAACTCTCTTGTGCCTTGCTCATGTACCGATGTAAAAGAATTTTCTATTTCTGTTGTAAGTGGGCTGTTCTCAACAATTCTTTCAATAATCTTTTCGTCCGTAAGTTCATATAGCAGCCCAGACTCAGAGAATATTTCATTTATTGCCTCTTGAAAATTTGCAAATACATCTGAAGAATTAAGACAATCTATCGTTTGGTAGTTTCGGTATCTGTCATTATTCCATCGTTCTGAGATATCCTCAATATTTTGTGCAAAAAATTCAATAAGGTCCAAAAGTGCATACTGGTCGTATTCATCTTCATATTGCGGTGTGCAAATCCTGTCATAATCATCCCGAAAGAGAGATGGTATTCTTATTTTAATTCTAGTTGTAAATCCTTTTTCATCAAATGCAACATAGTCGCTATCTGTAAAGTCGTGATGACAATTTAGAGTGAAAATATGTGTTAAATTTTTTTGATATCTTTTGCAGCAATCTAAAAGCAACGAATACATATCTCTATTAATAGAATATGTCTTTTCCTGTGGTGCCCTTATACCATGTCTTTCAGAGTATAATTTCATAAGTCATCTCCTCATAAATTTGTTTTTATATATTAAGCCACTAAAAGAACCAGTATTGACTTAAAATCTACCTATTCGCATACCATAAAAAATGTTCAAACTTACATCTTCTAAATAGAATTTTAAACATCTTTGCTTGATCCAAACATAAAATTCTTATCTATGCACCAACATTGGATTTATATGTAAATATACGTCATGCACAAAATCATATGAGAGTGGGGTAACTGGTTCCTAATGCATACTATTCTTATTTCTGAAATAGGGCATCAATCTCTAATTGGCATTCTGTTGCTTGATCTTTTCTCTAATTAGATTTTTAAACTCAAATAATTCTTCTGACTTAATATAATAACCTAAATTAGTCATTACAGATGTTCTGCTAATTACCTTTTGTTGTGTAGGTATATCAACAACCGATATCTCTCCATTAGCATTCATCGTTGGGCCAGCATATAAAATACCTAAAAATATTATTCTTCTAGCACCTAAATAAGTATTACCTTTTTTATCAGAATAGCCATTTTCATTTAAGATGTAAATTGGTGATCCAGATGATCCTGGAAAAGCGGCAATGTCTGCTAGTCCTATTCCTTTTGTGTTAAAATCGTACGCTGGGTGAGACGCTGTATATCCTTTTCTAAAAATCGGATAATTGTTTTTACTGTCCCATAACCCAATAGGATATCCAATCATTACAATTTCTTCTAAAGCACTCAATTCCATTAGTTTTACTTTATTAGGAATCAAGCTTTCTTCATTAGCTACATAAAATACTTGTTTTCCTGTTCGCTTCCTTACTTCCTCAAATATTGGGTTAATAAATGTGAAGCACATATCTTTTTCAGAATGAAAAAACCACTCTGTTTGTAATGTAATAGCATAGTTTTCCGTGGTTGTCCCATCTTCTTCACTCAAATGTAAAAAGAACTTTACGGTTTCATTTCTATTGTAATTTACAACATGTTTATTTGTAATAAGAACAGGTATAGTAAGTTCACCCTCCTTAAAATTAAAGAAAAATCCAGTTCCTGAGGAACCATCATGAGCTTCTATCCTTACAGTATTAAACATTAGTTGCTCTGTCAGACTAATTGGTTTCATATCACAGCTCCTCTTCATTTAGTAGTATTTGGTATAATTGTTCCTTTACTCATTACCTGTCTTTATTTCATTGCCATCGGGCAGAATGAAAGTCTGCTCAAACTTAATATTCAAAACATCAGCTATGGTTTTCAATTCATCTAAGGTTACAGTTTCACGTTTTAATTTCTTATTGAAATTCTGTGGAGTCTGACCAATACGTCTAGCAAGTTCCGCAACACTTATATTCATTTGTTCACATAGTTGCTTAATCATATCTGCCGTAGTCATACAGCACCTCCAATTTACACTAAATATTATTATAAACCATTTGGTTGATAAATCCAAGAGATTAAGCGATCTTTTCATAGTTTAATATTCAAAACAAACCCCGTAACTCTGCTCTATATTCATTTACTATCAGGATCAATTTTTTCATGCTTTAATTTTAATCTATTTAGAATAATAAGTTTCAAATTTTTCAAATATTAAATTATATAACTTAAATTACATTACGTAAAAAAAATTCTAAGAAAAATTACAAAGCATATTGACACATCTTTTTTTTTGTGATATATAATAATTAGCACTCAATCATGGAGAGTGCTAATAAAACATTATGAAAAGGAGTTGATAATTATGGCTGGATTAGTACCTTTTAACAGAAAAAACAAAGAACTTTCTACAAACACTGGTATTGGGGACTTCTACAACTTACTTGATGACTTTTTTTCAAATGATTGGCCATTCAGACGAACACTCTCTTACGACACTTTTAAAGTAGATGTCGAAGATAATGGTAAGGAATACATCATTGAAGCTGAAATGCCTGGTGTTGATAAAAAAGACATCAATCTTCAACTTAATGATGGAAAATTAACAATTTCTATCACTAGAGACGAAAGCAATGAAACACAGAAAAAGAATTATATTCACAAAGAGAGACGTTATAATTCTATGAGCCGTTCAATTTATTTAGAAGATTCCAAACCTGATGCTATTAAAGCGAAACTTGAAAATGGAGTACTAAAAATTATAGTTCCGAAAGAAGAAAAACCAAACAATAGCATTACAATTGATGTTGAGTAAACTAAAGAAAAGCACATCGGTCATTTAATCTCGATGTGCTTTTCTTTGTTAAAAATTACCTCAGTTTTTTATATTTCAATCTCAATGCCTGATTTAAAGCTTATCACAAAGTGGTCTTCGTAAACTGTTACGTTTTGGATGATCTTCCTTACAAGGGTATCATCATATAGTAAAGTCCGATATTTATTGGTGCGGATAAATTCTATCAGTTCGTTGATCCGCTCATTCTCACCACTTAAGGATGCATCTTCCACAAGAAGGGTCTGACGCTTTTCACGCAACTCTTCAATCTCATCTGCAAGGGATTCAAAATCTTTTCCCTTATTAGCAAGGCTGATTAGTTCCTTCTGCTTTTCTTCAAGCAAGGTGTTAATCTCTGAAATCTTATATTCCGTGGTATCACCGATTATCGCATGTATATTCTCTTCCAGTATTCTTATCATGTTGTCACCACCGGCAAGAAGTCTATTAATGGCAGTCATTACTGCATCATATAATTCAGCTTCTTTTACCGTTCGGTTCTTACACACCTCAGGGCTGGATCTATGTCAATATTTTAGACACAAATAATTGAATTTTTAACTTGCTCTAGCTATTTTTTCGCACTGTTCTGGTGATATGAAACCAATACT
>NZ_FQWX01000022.1 GCF_900129815.1 Asaccharospora irregularis DSM 2635
CGTTCTCTTCCTTAATTTGAGATAACTCTCTTTTAAGAGCTCTTAATTCCTTCAATGTCATTTCATCTTCTGAGTTTGAAGACACTGGAGAATTATCTTTTATCCATGTTGATATTGTTGATTTTGGTATGCCATACTCGCTATTTAATACTGCTAATGATTTTCCTGATTTATATAATTCTATAATTGTATTTCTAAATTCATCTGTATATCTTGCCATTTTAGACACGTCCTTTCTAATCTACCTATATTATAATTAGTTCGATTAATTGTGTCTATATACTTATACTAACATCAGAAACTATTTGTAATATATACGGTCAAGAACATTTTATTGATATATCTGATTTAAAACAGTTACCAGTTCGATTGGTTCATATAATTTCTAAATATTTATGAATATGATACTATACTAAGAAAGGATGGACAGGAATTGTGGATTGTATTAAAATAGGTAAGTTAATAGCAAGCTTACGAAAAGAAAAGAAAATGACACAGAAGGATTTAGCAAATAAACTTGGGGTATTAAATAAAACTGTTTCAAAATGGGAGTGTGGGATGGGTTGCCCAGATCTATCATATTGGTCTGACCTTTCTTCAATACTAGGAGTGGATATAGTTCAAATGATGGAAGGCGAAATTACATCAAATAAGATAGATAGTGGGAATATTAATAAAATTCATTTCTATGTCTGCTCTGATTGCGGAAATATACTACTCTCAACGGGTAGTGCATCAATTTTCTGTTGTGGTCGAAAACTAGAATACTTAACTCCGGCAATAACTCCAGAAGAGTTTGATATTACGGAAGTAGAGATGGACGCTGATTACTATATTACCTTTAATCATATGATGGAAAAAGAGCACTATATATCTTTTGTAGCATATATGAAAAATGATAAGGTTCTATTAAATCGGCTGTATCCTGAGCAAAGTCCTTGTTTTCGTATTCCTTTAAACAGGGGGCATGGTGGAAAATTGTATCTATATTGTATTAAGCATGGGTTGAAAATATCTTCTGATATATTTTAAAATTTAGGATAACACTAGATACCTGTAAATAAAGATATGCAAACTTAAAATAGAAAAGGTTTACAATAGAGATAAAACGGCGACTAAAATCCGAATATATTTAGGATCTTAGTCGTCTAATTTTATATCAAATGTATTTGTTTATATACCTATTTACTTTCATTTACTTCAAATCTAAAAATTTCAGGTCGGTTATAGTGACCAACAGGATCCCAGTCAAATTTTGATTGTACAATTTGATTTAAGTCAATTTCAGCAGTTAAGATGCCAGCCTTATCAAATAATGGGCCTACTACATATTCCCCGTAAGGATTGATTATACAGCTACCTCCTGTGCACATGACTTCGGGTTGACCTTCAAGATCATTATAATACTCTAAATCAGTTGGATACATTGACTTTTCAACATATTGATTACTCATTATCACAAAACATCTTCCCTCAAAGGCGATATGCTTTAATGTAGACTGATAGACTTCTCTTTGGTCAGCTGTAGGTACTATATATAGTTTTACACCCTTCATATACATTGCCATTCTTGCAAGAGGCATATAATTTTCCCAACAAATCAATGAGCCCATCTTTCCATAAGGAGTATCTACCACAGTAATTGTAGATCCATCATCTTCACCCCATATAACTCTTTCAGCAGCAGTTGGTTTCAATTTTCTGTGTCTTCCTAAATACCCTTCAGGTCCAAAAAATAAATTGCAACAATGTAATGATCCATCAACATCAAATCCGTTTTTTTCTGTAACCCCTATTGATAAATAAATACCTAATTCCTTAGTAAGTTCTGCTAATCTATCGACTTCTGGACCAGGTACAGCTACTGAGTTATCATGATATCTTTGGTAGTCTTTTCTACCTTCTGGAGTTCTACTTCCTATTGTCATACCGAAGGTAAGTCCCCTTGGATAGCATGGTATAAAACTTTCGGGAAAAACAACTAGCTTTGACCCATTTGAAGCTGCTTTCCTTGTAAGTTCTATAGTCTTGTCCATAGTTTTTTCAAGATTAAATATAACTGGAGAATCTTGAATAACAGAAATCTTTAATTTTTTTTCCATATTTTTACATCCCTTCATTAGTTTTGTAGTTTAATTATATTACAGTATTATGGTAGTATCAATTAATTGTTAATAATACTCTATTCAAGTACTTTTCGGGTTTATTCCTAATATACTATGAAAAATAAATAAGTCTGATTTAAGAGTATATACAAAATGTACACTCCCTTTTTGATATAATAAAAGTACAAAGGATAGGACATAAGTGTGTAAAGTAGTTATATAAAAAGGGGGATTAGAATGGATTTTAAAGTTTATGGGAAATTTGTAAAAAAGGGCGATTTTATTTATATGACTGATACTTATATGCAATTCGGGGAATCAGAAGATATTATAGGGGCTTGCGTACTTTGCAATCCAGGAGCGTCCTCTTTTAAAGATAAAAGTGAAGAGGAAAAGTTACAGAGGTATGCGGGGGAAAGAGAATATGAAGGTGAGGGTGAATTAAAACCCGATGCTACTATGAAACAAATAGGAGAAATATTAAAAAATGCGTATGATGATAAATTAGAGGGAAAGTTTATGATATTTAACACGTTTACAATTAGAAACTCCAATATGTCTGAAGCTAAAAAGCTACTAAAAGATTCTGCTGTAGATAAAGAATTATTATTTATAGATTACAATAGATATAAGGATAAGTACTCTGAAATACCATATATATTAGTTGGTTGGGGATGTGAAGATTATAAAAATTTAAAAAATGAAAAAAATAAATGGTTAAGCTTTATAAAGGAAAAAAACATAACTTATATTGGAATACAGGCGAAAAAACCACCTCACTATTACCATCCATTACCACATATAAAAGAAAAACAGGAAGAGTATAAGAGAAATATATATGAACAATACATTGATTTATTAGGGCTTGAAAGTTCATTTTAATAAGGATATAAATTATATTCAAATTAAAACTTAGAAAAAATAAATATTATATAGATAATATAACAGTTAATTTAATTAATATAAAGTAATATAAGATTTACATAAATAAATTTAGGAGGTGGCAGTTTGGCACAACAATATACTAGAAAAATGATTCGAGAGGTATTTATAAAGTTGCTAAATAAGCATCCACTTAATAAAATTACAGTTAAGGATATTGCTACAGCATGTGAAATAAACAGAAATACTTTTTATTATTATTACACAGATATATATGCACTTTTGGCAGAGATATTTCAATCAGAACTTCAAATAGTTATTGATGAATATAATGACACGTTGTCATGGGAGGAGAGTTTTATTGTAGCGACTAAATTTGCCCTAGAAAATAAAACAGCTATTTATCATGTATATAATTCTATGCAGAGAGAAGAATTAGTAAACTATGTATATAATGTATCAGGAAATGTTATGAGTAGGTATCTTGAAAAAGTAGGGGAAGGCATACCTGCTTCTTTGGAGGATAGAAAATTAATTACATCTTTTTATCAGTGTGCTCTTACTGAAATGGTATTGCGTTGGGTCGCTTCTGGTATGAAAGAGGATCCGGATACTATTATAAGGAGAATAGGGCAATTATTTGATGGAAATATTGAGTTATCACTTAAGCGAAGTGCTAATTTAAATAGTATATATTGAATGTATTGAATATATTGAAAATTAACAAGAAAATATTTTATTTTTAGGCATTTTAACTATACTGCCTAGAAATTAGACAAATAAACTACAGTGTTTAAAACTCAGACACTGTAGTTTATTTGTTTAATGAAAAGGATATACAAAAATTATATTATAGATTTACAACAAACCTTATAGATAATAAGTATTCAAAGATTTAAAGGACTGAGTATTATTTATTATATTAATGGGGATGTTATTAGAAGTATAAAAGGAAGAGTTCCTAAATATGAAGTTAATCTCTAAGAGGTTAATAAAAATTGAGAAAGAAGGGGATAAAATGAAATTAAAGACACATGATGATAGACTTACACTTACAAATGGTAGCTATCACTCTTTAGTTAATGCAAGAAAGCCTAAAGGAATTGAGGATAAACAGGCATACTTAATTGGTACTGGGATTGGTGCTTTGGCTGCTGGTTGTTTCCTAATTCGTGATGCTCATATGGATGGTAGCAAGATTACCTTTTTAGAACAGTTAGAAATTCCTGGAGGATCTTTAGATGGTGAGGTTCGTCAAAACTTAGGTTATGTAGCACGTGGTGGACGTGAAATGGGACACCATTTTGAAGTGTTATGGAGTTTATTTAGTTCACTTCCATCTACAGAAGATCCTAATATGACAGTATTAGATCATTTTTATTATACAAACTATGATGATCCAAACTTTAGTAATTGCCGTATTACTCAAAATCAAGGTGAGCGTTACGACAATGGAAAATTTAATTTAGGTCAAGATTTAGCGATGGAATTAGCTTCATTTGTCAATATGTCAGATGATGAACTTCAAAATAAATCTATTGAAGATGTTTTTTCTGAAGAACTTTTAAACACTGACTTTTGGACATATTGGAGAACAATGTTTGCATTTGAGAACTGGCATAGTGCTTTAGAGATGAAATTATATATGAATCGTTTTATCCACCATGTTGGAGGTCTGCCAGATCTTTCAGCTCTACAATTCTCAAGACATGATCAATATACTTCTTTTGTAAAACCAATGGTTAAATATTTAGAAGATAACGGTGCCAAATTTGAATATGGAGTCACTGTTGATAATGTTGAGTTCTCAATCTCAGATGATAAGAAGGTTGCAAAGAAAATAGTTGCTACAGATAAAAACGGAAAAAATCTTTCTATTGATTTAACAGAAAACGATTTAGTATTTATCACTAATGGTTCTATGACTGAAGGTTCTGGATATGGTGATGATAATACACCTGCTCCTTTTAATAAAGAAGCACAGGGATGTTGGAAATTATGGAGAAATATAGCAGCTCAATCAGATGAGTTTGGAAGACCAGATAAATTCTGTACAGATCCAGAAAAATCTAACTGGGAATCTTGTACTGTAACTTGTCATGATGAACGTGTTCCTAAATACATTGAAAAAATTACAAAGCGTTCACCATATGGCGGGAAAACAGTAACGGGTGGTATAATTACGGCTCTTGATTCTTCGTGGCTTATGAGTTGGACTATAAACCGCCAAGAACAATACTATGGTCAACCTGAGAAAGATGTTGTTGTTTGGGTATACGGTTTATTCTCTGATGTTCCAGGAGATTACATTAAAAAGCCTATGAGAGATTGTACTGGTAAGGAAATCACAAAAGAATGGTTATATCATATAGGTGTTCCTATAGATGAAATAGAAGAATTATCACAATCATGTACTGCTGTTCCTGTTATGATGCCATTTATAACATCTCAATTTATGGTTCGTGAATTTGGAGATCGTCCATATGTTGTACCAAAGAATGCAGTAAACTTTGCTTTCCTTGGACAATTTGCTGAAACATTAGATGACCCAGGTCGTGATACTGTATTTACTATTGAATATTCAGGACGTACAGCTATGGAGGCGGTATATGTTTTAACTGGAGTTGAAAAGGGAGTTCCTGAAGTATATGCTTCTAGATATGATATTCGTTATTTACTAAATGCAGGTAAATGTTTACTAGATGGAGAAAAACCAAAACTTAGTTTATCACCATTAGCTAAACGTAAGATTTTAAAACAAATAGCAGGTACAGACATTGAAATATTACTAAAAGAACATGGAGTTCTTTAATAAAATTTAGGTACAACTAAGTAATTAAAATCCCGAATTAAAAAATCGGGATTTTAATTTACTTTTATTTAAAATATTAAACAAGGGAGGAAGCTTATGTGAGAGAGGAAAAAGATCTTAAAGGAGAGTATATTCCTACGATAGAGGAAATGCAAACATGGTATAAAGATGATTTGAGAAACCAAGCACTAAAATTATATGAATGTGATAATAATAAAAAAATAAATGGGCAAGTATCATTTTTTAATACTTTTAGAAAATTTGAACATATAGATGAAAAAACTCCACTAATTCCTGAAAAAGACAATGTTTATTATGAAAAGTATAAGGTTTATGTAGAAGAGGAAATAGAAACTAGGGGTAAAGAAATAGAGGAAATAGAAAATTTAATTGAGTACGAAAAATTCTTTCTTTTTTGGGAAAGGAGAGTTAGTAGAGAAACCAATAACTATGGACACCATGGCAGTAACTCTGCCACAAGATATCGTGTTGACTGTATCAAAAAATTAGAAAAAAGATTGCAAACACTACTAGAGAGTTCTCCAGAGGCGTGGCAGTTTTATTATAAACGTCAATTGTTAGATGATATAGAAACTCAAAGTAAACAACGCCTGATAACTGTTCCTTATGTTGCTAATGCAAAACAAAAAGTATTGGATTCTTTGAACCTAGGGGTACCTGTATATATTGTTGGGCATTTAGGAAGTGGGAAAACACAATTGGCAACTGAAGCAGCACTAGATTTTACTATCCAAAATAAAATACAAAGCGAATTAGAATATAAGATGGAGGATTGGTTTTCTGATAATTTAAATGCCACAGAAAAAGATGCTATTGAAAAATTTAGAGAGTTTAACAATGAAAGAAGGCTTTATTATAAAAACATTTTGACTAATGGAAACAGGGAGGAAATAGAATCTTTGCAACCATTATTTATATCTGGTTCGCATAATTTAACTTATGAAGATATGTTTATAGAGAAAACATTGTCTCTAAAACACAGTTTTTCCAAAGGATCCTTTGTTGATTATCTTAATATGATAATTGAAGATTTTTATGAGTGGATGGATGAACATAGGGAAAAATTAAATAAAATGACTGATGAAGAACAGTTACAGCTTAAGATTCAAGTATGGAAAAGTTTTTCTGATTTGTTGGTAGCGAGTAACAGTGCTTTTGGTACTGAAATTAAGAAAATAGAAAGAGAAATTTTGATTGCAGTAAAAGAAGGTAGACCTGTGATTGTGGACGAGTTAAATACTATTGCAATGCAAAATTTAATCGCGCTAAATGATATATTACAACGTCATGCGGGAAATACAGCTTATATTACAGGGGTTGGTCCTGTTTTAATTAGACCGGGATTTGGTTTTATCGGTACAGGAAACTTATCGACTCAAATGGTCAACTATGAAGGAACTAATGAATTGAACCCAGCATTTAAATCACGTTTTATGACGATTGAGTACAATTATGTGCCTCAAGGGATAACTGGATCATTAGAAGATCAAGAGTTCCCAGAAAAAAATGAACTTTTCAGAGTAATAATGATACGACTTGCCGACAAAAATGGAAATATTCATTTACCTAATCCACAAAGGACTCTAGAAGAGTTATTTAGATTTTCTCAATTATGTAGGGTTACTCAGGATGTTTTTATGGGGAGATTAAGAGATAATGAAACACAAAAAGATGGGATGGACAATCTAGAGTTAAGGGAATCTGTATTGTCAATACGTAATATTTTACATGTTTTAGATAACTGGAACCAAGGAGAAGAAAAGGATTTAAGTAAAGCCTTGTGGGATAGTTTTATTAGTTCAATTACTTATCCTGATGATCAGAATTATATTCTTTCACAAGCAGTTCGTTTTGGATTTTTTGCTGAAAGTGAAGGTTGGAGAGTTGAAACAAAGGGAGTAGGAGAGCCTACTACAACATATGAAGAAATTCGTACCCGTCCATATTATTATGTTAGATCATCAATAGAAACATTGAGTTATCTAGATGCAATCCACCTTATATTTGGAAAGGGAGTCTCTAGAAAAACTTTACCAAAGGGGTTAATAGAAATATTTGAGAATTATGATGACAATTTAAAACGTATTGATGCAAAGAGGTACCAAGAATTAGACCAAAAATTATCTCATTTAGAACATTCAAAGCATTTAGTTGAATACTTAAAAGATAATGGTGGAGAAAAATGAAGATAAATTTGGATGAAGAGTATTTCAAGAGTCAGGTAAAAAGGCTGAGAAGAAAGCTAGATGAATGTCAAGAAAATGGAATTTTAGATGATAATTTTGAGGAGGATTTAGAGAAGCTTATACAATTAGAAGAAAAGCTGCTAACTAAATTAATTCCCTACTATAGAGTATGCATAAATGGGATAAAGAAAACTTCAATTAAAATAAATACTATAAAACAACTTGGGGCTTACGATTTTGATAGTTTTTCGCAAAGTATACTGAGAATTAATGAAAATCTTTTTATTATAAGCGGTGCAGACAGTAAAGTCAGATTTTTTTATATAGATACTATTGATAGTCCTTCATCTTATTGTGAAGTAGAGTGGAGCCCTCATATTAAAGAAATAAATGAGATAATTTCATTTATATATAGATTAAATGATAAGGAAATTTTACTTTTAGGTGTTATGGGTGGATGCTATATACTTTCAAGTGATAACTTTGATAAAATGCCCGATATCAATGAAGAGATTAAAGTTAAAATAATACAAAAATATAATGAAGGCAATAATTTTAGTGGATTTGGAAGGTGTCTAGAAATCAGGTATGGTTTATTTGTAGTTGAAGGTGATGATGATACTTTAATTTTATCTGAAATAACAAAAGAAAGTGATAGCTATCATATAGTTTTTCATAAAGATATATATTTGAGTATTCCAGATTGGACCGTATTTGAAAAGATACATGATGATTGTTTTGTCGTTGGAACAAAAATAGGACAATTATATTTTATTAAATATCATAACAATAAATTTATTATAGATGAAAGAGATGACTTTCTAGATGGTGAGATAAGAGAGATTAAATGTTTAGATGATGAAAATGGCAATAGGAATTCTCTGATGGTCACAGGAGATAACGGACTAATCAACATATACTCTCTAAATGAAGGTTCAAAAATTATAAAAGAGGGACTAGATAGTTTAGAAGGAAATTTATTTGATATTCAATCTAAAAAAGGTACAGCTGTAGTTTTAAGTGAAGACGGAAGAGTCTACTTATTTGAAGAGAATTTTGGAAATTGGTATTTAAATGAGGAGGCCACACTTAAAGAGGTTTATTTTACAAATGTCTTTAAATTAGATATTTCAAGATACTTACTCATGGATATAGAAGGTAAACTAAATTTATTGGAAATTGAGCGAATTGATACACCAAAAGACTTGTGGGATTTACCACTGTATCATTAGGAGGAATTAGTATGTTTGACTTGAATGAGCAAACTTTAATTGAGGAATCTAAGGCATATTGCGAAGAATTTTTACAAAGGGAACAACGTTCATTGGCTACATTTACTGGAGATTCTAGTTTGATGTATATTCCTGATTCAAAACTGGAGAGGTTTGTACTGGATCCATCTAAGGGAATTTTGTATTTACCTTTGGAAAGTTTTTTGGATAGAGACTTAGATAGTAATCAGATTATGTGGCATATTTACTATGAGTTAGCCCTGTACTCTGATTGGAGAAAACAGACTAAAAAGTATTTGAACAGAAAAATGGACTGGCAAAAAGAGATTGATCACATGACAAGTTATATATTGTCTAGGGTAAAAAGCGAGGGGATGGAAAAAGACCCCGCATATAAGCCAAAGGCTATTTTTAATTATGTAAAAAAAGAGGTACTTGATTTATTATATGTATTTGATAAATTCTCATCTTTTCTTAGGGTTTTGCAGATGTGCCCTATATATAGGGATGAAGACAATTTTGAAAAAATTAGTTCTTATATGAAACAGATAGGTAAGTCAATTGAGTCAGTTTCTCAACTGCCTAAACATAGAGGTTTTTCTAATAGTTTTTTAATTATTGAATTATACAAAACTAAACCTATAATAAATGAGTGTTCTAAAAATCCCTTTGATAGAAAAGTTATGGGTGAATTTCTTTTTGACTTTGTTCATAGTCAATTAATCAGTCAAATAAATAATGGAGATGGAATTGTTGAGAGAGATTTGTTTATTCGTTGTTTTGTATTTCCGATTTTTGAGGAATTATGGAAAGAGGAAATTGACGATATGATATTTTATAAGTCAGAGGGTCAGCAAAAAGAAACGATTAAAGCAAGTAAAGATCCCTTTGAACAGTTTGATGTAGATGAAATAGTAGATCAACTAGAATCCACTCAAGAAGATGAGCAAAAAATTCTAGAGGAAATGCTAGATCAGCAAGATCAGATAAGTACAAACGCAAAAAACGTTATAAACTATAATACAGATTTAAAATCTTATGAAATAAGTCAGGCTAACCAGGAATTATTTCAATTTTATGCAAATAAAATGAAGTCTGAAAGAAATCAAATGCGTCAATTTTGGAAAAAGTTAATAGGAGATGCAAAAAAAGAAGTAAGTGTAAAAAAGGATGGTCAAATAAAAGGTAAATTAGATATAAATAGTTTTATTGATTTTTATCCAGACTTTTTAGAGGCCGAGGAAAAAGGGAACTATAAAGATCTTCCTATTTTCAATAGATATCTATTAGAGCCTAGGATGGGTGTTTTACCTGAGAGAATAGAAGTTTCTTTTGTAATAGACAATTCAGGCTCAATGAATGACTCAAAAATTGAGGCAGCAAGAAAGGCATTAGCAGTGACTTTGCTGTCAATAGATGATTTCAATCAATATTTAAAAAGTAATGCAGAACAATTAAATCAAAAGGTAGAAGTTTTGAGTGAAACCTGGTTTTTTGGAAGTCAGTACTATAATGTCAAAGAATTTAATGAGAGAAGTGTGAAGGAAAAAGAAAAGGCCGATATAATTCGATCAATTGTAAAATTGGATGCCACAGATGGTTCAACTGATGATGCAGGCTGTCTTAGAGAGATATGTAAGAAAATTACTCCTATGCAGGAGAGTGAACTTAAGAAAGGTAAACAAATAAAGATAATTTTTGAGGTAACAGACGGTGCATCTAGTTTTCCTGGATCAACAAGAGAAGTTTTACAAGAATTGTTATCTAAGAATGTACAGGTATATGCATTTCAAATAGGAAAAAATAGCAAAGCAAATGAAAAAAACTTTAACTTTGTTTGGAATGAAGGGTATAAACATCCACATGGGGTTATAATCGGAGAAAAAGTAGAGAAATTACCAAAAGAATTGTTAAGAGCAGTAGGAAAGAATATCCAGTCTATTTTTAATAAGTAAACTATAGTAAAAATGCCTGATAATTGACATTTAGAGAAAATAATTGTACAATTAATAGGATTTTAATATATAAAAACCAATGTTTTGCCACCGGGTAAAGCTTTTAAGGTGTTCTGAAATATTCCATTAGGTCTTAGAAGGAATATTTTTAGAACATCTTTTTTAGTGTGAAGGAATCGAAATATCTCGGATATTTTTTAAGTACTTTTAATATTTAGTTAGGAGAGTTTTTAATTGGAAAGGAGATGTATAATATGGACAAGCCTTTATTAAGAGATTTTACGAAATATGTTAGTTTAAATATATTGGGAATGATTGGTATTTCTTGTTATATTCTAGCTGATACTTACTTTATTGCAAAATCACTAGGAGCTACAGGGATTACAGCTTTAAATCTATCTATTTCAATCTATAGTGTGATTCATGGGATTGGTATGATGATTGGTATTGGAGGGGCTAGTAGATTTAGTATATTAAAGTCACAGAAAATGGATAAAAAAGCCAATGCAGTATTCTCTACTTCTATAAAATTTGGAGTTATCGTAGGTATAATATTTTCTATAATAGGTATATTTGGATCAAAATATCTAGCATTAGCCCTAGGAGCAGACCTATCTACATTAGGTCTTACAAAAACATATTTAGCTACGATACTGATTTTTGCTCCATTTTTTATTTTAAACAACATTATGATTGCTTTTGTTAGAAACGATAATAACCCTAATCTTTCTATGATAGCAATGTTATTGGGGAGTTTTTTAAATATTATCTTAGACTACGTATTTATATTTCCTTTTAAAATGGGAATGTTTGGAGCAGCGTTTGCGACCAGCATTGCCCCAATAATTAGCATATCGATACTATTATTTCACTTTAGTGACAAGAAGGATGTATTTAAACTTTTAAAGTACAAACTCGAATGGAATTTAATACCAGATATATGTAGCTTAGGACTATCGGCACTTGTCATAGAAATTTCATCTGCTGTTGTTTTGATAACTTTTAATTTGGTTATTTTAGAACTTGAAGGCAATGTAGGAGTTGCGGCTTATGGTATTGTTGCAAACTTGGCACTTGTAGGGATAGCAATATTTACTGGTTTAGCACAAGGGATACAGCCACTTACTAGTAAATACCATGGACTTGGAGATTATGAAATATCAGGGAAAGTATGTAGATACGCCTTGATAACATCTACTTTAATAGCAACAATTATGTATTTAGCGATTTCACTACATTCCAATCAAATAATAGCTATATTTAATAGTGAAAATAATATAGCTATTAGAGAAATTGCAGATATAGGTTTTAAAATATATTTTTTAGGTTTTTTCTTTGTTGGAGTAAATATAGTAATATCTATGTTTTTGAGTGCAACAGAAAATGCTAAATCTGCATTTTTGATTACAATTGCTCGTGGATTTATAGTTATCATTCCTTTGGTTCTTTTATTGAGTAAGTTTTTTGATATGATAGGTGTTTGGTCAGCCTTTGTAGTCACTGAGCTTATTGTAACAATTTTAGCGATATATCTGACGCTAAGACGAAAAACTTATTAGAAAAGTAATTATTTTTTATAATGCGTATTTGCTTTAGGAGTATTTAGGTAATCTGTTAAAACTTGATATATTGCATTGACTTAGGTTAAAATAATATAACTATACAATTCTTTATAAAAAGTATTGATTATATTATAATAGTTGTATTGTTTTATAATAGGATATAAATGGGATAAATATTTCAGTTATAATTGAACACTAGGATTATTTGAAAATATATAAGGTTGATGTAATATAAATATAATTTATAGTAATACCTATAATTAACTGTAAAAAAAATAGGAGGTTTAATGGGTTGCAAAAATATGAGGCTCTACTAGATAAACTAAAGATTTTTGAAAAAATGTATGATGTGATGCGTATTGTAGATCCCCTTGAAAAAAGGGTCGTTGAGGTAAGTGAAGATAAATTTATAAAGTCAGATATGGTCTGTTATAACTACTGGAATAGAAATCAATTGTGCAATAACTGTATTTCTATAAGGGCATATAAAGAAAACGATACGTTTTTTAAAATGGAGTATAAAGAAGGCAATATTTTTATGATTACAGCAGTTCCTATAGAATTTCAGGGAAATTGTTTGGTTATAGAATTGATTAAAAATACTTCGAAAAATATGGTTTTTGGAGAAGGAAATAGCGACTGTGATTCAAAAACTCTAACTATGATTGAGTACATGAATCAGGTAGCTATAAAAGATTCACTGACAGGACTATATAATAGAAGATATATAGATGAGAGGTTGCCAGCGGAGCTTTTAGATGCATCATTAAAAGGTGAACCTTTGTCAGTTATTTTCGCGGATATAGATTTTTTTAAAAAAATTAATGACACATATGGTCATTCAACAGGGGATTTAGTTCTTAAGGAGTTTGCAAAAGAGCTAGAAAGATTTACTCGCAAGGATGTAGATTGGGTTGCTAGATTCGGGGGAGAAGAGTTTCTTATTTGTCTACCTGAAACTGACCTTGATACTGCTAAGGGATTGGCGGAAAATATTAGAGATAGAATAGAAAAGAAGAAATTTGAAGTAAGTGGGGAAACTATAAATTTAACTTGTAGTTTTGGTGTACATGTAGTCTGTGAAGATAATGAATGCAAAACTGTGGATGGAGTTATTAAGTTAGTGGATGAGCACCTATACAAGGCAAAGAATCTTGGTAGAAATAGAGTAGAGTAGTAATAATTAATTATATATATTATGTTCTTTAGTATATGGGCTAAACAAGGAATTAGTTTGGAAGGTTTTTTATCAACATATAAATATAAAGAAAATATAATATGGCAAGAAATAAAAAGGGTTACAGTAATTAAATCAAAGGATGTAGAAGTTAAGAATATTTTATCAAAGTCACTATAGTCAATATAGCTACAAATCGTATAAGTATTATAGAAAAAATATATGACTAAAAAATAATTTAATTAAAGTAATTGAAGGCCTGTAATTACCATCTAAGTGAATTACAGGTCTATTTTATTGAATTATATCTCTTTTAATAATACATCATCCATACTTAATCTTGGTCTTTGTGATGGAGATTGATCAGGATACCCAATAGGTATTAATGCAACTGCATCATATCTTTCATCTAAATCTAGAAGTTCTTTTAGCTTTTCTTTATCAAACATCATAACCCAGCAACTTCCAAGACCTAAATCCACAGCTCTTAAAGTTATATGGTCAATAGCTATAGCGGCATTTAGGTTCAAGTAAGCCTTTAGGGCACCTTCATCCATTGAACGTCTTTTTGTACTGTAATATTTAGCATTGCTATCATCATGTAGAGGTGTATCAATAAATGCATTTGCTTCCCTAAGTTCTTTGGTTCTTGCCTCTGCTGTATTTACAACTCTATTATCTACACAGACTGCTATAACAGCTGGGGCCTTTGCTACAAATGGAAGTGGGGAACATTCGCTTAATTTGGATTTTGTTTTTTCAGATTTAATAACTACATAACGTGTAGGTTGAAGATTTGATCCAGATGGAGCGATTCTTCCAGCCTCTAATAATTCATTTATATAATCCTCTGGTATTGGTTCTGATTTAAATTTTCTAATACTTCTTCTTGATTTTATTGCTTCTAATAATTCCATCTAATAATTTCTCCTTTTTATAGTTTATAAAGCTTTATTATTTAATAATTAGAGTGATAATATTCTGTACATATTGAGTGTTCTAAAATTGCTCTATAGCTGCATTTAGCCTATCTATAAATTTTTGCTTATCTCGTGGTAAAGTACCATTTAATGGAGCAATGTTTGATATATGAATAGATGAGAATGCTGTTTCGGTTTTTAAATTGAGATTTTCAATTAATGTTTTTACCTCTATAAGTTTTTCTAATTCAGAAGACTCTAGGAATTCTCCTCTCAATGATTCTTCATATAAATCTGTACCCGGTATTAGAGTAAGGTTCATAAGTGCTATAACCTTAGAGTTTGCAGAGTTTAGTAGTTTAGCAGTATCTATTGCATTCTCTATACCTTTACCATGCCCAGCCACACCATACATTATGATAGATATGAAATCTATTCCAGCTTCATTTAGTCTCTTAAGTTGTTCTATAGCTTCCTCTGATGTATTGCCCTTTTTAATATTTTTTAGAGCTTCATCATTTCCGGTTTCGATACCGATATATAGGTCATTTATACCTAAGGATCTTAATTCTTTAAGTTCGTCCATTGTCTTACTTTTTATGCTTGAAATAGATGAATACATACTAATTGTCTTGCAATTTGGAAGATGCTTATTAATTAATTTTGCTATGGACTTTAATTTATCTGCGCTTAAACAGAAAGGGTCTCCATTTAGCAAATAAATTCTCTCACCATATTGATAAAATGATTTAGCTTCAATTAAATCTTTCTCAATCTGTTCTAGTGTCTCTGTTTTAAATTGAACGTCTTTATACATATTGCAGTAAGTACATTTGTTATGAGAACAACCTGATGTAACTTGTAATAAAAGTGTATAAGCTTCAGATGGCGGTCTATAAATATTTGAATCATATTTCATGAACAAAACCTCTTTTCATTTATAAAGATTGTA
Organism: Asaccharospora irregularis DSM 2635; assembly: GCF_900129815.1. Taxonomy (GTDB): domain Bacteria; phylum Bacillota; class Clostridia; order Peptostreptococcales; family Peptostreptococcaceae; genus Asaccharospora; species Asaccharospora irregularis. The sequence continues at coordinate 15,805 of NZ_FQWX01000022.1, forward strand.
TTTTTATAGAGTTGCAGTAACTCTATTTATTTTATATACTGATTATACAATCATATAATTAAATTTTATAGTATGCACTTTTATGTAAGATACTATACAAAAGGAGAGTGTAATTGAGTTGGAAAATATAGAAGAAGTAAAATATAAATGCCCTATTGAGTACACACAAAAGGTTGTAGGTGGTAAGTGGAAGTCCATAATACTTTGGCATTTGTATACTGAGGGGACCAAAAGATATGGAGAACTAAAGAGGTATTTAACAAAAATCTCTCATAAAATGTTATCTCAACAATTGAAGGAATTGGAGGCCGATAAGTTAGTATACAGAAAGGAATACCAACAGATTCCACCAAAGGTAGAATATTCAATTACTGATAGGGGAAAGACTTTAATTCCGATATTAAAGTTGATGCATAACTGGGGTGAGGATAATATGGATAGTTAAAAATTGCCTACCTAATAGGATTTTAAAATATGTATTTAATATCTTATTAGGTAGGATTATGGTAGGTTAATCAACTCTAAATGAGTCAATATCGATTATTGTAATAGTTTTTGAATCATACTCTATTAATCCATCTTTTCTCATTTTATTTAGTTCACGAGATAGGGAAGTTCTTTGGACGCCGAATTTCTCAGCTAATTCTTTTTTAGTTAATTTTAATTTGATTGTATTACTTCCTTGATTATAGCTTTCATATATCAGAAAATCAGCTATACACTGTCTAAGAGATTTAAATGAGAGTGATTTTATCTTATCTGTCAAAATTAATGTATTATCTGATATAGATTGAAGAAAATTGATTAAGAAGGCAGTATTACTCTGACAAAGTTTTAAGATTAAGTCCTTTTTTAGATGAAGGATAGTTGAATTAGTTTTTGATATAACCATCATTGGGTAGGAGTTTTTATGAGAAAAAAGAAGGTTTCCTCCTATCATATTGCCGGTAGTAAAATCATTTATAGATATGTAATTTCCTTTATCATCAATTCCCTGTACAGAGATAGTTCCTTTTAAAACCACATCGAAAGTACTACACATTTCATTTTGAAGATATATAACCTCACCTTTTCTGTAGTTTTTTATATTATAAGAGTCTATTATAAATAACTTAAGTATATCTTCTTTGTCAACTTCCTTAAATAAATCTATATGTTCAAGTATGTGAATAAAATCTAACATAAAAATATTTCTCCTTTTTATAGATTAGTAACCAAGGTAACTAATTAAAATAGTAAAGCAAGTTATAATAAAAGTAAAGATATTAGAGGAGGAAAAATCAATGGATATTTTTACGATAGGCCTTTGGATAATTACAATAATTCTATTTATTGTATCTGTTACTAAAGACAAGAATAAAACTTTCGACTCGATTAAAATGTCAAGTGGGTTGATGAAAAGCATGATTGGGGAAATTATAGGAATACTTTTTCTGATAGGATTAATACTTACATTTATACCTCCAGAAAAGATTAAGCAATATTTAGGTGGATCGAGTATTCTCATATCGACGTTTGTTTCAGCAATTTTAGGAAGTATAACTTTAATACCGGCATTTGTTGCTTTTCCATTGGTTGGATCCATTGTGAAGGCAGGGGCTAATATAGTTCCAATAGTTGCATTTTTAACTACTCTTACAATGGTAGGATTTGTAACTTTTCCACTTGAGAAAAAAGAGTTTGGAGTTAAGTTTGCATTGACTAGAAATATTTTGAGTTTTGTATTTGCAATTATTATAGCGCTTTTAATGGGAGGAATAATATGAGTATAATTATAAATAAAATAAAAGACAATATCTTCCTGGCTGTTGTAGTTTTTATCTATATATTTTTATTGATTTTTATGCCTGATAAGGGGATACAGTCACTAAGCAATAGTATGTATTATGTAAAAGAAATGCTTACAATAATGCCGGTGGTACTTTTATTGACTTCTTTTATTGAAGCTTGGGTTCCTAAAAAGTCAATTGAAAATGCACTTGGAGAAGAATCGGGAGTAAAAGGATTTATTTTTTCTTTTTTATTAGGAAGTTTTTCAGCAGGACCTATTTATGCAGCTTTTCCTATATGTAAAATGCTTATTAAAAAAGGTGCAAGTATAGCTAATATAGTCATTATTTTAAGTGCCTGGGCAGTAATAAAGATTCCGATGTTAGCCAATGAAGCTAAATTTCTTGGACCGAAATTTATGATTATTAGGTGGGTACTAACTACAATATCTATTTTAATTATGGCAATTATTACTTCTAAGATAGTAAGAAAAGATGAAATTCCAGAGGATAATACAGAGGATAGAGAAAATGCTACCTTGATTGTAGATAATAAGTTTTGCATTGGTTGTGGAATGTGCATGAAATTAGATCCAGAGGATTTTGTAATTGAAAATAAAAAGGCTAGAGTAAATAAGGATATATTAGAGATTGAAGAAAGTGAAAAGGTGAAATTGGCTATAGATAAGTGTCCAGCTAAAGCTATTAAGTATATGTAAAAATTTTAGAATTAAATTTAAGAGACTAAGTTTTAAGTCGATGTATATGATTTAAAAACTTAGTCTATTTTTGTAATTGGCATTTGACAATAACTCAAAAAAGGAGTAATATGAAATTGGCAAATGCTAATATTGATTTTAATTATGGAGGGATAAAAATGAAAATAGCAGTTTCAGCAGCAGGAAAAACTATAGAGGATTTACTTGATATGAGATTTGGTAGATGTGAATATTTCCAAATTCATGACACTGAGAGTGGAGATATTAAAGTTTTAGAAAATACAGGACAAAAAGCTAGCGGTGGAGCAGGTATTGCTGCATCTAATCAATTAGTAGATGAAAATATAGATATTATTATAACTGGAAATCTTGGTCCTAATGCTTTTGAGATTATTGAAAAATCTGGAGTTAAAGCATATAAGTGTTCAAGTATAGTTGTAGGTGAAGCTATAGAAAAGTATAAAAGCGGTGAACTTGAAGAAATAAAAATGTCTGGTCCTGCACATCATGGATCTAATTAGATTGGGGATGAATAGTTAGTGAATATAGCAATACTTAGCGGTAAAGGTGGTACAGGAAAAACAACAGTATCTACTAATCTAGCCCTTGCGTTAGGAGCAAATTATATAGACTGTGACGTAGAAGAACCTAATGGATTTTTATTTTTAAAACCTAAAGTAAATAAAGAAGAAGCAGTGATGGTGGAATATCCTATTATAGATTTGGATAAATGCACTGGATGTGGAGCTTGTGTACAAGCGTGTCAATTTAATGCTCTTGCAAAAGTAAAAGATGATATTATGGTTTTTGAAAAATTATGTCATGGGTGTGGAGCATGTGGAATATCATGTAAATACGATGCTATAACTTACAATAAAAGACAGACAGGTAAAATAGAAAAAGGTAAATTAAGAGATATAAACTGTAGTAGAGGGATTTTAAATATAAGTGAACCTATGGCAGTACCAGTTATCAGAGAATTGTTAAGTGGTTTATCTCAAGGAGTTAATTTAATAGACTGTCCGCCGGGGACCTCTTGTAATGTAGTAAACTCTTTAAAATATGCTAATGGAGCTATACTTGTTACAGAGCCTTCTGAATTTGGCCTTCATGATTTAAAAATGGCTGTTGAACTTGTAAAAATGTACAATATCCCTTTTGGTATAGTAATAAACAAAGATGATCGTAAGGACAACATAGTAAAAAAATACTGTGATAAAGAAAATATAGAATTAATAGGTACAATTCCTTATGATAAAGAGACAGCTGTACTTTATTCTAAGGGAGAAATACTTTATGATGACTTATCACACAAGAAAGTTTTCGATAAGATATCAGAAAGGGTAAAGGAGGTGCTGTCTTGGATTTAGTAGTTTTAAGTGGAAAAGGTGGAACAGGAAAAACAACTATAGCAACAGCTTTATCTGAACTCGCAAAAGATGTGGTGAGGGTAGACTGTGACGTAGATGCACCTAATTTATTTCTTTTTTATAATGGAGAAGATATTGAAAACGGAGAATTTATAGGTGGTAAAAAAGCTAGTATAAATAAAGATTTATGTATTAAGTGTGGTAAATGTGAAAGTGTATGTAAATTCAATGCTATAGAAAATTTTGAGATAGATTCATTTGCATGTGAGGGTTGCGGGGCTTGTAAATTAGTATGCCCAGAAGGTGCAATAAATTTAGATGATGAAAAAACGGCAAACACTTTTATTACAGAGTTAGATAAGGGAATAATATCAAGAGCTGAAATGGGAATAGGTAGCGATGGCTCAGGAAAATTAATAACTCATCTAAGAAAGAATGCTAGAAAATTTAATGAGGATGAGAAGTTGACTATAATAGATGCTTCACCAGGTATTGGTTGTTCTGTGATAGCTTCAATAACTGGGTCAGATGTAGTATTGGTTGTTACAGAGCCTACTAAATCAGGTCTTGGAGATTTAAAGAGAGTAGTAGATTTATGTGAGCATTTTGGTGTTTTCACAATGGTATGTATAAATAAATACGATATAAACGAAGATGTAACAAAAGAAATAGAAATATTTAGCGATGAAAAAGGTTTAGATTTAGTCGGAAAAATTCCATATGATGATGTCGTTATGAAATCTATAAATGAGTTAAAGCCTATAACATTTTATAAAGATAGTATGGCAGAAAAGGCTATAGAGAATATGTGGAATGATATGCAGAAATATATGCATTAAATTATAAAAGTTAAAATAAAAATTTATATAAAATATAGGAGGAATTGAAAATGAAAATAGCAGTTGCGAGTGAAGGACTATATGTAAGTGGTCATTTTGGACATTGTGAGGCATTTACAATATATGAAGGAAAAGATGGTGGCTCATTAGACAAAAGTGTGACTCCAAATCCAGGACATAGACCAGGGTATCTTCCAGTATTTTTAAAGGAATTAGATGTAAATGTTATTATTGCAGGAGGAATGGGAGAAACAGCACAACAATTATTCAAAGAAAATGGAATTAAGGTAGTAGTTGGTGCTGAAGGATCTTGTGATGATATAGTAAAAAAATATGTAAATGGTGATTTAAAATCAACGGGAAGTGTTTGTACAGAACATCAACACGAAGGTCACTGTAACGAGTAGTTAGGTAAAAAAACTAAAAAAAACTAAAAAAAGCATTAAAAATATTCATTTATACTAAAATTTGAAATAATATTGTTAATTTTTTAAAAATCATTAAAGTTAGATAGTATTCCTGTCGTATATATATTGTATATGTGCGATAGGATTTTTTTCCTATATACAGCAAGATACTATTGATATGGAGAAAAAACCTTTTGCTTTTAAGATTCAATATTAAAATTTTTAGGAATTTAGGAATAATACAATTTCCTAATATTAAAGGGAAAGGTGAGTGTTATGAAGAGTATTCGAACAAAAATTTTACTTATGATAGGGGGTATTGCTGTTTTAGGGATGATAGCTTCAGGGATACTTACTTTAAGGAACACAGTAAAGACTGTAGTTACTGATCAGGAAAGTATTTCAGAATTAACAACATCAAATGTAGTAGCAAATATAGATGAATATTTTACTAAATATAAAACAATGGCAATTCAAATGGCAGGTAACCCATCAATAAGGAAAACCTTATCTGATGTAACTTCAAGAGACAATTGTAAACAGCATCCATCTTATGAAGATGCTCACCAATATTTAGGTTATATAATGGGCAAGGACAAAGAAATCTCGTCTGCCTATGTGTGTTCAGCTAAAACAGATGCTGGATTTAACGGTACTGATTGGTTCTGTGATCCAGGATTTGACTTAAAAACGAGAAGTTATTGGTTCTCTAAACAAGAAGATATAAAGAGAGGATTTATTATTTCTCAACCATTTAAGGATGTAGATACAGGTAATATGGTAATTGCATTCTCTGCTCCAGTTTATGATCCTAGTGGTAAGGATATAGTAGGGGTAGCTGCAGTAGATGTTGCTATTAATGATATCAGTAACATGGTGGCAACAACAAAGACTAGCTACGGAGATGGAAGTTATTCAATGCTTGTTTCAAATACTGGACAAGTTCTAGCAAGTAAAAAAAGTGACCAAGTTCTTAAAAATGTAAAAGAAATAGGCTTTGATGAAAAAATGCTTGGTGAACTTGAAAAGCCAACAAATAAAGTTATTAAATATGATGACAATGGAGAAACTCGCTATGGAATTGTCAACATTACAAGAGATGCAGGTTGGAGAGTACTTTTAAGTATCGATGAGGGCACTTACATGGCTTTAGCAAAGCAGTCTCAACGTGACATGACAATTGTTTATGTGATATCAATATTAGTGCTTTTAGCAGCGATTATATTTGTTACAAGAAGTATAGTTGCACCACTTTCAAAGCTTACTTATGCTACAGAAGAATTGGCTGATGGAAATTTAGATACAGAAATAGATATAGATAGTGATGATGAAATTGGAAGACTTGCAGCATCTATGAAAAAACTTGTATTAAGATTAAATCAGTATATTGATTATATCAATGAGGTGTCAGGGTCATTAGACAGATTCTCAACTGGTGATTTAAATATAGAATTAAAGCAGGCATATGATGGAGAATTTGCTAAAATCAAGGACTCTTTACTACAACTTTCAAATATATTTAAGGATACTATTGGTCAGATTGTCGAGACATCAGAAAGTGTTGCAAGTGGATCAAAAGAGATAGCAAATGCTGCACAAGTACTTGCTGAGGGGTCTTTAAATCAAGCAGGTACAACAGAAGAGCTTACTGCTACGATAAATGATTTATCAGGAAGAGTATCAGCAAATGCATCAAATGCTTTAAATGCATCTGATCAGGTTAAATCTGTAGGAGAACTTGCGGATAATAGTAATGAGCAAATGAAGGAAATGATGATGGCAATTACTGAAATCAATAAGAAATCATCAGAAATAAGTAAAGTTATAAAGGTAATAGAAGATATAGCTTTCCAAACAAATATTCTTGCATTAAATGCTGCTGTTGAAGCTGCAAGAGCAGGTGAAGCAGGTAAAGGGTTTGCCGTGGTAGCTGATGAGGTAAGAAACCTTGCAACAAAATCAGCAGACGCTGCAAAAGAAACAACTCATTTAATTGAAGAATCAATAAAGGCTGTAGAAAATGGAACTGATATAGCAGATAAAACTGGAACTATGCTTAAAAATGTTATTGAGGGAGTTTCAGAAACAGTAAGATTAATAGATGAAATTTCAGGGGCATCTGTAGATCAGGCAACAGCACTAAAACAGACTTTAGATGGAATTGAACAGATAAGTTCTGTAGTACAGACAAATGCTGCGACTGCAGAGGAAAGTTCAGCTGCAAGTGATGAGTTATCAAAACAAGCATATGCACTTCAAGTTATTGCATCTGACTTTAAGATTTAAAAGTATAATTATGGATATAAAAACACCGGGAAAGTAAAAAAACTCGGTGTTTTTTATAATGCATAGAAAGTTTTTTTATTTTCTTGCTAATTTTATTGTGACATAAAGAAAAAATGTCACATTTTTATATTTAAATTGTTACTCTTTATATAAGACGAATTAGTAATAAATTTTTTTATATTTGAAGGGGGGGCGTTGTTATAATGAAAGATATAGATAAAAAAGATTATATTTTTGAAAAACTAATAGTATTAAGGATGGTTTTATCGAGTGCCTTTGGATTTATATTGCTTGCTACAGCTATGACTGGAGTTCACTCTTATGATAGATACATTCCAACATGGCTATATATAGCCTTAGGTGTAGTGGGTAGTATATTAATGATTTTATCCATAGCTATTTCAAAATTAAAACCTAAGAAATAAAATAAAAGTAAAATTATTAGAGTTATAAAAATTAATTGTATTTACTATATAAAAAATATTGATAGTAGAATATAAATGTGTTAGTGTATATAAAGTAAGTAAAATATAATTAAATAAGACAGTTCGTTAGACCATCCTGTCTATAAATAAAACTAGGCATATAACTTTAGAATTTATAGGGCGCCTTGTGCGCCCTTTTTTAATGAGATATTTTAAAGGCTGATTTGTGCTCTGTTTTGAGAAAATCAGCCTTATTTAAATGGATAGGAAGTCTTTTTATAATGAATAGAAATTTTTTGTTTTGGGAGGAAGTTATGTTTATATTGAAAAATGAAATTCAGTTTGATATGGCACATTACCTTAGCGGATATGAGGGAAAATGTAAAAATATCCACGGACATAGGTATAGATTAATTGTAAAAGTTGCGAGTAAAACACTCCATGAGGGAGGTCAATTGAGGGGTATGGTAGATGACTTTGGAAATATAAAAAAAGTTCTAAAAGAGATAAAAGAGTATTTTGATCATAAGTTAGTTTTAGAGGACAATGAAGAAGGAAGAAAATTAGCAGATAAATTATCAGAATTACCAAATGCATTTAGTATTTTAATGTTACCCTATAGAACAACAGCAGAGGAAATGTCCAGGCATATTTACCATATGATCAAGGAAAAGGGAATTAACGTAAGAGAAGTAGAGCTGTTTGAAACACCTACAAATAGTTGCATTTATATGGAGGACTAATATGAGAAAATTTAATATAGTAGAGAAGTTTGTGTCAATAGATGGGGAGGGACCTATGGCGGGTTCTTTGGCAACATTCATTCGATTTAAGGGATGTAACCTAAGATGCAGTTGGTGTGATACTTCTTATTCTTGGGAAGCTACAGAAAAAAGTGAAGAGATGAGTGCAGATGAAATTTATTCATATATAAAAGAAAAAAAGATAAATCATGTTACGTTGACAGGTGGAGAACCCCTTATACAGGAAGGTATTATGGATTTAATTAAGTTATTATCAGAAGATAAAAGCTTGCTTGTACATATAGAAACAAATGGGACTGTTGATATTACCCCTTTTAAAACAGTATACACTTCAAGTAATTTAAGATATATCATCGACTATAAGCTACCATCAAGTACAATGACAAAATATATGGAACCAAGGAATTTAGATGTAGTAGGTGAAAACGATGTATATAAGTTTGTAATTGGGAGCAAAGATGATTTAAACAAAGCTTATGAAGTAATCAAAAAACATGACTTAGAGAAGAAGTGTCAGGTATATCTAAGTCCTGTAACTGATTATATAGACCCCTCTGTAATAGTAGATTTTATGAAAGAAAATTTGCTTAAGAATGTAAAGTTACAATTACAATTACATAAGATTATCTGGGATAAAAATCGTAGAGGCGTATAGAAGGGAAAAAATACAAGTAGAGGTAAAGAGTTAGCTGATAAAGTGAAAGAATCGAATAGTGAAAAGAAAGAATAAAAAAGATGGGTGTGATATAGATGAAAGAAAAACAAAAAGCGGTAGTGGTATTTAGTGGAGGTCAGGATTCTACTACATGCCTATTTTGGGCACTTAAAAAGTTTGATGAAGTATTAGCTGTTACTTTTGATTATGGTCAAAGACATAAATTGGAAATAGAGTGTGCATCTTCAATTGCCAAGGAGTTGGGTGTAGAGCATCATATATTAGATATGGCACTTCTAAATCAATTGGCACCGAATGCTTTAACAAGAGATGAAATAGAGGTTAGTGAGGGAGAAGAGGGAACACTTCCATCTACTTTTGTAGAGGGAAGAAATATGCTGTTTTTAACATTTGCAGGAGTTTTTGCAAAGGTAAAAGGGGCCAAACATATTGTCACAGGAGTATGTGAAACTGATTTTAGTGGGTACCCGGATTGTAGAGATATATTTATTAAGTCTTTAAATGTGACTATGAATTTAGCTATGGACTATCCATTTGTATTACATACTCCGCTAATGTGGATTGATAAAGCACAAACATGGGAAATGGCTGATAAATTAGGCAAATTAGAATACATAAGAGAAAAAACGTTGACTTGCTACAATGGAATAAAAGGGGATGGATGCGGAGAATGCCCTGCTTGTCATCTGAGAAAAAGAGGATTAGATAATTATTTAAAGAGTAAAGGAGAATAACTATGCATCAATCAGGAAGAAAAAAGGAAGAACTGCAAGATATAACATTACTTGGTAATCAAGGTACAAAGTATGAATTTGGATATACTCCAGAAGTATTAGAGGTATTTGACAATAAACACCCTAATAACGATTATTTCGTGAAATTTAACTGTCCAGAATTCACAAGTCTTTGTCCTATTACAGGTCAGCCAGACTTTGCTACTATTTATATAAGCTATATACCAGGAGAGAAAATGGTTGAGAGTAAATCTCTTAAATTATATCTTTTCAGCTTTAGAAATCACGGAGATTTCCATGAAGATTGTATGAATATTATCATGAAGGATTTAATCAAACTTATGGATCCTAAGTATATTGAGGTATGGGGAAAATTTACTCCAAGGGGAGGAATCAGTATAGATCCTTATTGTAATTATGGTATGCCAGGAACGAAGTTTGAGGATATGGCTAATCATAGGTTGATGAATCATGATATGTACCCAGAAAAAGTTGATAACAGATAAAAATCAAGATACCCATAGTGTGGGATTGTTTGATAATTATATAAAATAACTATACAAAACCTGCAGACATAGATATTTCCTATTAGACACAACTAGGTATAATTTTCTATTATAAGTATAATAGGGGAATTTATAGAAAGTTGTAGATATATAACGATATTGGGAGGTATAGGAAATATGAATACATATTATAATCCTAAGGATTTAGGAAGATTTGGAACAATAGGAGAAGAAGCTCCTCAATTATGGGAGAGCTTTATGTCATACTACGGAAAGGTATTTGAAGAAGGTGCTTTAACTGCTAGAGAAAAATCTCTTATAGCGCTTGCAGTTGCCCATACAGTGCAATGCCCATACTGTATTGATTCTTATACTCAAGATTGTTTAGAAAAGGGTGTAAATGAAGAACAGATGACAGAGTTAGTACATGTTGCAGCTGCCATACGCGGTGGAGCTACATTAGTACATGGTGTTCAAATGAAAAATGTAATAAAAAACTTAGAATTATAATAAAAGTATTGAGAGGATTTGTTATGTTAAGCTTAGAAGAGTTAAACAGTTTAGATGGGGTTTCATATTTTGAAGAAAATATTAGTGATGAAGATGTTAAGAAAACAGAAAAAATACTTCAAACACTTCAGGTTAATATAGGTAAAAAATGTAATTTAGCATGTAAACATTGTCATGTTCAGGCAGGTCCAAATAGAACAGAGTTGATGTCAAAAGATATTATGAAAGATTGTTTGGTAGTTTTCAAAGAACAGGGCTTTTCTATATTAGACATCACAGGTGGGGCGCCTGAGATGAACCCAGAGCTTATGTGGTTTATAGAAGAAGCCACTAAGATAGCTAAAAAAGTAATAGTAAGAACAAACCTTACTATTTTAAAAGAAGAGGAATATAAGCATTTACCTGAGTTTTATGCAAAGCATAAGGTAGAGTTAGTTTGCTCGCTTCCATATTACACAGCAAAAGACACTAATCGCCAACGTGGAGAAGGGGTATTTGAAGATTGCATAGATGTATTACAAAAGTTGAATGAAATTGGATATGGTAGAAATCCAGAGCTTATTTTAAATATGGTGTATAATCCTGGGGGAGCGTTTTTACCGGCACCACAGGCATCTTTGGAGGAACAATACAAGATAAAACTTAAAAATCAATTCGATATTGATTTCAACCAATTATTTACTATTACAAATAACCCTATTGGAAGATTTGGAGGTTTTTTAAAGCGTAGTAATAATTTAGAAAGATATATGGATAGATTATGTTCGGCATTTAATCCATCGGCATTAAAAGGAATGATGTGTCGTACGCAATTGTCTGTATCGTGGGATGGAAGTCTGTACGATTGCGATTTTAATCAGGCGGTTGATCTTAAGGTTGAGGGTGAAAATAGTATTTCAATGTTAAAAGGTAAGGAGTTATCTCAAAGAAAAATTAAATTTGGAAATCATTGTTATGCTTGTACTGCAGGTGCTGGATCTAGTTGTGGAGGCACAACTGCCTAAGAAAGGGGGATTATTATGACGGAAGAACAAATAAATGATATGTTTAAACAAGGATTTGATTGTGGGCAGGTAGTACTAAGTGCCCTTTCATCTAAGCTAGATATAGATGAGGAGATGGCAAAAAGAGTTTCTGCCTGTTTTGGAGGAGGTATGTTCTCTGGACAAACATGTGGAGCAGTAACAGGTTCTTATATGGCAATAGGATTAAAGAATGGGCACTGTGATGCAAATACTCCTGAAATAAAATCAAAGATGATAGAGTTAATGAGTGATTTCAATGATAAGTTTCTAGAAAAATATCCGTCTACTTGCTGCAAAGAAATGCTAGGTCATGATATTAGCAATCCAGATGAGATGGAGGTAATACTAGAAAAGGGGTTACTAACTAATTTCTGTCCAAAAGTAGTTTTAAATGCTATCGAAATACTAAATGAAATTATATAGTTTGGTATAAAATATAAAAAAATAGAGGTATTGCCTAGTAATGGTAATACCTCTATTTTTTATATGTCAAAAAATTATATTGAATTTAACATATAAGATTACTATTAAACTTAGGGAAGTCTTTATCGCAGAAACTTTGTATTTCAGGGGTGTTTTTCTACCACTTACCTAAAAACAACTGACAATATAAATATTAGTATATAGACTGAGAAATATACGACAAACAAAAGGCTTTATGAACTGGAGAATCAGTTGGGGCAAAATTTCTTGAGAATTTCTAAAACTACTTTAATTAATTTGAAAAAAATTGCAAGTGTAGAGCCGTCTTTCAATGGTATGATGCTTTTGAACCTTAAATGTGGATGTAGTGATTATATTTCTAGAAAGTACTTACCAGATTTAAAAAAATATTTAGGGTTATAGGTGGTGTTTTTATGTTAAAAAAAATTATAATAAAATTTATCCAAGGTATAGCTTATGGATGCACAGTGTTGACTGTGTTGGGATTAATATTTGCAATTAATGATGGAAGTAATTTCAACAGTTTAACTTCGCATGAGTATATAAGAAATGTAATTGCCTCAATGATAAGTGGAGTAGGATTTGTTGTACCATCTATCATATATGAAAGAAAAAATCTATCAATGGGAATGCAAATATTTATTCATATGGGAGTTGGTTTAACAGTATATATACTCTCTGCTTTGTATGGAGGATGGATTCCTGTGGATTATGGGTTAAGAGCCATAGTTTTATCTATTATTATAATGATTATAATGTCTTTTATAATATGGAGCGGATTTTATATATATTTTAAAAGAGAAGCAAAAATTATGAATATGAAAATACAAGATTTAGAGAAATAGAACTTTTGGTATTTAGCATAGTGGGAATAATATCTATGAATTAGAAATGATTATAGATATTATTCCTTTTTTAAATTTAGTTTAAGAAAAAAAATAAAATGGTATAATATGGAATAAGAGGGTTAAAAATGTTATAATTATAGTAATATTAATAATTTTATATAAGATCAATACAATCCGCCATACAATTAAGACTAATCTAATCATGACCAAGGCCATAAATTAAAATCAAATAAAGATTTTCATAGGAAATCCTTTATAAGCATAATCACATGTATTATTATTTAAACTTTGTATAATAATAAAGGAGAATCCTTGAAATATATAAGTCAACAGTTATAACTTTGACTATATTCTTTAACTAAGAATGAATGGAATGTATATTAATAGGAGGTAAGTTATGAAGAGTTTAAAGGGAAGTAAAACAGCTGAGAATCTAATGAAATCATTTGCAGGAGAGTCTCAAGCTAGAACTAGATATACATATTATTCTAGTGTCGCTAAAAAAGAGGGATATGTTCAAATATCTAATATTTTTATGGAAACAGCAGAGCAAGAAAAAGAGCATGCAAAAAGATTTTATAAGTTTCTAAGAACAGATTTTGTAGATGAAGCTATAGAAATTCAAGCTTCATATCCAGTTTCTTTTCATCAAGAAACCTCTAAAAATTTAAAAGCCGCTGCTAGTGGTGAAAACGAGGAATGGTCAGAACTTTATCCTGAGTTTGCAAAGGTAGCTGAAGAAGAAGGTTACCCTGAAGTGGCTCAAGCATTTAGAAAGATATTAGAAGTTGAGAAATTCCATGAGAGAAGATATTTAAAATTATTAGAAAATCTGGAAAATGGAACAATATTTAAAAAAGATGAAGTAATTATGTGGAAATGTAATAATTGTGGGTATATACATGAAGGAAAGGAAGCACCAGGTGTATGTCCAGCATGTCAACATCCACAGGGGTACTTTGAAGAATTTGTAGAAAACTATTAAAAATTATTAATATGGAGGTAGTAAATATGATATTTGATAAGATAAAATTAGGTTATGGATATTCTGATTTAGAACCACATATAGATGCATTAACTTTAGAAACACATTATGGAAAACATTTACAAACATATGCTAATAACTTAAACAATATATTAGAAGGACATGAAGATCTTGTAAAAGGAAAAACATTAGAAGAAGTACTATCTGATCTTGAAGCTATTCCTGAAGATATAAGACAAGGTGTTATAAACCAAGGAGGAGGAGTTTCAAATCATAACTTCTATTTCTCTATATTATCACCTAATGCTAAAAAAGAACCAAGTGGTAAACTTTTAGAAGCTATAAATAAAAAATTCGGAAGCCTTGATGCTATGAAAGAAAAATTAAATAGTGTAACAGTAGGAGTTTTTGGATCTGGTTGGGGTTGGCTAGTTTTAGATGAAAACGGTGAATTAGAAATTATATCAACTAAAGATCAAAACTCACCATATAGTTTAAATAAAAAACCATTAATAACTATAGACGTTTGGGAACATGCATATTATCTAAAATATAAAAACGTAAGACCTGAATATGTTAAAAATATATGGAATGTTATCGATTGGGCAAAAATAGAAGAAATATATGAAGGTTATATAAAATAACTTTTGATTTGATTATATAACTAGATTTATAAATTAAGCGATAGCTCTAAAAAGTCTGGCTTCAGTAAACCACTGAGGCCAGGCTTTTTATAATGCATAGAAAACTATAATTATATTTCTTTATTTAGATTGCGTATACGTGATATAGAAAAAATCTATTAGACTATAGTTAGCTATATATATTATAATTTATTGTAAATTGCAGTAAATTTAAACTATTTATATTAGAATTTTGGGGAAAATCATAGAATATACTTACAAAGGATTTGTAAAGGGGGGAAATCTGATGACTTATATTAGGAAGTTTAAGTTATAGATGTAAGTTTATAAGATATTCTAAAATATTTATTAACAAAATAATTATAGTTTAAATTTGATTGTATTATAAAATATTGGGGGGACAAATGGTGAAAAATAGATATATAAAAAAGCTATTCTTAATACTAATTTTAGTGTTAGGTACAGGATGTAGCAATAAAAATTCAAATGAAAATGTGGACAAGGTTGAGGAGAAAGAGACTATTAAAATTGGCTGCATGAGAATTACAGAAGATATAATAGATTATGTAATAGATGAGATGAAGGACTCAAATTACAAAATAGAGAAGGTTGTATTTGATGGTGCATCAAATATACCTGCAACAGCACTGAATGATGGAAGTATAGATGGATTTGTAGTAAATCATTTACAGTGGGTAGAGGTGTTCAATGAAAAAAACAATACTAATCTAAAAATGGTAAAGCCTTATATATACTATTTTAAAAATGGAGTTTACTCATCAAAGTACAATAGTATTGATGAACTTCCAAAAGATGCTGTAGTTGCTATACCAGGAGATCCAAATAATATGGATAGAAGTTTAAGATTACTACAAAGAATGGGACTAATTAAATTAGATGATAAAAAGGAACTTTGTAATGTAGCGGATATTACTGAAAACCCTAAAAATATAAAACTATTAGAAACTGAAATTACAGCAACTGTAAAGAGTTTGTATGATGTTGACATGATTATATCTGGTGCAAATGCAATGAGACTTTCAGGAGAAGACTTTGAAAAAAGTTTATTCAACGATCCTGTTGACAAGGATTTCCCTATTAGCTTAACGGTTAATGATGGAACAGAAGATGAAAAATGGGTAAAAGAGTTTATGGAAGCAACAAATAAAGAGTCTTTCAAAAAGAAATTTAATGAAAACTATAAAGGAACATTTATATTATATAACGATATAAAAGGGGAATAAAAATGGAAGAGATATATCTTAATAGGTTAAATATGAAGCAACTATCAGAGTCTATTGATAGTGGTATTATAAATAAGGTTATTATACCATTTGGAAGCTGTGAAGCTCATGGGGCACACTTACCATTAGGTACGGATACATTTATTTCAACTGATATTGCAGAAAGACTTGCAAAAAGAGTTGGGGGAGCAGTTATATCCCCTCCAATACCTTTTGGTACTTCGATAAATTATAATCAATATCCACTATCTTTAAGTCTAGGGTATGATACTACGATAAAATTAACAGAGGATATTTTATCAAGTTTTATAGAACATGGTCTAAAGAATCTAATTATATTGAATGGGCATGATGGAAATATTCCTGCGTTAGAGATAGCATCGAGGAATATTAAAAATAGGTATAAAAGCGCTAGTATAATAATAGTGCCAGGATGGTGGTTTTATTCTAGAACGGTACTAAAAAATAATTACGACACATGGGATGGAAAGGGTCATGGAGGTGAAGCAGAAACTTCACTGATGCTAGAAATCGACCCAGAGTTGGTAAATTTAGAGGATTCTGATTGTCAAATACATAATGATGTAATCGATTTAAGTAAACATGGAGTAATGGTTATTTGGGACATTGAAGAGGTAAGTAATACCGGTTCTACAGGAGACTCCAAGTCTGCAACAAAGGAGAAGGGAAAAATATTAATTGAAAACTTTACTGAGTATTTAGTTGAGCTAATAAGAAAACTGGATAACATGGACTGGAATTATGACTATAAAAGATAGAATTAGGTGATGAATTGATAGAGATAGTTGAATTAGAAAAGTCATTTAATGGTATAGGTATACTGAAGGGAATAAATATCAATATACCCAAAGGCTCAAGGTATGGATTAATAGGTAGAAGTGGTACTGGTAAGTCGACATTGTTGAGATGTATAAATGCTTTAGAAGACTATGATAGAGGCGAATTAAAAATTGATGGAGTAGATATAAAAAGTCTAAGTAAGAGGGAATTAAAATACCTAAGGAGAGATATAGGGATGGTATTTCAGGACTTCTCATTACTAGGAAGTCTGAATGTGTATGATAATATTTCATTGCCATTAAAATGCTGGGGATACAATAATAACTATATAAATAATAGGGTTAATGAATTAGCAGAGGTTATAGGGCTAAGAGAAAAAATCCAGTCTAGACCTAAGGAACTATCTGGGGGACAAAAGCAGAGAGTTGCAATTGCACGGGCTTTAGCCTTAAATCCGAAAATATTGCTATGTGATGAGGCTACATCAGCTTTAGATCCTAAGACTGCTCAGGAGATAGTACAATTGTTAAATAATATAAATAAAGAATTAGGAATAACTTTGGTTACCGTAACTCATCAACTATCTATCCTAAAAAATGTATGTGATGAAGTATCTATTCTAGAGAATGGTAAGATAGCTAATCAGGGAAATGTAAATGATATATTTACAAAAAAACCAGAATCTTTAATGAATTTAATAGGGGTAAAATATGCATCCTTGCCAAGAAGCGGAGTTAATATAGAAATTTTCCTGACTGAGAGTAATAGTGAAGTAGCAATTATAAGTCATATTTCCAGGGATTTGGGTGTAGATTGTTTAATAATAGATACTAATATGGAAGTATATAATGGAAAACATGTGGGGTCACTAGTTGTGAATATATCCGATGAGGAATTTAGTAAAGTAATATCATATTTAGATTATAAAGAATTTATATGGAATAAATTAAAATAAAGGGGTTTGGCTATGTTTAATATAGAGTTTTGGCAAGAATGGTGGAATTTTTTTAATAAGATAATTGTCCCCTCTACATTTACTACACTTAAGATAGTGATATCTACTATTTTATTAGGAGGATTGCTAGGATTTGTTTTATCAATATTGCTTGTAACATTCTGTCCTGATGGCCTTAATCCTAAAAAAAATATTTACAAGATATTAGATTTTATCGTTAATACAATAAGATCATTTCCTATATTGATATTAATAGTTGCTATATCCCCGTTAACTAGGAAGATAGTAGGTACTACAGTTGGTGAAAGAGCTGTTATATTTCCCCTAGCAATTGCTGCTACATCGTTTATTGCTAGAGCATTAGAGGGGACTTTTAAATCTGTTGATCCCCAATTAATAGAAGCAGCTCGCTCCTTTGGTGCATCGAATCTACAGATAATTTTTAGGGTTATAGTGAGAGAGTCTAGAGCAGGTATAATATCTGTATTAACAATGGCAACTATAACTTATATATCTGGTAGCACTATAGCTGGTGCTGTTGGTGGAGGAGGAATAGGAGCTATAGCATTAAATTATGGGTATCAGAGCTTCAATGATTCAGTTTTATATACATCAATATTAGTATTATTTATAATGGTGCAACTGGCACAAGAGATAGGAAATTATCTATATAAGAAAAATATATAAATTATAAAATATACCCTATGGAGTCGACAAATAATGGCTGTATAATATTTAGCGTTGATGGTAATAAAAAATCCATAATTGTCGTTAGACAAAAATGGACTAATTACTATCAGCGCTATTATTTTTTAAAAAAATAAAGAACACATGTCAAACTCGTTGTATAATTAAGTCACGACAACAAAATAAACGAGGAGGTTTGACATGTGCTCAAATGATATTATATCAAATATTCTAGGAATTAGCGATAAAAATTTAGTATTTACAGGAGATGGAATTGAAAAAATAAGAGGTATTGAGTTTAAGGTATTAAACGCAGTGCTTACATATGTTCCAAAAGCATGCTCTAAATGCGGTTGCGTAAATGAAAATTATTC
>NZ_FQWX01000016.1:0-9977 GCF_900129815.1 Asaccharospora irregularis DSM 2635
AGCGCCGCTTGCTTTAAAATATCATTTTCCATTTTTAATTGTTGATTTTCTTTTCTAAGTTTTATTAATTCATCTTCTTCTTCAGTTCTATTATCTTTAGCCTTAAACGAACCTGAGCCATTATAGTCGCTAACCCACTTATTCACAGTAGATCTAGCCACCTTATATTCTTTTACTATTTCATTAGGGCTTTTACCATTATTAACTAAAGTTACTATTTGCTTTTTAAACTCATAATTATATCTTTTAGACATGATAGACCTCCAATTTCCTTTTATCTATTATATCATGTCCGAATTTTTATTGTATAATTAAGTGTAACCTATCCATGGGGAAGTATACACTTGGTTGAGCGAAAAGCAATTGACAAACGCTTATTTTATAGGTGGACAAAATGCTATAAGCGACAAAGTAATATCTGATATAGACAAAATAACAACAGAAGATGTAACAAAAAATAGAGTAGCTGGAAAAGATAGAGCTGACACTAACGCAAAAGTAATAGCTAGATTCTATCCAGATGCAAACCTAAACTCTGTACTAGTAGCTAAATCAGATGTTTTAGTAGATGCACTTACAGCTGG
Source organism: Asaccharospora irregularis DSM 2635 (assembly GCF_900129815.1). Taxonomy (GTDB): domain Bacteria; phylum Bacillota; class Clostridia; order Peptostreptococcales; family Peptostreptococcaceae; genus Asaccharospora; species Asaccharospora irregularis. Next base: position 585 of record NZ_FQWX01000016.1, read on the forward strand.
GCCATTAGCATCAAAACTACAATCTCCAGTAGTACTTATGGGATCTAATGGACTATCACAAGAACAAAGCGCTTCACTAAGCGGTAAAAAATCACCTAAAGTATATCAAATTGGTGGAGGAATAAACTTCAAATCAGTAGATAAACTAGTGGACACACTTAAATAAAATCAAAGGGAGTATAAGAGGCAAAAGCCCCTATACTCCCTTTATTTATCTTAAATCACTGGATAAAAATATTTTAAAATCAAAACTTGGTCTAAAATGATTAAACACACATTTCAAAACTCTATTTAACTCATCATAACAAACCATATCATCAACAACAAAAGCCGAAATAAAATGAATATTACCCTCATCAAAAGTATGCTTAAAATTAAAATAAAAATCAGCAAAAGTAGCTTTTATAGAGTTTGTATTTAATAAATCGGTAGAACTCAAAGAACTTATAACACAGCAAAACACCTCAGCAGTATCACTAAACCCAACAAAATCAAACCCTACCTTGTTATTTATCATATAATCTTCATTAAAATCAATTATTAAACCAGTATTTTTTCTTATATCAGAAGAAATCAATTCTAAAACCTTTCTTTTTAAATAGATAGAAGTGTCATATTCACATGAGGACTCTGAAACACTACAAAAACTATCATCTAAATTAATTTCAGTTTTGTTTGGAATATATCCACTAAGCTCAAGCAAATAGTTATAGTCTATATTTAGAGCATCTGAAATCTTAAGTAAATTATTTGGACTAGGATTAATTCTCTTGCCCTTTTCAATCCTAGAAATCTCAGTATGACTAACACCTGATAAACTGGACAAAGACCTAATAGACATATTCTTCTCTGTTCTAGCCTTCCTTATAATATCACCGGGTTTCAACATTTTAACAACATCTCCTTTTAAAAAACAGAACTCTTAGGTTACAATACGAATTAAAAGGTTGCATAAGAATTCTTAATTATGATAATATTAAATCGTAAAAAACATATAATTGTATTTTTTTGTAACATAATAAAACAATTATACCAAAATCGACATAATACATATACAATCACACCAGACTTAACAATTCAGAGATAAATGACGGTATTTTAAAGACATTACTATTTAGATCACAAATTATAATAGTAAAAGGGGGCCCTTTAAATTGACCAACAAAAAACTTCCAAGCAAAAAAATTATAAAAGAAGAACTAATAAAAGACCTAGAACTAAAAGACATAAAAAGTAAAATAAAATACCTAGCACAAGTAATAGGACTACAAAAACTAATCGAATTCTCAGAAATACTAGGCGGAGAGGAAATCTATATACCCACAAAAAAGGGACTTTTAATAAATCCTACAAAACGATTAGTCGCAACCCTAGTGCCAAAATACAAAACAACTGAAATAGTAGAAATATTAGGAGTATCAAATAACCTAGTAGAGAAAACAAGAGAACTAAGCAAAAAAGAAAAACTAGAAAAAATAGCAAACAAAACCCCAAGAAAACTAACCCCAAAAAAAGTAGATGAAATCCTAATAGCCGACCTAAGAGATAGCGACATGTCAGAAAACTTCATGGACATAATAGAAATCATAGGATTTGAAAAAGCAATTGAATGTTGCGAAAAAATAGGAGGCCTTTGCATGTACATGCCTCACATAAACAAAGTACTTTACGGACCAAGAAAAAGAATGGCAGCAAAACTATACAACGAAAAACACCATCCAGTAGAAATAGGCAAACTACTAAACATGAACCATGAAGATGTAAAAAAAGTGGCAAAATTATATTCATCAGAAAAAGAGGAAAATGAGTAGGTGAATTATAACATAGAAATATTCTATTAAAATCCAATTAAAATTAAAATTATATTTTGTAATAATTTAAAAAATAGTCAATATGTAAAAAATGTAAAAATTTGTAGGAAAAAAATGGTAATAAATTCACGGGAAAATATTGTAAATAAGCTTGTAATATAATATCATTAGAGTGTGAGAGATACAAAAATACGGTTATTTACATAAAAAGAGATGTAATTAATATAATGTTGGGGAGGAAATATATATGTTAAAGAAAAAAAATATAGCAATGGTTATGGCCGCTGCTACAGTAGCAACTTCAGTTGCTCCAGTATTTGCTTTAGAATCACAAAGTGTTACTAAAGAGGAATTAGTAAAAGAAGTAAAGGAAAAACTAGCTGTAAAATACAGTGGAAAAGACGCAGAATCAGTTTATGATATTATTGTAAAAAGAGGTACTCAAGCTGAAGAAACAATAAAAACAATGACAGAATTAGAAAAAATACTAGAAATGGCAGAAGTAAAAGGTGAAGAGGTAACTGTAGATATAGTAGATAAAGGCCATGTGGAAAACTCAGACGGCAAGATAGTAAATGTAGTAGATGGAAAATCATACGAAACAGCATTAGCTGAAGCTACAAATGGTAAAGCAGCAGCACAAAAAGCATTAGAAGCTGCTCAAACTGCTGTAACAGAAAAAGAAAAAGCATTAGATGAAGCTACAAAAGCACAAGTAGCAGCACAAACAGCATTAGAAGAAGCTGATGAAGATGGTAAAGCAGCAGCAGAAAAAGCATTAGAAGCTGCTCAAACTGCTGTAACAGAAAAAGAAAAAGCATTAGATGAAGCTACAAAAGCACAAGCAGCAGCAGAAACAGCATTAGATGAATTTAAAAATATAGTTGAAGGTGAAACGGTTATAGACTTTATAGCTAGAGAAATGTCAGCAGGTAATAAAGCTATTGATAAAGTAATCGCTTTAGATGCAAATGAAAAAGAGTACGAAATAACTAAAAATGAAGATGGAAATTTAGAATATACAGATAGTGATAATAAAACAATTGCTTCTGATGCTTCTGAAAAAATTGATAACATAAAAGTAATATTAAAAAGTGGAGTTGAATTAATTGTAAACGGAGAAACTGCTCAGTTAGATATTACTAAAGGTTTAGATAAAGATGGAAATGATGTATATATAGATAGAGCTGATGAAGAAACTGCTAAAAGAGTAGTAGATTTCAAATTTGTAGAAGTAAAAGAAGATGCAAAAGCTGTAGATATACCATCTAGAGTTGTAGCAAATATGACTACAAAAGTAAATTCTTTAACAAAAGAAGAATTCAACTTATCTACTTTCAAAACAGAAAAAGGATATACTGAAGCTGGTAAAGAGTTAGTGGGATTATTAAAACTTGCTTCTGATGAAGATAAAAATGTTACAACTACTAAAGATGGTAAAGTATATCAAGTTAGATTCCATCAAGATTCAAAAGATAATTTAAAGGTTGTAGCAGTTAAAGATGGCGGATACGCATTAAATATAGATTTAAGAGTTTCAGAAAGTGGTAAAAAATTACCATCAAATGAAAATGTTAGATTAGTAGTAAAATCTAATGTTCAAGCAGATTTAGCAGATTTTAAAGATATAATACAAAAAGGTGAAATTGTAACAACTGCTAACTATAAAACATTAAAAGGGGATACTAGATTTGAAACTGCTATAAAAATAAGTAAAGAAGCTTATAAACAAGATGGAACAGCAGAAGGAGTAGTGTTGGTAGGAGAAAATGCTGTAGTTGATGGATTAGCATCAGCACCACTTGCGGCACAAAAGAAAGCTCCAATATTATTAACTAAAAAAGATGCAATACCTGAAGAAACTATGAAAGAAATAAAAAGATTAGTAGCAAAAGGTGCTCCAATATACTTAATAGGTGGAGAAAATACTATATCTAAATCTGTTGAAGTTCAATTAGCAAAAGAAATGAACGCTGATATAAAAAGACTATCAGGTGATGATAGATATGATACATCTTTAAAAATAGCAAAAGAATTAAAATCAACTTCTAAGGAAGCATTTGTAGTAGGTGGAGATGGATTAGCAGATGCTATGTCTGTAGCATCAGTAGCAGCTCAAAAGAGAACTCCTATAATAGTTTCTCCAGCAGAAGGATTAACTAGAGATGCTAAAGCGTTCTTAGATGATGAAACTAATAAAATAGCAACAGTAGATGTAGTAGGTGGTAAAACTAAAGTTTCTACACAAGTGTTAAAAGACATAGTTGAAATAAAAAATGGTGATGCTCAAAAAGCTCTAGTAGCAGATAGAATATCTGGTACTGATAGAAACGATACAAATGCTAAAGTAATAAAAGAATACTTTGAAAAATCTTCTGATTTAGAAAATGTATACGTAGCTAAAGATGGAGATGCTCAATTAGTAGATGCATTAGCAGCAGCACCTTTAGCTGGTAATGGTACTAATAAAGGAGTTATAGTACTTGCAACTAATGATTTAACTAAAGCTCAAGTGGAAGAACTTAAGCTTAAAAAGAACGATCAAAAAGTCACTCAAATAGGTGGAGGAATAGCTTCTGTAGTAATTCAAAAAGTTCTTAAAGCGGTAGTTAAGTAATATAAAATTGATATATACAAAAAGGCTTCTCAAAAGAGAAGCCTTTTTTGCTTTTTAAAATAGAAAATAACCTAGCGAAGGAGGAGTAAAGATATAAATGGCTCTTTGTCAAATAACGTTGATGAAGTCAATATTTAATTTTTAAAGGCAGCATCTAATACAGTTTTCTGTATAGATGCTGTTTTTAAATTACTTATATTTTTTCCCTTAGTAATACTGTTAATCTTAAATTTTTAAAACTTCTAAATCCGAAGGATACTCTTTTGAGTACTTTAATAGTATTATTCTTACCTTCAACCCTAGCATTTGTATATTTTGTAATTAAAGCATTTAATACGTACTGTTTTTATTTTTCAAAGATTCAAGGCTTGTTCTAAAGCATAAAGGACAGTCTTTTAAATCCTTTGATAGCATTTCTAAAATCATTTTTACATTTCTTTTTTTAATATAAAATAGGAAGTTTTGATAAAATACATACTCCTCCTTTAGTTCAGCGCAAATTTATTTGATATTAGTCTTGAATTTCTTCATTGTATCTACTCGAAGTTTATTTATAATGCATATGAAATAATATTTATTGCTCAATATATCGTATGTATAAGTAGTTTTCAAACATGAGATACCATAGGAAGAAGCGGTTAAGTTGTAAGCTGAATCGGCATTGCGGTTTTAATGTTTGTAGAGAGGTTTTTATCTTTCTCCAGCTCATTAGCCCATATTTTTTCAAATACAAGATAACCAAGCGACGGATGGTGAAGTGGTAAGCTGAATCGACATTGCAGCCTGTCTGTTTGTAGGAAAGGTTTTATATTTCTCCGGCGCAGTAGTATATATTTTTTTAATAGAAAATAACCTAGCGAAGGGGGGAGTGAAGATATAAGTCGCCCCGACATTGCAGCTTGACTGCCTGGAGGAAGACTTATATCTTTCTCTAGCGTAGTAACTCATATTTTTGAAATACAAGATAACCAAGCGAGGTATGGTGAAGTGGTAAGCTGAATCGACATTGCAGCCTGTCTGTTTGTAGGAAAGGTTTTATCTTTCTCCGGCGCAGTAGTATATATTTTTTTAATAGAAAATAACCTAGCGAAGGGGGGAGTGAAGATATAAGTCGCCCCGACATTGCAGCTTGACTGCCTGTAGAAAGGTTTTTATCCTTCTCCAGCGCAGTAGCCCATATTTTTGAAATACAAGATAACCCAAGCGAGGGCTGGTGAAGTGGTAAGCTGAATCGACATTGCAGCTTTAATATCTGTAGAAAGATTTTATCTTTCTCTAGCGAAGTAGTCCATATTTTTTTAACAGAAAATAACCTAGCGAAGGGGGGAGTGAAGATATAAGTCGCCCTGACATTGCAGCTTGACTGCCTGGAGGAAGACTTATATCAAACTCCACCCGAAGCGGTAATTTACACAAAAAAAGATGGGCTACCAAGCCCATCTTTTGTGTGAGAAATACCAAAATCAGCAAAGAGATGCTATATTTTAGTACCACAATTATACTACACTTAATAAAACTTGTCCACAAATAAAAGTTAAAAAATAGCCACTCCTACCCAAACTAATGTATAATAGAATAGTACAACTTTTAAGGAGGGGAATAAATGTCAGTCTTAGACAAAATACTAGATAAATCAGACGAATTAGAAATAAAAAAACTAAACCAAATAGTAGATAAAATAGAAGAACTAGAAGAAAAAATACAACCACTAACAGATGAAGAATTAAAAAATATGACAAACATATTTAAAGATAAATTAAAAAATGGACAAACTTTAGATGATATACTACCAGAAGCTTTCGCAGTAGTTAGAGAAGCTTCAAAAAGAGTGCTTGGTATGCGCCAATACAGAGTTCAATTAATCGGGGGAATAGTTCTTCACCATGGCAAAATAGCAGAAATGAAAACAGGAGAAGGAAAAACTCTAGTAGGAGTAGCGCCAGTATACCTAAATGCACTTACAGAAAAAGGTGTCCATGTAATCACAGTAAACGACTACCTTGCAAAACGTGACAAAGAAATAATGGAACCAGTATACAATTTCCTAGGAATGAGTGTAGGAGTAATAGTAAACGGTCAAAACCCATTAGAAAGAAAAGAACAATATAAATGTGACATAACTTACGGAACAAACAACGAATACGGATTTGACTATCTAAGAGATAACATGGTAACAAAAAATGAAGACAAAGTCCAAAGACAATTAAACTTTGCAATAGTAGATGAAGTAGACTCAATACTTATAGACGAAGCTAGAACTCCGCTTATAATATCAGGAACTGGAGAAGAAAGCACAGAACTTTATAACATAGCCGACAACTTCATAAACACATTAAAAGAAGAAGACTACGAAACAGATGAAAAAGAAAACACAGTTTCCCTAACAGAATCAGGGCTAAAAAAAGCAGAGTCATTCTTCAACATAGAAAACATAACGAGTATAGACAACATGGAAATATTCCACCATGTAAACCAAGCACTAAGAGCAAACAAACTAATGGAAAAAGACGTAGACTACGTAGTAAAAGATAACGAAATACTTATAGTAGACGAATTCACAGGAAGAATAATGGATGGAAGAAGATACTCAGACGGACTTCATCAAGCAATAGAAGCCAAAGAAAAAGTAGAAATCCAAAGAGAATCAAAAACCTTAGCAACAGTAACATTCCAAAACTTCTTTAGACTATACTCTAAACTATCTGGAATGACAGGTACAGCAAAAACAGAAGAAGGAGAATTCCAATCCACTTACAATATAAACGTAGTTCAAATACCAACAAACAAACCAGTAATAAGAGCGGATTTACATGAAAAGGTATTTAGAACAGAAAAAGAAAAATACAACGCAGTAGTAGAAGAAATAATAAAAATACATAAAACAAAACAACCAATACTAGTAGGAACAGTATCAATAGAAAAATCAGAACTACTATCAGACCTACTAAACAAAAAAGGTATAAAACATGAAGTATTAAACGCAAAACACCATGAAAAAGAAGCAGCAATAATATCAAAAGCAGGAAAACTAGGAGCAGTAACAATAGCAACAAACATGGCAGGTAGAGGAACAGACATATCCCTAGGAGCAGGAGACAAAGAAGAAGAAAAAATAGTAAAAGAACTAGGCGGACTATATGTAATAGGAACAGAAATACACGAAACAAGAAGAATAGACAACCAGCTAAGAGGACGTTCAGGACGTCAAGGAGACCCAGGAACATCTAGATTCTTCGTAAGCTTAGAAGATGAAGTTATCAAACTCTATGGAGGAAAAAGCATAGAAAAGATAATGAAAAGAGTAGGAACAAAAGAAAACGGAGCAATAGAAAACAAAAGCATAAGCAAAGCAATAGAAAGAGCCCAAAGAGCAATAGAAGGCAAAAACTTTGAAATAAGAAAAAACGTACTTCAATATGATGACGTAATCAACGAACAAAGAAAAGTTATATATAAAGAAAGAAATAAAGTCTTAGACAATGAGGATATAGAACAAGATATAAGAAACATGGCACTAGAAGTAATAAAATTCGCAGCCAAACTTTACCTAGAAAAACAAAAAGATTACACAGGTTTCCTAAACTACCTAGCACTAGCATTTATGCCAGCCGAAACCCTAGTAATCCCAGACATGGACAAAATGAAAGTAGATGAAATAATAGCATACACACACGATCTATCAAATAGAGTATATGATTTCAAAAAAATCACACTAGGACCAGATAGATTAAAAGAACTAGAAAAGAAAATACTATTAGAAGTAGTAGACAAATATTGGATAGAACACATAGACGCAATGGATCAACTAAGACAAGGAATAGGACTGATGGCAGCAGGCCAAAAAGACCCAGTAAAAGAATACACAATCCAAGGCTACGAAATGTTCGAACTTTTAAATAGAAAAATCCACATAGCAACAGTACAATACTTATACAAATTCAACTAAAATAAATCGCAGATACTAACCTATCTGCGATTTTTCATACAAAAAACAGGCGAAGCCTCAACCACCGTAGGTGTAACACCCATATAAAAACTCAGGAGGTATAATTATCTTGATTGTGTTGAAGTGTTTTTACATCCTTCTCCCAGTTTAATTTATTTCTAATTGACCAGGCGAAGCCTCAGTCACCGTAGGTGAAACACTAATATAAAATCCTTGTGATATAACAGCAGCTTGGCTGCCTGTGTTGAAATGGTTTTTTCACTTCTCGCCCCCGGGCTAATTTATATTCGGATTGATGTGGAGGAGGCGGCGGAGGGTGAGATAAGAAAATAGACAGAACCAACACAGCAGCTTGCCTGCCTGTATTGAAATGTTTTTTTTACTTCTTGCCCCCCGGGCTAGTTTATATTCGGATTGATGTGGAGGAGGCGGCGGAGGGTGAGATAAGAAAATAGACAGAACCAACACAGCAGCTTGCCTGCCTGTATTGAAATGTTTTTTTTACTTCTTGCCCCCCGGGCTAGTTTATATTCGGATTGATGTGGAGGAGGCGGCGGAGGGGTAGGTAAGAAAATAGACAGAACCAACATTGCAGCTTGCCTGCTTGGAGGTAGTTTTTCACACCCTCACCCCCGGGCTAATTTATATTCGGATTGATGTGGAGGAGGCGGAGTCGGAGGGGTAGGGAAGAAAATAGACAGAACCGACATTGCAGCTTGCCTGCTTGGAGGTAGGTTTTAACACCCTCGCCCCCGGGCTAATTTATTTTGGATTGATCGAGGTGAATGGGGAGGCGAAAGGTGAGATAAGAAAATAGACAGAACCAACACAGCAGCTTGGCTGCCTGTGTTGAAATGGTTTTTTAACTTCTCGCCCCCCGGGCTAATTTATATTCGGATTGATGTGGAGGAGGCGGCGGAGGGTGAGATAAGAAAATAGACAGAACCGACATTGCAGCTTGCCTGCTTGGAGGTAGGTTTTAACACCCTCGCCCCCCAGGCTAATTTATTTCGGATTGA
>NZ_FQWX01000016.1:10301-50702 GCF_900129815.1 Asaccharospora irregularis DSM 2635
GGGCTAATTTATATTCGGATTGATGTGGAGGAGGCGGCGGAGGGTGAGATAAGAAAATAGACAGAACCAACACAGCAGCTTGGCTGCCTGTGTTGAAATGTTTTTTACTTCTCGCCCCCCGGGCTAATTTATATTCGGATTGATGTGGAGGAGGCGGCGGAGGGTGAGATAAGAAAATAGACTGAACCGACATTGCAGCTTGACTGCCTGGAGGGAAGGCTATTTCTTATCTCACCCGGAGCCCCCCCACACCCACTCACTCCAAAATAAAAAGCCCCTAGATTACTCTAGGGGCTTTTTGTGTGAGAAATACGGAAAAAAGAGATGTTCGAAATTTCTTTCTTCCTATAAAGTATTATACTATACCTTTTAAAAAAAGTCGAGAAATTATAATTTTATACCCCACAAAAATTTACAGATTTGTAACCGTTATAAAAACAGTCTAGACAAAAAATAATAAACTCCTATCCCGTATATTTTATTTCAAATTTCCATTAAAACTATATCTAAAAATGTCGTATATTAAAAGAAGAAAACCTTTGTAAAAGAATATTTACCCATATATGTTGTAAACGTAAAATTATGTCATTTTTGTAACCATTATGATATAATTAAATTAGTTTTTAGATATAATAGGAGGAGAATGATGAATAAGAGAAAAAGATTACTTACAAGTGGAATAGCGACTATAGCAATACTAGCCCCAAATATGGCTTTTGCTAATGAAAATATAGTGAAAACTGACTCAAGTATTAATATAAATTTAGAAAAGAAAAGTGTAGTACTGGGGAGCAAATCTAAAGTAAGCGTAAAATTCAAAGAAAAACAAGACGCAGACAGTATTACATTAAACTACATGTGCTACGACATGCCCTTAAGTACAACAATAAACTACAATTCACAGACAGATTCATATGAGGGAGAAATATTTTTCAATAAAGACCCTGAAAACCTTAACGTATGGGAATTGCAAAGCATAGACCTAAACAAAAGCGACAAAAAAGAAGTATTAGACAAAGAAAAACTAAAAAGTTTAGGACTAAACCTAAGTGATTATGACGTAACACAAGAATATATAATAGATAGTACAGTATCTAACATGGCTGTAACTCAATATATCAGAAAAACAGCTGCCCCTACTAAAACACTTTCTGGTGCTACTAGATTTGAAACAGCTATAGGTATAAGTAAAGAAGGATGGCCAAATGGTTCTAACAAGGTAATCATAGTAAATGCAGAAACAGTGATAGATGGTGTTATAGCAACTCCTCTAGCCACAACTTATGATGCACCTATACTTATAACCAATAGTTCAAGTATGCCAGATAGCATAAAATCAGAACTAAAAAGATTAAACCCTAGAGACGTAATAATAGTAGGAGACCAAAAATCTGTTTCTAAAAACGTTGAAAATCAAATAAAATCTACAACAAATTCTAATATTCTTCGTTTAAATGGAGAAAATAGACACGACACATCTTTACTTATAGCAAAAGAAATAGACAAGTACCATGACGTAAATAAAGTTTATATGGCAAACGCATTCGCAGGGGAAGTAGATGCCCTTACTATTGCTGCAAAGGCAGGACAAGACAAACAACCTATAATACTAACAGACAAAAATTCTATACCAAGTGGTATATATAGCTGGTTAAAATCAGAGAACCTAGATACTGCTTATTTTATAGGTGGAGAGGATTCTATAGCTGTAGATATAATACATAAAATGGCTGATATAACACCAAAACATGTAAATGATCCTGAAAACAGTATATATAAAAACAGAATATCTGGAAAAGATAGACATGAGACAAATGCCAAGGTGATAGAAAGATTCTACCCAGATAGCTCCTTAGATGCTATGCTAGTGGCAGAGTCGAATGTTTTAGTAGATGCTATAACAGCAGGACCTTTGGGGGCGAGTTTGAATTCTCCTATACTTATAACTCCTACAACTTATGTATCAGCTTACCACGAAACAAACCTTAAAAACAAGTCAGCAGGAGTAGTTTATAAGGTGAGTGGAAAACTAAGAAGTACTGTAATGAATTCTATAGCTAGTAGTTTATCAAAACATACAGCTGGAAATAAAACAGTAGTTTTAGATGCAGGTCATGGTGGTGCAGATCCAGGTGCAGGAAGTAATTTAAACGGTGGAGCAAGAGAAAAGGACTATACTTTAGATACAACTTTAGCTGCTACAGAGTATTTAAGATCTCAAGGGGTAAATGTAGTACTTACTAGAGATACTGATAAGACTCTAACTTTAGGACAAAGATCAGCTATATCTAATGCTATAAATACTAATTTATTTGCAAGTGTTCACTACAATGCTTCAAACGGATCAGGTAATGGAGTAGAGGTATATTATAACCACAGAGATGCAAGTGGCGGACCTAGCAAAACTGCAGCTAAAAATGTTTTAAATAGAATTTTGGAAAAATTTAGCTTTAAAGATAGAGGTATAAAAACAAGACTTAATAGTAGTGGAACTGACTACTTATATGTACTTAGAAACACTAATGCACCAGCAATACTTATCGAGTGTGCATTTATAGATAATGCCTATGATATGGGACTGCTTAATAGTTCGACAAAAGTAAAAACTATAGGAACTCAAATAGGTAAGGGTATAGAAGATTCTATAAAATAGTAAAAAATAATAGTCATCTCTTTTTATTTTGTAATTCAAAAAATAGGAAGAGATGATAATTTATGTAAGGGTTAAAATTATTTACAATAGTGTATATTGTATTGATAATATCTAGATTATTGAGTATAATATAGAAATAAGTCGGAATTTATAGTTTAAAATTTTATTCCAATATGGAGGTAATTATGTCTGGATATACAAATGAAAGTTGTGAAGTTCCAAAGGCTAATGGCTATCCAGCAATAAACTGTGATGAAATAGTGTGTGATATTGATTATAAATTAGTAAAAGGCAATACCTTTTTTGACATTTATCAAAGGGTATTAGATATTATTTTGTCGTTGGTAGGCTTGGTAGTTGGATTACCTTTAATAGCGATATTTGGAATTCTTATTAAAATTGAAGATAAAGGACCAATAACTTACAAACAAGAAAGACTAGGAAAAGGCGGAAAGAGGTTTTATATATATAAGTTAAGATCTATGAGAACGGACGCAGAAAAATTTGGAGCTCAGTGGGCAGAAAAAGAAGATCCTAGAATAACCAAAGTTGGTAAATTTATTCGAAAGACTAGAATTGATGAGATTCCACAATTATTCAACATATTAAAGGGTGATATGAGTCTAATAGGACCTAGACCAGAGAGACCAGAATTTACTTTTCAGTTTAATACAGAAATACCTGGTTTTATAAATAGACTATCAATCAAACCCGGTCTTACGGGTTGGGCGCAGGTAAACGGCGGATATGAAATTACTCCTGAAGAAAAACTTAAAGAAGATATGTACTATATAAAAAATAGGAGTATATTACTTGACTTTAAGATACTCTTTAGGACTGTTAAGGTTATATTAACAGGAGATGGAGCTAGATAATTTTAAAATATTAGATTATTCACACAAAAAAGCTCTTATTAAGAGCTTTTTTATGTTTTAGAGAATACTAAAAAAATGGAAAAGGATATGAGAGTATATGATAAAGAAGATTGCAACTGTATTGTCGTTAATTTTGACAATTTCTATTTCTAGTAGCTCGGTTATATATGCAGAAGTAGCGAACAAAGAATTATTAGAGGGAAGTATGGCAGAAATATCTAGAGATCTAAATAAAAGAGTTTTTAAAAGTTCGAAAGAGGCAATTCTTATAAATGAAAAGTCTATAGTGGATAGTATAAGTGCAACTCCTTTAGCTTATGCAAAAGATGCACCTATTTTAGTAACTAAAAGCGAGAGAATAGGAAGAGTTACTAGAAACTACATAAAGGAATTGGGAGTTGAAAAAATCACTATAGTAGGTGGTCTAGATGCTGTATCTAAGGATATAGAGCGTAGTCTAGAAAAGATGGATATAAAGGTAAATAGAATTAGGGGTAAAGATAGATATGATACTTCGCTAAAAATTGCCAGGGAAATATATAGAACTACAGGATTTGATAAGGCGTTTTTAATGAGTTCAAATGCAGGTCTTGAAAATGCTGTATCTATTTATTCTTATGCTGCCAGAAATTCTATGCCTATAATATGGGCACAAGATGAGAATTTTAGCTATCAATTGGATTTTTTAAAAAGAAAAAAATTAGACAAGGTTTATACAATAGGAGACTCGGAAAAATTTATTTCAGATGTAGAAAATACTCTTGATAACTACGAAAGAATAAAAGAAATAAACAAGTCTGATACTAATATAGATTTGATTAATAAATTTTATGATAGAGATGAAACAAAAAAAATATATACGGCTAATGTTGAGTTTGGCAAGAGATCAGATTCTAATGAATATATTTCGCTAGGAGTGGTTTCAGCAAAAGAAGATATTCCGATAATGGTATGCAACGACAAGCTGACATATCGACAAGAAAAGTTTATAAAAAATAATAATATAGACGATATTACTGAGGTTGGGTTTGAAATAGGAGAGTACAGTTTTGTAAATGCCCTCCTTACAAAAACATTTATATCGTCGTTGATGCTAATAATTTTATTGGTTATTATTACTTTTAGAGCGTTTAGGTATCAAGTATAATATTGGATTAAAGAGTGATTAATACTATTAAGTGGATATATTTTCAAAAATCTATTAATGAGGTATGTCTGACGATATAGCTTAAAAGATAAGGAGAATTAAGATGTCAAAAACAGCTAAAGCGGCGCTTTGGATTATGGTGGCAACCATGCTTTCAAAAGTTTTAGGATTTTTTAGAGAGATGGTCCTTGCAAATTTCTATGGAACAGGAAATATTGCAGATATATTTGTAGTAACTCTAAACATACCGGGGCTTATTATAGCAGTTATAGGTTCTGCAATTGCCACGACATATATACCTATGTATTTTAATACTAAGGAAAAATATGGCGAAGAACAAGCGTTAAAATTTACTAATAATGTGTTAAATATATGTTATATAATGGCGATAGTAATTGCTGTATTAGGACTTTTATTTACAAGAGAGTTTGTGACAGTATTTGCCGGAGGATTTAAGGGAGAAAAGTTTGAAATAGCAGTTAAGTTTACCAAGATAATGATAAGTGGAGTTTTATTTTTAAGTGGAAGTAAGCTGTTTAGTTCTTATTTACAGGTAAATGATAACTTTGTGGTTCCGGGACTTATAGGGCTTCCTTATAATATCATCATAATAGCTTCTATTATAATAAGTGCAAACACAAATTTGTATGTACTTCCTGCAGGTGCTTTACTTGCTATGTCTACTCAACTACTTTTTCAACTGCCTTTTGCATTTAAAAAATCCTATAGATACAAACCTTATGTAAATATAAAGGATGAGTCTATAAAAGAATTGGCAGTTTTGGTTTTACCTATGCTTATGGGTGTTGCAATAGGTCAGTTAAATGTGTTTGTAGATAGATTATTAGGAACTCATTTGCCAAGTGGACAACTAGCAGCTCTAAACTATGCAAACAGGTTAAATGAGTTTGTTATGGCGCTATTTGTAACATCTATAATAACAGTTATTTATCCTAAGCTATCTAAAATGTCAAATCAAGACAATAACTCAGGTTATATAAGTACAATAGTTAAATCGTCAAATTGTATAATTTTGGTGGTTCTTCCTATTGCAATAGGAGCTATAGTTTTAGCTGAACCAATAGTTAGGATATTATTTCAAAGAGGAAAATTTGATGCAAATTCTACACAGCTTACATCAATTGCACTTAGACTTTATTCAGTGGGGCTTCTTGCTTGTGGTATCAGGGATGTGCTTTATAGAGCTTTTTATTCAAAGTCAGACACAAAAACTCCTATGATAAATGGAAGTATTGCTTTAGCTATAAACATAGTTTTAAACCTTTTACTAATAAAACCATTAGGCCATGCGGGACTAGCTATATCTACTAGTATTTCATCAATCATAACAGTTGTTTTATTATTTATATCTCTAAAGAGAAAAACAGGATACTTTGGAGGGGATAAAATAATAAAAACAGGTATAAAAAGTATGATTGCCTCAGCGATTATGGGTGTTGTGACTCTATTTGTATACAACAACCTACATTTAATACTTGGTGCCGGAATGATAAAAGAGCTAATATCCTTATCTGGATCAGTTTTATCTGGAGTTGTAGTCTACTCATTATTAGTAATAATAATGAAAGTAGAAGAAGTAGGATTGGCATTTGATATACTAAAAAAGGTGAAAAATAAACTTATTCCTAGATAATGAGACAACAAACTAGGTTATTAAAATAAATTATGACTTTAGAAAGGGTGAGAATATGGGATACAAAGAGACATATAACATGTGGTTAGATTCTCCTTATTTTGATAAAGATACAAAAGAAGAGTTAATTAAAATAAAAAATAACGAAAAAGAAATAGAAGAGAGATTTTACAAAGACTTGGAGTTTGGTACAGGAGGTCTTAGAGGTGTAATAGGAGCGGGAACTAATAGAATAAACATCTACACTGTAAGACGTGCTACTTTAGGAGTTTTAAATTATATATCTAAGACTATGGGTGAAGAAGGCAAGAAAAAAGGTGTGGTTATAGCACATGACAGTAGACACATGTCTAGAGAGTTTTGTATGGAAGTTGCGAAAACTTTAGCGGCTTATAATGTAAAAGCATATATTTTTGATGATCTAAGACCTACACCAGAGCTTTCGTTTGCAGTGAGATACTTAGGCTGTGCGATGGGAATAGTAATCACTGCTAGTCACAACCCAAAGGAATACAATGGGTACAAGGTGTATGGAAGCGATGGAGGACAGGTTTGTTTAGATGAAGCAAATGCTATAATAAGTGAAGTAAACAAGATTGAAGACTATAGCCAAATAAAGACTCTAGATTTTAATGAAGGTATAAATAAAAATCTAATACAGGTTTTGGATGGGCAAATAGATATTGATTTTATAGAAGCTGTTAACAAGCAAATTTTAAGACAAGATGTTATAGATAGATATGGAAAAGACCTAAAAATAATATTTACTCCTATACATGGTACAGGAAATATACCTGTAAGAGAGGCGCTAAAGAAAGCTGGTTTTGAAAATGTATCTGTAGTCAAAGAGCAAGAATTACCAGATAGCAATTTTTCAACTGTAGAATATCCAAATCCTGAGGAAAAATCTGTGTTCAATATAGCTATAGAAATGGCAAAATCAAATGGGGCAGATTTGATAATAGGGACAGACCCAGACTGTGATAGAGTTGGGATAGTTGTCAAAAATTTAGAGGGTGAATATGTAGTTTTAAATGGAAATCAAGTTGGATCTTTGCTTGTTAGATATGTGATAGAGAGCTTGGTAAGTACTGATAGACTTCCAAAAAATCCTACTATAATAAAAACTATAGTAACTTCAGAACTTGGGGCAAAAATTGCAAATCACTATGGAGTTGATTGTTTAAACACTTTAACTGGATTTAAGTTTATAGGTGAGAAGATAACTGGGTTTGAAGAAGCAGCAAAAAAAGGCGAGGATAGTAAAAGCTTTATAATGGGATATGAGGAAAGTTATGGATACTTAATAGGTACTCATGCCAGAGACAAGGACGCTGTGGTTTCATCTCTTATGATATGTGAGATGGCTGCATACTATTCTTCCTTAAATATGAGCTTATATGAAGGTCTTATAGACACATATGAAAGGTTTGGGTACTACAAAGAAGATTTAAAATCTCTTACTTTAAAGGGAATAGATGGTGTAGAAAAAATAAAAGAGATGATGCATTATTTTAGAAATACTAAGATAGAAAATATAGCTGATATAGAAGTAGAAAAAGTTCTAGATTATAAGGGTGAGGTAGACGGTCTACCTAAGGCTGATGTACTTAAGTTTTTACTTAAAGATGGTTCTTGGATAGCAGTTAGACCATCAGGTACAGAACCTAAGATAAAATTCTATTTTGGTTCTAACTCAGACAGTGAAAAAAGTGTAAGAAAAAAAATAGATAAGCTTATGGCTTCTACAATGGAGATAGTCGATTCTATATAGCTAAGGAGAGAAAAATATGAAAGTATACAATGTCATAATGGCTGGAGGAGGAGGAACTCGTTTCTGGCCTTTGAGTAGACAGGAAGTTCCTAAGCAACTTATAAATTTAAGTGGAAATGATGCACTTATAAATGAAACTATAAATAGAATAAATTCACTTTCATCTAAAGAAAATTTATTTATAGTTACCAACAAAAAACAAGGAGAAGCACTAAAAAACATAGTAAAAGATAAGTGTATTCATGAAAATATACTTATGGAGCCTTGTGCTAGAAATACAGCAGCTGCTATAGGTTTTGCTGCTATAAATATAATGAAAAAATACGGTGATGGGATAATGTGTGTTTATCCAGCTGACCATTATATAAAAGACGAAGAAGGGTTTACTAAGGTTTTAAAAAAAGCTATAAAAATAGCTGAACAAAACGATAAGTTAATTACAATAGGAATAACTCCTACATTTCCATCTACAGGATATGGATACATAAACTTTTCTAGAGAAAACCAAGTATCAGAAGGTGCTTATGAGGTGCTTGAGTTTGTGGAAAAGCCTAACTTTGACAAGGCCAAGGAGTATGTAGATTCCAAGAAATATGTATGGAACAGTGGGATGTTTGTGTGGAAGGCCTCAAAAATATTAGAAGACTTCAAGAGATACCTACCTAAGGTATATGAAAAACTAGAGGAAATAAATGATTGTATAGGTACAGACTGCCAGCAAGAGGTAATAGATAGTGTATACCCTCTTATTCCTTCTATATCTATAGATTACGGTGTTATGGAGAGAAGCAATGATGTTGTGGTAGTTCCGGGAGATTTTGGATGGAATGATGTTGGTTCTTGGGATTCTCTGGGTGCTATATATCCAACAGACAACGAGGGCAACATAAAAAGAGGAGAAAATATAACTATAGACACTGACAACTCTATTATTTATTCAGATGATAAGTTGATAAGTACTATTGGAGTAAGCGATTTAATAGTTGTATCCACAAATGATGCTGTAATGGTTTGTAGAAAAGACAAAGCTCAAGATGTAAAAAAAATAGTTGAAATATTAAAGGAAAAAAATAGACAAGAATATATGTAGGGAGGTGCTCTTTTGATACCTAAAAAAATACATTATGTATGGATCGGCGGACCTAAGGGAAACTTAGAAAATATTTGTATCAATTCATGGAGAGAAAAACTACCTGGCTATGAAATAATAGAATGGAACGAAAAAAATTTTGACATAGAAAAAGAAATAAAAGGAAAAAAGTTTTTAGAAGAATGTTATAATAAAAAAATGTGGGCATTTATATCTGATTACATAAGAATAAAGGTTCTTTATGAGCATGGAGGTGTTTATATGGACACTGATATGCAAATAATAAGAGATATAACACCTCTTCTTGATAACGAAGTGTTTTTTGGTTATGAAGATGAAAAATATATGAGTGCAGGAATTATAGGAAGTGTAAAAGGACATGAATTCTTCAAAAAGATGAT
Organism: Asaccharospora irregularis DSM 2635; assembly: GCF_900129815.1. Taxonomy (GTDB): domain Bacteria; phylum Bacillota; class Clostridia; order Peptostreptococcales; family Peptostreptococcaceae; genus Asaccharospora; species Asaccharospora irregularis. The sequence goes on from NZ_FQWX01000016.1 coordinate 19,896, forward strand.
GGACTTTTACAAAGAAGATATACTAAGTGCTGATTTTTTCACTATTCCTAAGGTAATGACTCATATAGTTGAAAATAATTATTCTAAAATAGACAAAAACAACTATGAAGGTGGTATACACATATATGATAAACAGTATTTCTACCCATTTAGCTATAAGGAAGACTTTTATTTGAATTGTATAAAAGAAGATACTTATGGTATACATTGGTGGGGAAAAAGCTGGGCCAAAAAAAGAAGTTATTTCTTGGAAAGTAAACACCTAAGCGGAATAAGCAAGGCTTGGAAATGTTTTAAAATATTTGTAAGTAATACCCTACTAACCTTAAAGGGGAGAGGATAAGATGAACAGTTTAAGAAGTGATGATAAGGGTTCTATAATAAGTAAAATTTTATATACAATAACTTTGCTAGCTATAATAGCTAGAAGATATGCTATTTTCATAATAAGGGACGGAATTGTACCTTCGACTTTTATGTCTGCATTATTCTATGGCTCTTTTGTGCTATTACTATTACAGTTTGCAATTCAAAAGAGTCACAATAAAACAGAAATAATAATATTTTTAGCTACAATGATGTTGTATCTTTTGACAAGAGAGGGATCAATACTGATGATAGTATTGCTTGCAATAGCTATCAAAAATATTGAGGATGATTATGTAGTCAAGAGTTATATTATTTTAAATTTAATATTTATAGTTGGAAGTATTATAATTGGAAATTTAATGCCGCATATTGCTCCTATTCCTGAGGCTCACTACAGAATAGTTGAAGGTGAACTTGTTTCAAGAGAGGCTTTTGGTTTTGCAAATCCTAACTCTCCTTTCTGGTTTACATTAGCAATTTATGCTGGATATATTTTCTTGAGATTTGATGATTATAATAAGTACGATAGGATACTCCTTATATTTACTACTATTTTTATTTATTATTTTACAAAAAGTAGAACAGGAGCTATAGCTATCTTTGGAGCTCTTGTATTTGTAGAGTTGTTGAAGAAAATCGACTTAAAAGACAATATACTTTTGACCAAGGGTTTAAAATTAATACCATTTATATTTTTAGTGAGTTCATTGTTGGTAGGAACTGTATTTGCAAAAGTTTCTTCACTTAATTCTTTAATGGCATCTAGACCTAGACACTGGAATGCATACTTAGTTAAAAATGGGAATTTACTTACTTTGTTCGGAAATAAATATAGTAGTGAAATAAAGGCAGCTCACCCATTAGATAGTTCGTATGTTTATATGTATGCATTTTTGGGATTAGTTTCTTTAATATTCTTTATGTATTTATTATACAAAGGATTAGATTTATTTATTATAAATGATCAAAAGAAATATATAGCTATAGTAATGATGTTTTTGATATATGCATTAGCAGAAAATATTCTATTAGAAGTGGGATACAACTTTACGATTGTACTTCTTATAAAGCATATAATTATAAACAACAAAGATAATTTTACTATTTTTAATAGCAGGAGGGCAGGCTAATGTTAATATCATTAATAATGCCTACTCTAAATAGGTACGATGATATATATCTACTTATGAAAAGCTTAGAAAACCAGACTTATAAAAACTTCGAGCTTATTGTAGTAGATCAAAATCAAAATGACAAAGTAAAAGATATAGTAGATAAGTACTCAGATAAACTAGATATAAAATATATAAAAAGTCCTAAATTAGGGTTAAGCTACAATAGAAATTTAGGAATAGACATGGCAAAAGGTCAGATAATCGGATTTCCAGATGATGACTGTGAATATGAAAATGATACTTTAGAAAAGGTAGTAAATTTTTTTGAAAAAAGCATAGAATACAAAATATATAGTTGCAAGACTATGGACAAAAATAAAGTAGATGCATTTAAAAAAATGCACGATGGAATATGTGATATAGTAAGCACAAATGTTTTAGATACTATTACATCTATCACGTTTTTCGTTAATTTTGGAAGTGATAAGTACACAAAATTTGATGAAAAACTAGGGGTAGGTGGCGAATATGGTTCAGGGGAGGAGATAGATTATGTACTAAATCTATTGACTCTAGGATTTAGAGGACGATATTTTGGAGATGATTTGATTTACCACCCTGCCAAAAAACATTCAAAATCAAAAGAAAAATACGAAAGAGATTACAACTATGGACGAGGCTTTGGAGCTTTATGCAAAAAACAGATAGTCTATAGAAAAGACTATAAATTTTTAAAGGTAATGATTTCTAAACTGGTTAGAAATATAGGTGGACTTATCTTGAGTTCAAATAAAGATTACCATAGCGCTACTATAAAGGGGAGAGTTAATGGTTTTAGACAATATAAGCTATAGTGAGGATGGGATTTATGGATAAGATTAAATTTTTAATAAATATGGTTGTCGCATTTTTTATGTATCCATTTAGCAAAGGTAGGTTTGATCGTAGAAATATCTGGCTTATTGGTGGACATTCAGGGGACATATATAATGATAACTCAAAGTTTTTTTATGAATATATGTTAAAGGAGCACAAAGAGGTTGAGATATACTGGGTCATAAACAAGGATAGCAAGGTGTTTGACAAGGTCCCAGGCAAAAAATTGATAAGAGGAAGTAGAGAAAACTACTTATACTACTATAATTCAAAAGCTATAATATTCTCACATTCACCATCAGCTGATATAGCCCCTTATAACTTTGCAATACCTATATTAAATTGTTTCCATAAAAAGCCTGTGAAGGTTTATTTAAATCATGGGACTATAAGTTTCAAGAAAAGAAAGCCTATGAATGGTAGATTTAAAAAACTTATAGACGATTTACTAAAAAGCTATGACATATCTACAGCAAGTTCGGAGTTTGAAAAAGATGTTATGGTAAATGATTGGTCCATGAGTGAAGATTCAGTATGTATAGTGGGAAATGCTAGATATGATAATTTGCCAACTGATGAAAAATCAGAAACTAGGGATATACTATACACTCCTACTTGGAGAGACTGGATAAAGTTTAATTCAGGGAAATTTACAGATACAGATTACTTTAAAAATATAATGGACTTCCTAAATGATGAAAAATTAAATAATGTATTAGAAGATAAAAATATAAATATTAAGTTCTATATGCATCACCTTATGCATGAGTTTATAGACGATATAAAGGAAAATATAACGGGTAAAAGAATTATATTTTTGGACAAAGGAGTAACACTAGCCAGTGAAATAAGAAAATCAGCTGCAAATATAACTGACTATTCAAGTGTTGCGATTGACTTTTTATATATGAATAGACCAATACTTTTCTATCAATTTGATGTAGAGGAGTACATAAAAAAAGTAGATTCATATATAGACTTAAAAAGTGAAATGTTTGGGTCTTTAGCTTATAATAGTAATGAAGCTGTAAATAAACTTATTGATATTATCGAAAATGATTTTTGTGTTTTAGATGACCAAAAAAATGAAAGAAGTAAGTTTTTCAGATATAATGACAATAAGAATTGTGAAAGAATATATGACTGTATATTAAGTAAAATTAATAAATAATTTATAAATGATGAGGAAGGTAATATGAAGAAAAATTTAGTATCTATAATTACTCCCATGTATAATTCTGAAAAATTTATTGAAGCCACTATAAAATCTGTGATAGAACAAACTTATCAAGATTGGGAAATGATAATAATTGATGATTGTTCTACAGATAAAAGTGCTAATATAGTTAAAGCTTATGTAGAAAAAGATGATAGAATAAAATACATAAGAAACAAGTCTAACTTAGGTGTTTCAAGTGCGAGGAACTTAGCCCTAGAAAATGCCAGTGGTCAATTTTTAGCTTTTTTAGATAGTGATGATATTTGGACTAAAGAAAAGTTAGAAACTCAAATAAATTTTATGAATAAAAATAACTACGCGATTACGTTTACTTCTTATGAGTTGATGGATGAAAATAACAAACCCCTAAATAAGGTTATACCTGTCCCAAAGAATGTAGATTATAAGAAGTTATTAAAAGGTAATGTATTAGGATGCCTAACTGTAGTAATAGATCAGACAAAAATAAACTTTGATATAAGGATGAGTGGTGTAAGGCACGAAGATTATGTTTTATGGTTGTCTATTTTAAAGAAGGGGCATACTGCACATGGGATAAATGAAGTATTAGCATTGTATAGAAAGTCTAGTAATTCTCTTAGTGGTAACAAAATCAAGGCAGCTAAGTGGACTTGGAATATATATAGAAATGTAGAAAAGATACCTTTACATAAGGCTATATATTATTTCATAAATTATGGAATTAACGGGATAAAAAAGAGCTAAGAGGGGAGTAGTAAAAATGCATAAATATAAATTTACTGTATTTACTGCGACATATAATAGAGAACATCTATTAGAAAATGTATATAATGGTTTAAAAAAACAGACTTTCAATGATTTTGAATGGTTGATTGTAGACGATGGAAGTACGGACAATACTAAAAAATTAGTAGATAGGTTTGTATCTGAAAATAAAATGGATATAAACTATATATATAAGGAAAATGGTGGCAAACATACTGCTATAAATATAGGTGTAGAAAACTCCAATGGAGAGTTATTTTTTATAGTGGATAGTGATGATGGTGTTTTAGAAAATTCTCTTGAGATAGTAAATAATGAGTGGGATTTACAAAAAGATAAAAAGGGACTTAGCGGAGTAGTAGGCCTTTGTGTCTTAAAGGATGGGCAGATTGTAGGAGATAATATGCCTGATGACAAGAAAATATATAATTTCACAGATTTATACTTCAAGTTTAATATAGATGGAGATAAGAGCCTAGTTTTTGCAACGGATGTACTTAAAAAGTATAGATTTCCGGAAGTAGAGGGTGTGAAGTTTTTGCCAGAAAGTGTTGTTTGGCATGAAATATCAAAAAAATACGATATGGTATGCGTAAATAAGCCTTTGAGGGTAGTTGAGTATTTAGATGACGGATTAACTAAAAATATACTTAGTAAAAATGCCCTAAAGGGTAGGGCTTGGGAGTTTTTATATTTAATAAATCAAAAAACTTACCCAATAAATAGATACCCTTATATGTGGATAAAGAATTATATAAATTTAGCTAGGTATTCATTGTTATCTGGAACTAGTCGTTTTAGAGATATAGATAGATTGTTTGATAGGTATATGTATGTGATGCTTTTTCCTTTAGGATATTACAAATATGCAAAACAAAGAAAGTTAATAGATAAATAAACTTATTAGTATAGTAGGCTAGCTAGTTGCTATATAAGGAGAGTAAAAATATGAATAAACCTTTAGTATCGATAATAACCCCTGTATATAACTCAGCGGAGTTTTTATCAGAGACAATAGAGTCGATCCAAAATCAGACATATAAAAATTGGCAGCTTTTATTGGTGGATGATTGTTCTAAGGACAACTCAGCCGATATTATAAGAAAGTTTCAAAAAGATGATGGAAGGATAAAGTATATAAAACTTGCAAAAAATTCAGGGGCTGCTGTATCTAGAAACGAAGGCATAAAAAATGCTGAGGGCAGATTTATTGCTTTTGTAGATAGTGATGATTTGTGGGATAGAGTAAAGTTAGAAACACAAGTAGAGTATATGTTAAAAAACAACATAGGTTTTACTTTTACATCGTATAGATATATGAGAGAAGATGGAACAAAAACTAATAAGGTAGCAAGGGCTCCTGAAAAAATAGATTACGAAGGTTTACTCAAAAATACTATAATAGGATGTTCTACTGTTGTTATAGATAGGGAGATTGTAGGGAATTTTGAGATGCCTTTGGTTAGAAGGGGACAAGATACTGCTACTTGGTTACAAATCTTAAAAAAGGAAAAGTATGCATATGGAATTTATGAGGATCTAGTAAATTATAGACTAGTAGGAAATTCTATATCTAGCAATAAAATAAAGGCATTAAAGAGAACTTGGAATACTTATAGAAATGTAGAACATTTAAGTTTACCTAAAAGCATGTATGTATTTTGTTTTTATGTTTTTAATGCTATAAAGAAAAGAATATAAGTTTTACACATTCGGAGGTAAACAGGATGAAAATAGCTATAGCTGGAACTGGATATGTTGGATTAGTTACAGGAGTATGTTTAGCTGAAGTGGGGCATGAAAATGTAGTATGTGTAGATATTGATGACAAAAAAATCGAGCGTATGAAATTGGGAGAATGTCCTATTTATGAAGATGGATTAGAAGAATTAATGATAAAAAATTATAAGTTAGGGAGAATTGATTATACTTCTGACTATAAAAAAGCATATGAAGATGTAGATGTTATACTTATAGCTGTAGGAACACCGGAGAGAAGCGATGGATCTGCAAATTTAGATTATATAAAAGAAGTTTCAAAACAAATAGCTCAAACAGTTACTAAGGATACATTAGTAGTAATAAAATCAACGGTTCCTATTGGAACTAATGAAGAAATAGAAGCATACATAAACAAAAACCTAAAAAATGATGTGAGAGTAGAGTTGGCTTCAAATCCAGAGTTTTTATCACAAGGTAGTGCTGTAAACGATACTTTAAATGCATCTAGAATAGTGATAGGTGTTGAGAGTGATTGGGCAAGAGAGTTATTAGAGGAAATTTATAGACCGTTTAATCAACCTATAATAGTGACAAATAGAAATAGTGCAGAGATGATAAAGTATGCATCAAATGATTTCCTAGCCCTAAAAATATCCTTTATGAATGATATAGCAAACCTTTGTGAGATAGTAGGGGCTAATGTTGAGGATGTTGCTTTAGGAATGAGTTATGATGATAGAATAGGGAGTAAATTTTTAAAAGCGGGTATAGGCTATGGAGGTTCATGTTTTCCAAAAGACACTAAGGCGCTTCACTGGCTATCTTCTCACAATGGATATGAATTAAAGACAGTAAAGGCAGCCATAGAGGTAAATGAAAACCAAAAGCTTAGACTAATAAGAAAGGCTTCAAAGTTAGTGGAAAATTTTAAAGGAATGAAGGTCGCCGTTTTGGGACTTACTTTCAAACCAGATACAGATGATATAAGGGAGGCTCCATCTATTCCAAATATACAGTATTTGATAGAGAGAGAAGCCAATGTAACTGTATATGACCCAGTAGGAACTCAAAATACTAAAAAAATATTCGGGGACTCTATTTTCTATGCAAACTCTATAGATGAAGCTATAATGGATGCTGAAATATGCTTTGTAATGACAGAGTGGAAGGAAATAGTAAACTATGATATAAGCAAATATAAGAAAAATATGAAGAGACCTTTAGTATTTGATGGAAGAAATTGTTACAAAATAGATGATATGAAAAAGTTGGGAATTGAATATTATTCTATAGGTAGATAAATATTTTTAATAGATATAGATGTTTAGGAAGGTAGATATTATGAAAACTATTGTATACTTAGCAGATGGTTCAAATCCACATACTAAAAAGTGGTGTGACTTTTTTAAAAACAGAGGATATGAAATTCATGTTATATCTCTTAATGGCGGAGAAATAGATGGAGTAAAAGTCTATGATTTTAGTTCCAATGTCGAAAAGCTAAAAAATGAAAATATATTTAAAAAAGTTGGATATATGCGTTCTATCAAAGAAATAAAAACACTTGTACACCAAATAAAACCGGATATACTACATGCACAGTATGCAAGTAGTTATGGTCTGATAGGAAGTTTACTTGGGTATCACCCATACGTAATATCTGTATGGGGAACTGATATATATGATTTTCCTAACAATGGATTTATACAAAAAAATATTATAAAGCATAACTTTAGAAAAGCAGATTATATATTTTCAAATAGTAGGGATATGGCAAAGGAAGCAAATAAATATACGGACAAACATGTAGATGTAACTTTCTTTGGAGTAGATATGGATAGGTTTAGACCTATTGAGGTTGAGAAGGAAGATGCTTTTGTTATTGGTATCATAAAAAGTTTAGAAAAAAAATATGGGATAGAGTATCTTTTAAGAGCTTTTAAGATGATAAAAGATGAGTACAAGGACGGATATAACGGAAAAAATATAGTACTAAAAATAGGAGGATCTGGTAGTCAGATGGATAACTTAAAATCCTTAACTAAAGAATTAGAGTTAAGTGATGTAGAGTTTTTAGGTAGAGTATCTCCAGAAAATGTAGCTAAGACATTCAACTCTTTTGATGTTACAGTATTCCCATCACTTAGAGAAGGGTTTGGAGTGGCTGCTATAGAATCAGAGGCATGTGAAGTCCCTGTTATAGTTACAAATGTGGGTGGACATCCAGAATCACTATCAGATGGTGAAACAGGTATCATAGTAGAACCAAAAGAGCCAGAGCAAATAAAAAAAGCAATAGTTAAGTTGATGGAAGATGAAAAGTTAAGACTTAAAATGGGTAAAAACGGCCGTAAGTTTGTAAGAAAACACTACGAGGTAAACTCAAACTTTAGCGACATAGAAAAAATATATGATTCAATAATAAGTAAATAATAAGAGGTTCTATCAATGGCTATCGAGCTAAAATACATATCGATAGCCATTTTTATAAAATGAGAAAATACAATCAGACATAAAAACAATAAAACTAACTCTGAATACATCTAGTTAATCAATCCAAAATTAGGTTAATTTGAGATTAATAAAAATCCTATCAGTGTCAAGAAAAGGTACTAGTTTTTAGGTTAATTTTGGTTTGTATATTAATTAAAATTTATATATACTATTAATTAGCTACTATTTGATTGTTTTATATAGAGGAGGGCATTATGTACGAAAAGTCAGTAGATTCAAGAGAAGACACTCCTAGAGTAAATATGCTAGATAGATATAGAGTCCGACAGGTCATACTATGGTTTTTGGATGTTTGTAGTATATTAGTAGCTTTTCAGTTGTCTTTAAAATTGATGTTGGGAGAACAAGTAGGGGTTAAGGTTTGGATAATTCCTGCTTTTATTTACATTGTTATAAATACAGTTAGTTTTATTTTATTTAAATGTTACAGTACACTGTGGAGATATGCTGGAGAAGAAGAGATAATTTATGTATTTCTTGCATGTTTATTAGGTATAGTACCTGTGTATTTAGTATACAAACTAGTTGGGATAGAGTACCCTTATTTATTTTATATACTAAATGGAATTTTTGTAGTGTCGCTTACTATAGGAATTAGGATTTTTTATAGAGCAATAAGACTTATTACTGAGAATACTTATTCTAAAGAGGATATTTCTAGAGTTCTTATAATCGGTGGGGGTATTGCTGGAGGAATGGTAATACAGGAACTAAAAAGAAATCCTAATTTAAGGAAATCTGCTGTAGCAATTATAGATGATGATAAAAATAAACTAGGAAGAAGGATACACAATGTTAAAATTGTAGGAACAACTTCTGATATAGATGATATAGTTCAGATATATCAGATAGATGAGATAATATTTTCTATTGCTAATATAAGTAAAATGGACAAAAAAGAAATTTTGGATTCGTGCAAGAATACTAATTGCAAAATAAAGACTATACCAGGAATCTATGAAATTATAGATGGCAAGGTAGATATAAAGAAGATTAGAGACGTAGAGATAGAGGATTTACTTGGAAGAGAGCCTGTAAGGGTGGATCTAAAGGAAATAAGCAATTATATAACAAATAGAGTTGTACTTATAACTGGTGGTGGGGGTTCTATAGGATCTGAACTTTGTAGACAAATAGCCAATTTTAAGCCAAAACAACTTATTATATTGGATAATTATGAGAACAATGCTTATTCTATAGAACAAGAACTTATCAGAAAATACAGGGACAAGCTAAACCTAAAAACAATAATAGCCTCAATAAGAGAAGAAAAACGTATGGATAGTATATTTGATAAATACAGACCGGATGTTGTATTTCATGCTGCTGCACACAAGCATGTACCTCTTATGGAGAGCAGTCCTGGTGAAGCTATAAAAAACAATATATTTGGAACATTAAATGTAGCTAAATTAGCTTCTAAATACAAATCTAAGAGGTTTGTACTTATTTCTACTGATAAGGCAGTCAATCCAACAAATATAATGGGAGCGACAAAAAGAGCGGCTGAGATGATTATTCAGACTATGGACGAGTCAAGCAGTACTGAATTTGTAGCGGTTAGATTTGGAAACGTCCTAGGGAGTAATGGAAGCGTGATTCCTTTATTTAAAAGACAGATAGAGGAGGGAGGTCCAGTAACTGTTACTCATCCTGATATTATCAGGTACTTTATGACTATACCAGAGGCTGTAGGGCTTGTTATTCAAGCAGGAGCTATGGCAAAGGGTGGAGAGATATTTGTGCTTGATATGGGAGAACCGGTTAGGATACTGGATTTAGCGAAAAATTTAATCAAATTTAGTGGATTTGAAGTTGGTGTAGATATTCAAATAGAATTTTCAGGTCTTAGACCTGGCGAAAAATTATATGAGGAGCTTTTACTTTCAGAAGAAGGATTGTTAGATACAGAACACGAAAAGATATTTATAGGTAGACCTATAGATGTTAATAGGGAAAAAATAACGGAATGTCTAAATTTGTTAAAAGAAGTTATAGATAATGAAGATATAGACAAGATACAAGTTATTATGAGAAAATTAGTTAAAACTTATATAAATCCTGAAGAGGCAAACAAAAAACACAGATAAACATGAGATATTAGCGAATATATTAAAGAAAATAATTTAATAATACTAAAATAATTACAAAATAATTACAAAAATATTACAAAATTGTAATAAAAATGTTTGCATAGTTACCAACTTGTGTTAAAATAAGAATGTAGATTAAAAAAGTTATAAAATTTGTAACAAAATGACTAATGAGAATAAGACTTGAACTTTATATATAACTTTAAATTTTTTAGAGAGGTTGGTACTTAGTTTATGATGTCTAGTAGGAAGAGAAGAAATACAATAGTGAAAACAATTGCGATAACATTAATAGCTGGAACAATTTCTTTTGCGGGGGATATAACAGTTTCTAATGCAGATGGGGTATGTACAGGAATAGTTAAGCAGTGTGATTTTTTAAATATGAGAAGTGGGGCAAGTGTTTCAAATTCAGTAGTAGGAAAAGTAAATACAGGTGATTCTGTACAAATTATAGAGAAAAGTTCAAATGGATGGTATAAAATAAAAACTGATGGTGATGTTACAGGATGGGTAAATGGAAGATATATAACAGAATCTGGTTCTGTTGAAACTAATACTCAAAATTCAAGTGAGAAGGTACAGTCACTTTTAAACTTAGCATACAAACAGTCAGGCAAACCATATAAGTGGGGAGCAAATGGACCAAGTGCATTTGACTGTTCAGGATTTACATCTTATGTATACAAAAATTCAGTAGGGGTAAACTTACCAAGAGTATCTAGAAGCCAAGCTAATGTAGGTAAGAGAATTTCTAAAAACGACTTAAAACCAGGAGACTTAGTATTCTTTGGTTCAGGTTCAATAAGCCATGTTGGTATATATGTAGGAGATTCTAAGTTTATACATTCTCCACAAACTGGTGATGTAGTTAAGGTTAGCAGAATGGATACTGGAAGTTACTCAAGAAGATTTATATCAGCAGCTCGTGTACTAGACTAATTATTAAATTAAATATTAAACTAAATTGTTGATTTGAAGTTAAGGTTATTCTAAAATGATATTTTGGAATGACCTTTTTTAATTGCATAGTAATTAATTGACATATAATGTGAAATTTATATATACTTATTAGTGTAGAAATATGTAAAATAATTGGGGGATAAGATGAAAAAAATAAGTTTGTTGTTTTTATCAGTAATATTAACATTTACAATGTTTAGAGCAGATTCATTTGCTAATTCTAAGGAGATGAGGGGGGCCTGGATATCTACAGTTTACAATATAGACTGGCCTTCAACTAAAAATAATGAGTCGGCTCAAAAAAGAGAGTATATAGACATGCTTGATAAATTAAAAAGTACGGGCATAAATACTGTTGTGGTTCAGGTAAGACCAAAGTCAGATACGTTTTATAGATCAACTATAAATCCTTGGTCAGAATACCTTACAGGGACTAAAGGAAAAGATCCTGGATATGACCCATTGCCATTTTTAATAGACGAGGCACACAAAAGAGGTATGGAATTTCATGCTTGGTTCAACCCTTATAGAGCGACTACAGCTAATGAATCATTAGAAAGTTTGCCAGCGAATCATCCAGCTAGGAAAAATCAATCATGGGTTGTAAAACATGGAACTTCTTATTATTATAATCCAGGGTTGCCAGAGGTTAGAAAATATATAGTCGATACTGTGATGGAGGTAGTTAGAAACTATAACATAGATGGAGTACACTTTGATGATTATTTTTATCCAGGAGTTAGCTTTGCCGATGATGCTGCTTATGCAAGCTATGGCCAAGGCAAAAACAAGGATGATTGGAGAAGAGAAAATGTAAATTCTCTACTTAGAGATGTAAAATCATCTATAAAGTCTATAAAGCCAAATGTTGTGTTTGGCGTAAGTCCATCAGGTATATGGAGAAACAAATCTAGTGACCCAACAGGATCTGATACAAGAGGTAATGAGAGTTATGTGGGAACGTATGCAGACACTAGGGCTTGGATTAGACAAGGTTTGGTAGACTATGTTGTGCCACAAATTTATTGGCCTATAGGATTAGATGTTGCGGACTACTCTAAATTAGTCAGTTGGTGGGCAAATGAGGTAAAAGGAACAAACGTTAATTTATACATAGGACAAGGTATATACAAGCAGGGCGAAGATAAATATTATGGTCAAAATATAGCTAAAGAGATTATTAGTCAAATAACTCTAAACAGAAATTACAGCGAAATAAAGGGCAGCATGTATTTTTCAGCTAAAAATATAACTAACAATACTCAAGTCCAAAATGATTTAAAGACTCTTTATATAAATAATGTTCCAGATGAAACTGTTAGTAATATAGATGTTCAAAAGTTAAAGGGTGCTAATAGATATGATACTGCAGCAGAGATAAGTAAAAAAGGTTGGAACGGTGGTGCAAGTACAGTTGTGCTTGTAAATGGATATTCTATTGTTGATGGGATAACATCTACACCACTTGCAACGGTAAATGACGCACCAGTACTGTTGGTTGAAAAAAATAGTATACCAACTTCTACTAAAAATGAAATTGCTAGACTAAACCCAGACAACGTTATATTAATAGGGGGAGAAAACTCTATAAGTACTTCTGTAAAAAATAGTATAAATACTCTACTACCAGGTGTTTCTATAGATAGATTAGGTGGTGAAGATAGATATAAAACTTCTCTTTTAATAGCTAATAAGATAAGTGAAAAAACAGCTATAAATAAAGTGTATATTACTAGCGGAATAGGGGAGGCAGATGCCCTTTCTATAGCTTCTAAGGCAGGAGAAGATAAGCAACCTATACTTTTATCTGGAAAAGACAATTTGAGCTTAGATATACATAATTGGATAGAAAACAAAAATATAAGTGATGCTTATTTTATTGGAGGAAATTCTAGTTTATCAGACAATGTAATATCAAAGGTAAATATGATAACTTCTAATGATGTATCTAGAAATAGAGTAGCAGGATTAGATAGACAAGAAACAAATGCTAGAGTAATTGAGAAGTTCTATACAAATAATAACTATCAATCTATATTTGTAAGCAAGAGCAACCCTCTTGTAGATGCACTTACAGCTGGACCGTTGGCGGCTAAACTAAAGTCTCCTATAGTCATGATTGGAAATAGCGTTAGCCCAACTCAAAAAACTGTATTAGATGCTAAATCATCAAATCTAGTATACCAAGTAGGAGAGGGATTAAGTTCTATAGCATTTAATAATATTCTAAATTTATTAAAATAATAAAAAGAAAAAGGTTCATTGTACAATCTAGTACAGTGAACCTTTTATTTGTTATTTTGTATATTCTATATCTTCGAATATAAAGTCATGTAGAATTTGTAATGAATCTGGGTCAAATCTAAGAACCCATCCTGCTTTTCCGTATAGTCCACCAGTACTGTGAACTCCATCGTCTATAGGGAATTCAAATTGTTTTAAATCTAAGTTGCCTATTTTTAACACTCTAAGACCTAGTGCAAAAATTGAGTTAGGCTTCATGTTAGTTTTAACATATGGAAGTATAGTATTCATTAGTTTTGGATACTGAGTTGGTGGTAGTTCTTTAACACCTTTGATTAACCCTTGAATAACGTCTCTTTGTCTTCTATCTCTTTCCATAGCAGAGTCATTTTTTCTAATACGAGAGAATGCTAATGCTTGGTAGCCGTTTAGAGTTTGCTCTCCAGAAGTTTCAATAAGCTGCATGTCACCTTTGTCAGGGTTTTCATCCCATTTATAAGTTTCTGGAATGAATTTGTTTAATTCTCTAATTTCATCTGCTGCAACATTGACACTAACTCCACCTAATAAGTCGATTATATGCATAAAAGATAAGAAATCTACTGTAGCATAGTTTTGAATATCTATTTCAAAGTTGTTTTCAATAGTTTCTATTAATAAGTTTGATTTTCCATAAACGTAGGCATGAGTAAGTTTTTGTTTGCCATGTCCTGGAATATCAACATAAGTATCACGCGCTAATGAAGTAAGTTTGATACTGTTATTTTTACTATCTACAGTTAGAATCATCATAGAGTCTGACCTTGAATTACCTTCGCCAGGTCTGGCATCAGTTCCCAATAGTAATATATTAGTTATTCCATTTTGGTTTTTGAAGTCTTTGCTGTTTAAAATAGTATTATCTATACTAGGGTCGTGAATTGCTGATAACTTAGTATAAAAATACCCATAGACTCCAACTGGAAATGCTATAACTAAAACCAGTAAAAATATAACGAATTTTTTTAATCTCGACAAGGATATCCCTTCTTTCTTGTGTAAAATAAAATACACTTAATTATATTAAAATATTATACTATATTCAATACTACAATAAGTTACAAAAATATAAAAAATGTGAATTTATTTGCAAAATCCACATTTTTTATAATGCATAGAAAATTTTTTATATTTAAATATGTTTTTAATATCTACTTAACCGGCTGTATATCCTCGAATATAAAGTCGTGAAGTACATTAACTTCGTAATCATCAAAAGGAATTACATATCCTGCGTTTCCAATTTTCCTACCAGTGTCTGTGTTTGTAGGGAATTCTAGTGATTTTAAATCAAGATTTCCTATACCAAGAACTTCAGTGCCTAGACCAATTATCTCGTTTGGAGTCATATTAGTTTTGACATAAGGCAAAATACTATTTACTACACCAGGATATTTGGTAACTGGTAAATCTTTGGCACCTGTAATCAAACTTTGAATTACTTCTCTTTGTCTACGATCTCTCTCCATAGCGGAGTCATTTTTTCTGATACGAGAGAACGACAAGGCTTGATAACCGTTTAGTGTCTGCTCTCCTGGTGCTTTTATATACTGCATACTTCCTTTAGATGGATTTTTGTGCCAGGCATAAGTTTCTGGAATAAATTTATTTAATTCCCTTATCTCGCCACTGCGAACATTTACTGTAACTCCACCTAAGGCATCGACTATATCCATAAATGAAAAGAAGTCAACTGCTACATAATGTTGTATATCAAGTTGGAAGTTGTGTTCTATAGTTTCTATTAATAGATTAGCTTGGCCATAAACATAGGCATGAGTAAGTTTTTGTTTGCCATGCCCAGGAATATCAACATATGTATCTCTAGCTAATGAAGTAAGTTTAAGACTTTTGTTTTTGTTATCGATCGTTAAAATCATCATAGCATCTGATCTTGAAACTTCTTCTTTATTTCTACCATCTGTTCCCAGTAATAAAACATTTGTTATATTTTTTTCGCTCTTGTAGTCAGTGTTGTTTAGCAAATCAGTATTTATGGAAGAGTCATGTACAAACCCTAATTTATGATAAACATATCCATAAGCACCGATAGGAAGAGCTATAACCAGGAAGGTTAAAAATGCTACAAGCCTTTTTAATGCCGACAAGAATATCCCCTCTTTCTTATTTTAAGAATAACGTTTTTTTATAATGCATATTAAATTATATGCATTTCAAAAAATATCCATTTAAAGTTTTAGATAGAAATTTTTTTATAATAGCATACAATTAATTATATTAAAGTATGTAGATATATTCAATACTATATTCGACTAGAATATTCAAAAAAATACCTTGAATTTTAATTTTCAACAAATATGGTTTTTTAATAAATATATATCAAATTTGTAAACATTTACATATTAAATATTATAGACACAAATATGGGGGGATAATATGTTTACTTTCAAAAAGAAAATCAAGAATGTTTGGTGTAAGTACCAAGTTTGTAGCTTTGAATATCCTGTGATTATAACAGATAGAGATAATGAAAATAATTTAATAGATGATATAAACAATACTATATATGAAGACATAACATCCTTTGGAGATTTTTTTAATATTCAATTAGAAGATCAAGAAGTAAAAAAAAATACATTAATTAATGCATCTACAGAATACAGGGTAGGGTTTAGCAATAATAGTATTGTGAGTATAGCTATAGAATTTTCACAGTTTATTGGACTAAATTATATAAGCTATATTAATACCTATAATTATGATATAGACCTGTGCAGGGAAATAGTTATAGAAGATATTTTTGATGCTAAAAAAGACTATTTGGTGTGTATATCAAAAGAAATATTAAATAGTATAGAAAAAGACACATATATATATGAAGAAGAATTAGAATCTAGTGAATTAGAAATGCTGGATAGGATAAAGGACTTAATAACAGATAATTTTGAGAGTAAAGAAAACTATAGGAATTTTTATATAGAGGAAGATGGTATAGTTATTTGTTTTTCTAGTTACGAAATAATAAGAGACAATCCAATTTTATTGGAGTTTAAAATATTTTTTGAGGATTTTTATGATTATTTAAGTGAATATACTAGATCCAAATTATTAGGAGAGTAGGTGTGTTATGAAAGAGCTTATGCCATATAACAGAGAGCTAGCTGTGAACTATGCTAAAGCATGGGCTTTAGGAAGAAATCCAACTTATCAAGATTATGAGCAATGGGGAGGAGATTGTACAAATTTTATATCACAATGCATAAAAGCAGGTAAAATACCATTTGATAATACAGGAAATGATATAATGAAAAAATGGTATTGGTACAGTGATTCTAAAAGAACTCCATCATGGACAGCGGCAGAGGCGTTTTATAAGTATATAATAGGAAATAATAATGAGAATACAGACTCATTTGGGGTTTATGCTAGGATGGCAAATTATAACGAACTAGAGTTGGGCGATTTAGTTCAGTTAGTGTATGGAGGAAAGGCATATCATAATATGATTATTACAGAAGTTATTTTGGATGGAGATTATTTAATCGACTATTTGATCTGTCAGCACACTTATGATTTATTGGATTATCCATTAAGTTTAAAAGAAGGGGAGAAACGATATATAAAAATATTGGGATACTATGGATGGTAATTTACTGATAAAAAATAAAATACTATGATAAATACTAATTTAAGTATTATACTATAGTTAATAATACTTAAATTGATAATACTTAATGGGGGGATTTTATGAAATCTTTATTCGATCAGACTTCTGTAAAAAATATGGAATTAAAAAATAGGTTTGTACGCTCGGCAACTTGGGAGGGTCTTAGTGATGATGATGGTCACATTAACAAAAATATCATGGATGTATACGAAGATTTATGCAAAGGTGATATCGGGCTTATAATAACTAGTTACGCCTACATAACAAAAGATGAAAAACCTAATTTTGGTATGCTGGGAATATATGATGATTCTTTTATTGATGAGTATAGTAAGCTAGTAAAAATGGTTCATTCTTATGGAACTAAAATTATAATGCAGATAGTTTATGGAGGTTCTAACACAAGTTACGATGTAGGTAGTAGAGTTATTTGGGGACCATCAGCTATAAAACATTTAAAAACTGGAACGCTACCAAAAGAGATGACAAAAGAAGAAATAAAGCTATTGATAAATTACTTTACAGATGCAGCTCTTAGATGCAAAGAGGCAGGGTTTGATGGTATTCAAATTCATGGTGCTCACGGTTATTTACTTAGTCAGTGGCTGGATCCTTATCACAATAGAAGAACTGATGAATACGGTGGTTCCATAGAAAACAGAGCTAGAATTATTATAGAGGTATATAAAGCCATAAGAGAAAAGGTGGGAGAAGACTATCATATTAGTATAAAAATAAACTCTAGTGATTTTAGAGATGGTGGAGCCAATTTTGAGGATTGTAAGTATGTACTGACAGAACTTGATAAATTGGGTATAAACTCAGCAGAAATAAGTGGTGGTGACTTTAGAGGTTTTAAGGGAGAAGCATTTTTTAGAGAATACGCAGAGGAGTTGTCAGATATTTTAAGCTGTCCTGTCATTTTGGTTGGAGGAAATAGAAGCGCGAAAAATATGAATGATATTTTGAATAACACTAATATTGAATATTTTTCTATGTCTAGACCTTTAATTTGTGAGCCTGATTTAGTAAGTAAATTTAAAAACAACATAGAGTATGCATCTAAGTGTATAGGATGTAATCAATGTTATAAAAACAATAAAATATGCGCACTTCATGAATAGTAAAATATCAAAAGCTTGTCTTAAATAGTTGAACACAGACAAGCTTTATTAATATTTTTTTATATTATTTTTTTATAAGGTTAATTATTCTTTTCTCTATTTCAGTAGCATTTTTTGCAGATATTAGATAAACATATTTTCCCTTTTTCTCTACTATAGTATTTTTTGCAATAGTTGCATTATTTTCTGATCCGTACCCGTCTCCAAAGGGTCTAATAATCATGTCCTCTTTGTAACTGTCTAAAGTGCTATAGATTTTATCAGCATCATCTGTCTTTATTACTATAATATCTTCTAACCGAGTTCTTATATCTGATTTTATAACAAATCCATCAGAAATATCTTCTTGAACATCG
This sequence comes from Asaccharospora irregularis DSM 2635, assembly GCF_900129815.1. GTDB lineage: Bacteria > Bacillota > Clostridia > Peptostreptococcales > Peptostreptococcaceae > Asaccharospora > Asaccharospora irregularis. The sequence continues at coordinate 38,905 of NZ_FQWX01000016.1, forward strand.
TTGAAATAATCAAATTCTTTTATATCGTGTGAAACATTTTTCTCAACTAGTAACTTGGACGATTCTATTGAATTTTTTATTCTATTTGTAGAAATATTTTTAAATTCATTATTAGAAGAGCAGCCTACAATAAATATTGTTAAAGTTATCGATAAAATCAATGCAATTTTTTTCATAAGTCACCTCCAAATGTCAAAAATATCGCTTTATATATAAGTTTACTATATAAGTAGGAAAGAATGAAGAGATATATTATTATTATGAGTTTAAAGTTGATTAATATAACAAAAACCTGACAATAATACGAGTTGAGGTGATTAATATGAGAATACCAAAGCACGTTGGAATTATACCTGACGGAAATAGACGATGGGCTCAGGATAGAGGAATGACAAAGGACAAAGGATATGAATGTGGAATTGATCCAGGATTAGAATCATACAGGATATGTAGAGATATGGGTGTAGAAGAGATTACATTTTATGGATTTACGACAGATAACACCAAAAGACCGTCATATCAAAAGGAAGCTTTTACAAAGGCATGTGTAGATGCAGCTAAGATTTTGATTGAAGAAGGGGCTGCTCTTTTAGTCTTGGGGAATACAAATTCTCCAATGTTTCCACAGGAGCTAACTCCATATACAACTAGGACAAAAGCTAAAGAAGGTCAGATAAAGGCCAACTTATTAGTTAACTATGGATGGCATTGGGATTTGATGAATTTAGCTTGTTCTAAAAATCTAAATAAAAATAATATACAAGAAAATATACAGTCGTGCGATGTTTCAAGAATAGATTTAATAATAAGATGGGGAGGAAGAAGACGACTTAGCGGATTCCTTCCAGTACAATCTGTGTACTCAGATTTCTATATAATAGAGAATTATTGGCCAGATTTTAAAGATACGCATATAAAAGAAGCTTTTGAGTGGTACCATACTCAAGATGTTACTTTAGGAGGATAAACGACAACTTACTTAATGAATACATTGGCTTGAACCATTGGAAAAATACCTCATTATATGATAAAATATCACTAACAAATAAGGTTTAGTAGATAAAATATAATGAAAAGGGTGGACAAATGTCGAGTATGTCTAAAAAGAGTGTCCGAAAAAGAAAATTAAATAAAAAGAAGTTATTAATAGTCATTTGTTTTTTGATGATAGCTATCTTTAGTGTATTCAAAATAATACAGTATGGTCTAGGAGCGTTAAGTAGCGCCAAATTAAAGTCTAAGAATTCACATGGGATTGTTATAGATAATGAACAATTTGAATTAGGAGATGAATCAGAAAATGCAAATAAGAAATTTACTGTTCTTGTAGATGCTGGCCATGGAGGGTACGACAAAGGTACTTCAGGTAAGCTAACCAATGTTTATGAGAAGGACTTAAGTCTACAAATAGCCAAGAAGGTAGCGAATAAATTAGCTAAACAAGACGATGTTCAAGTTGTTGTTACAAGAAAAGAAGACAGATATGTTAGTTTGTCTGACCGCCCGAAAGTGGTAAAAGATCAAGAAGTGGATCTATTAGTTTCTATACACTTAAATGCTGAGAAAAATGGAAATACGGCAACTGGAATAGAGACATATTACAAAAATGGAGCTGAAGATGGATCAAAGGAACTAGCACGTATAGTTCAAGATACGATGATATCTTATGTACCAACTAATGATAGAGGTATACTAGGAAATAATTTTGAAATTCTTAGAGAAGCCCAAATGCCTGCTATATTAGTTGAATGTGGTTTTTTGACTACGCCTGAGGAAGAACAAAAACTACTTAACCAAAAATATCAAGATCAGCTTACAGAGGGTATAGTTCAGGGAATACTTTCATTTTTAGATCAAAAATCAAAAGGTTAGGTTACTGTTAAATCTTCATATTAGGATTTTCAATAAAAAGTAATGAAAATAAAGCAAAAATATGGTATTATCTAATTTAGAGATATTAGAATTTGGAAACGTAGAAATACATTTATTATTTTATAATTTATAGGTGGATAACTAGATGTTACAAAAATAGTATGTATAGTATTTGTATATATGTAGATAAGAAGTGAAAATTATACTGGGTTACTAAATTTAGAAGGTATGCAGTACCCCCAACAACTGTAACCTTATTATAAGAAGCGGAAATAGTACCCATTTTAGTCGCAATTACTATCGTAAATAAAAAGCCTTTAGGAGTTAATTTAATTCCTAAAGGCTTTTTGTTTTTATAATGCATATATTAAAGTGTTGATGTATATAAAAACTAACTCATGCGGGGTAGGAGGGATAAAGTGAATTCATCTTTTAATATAATGACATTTGATGGTGGAGGGCTCAGAGGGGCTTTGAGTGCAACAATTTTGGCTAGAATTCAGGGTAAATTTCCGAATATATTAAACAATGTAAATATGTTTGGTGGGACATCTACAGGAAGTTTAATTGCCCTTGGGCTTGCCTATGGTGTGAGTCCTCTGGAGATAAAAGAACTCTATTCAATAGAGAATTCAAGGTATATATTTAATAAAGAACATTCAGAGTTAATAAGGCCTAAATACAACAACAAGAATCTGAAGGAGGTACTTTTAAGTATATTTCCAGAAAGGTTAAGGTTAAAAGATTTGGGGAAATTAGTTGTCGTACCTACATTTTATATTGGGAATGAGACTAGCACATGGAAACCTATATTTTACAACAATATACCTGGTTCTGAAACAGAGAATGAAAGGGTAGTAGATGTGGCTATGTCTAGTAGTGCTGCACCGGTAATTTTTCCAACATACAACTACCATATTGATGGTGGAATAATCGCAACAGACCCGAGCCTAGCTTGTATAATCTATTCTATAGATAAAGAAATATGCAAAGAGACGAGTGATATGAGGCTACTTTCTATTGGAACGGGATATGTATACAACAGTATAAAGGAAGATACAACTGATTGGGGAGCTATAGACTGGATAACAAATAAAAAACCATCTTTACCGATAATAGCAGTTACTCTAGAGGGAAACTGTCAAATGAGTCAGTTATTTTCACAAAAACTACTAGAGGATAACTACAATAGAGTAAACCCTAAAATGAGTAGGGATATTGCGATGGATGATTATGAAGCTATAGAATATTTGGTATCACTAGGAGAAAGCTGTGATATATCTGATACAGTTAGGTGGCTAGGTGAAAGATGGGATTAAATATAAAACATATGATATAATTAGATAAAATGTAACTAAAGAGTCGACCTTGTAAATTTTTCAAGGGAGACTTTCTACATAGATAGCGCTAGGATAAATATATTTATAAAATCGGGAAAGTAAAGGAGATATATTTTGGAGGAGAAAATGGGTAGAAATAATTTTCATTCATCTATAAGTTACGAAAACAGTTTGGATATAGATATAAAAAAAACCAAGGGAGTATACTATACACCAAAGGTAGTGGTTGACTATATAATGGAAAAAACATTAAAAGGCCATGATATTATAGAAAATCCATATTTAAAAGTACTAGATATATCGTGTGGGTGTGGGAACTTTCTATTAGAGGCGTATGATATTTTATATGAATTATTTGAAAAAAACATAGAGGATTTAGCTAAAAGATATGGTGAAGAATATTGGAAAGTCGAAAATTTACACAATCATATACTTAGTAATTGTATATACGGTGCAGACATAGACAGAGAAGCTGTAGATATACTAAAGGCTTCTTTGCTTGAGAAAAAACAAAATTCAAAAGTAGATAAGTTAAATATATTTTGTTGTGATAGCTTAAATACATCATGGTATAGTAGGTTTGATTATATAGTTGGAAATCCCCCATATATAGGCCACAAAAATTTGGATAAAGAATACAAGCAATTCCTTTTAAAAAATTATGGACAAGTATACAAGGACAAGTCTGATTTATATTTCTGTTTTTATGAAAAGATAATAGGAATTCTAAAAGAAGGCGGTGTTAGTAGTATTATTACACCAAGGTACTTCTTGGAGAGTCCTTCTGCAAAATATTTAAGAGAGTATATGAAGAACAATGTAATAATAGACGAGTTGGTGGATTTCTTAGGGGCAAACGTATTCAAAAATATAGGGGTTGCAAGCTGTATAATAACCTTTAATAAAAAATTAAAGCAAGAACAGCAAAAAGATCCTATAGATGTGTTTAGAATAAAGAATGAAGATATAAGTATTAATGCGTTGGATAATCTATCTAACTTTATACAAAAAGATTTATTTGAACACTTTTCTATAGATGTAGATGCATTAGGTGATGAGTGGGTAATTGTAAATCGAGACAAGTATGATTTTTATAATAAGATCCAGAGTACTTGTGAGTATGTATTAGATGATATTGCAGTGAGTTTCCAAGGTATTATAACGGGATGCGATAAAGCATTCATAATAGAAAAAGACGATGATAGAATAAAAAAGGTAAGTGAAAGTTTGCTTAAGAATTGGATAAAAAGCAAAGGAATAAATCCTTATATAGTCAGTGAAGCTAGGCATAAATTGATCTACTCAAATGATATAAAAAGTGAAGAAGAGTACCCAGTCGTAATAAATGAATTTATAGGCAGGTATAGAGAAAAATTAGAAAATAGAAGAGAATGTAAGAAAAACCTAAGAAAATGGTATGAACTTCAATGGGGAAGAGAAAAAAGTTTATTTGAAAGAAAGAAAATAATGTACCCATATAAATCAAATAACAATAGGTTCGCAATAGATTACCAAAATAATTTTTCTAGTGCAGATGTTTATTCTTTTTTTATAAAGGACGAATATATAGATGAATTTTCTTACGAGTATTTGGTAGGAATTTTAAACTCTGAAGTATATAATAAGTATTACAAAATAACGGCTAAGAAAATGAGCAAAAATATTTACGACTACTATCCAAACAAAGTCATGAAAATTAAAATATTTAAAGACCATAATTACTATAAAATAGAGAAACTATCAAAACAGATAATATCAGATTCGTATGAAATAAACGAGATATTAAAAGAAAAAGATTTAAAATCAGACATAATAAATCAAAAAAAAGAAAATATATCAAAACTTCAGAGAGAAATTGACTATTTAATAGAATCATCTCTTGATGTAAAATCACCTATTTAGCCCCTGCCTCATATAATTTATAGTGAGATTTAAATATTGAAGGGGGAAAATTAGTGATTAATGCAAAAATAGTTGAGGATAAGAATATTGTTTATGTAAGTGTAGGCGGGTATTTAACTGGAGTAGATGCAAAAGAATTTTTGAATAACTACAAGAGAATGACAAAATCTATAAAGCCTTCACAATATAGATTAGTAGTGGAACCGTCAGATTTTCAATGTGAAAACAACAAAGACATAAGGAATGTGTGTATGGCTTTCCTAAAAACTGGATATAATAAGATGTATTTAGTAGATCCCAAAAACAATATAATGAACAGTTTATCACTGGGAGCTATTGAGAAAAAGTTATTTTTAAAGTCAGTTAAATTTATAAAATCAATAAAGGAAGTTAACTAGCAGCTTAGATTAGCGAATTTTTATCAAATGGGTGATAGTATGAAAGGACTAGTATTAGAAGGTGGAGGCACTAAAGGTGCATACCAGATAGGAGCATATAAAGCTCTTAGAGATCTTGGAATAGAGTTTCAGGGTATAACAGGAACCTCTATAGGTGCATTAAATGGGGCCTATATGCTTCAAAATGATATTGAAATCATGGAAGAAATCTGGTTGGATTATGATTACACTCATTTTATGAACATAGATGAGGAGACTTATGAGAGATTTAAAAATGTAGATTTTACAACAAGAAATATAAACAATGTAATTGAACTTGTAAATAAGGCTAGAAAAAATGAGGGCATAGATATAAGCCCTCTAAGGGATTTGATGGAAAAAACATTAAATGAAAGTGAAATTAGAAATTGTAAAAAGGACTTTGGGTTGGTAACAGTTTCTTGGGAAAAAGGGATCAATCCACACCCATTATACCTAGAAGACATACCAAAAGGGAGGCTAATAGACTATTTAATTGCCAGTTCGAGCCTGCCAATTTTTCAGCTTAACACTATAGATGATAAGCTTTTTTTAGATGGAATGTTTTCTGATAATATGCCAATAAGTTTACTTGAAAACAAAGGATACAATGATATTGTTGTAATAAGGTTATTGGATGATTTTATAGGCAAGAGAAATTTAAACAAACATATGGATTTAAATATAAAAACTATAATTCCATCTGAATACTTAGGAGGATCTCTAAATAAAGACAGAGATAATGTAGAGAAAAATATTAAGTTAGGCTATTTAGATGCTATGAAAGCTTATGAAAGATATGATGGAAATAAGTACTATTTCAACGCTGAATTTAAGTATGATGAGGATTACTGTTTTTGTAAATTCAAGCAATTAACTAAGGAAACTATAGAAAACCTTTGTAATATTTTAAATATAAAAAAATGCCCTTGTCTTAGAACATTGATGGAAGATGTACTTCCAAAGCTAGGTAGCATTTTAGGATTGCCAAAGGATTTTTCATATAAGGACTTATTTTACTGTATATATGAAAAAAAACTTGAAGAAAATAATATAGACAGACTAAAGCTTTATGATTTTAATAAGGTTATAAATGTTGTAAATAAAAATATAAATTCAAACAATGATCTAATGTCAAACTTTGAAATTAGACCAGTCATATCTATTAACAAAAATAAAGTGACAAAAATACTAACAAACTGTATTATAAGAGATTTTAAAAATCAATTATAAATAAATTTTAAAAATCAATTATAAAAAATCCTCTGTTTTTTTAATTAAATACTACCATTTAGTATAAAAAAAGTGTATATTATTAATAAGAATTTTCAAAAGAATGTGGGACAAAAAACTACATAGAGGACAAAAAATGCCATATTATAAAATAGGTTATAATAGAATATGTAATATAAGATTTTACAAAAGATAAGCATAAAATATGACTTAAAGAAAAATACAGTTGGAGGTTAACAAATGGAGAAAACAATTAGCATAAAAAACGAAAGTGGATTACATGCTAGACCAGCAGGAATGTTTGTAAAAAAAGCATCTGAATTTAAATCTAATGTAGAAATTCTAGCTAAGGGAAAAACTGTAAACGCTAAATCTATAATGGGTGTAATGAGTTTGGGATTAGCCCAAGGTGAAGAATTGACTATAATTGCAAATGGAAGTGATGAACAAGAGGCAATAACAGAATTAGTCGATTTAGTGTCAGGTGGATTTGGTGAGTAATATTAAAATTAAGTGCAACTGAAATAGGAATAAGTAATATTTTTACTTATTCTTATTTTTTTGCAAAAAATTATATTAAATTGCTTTCTATGCATAACTAACCTAACTCAGTAATTTCAGGGTACTAAATGCATGTAGGAAATAATTTTTATTTAGAAATTTGAATTATACATTAAAGTTTTTTTGAAATTTAATGTATAATTTAACTATATGTATATATTCAACTTATTTTATGTTCTAATATGTTTTAAATTGGATTATTAGATCACTAATAAAAATAAATTTATGATTGAATATAGTATATTTATTAAAAATATTATAGGGGGAAGATGAGTATGAAACTTATTAGAAAAGGTTTTAGCGTTATACTGGCGACATCTCTTTGTATTTTTTCGTTAAATCCTGCAATAGTATCAGCAGAGAATATTAGCTCAAAATACGATATAAGGATTTCAGAATACAGCAAAGAGTTCAAGGAATACCTAAAGGATGTTAAAACTGGTGACACTGAAAAATATGGGGGAGTAGCCCCAGCGCCATATTCATTTGAGGGTACAAAAATTACTAACAAAAGCAACGAAAAGTTACCTTCTAAATATAATTTTACTAGAGGATCTATTTCATCATATGATCCGAGAAAATTAAACAAAGTGACAGCGGTTAAAGACCAGGAAGATTTATCTACTTGTTGGGACTTTGCTGCTATATCTACTTTAGAGAGTCATTTAAAATCAAAGAATTATGGAGATTATGATCTATCAGAAGAACACCTAAAATGGTGGGTAATAGATGATGGAAATTATTCTGGATGGTTGGGAGATGCCGATGGAGAAGGGGCTTCTAACTTACCAGCTGTAGGGTATTTTACTTCTTGGGAAGGACCAAAACTTGAGAAAGATATACCGTATAACGGGAAAATATCCAAGGCAGACGGAGCTACTAAACCTAGTAATATGGATAGTGGGGATGTGCAAACAAATGTAACTGATGTGGTTTGCGTAAGCACTGATATGGATTCTATAAAAAATGCAATAATAGAGTATGGAGGGGTAATATCAGGATACTATGATGATCCTAAGTATATGAATGCACAAGGTAGTGCGTATTATTGTAGTGATGTTGCAGCAGTTACAAACCATGCAATTTCAATTGTAGGTTGGGATGACAATTATTCAAGAGACAATTTCTCAAATAGTTATAAGCCTACGAAAAATGGAGCTTGGCTAATAAAAAATAGCTGGGGACCTGATAGTGGAGAAAATGGTTATTTGTGGATATCATATGAGGACAAAACTTTATTAAAGGATTCAGATAACTATGCTATAAAAAAAGCAGAAACTCCAGATAAAAATAAAAAACTTTATCAACACGAAAAAGGAAGTTGTATAACTATAACAGCTAGTGAAATTACGGCTGCAAATGTTTTTGATTTTTCTGAGGAAGGAGAGGTACTAGACTCTGTAATGTTTTCTACAGATAGTGTAGGTGGACAATATGAAGTTTACTATGCACCTGTAGTAAATAATGTTCCTCAAAAAGATAAGATGCAAAAAATAAAAAGTGGAAATATAGATTTCTCAGGGTATATCACAGTAGATACAGGCCTATATAATTTACCTAAGGGAAAGGGTGCAATAGTAGTCAATATAAAACCTTCTGCAAGCCAAAAAAAGGCAACACTAGGAGTAGAGACAACTATACCTAATTACTTCAATGCAAAGGCTAGTTTAGGAGAGAGTTATTACTTTAATGGTATAAAGTTTGAGGATACTAATTTACCAGGAAGTGATTTACAAGGAAACCCAACAATAAAAGCTATAACAAAGACTGGAGTTAACTCAAATCCAGGTGAAGTTTTGGCAGGTGCAGATAGATACCAAACAGCAATAAAGGTAAGCCAAAAAGGATGGACTACATCAAATAATGTTGTTTTGGTTAATAGTGATTCTATAGTAGACGCCTTAGCATCTACTCCTTTTGCGAAATCAGTAGATGCACCGATTTTATTATCAGAAAAAGGTATTCTTAATCCAGAAACTAAAAAAGAAATACAAAGATTAAAAGCCAACAAGGTATACTTAATAGGTGGTACAAATTCACTTAGCCAAAATACTGAGTCTGCTCTTAAGAATATGGGAATTAATGTAGAGAGAGTATGGGGAAATGATAGATATGAAACTAGTATCAAGTTGGCAAAAAAACAAAACAGTATAAGTTCTGTATCAAACATAGTTGTAGTAAATGGAGTAAAAGGTCTACCAGATGCAATTAGTGTTGGTGCGGCTGCTGCACAAAACAATATGCCGATAATACTTGCTAATGAAAAAAGTGAACTTAGTGGGGCAGAAGAATTTATAAAGTCAATAAATGTAAATAAGTCTTATGTAGTTGGTGGGACATCTACATTATCAACTAGTTTAGAAAGTAAGCTGGTTAATCCTAAGAGATTAGCAGGATTAAATAGAAATGACACAAATTCAAAAATAATAAATGAATTTTATCCAGGAACTTCTGCACTAGAAAATTTATTTGTAGTTAAAGATGGAATGAAGGCTCAAAAGGATTTAATAGATGGATTGGCAGTAGGACCTTTAGGTGCTAGAACTAAGTCCCCTGTAATGTTAGTGGGGTCTAGCTTAGATGCAAGTCAAAAACAGGTTGTCCAAAACAAGAACTTTAATAATATCATTAGAGTTGGTGGAAATGGAAATGAAAATGCATTCTATGAAATAAAAAACTTAAAAAAATAATTTGATTATTTAGTTTGATAAACAATTTATCTGATGGGTACCCAATTAAATAAAATAATTTAGTTGGGTACTATTTTTAGATTAATTTGTTTAAATTTAGACATGAAATAACAAAATAAATATTAAAAAATTACTACTAAAAAAAGGGGTTCAAAACCAGAATTAATCAGTAAGTCTTATAAAAATATTGAAAAATCATAGGTTTATTTAAAAAAAATTAGAACAATGAAAAAAAGTAAAAATATTGAAAATTTCTAGAAAGAGTATATAATATTATATAAAGGCAGAAAAAAAGTTAATTTATATACAAAGAATAAGATGCTGGGCAATCTAATTTAAAAGCAAGGAGGACATACAAATGTTATTACTTACTAAAGAGGACATAAAGAAAGTTTTTACAATGAAAGATGCTATAGAAGCTGATAAAGAAGCTTTTAAGATTTATACAAATAAAGAGAGTGAGGTTCCACTTAGAACCAATATACAGGCACCTAAAGAAGAAGGTACAATGTTATTTATGCCAGGATATGTTGAGGGATTAGATTGTGCAGGACTAAAAATAGTATCTGTTTTTCCTAAAAATGCAGAAAAGGGAAAACCAGTAATCCCGGCAACCGTTTTACTAATGGATGGAATTACTGGAGAGGTAAGTTCTGTGTTAGATGGTACATACATAACTCAAATTCGTACAGGAGCTGCATCGGGTGCGGCTATAGATATATTAGCCAAAAAAGATGCTAAAAAAGGAGCATTAATAGGTACTGGTGGCCAGGCTTGTGCTCAACTAGAGGCTATGATTACAGCTAGAGATTTAGAAGAGGTAAAAATATTCTCTAGAAACCCAAAAAAAGTAGAAGAATTTATAGAAAAAGCTAAGATAGAACTATCTGAATATAAAACTAAGTTTGTTCCAGCTTCATCAGCTGATGAGGCCGTAGAAGATGCAGATGTAATAGTAACTGCTACAACATCTACAGTTCCTTTATTTGATGGAAACAAGATAAAAAAAGGAGCGACTATAAGTGCAGTAGGTTCATATCAACCTCATATGCATGAATTCGATGGAACTACTCTAAAGCGTTCTGATAAAATATACTTTGATTCTACTGATGCAGTATTATCAGAAGCAGGTGATATACTTACTCCTTTAGCTGAGGGTATAGTAACTAAAGAAGATTTTACTGGAGAGTTAGGACAAGTAATAAATGGAAGTATAGCTGGAAGAGAAAATGATGAAGAAATAATTTTATTTAAGACTGTAGGAATTGCTGTTCAAGATATTGTAACTGCTAAGAAAATATATGACAAGGCAGTAGAAAATAATATAGGATTAGAATGGTAGAAACTGGTCTATTTACACAGGTAACATTAAATTTAAATAAATAAACTTAATAAACAAGGGGGATTTTACTATGAAATTTAGCAGAAGTATACAAGCAATAGATTCTCATACTGCAGGAGAAGCTACTAGAATAGTTGTAGGTGGAATACCAAACATAAAAGGGAATACTATGGCTGAAAAGAAAGAATTCTTAGAAGAAAATTTAGATTACTTAAGAACTGCTATAATGTTAGAACCAAGAGGACATAATGATATGTTCGGTTCTGTAATGACACAACCTTGTTCTCCAGAAGCTGACTTTGGAATAATATTCATGGATGGCGGAGGATACCTAAACATGTGTGGTCATGGATCAATAGGAGCTATAACAGCTGCTATAGAAACTGGTGTAGTACCAGCTGTAGAACCTACAACACATGTGGTAATGGAAGCTCCAGCAGGA
>NZ_FQWX01000015.1 GCF_900129815.1 Asaccharospora irregularis DSM 2635
CACAACCGCATTTAGAGCATGCTTTTGGAACATATGTAAGCACTGCGTTTAATACCTTAAACTCAATACCTCTTACTTTTTCAATTCCATCTCCTGTAAATACTAAATTTTTATCGCTAATTCCTAGAATATTTGATATAATATCATTTGAGCACATGTCAAACCTCCTCGTTTATTTTGTTGTGGTGACTTAATTATACAACGAGTTTGACATGTGTTCTTTATTTTTTAAAAAATAATAGCGCTGATAGTAATTAGTCCATTTTTGTCTAACGACAATTATGGATTTTTTATTACCATCAACGCTAAATATTATACAGCCGTTTAATATTGATTGTATTGGTTGCAAAAAGGTTGCATTTTTTTAAAAAACCCCTCTGAAACTTACTATAAATAAGTCTTAAAGGGGTTTTTGTGTTAGTATTTTCAATATTTGTAGTACTTTATTTTTTATGACTAATTTTAACTATTGTTATTCCCACTCAATAGTTCCTGGTGGTTTAGAAGTTATATCGTAAACAACTCTGTTTGCTCCATCAACTTCATTTACTATTCTATTAGATATTCTTTCAAGCACGTCGTATGGCATCTTATACCAGTCTGAAGTCATACCATCAGAAGATGTAACAGCTCTTATACCTACTAAGTAAGCATATGTTCTTTCATCTCCCATAACTCCAACAGTTTTTACATCTGGTAAAGTTGCGAATGCTTGCCATATATCCTTGTATAAACCAGCTTTTCTAAGCTCGTCCATGTATATTGCATCAGCTTCTCTTAGAATATCACATTTTTCTTTTGTAACTTCTCCAATTACTCTTATTCCTAGACCTGGTCCTGGGAATGGATGTCTAAATATTAATCCTTCTTCTATTCCAAGTTCTAATCCTATTTTTCTAACCTCATCTTTGAATAAATCTCTTAGCGGTTCAACTATTTCAAACTCTATATCTTCTGGAAGCCCTCCAACGTTGTGATGAGATTTTATAGTTGCAGAATCTCCTTTTCCACTTTCTATAACGTCTGGGTATATAGTCCCTTGAACTAGGAAGTCCATTTTTCCAAGTTTATTTGATTCTTCTTCAAATACTCTTATGAACTCTTCACCTATTATTTTTCTTTTTTGTTCTGGTTCTGTTACACCTTTTAACTTAGATAAAAATCTATCTTCACAGTTAACTCTTATTAAGTTCATGTCGAATTTTTCTCTAAATATTCTCTCTACATCATTACCTTCATTTTTTCTTAGTAATCCATGATCAACGAATATACAAGTTAAATTATCGCCTATTGCTTTATGAACAAGCACTGCTGCAACTGATGAATCTACTCCACCACTTAAAGCACAAAGTACTTTTTTGTCTCCTATTTTAGCTTTTATTTCCTTTATTTTATCATCTATAAATGAATCAGTTGTCCAATCTCCTTTTACTTCACAAACATTGTATAAGAAGTTTGTAAGAACTTTATCTCCTTCTAAACAATGTTCAACTTCTGGATGGAATTGAACTCCGTATAATTTCTTTTCAGCATTTTCCATAGCTGCAACTGGGCAATCTTCAGTATGTGCTACTATTTCAAATCCTTCTGGTATTCTATCTATTAAATCAGTATGGCTCATCCAAACTGAACTTGTAGAAAGTCCTCTAAATAAAGGAGATTCATGATAAGTTATAGCTGTTTTACCGTATTCTTTTTCTGCATTACTTCCTTTTCTAACATTTCCACCTAATATGTGTGCCATCACTTGCATTCCGTAGCATATACCAAGTATAGGTACACCCATTTCAAATATTTCTTTTGCTATCTTTGGTGAATCTTCTAGGTAAGCACTATTTGGTCCACCTGTAAATATAATTCCCTTTGGATTTTTAGCCTTTATTTTTTCTAAATCTGTATTGTATGGTAATATTTCACAATATACATTATTTTCTCTAACTCTTCTTGCTATAAGTTGGTTGTATTGACCTCCAAAATCTATTACAAGTACTAATTCATGTTTCATATTCTATATATCTCCTTGTATACTATAGTTTGGTGCTTCTTTAGTTATTGTTATGTCATGTGGATGACTCTCTTTTAATGAAGCAGCTGTTATTTTCACAAATTTAGCATTATCACTTAACGCCTTTAAATTAGATGAACCTGTATATCCCATTCCCGCTCTTAGACCACCTAACATTTGGAATACTATATCTTCTGCTTTTCCTTTGTATGCTACCATTCCTTCAACACCTTCAGGAACTAGCTTCTTAGCATCTTCTTGGAAGTATCTATCTTTAGAACCGTGTTCCATAGCTCCTATAGAGCCCATTCCTCTATAAGTTTTATAAGATCTTCCTCTGTAAAGAACAACTTCACCTGGACTTTCTTCTGTACCTGCAAATAATGATCCCATCATACAAGCACTTGCACCACATGCTAAAGCTTTTACTATATCACCAGAGTATTTTATTCCTCCGTCTGCTATAACTGGTATTCCGTATTTTTTACCAACTTCCGCGCAATCCATTATCGCAGTTACTTGAGGTACACCTATACCTGCAACTACTCTTGTAGTACATATAGATCCTGGCCCTATACCTACTTTAACACAATCCGCACCAGCCTTTATTAAATCTTCTGTAGCCTCTGGAGTTGCAACATTACCTGCTATTACTTGAAGTTCTGGGTAAGTCTCTTTAACCTTTTTAACTGCGTCTAAAACACCTTGTGAGTGACCATGAGCCGTATCTACAACAATTATATCTACACTTGCTTTAACTAAAGCTTCTACTCTTTCCATCATATCGCCAGTTATTCCAACGCCAGCTCCACATAATAGTCTTCCACGAGAATCTTTTGCAGAGTTAGGGTATTGTATTTTCTTTTCAATATCTTTTATAGTTATCAAGCCTTTTAAATGACCTTCATCATCTACTATAGGTAATTTTTCTATCTTATGTTTCTTAAGTATTTGCTGAGCTTCCTCTAAAGTTACACCTTCTTTAGCTGTTACTAAGTTTTCCTTAGTCATAGCTTCTTCTATACTCTTAGTTAAATCATTTTCAAATTTTATATCTCTATTAGTTATTATACCTATTAATTTATTGTCTTCGTCTACTATAGGTACCCCTGATATTTTGTATCTAGCCATTATATTATCGGCATCACCTATATTATGGTCCTTAGATAAGAAAAATGGGTCTACTATAACACCACTTTCACTTCTTTTTACTTTGTCTACTTCTAATGCTTGTTGTTCAATAGACATATTTTTATGGATTATACCTAGACCTCCTTGTCTAGCCATAGATATTGCCATTTTAGATTCTGTAACAGTATCCATACTTGCACTTATTAATGGAATATTTAACTTTATTTTCTTAGTAATGTTAGTTGATAAATTTACATCTTTAGGTAAGATTTCAGATTTTTGAGGGACTAATAACACATCATCAAATGTTAAGCCTTCTTTTAGTATATTTGCCATAATAGCTCTCCCTTCCTTTTATATGTTTATACGAAATATTTTTAAATAATTTAACGAATTAAAGTTTTGCTTTGTGGAATATTTGTTCGTGTCCGAAATATTTAACAAAAAACCTGTATAGTAACTTCCATAATTCTTATTAAAAGTGAAATTACTATACAGGCTTCCAAATTACCTATTTTCATCTAGCTAACATATAGGGAAATCTATTCAGCCTATATATTTACTTAAAAGGTATTTTGGTATAATAATTTCACTCATAGTCAAGATATTTACGGTATCTTGGTAGAAACTCTCAGACCTTATTTCTGAGCATATACGAGTGATATTTTTATCTTTAGTTATAATTATTGTTTATTCAAGTTGAATACTAATTTATCAAAATTTAATAACTATGTCAATAAGTTTGGTTTAAATTCTTGCTGAATAAAAAAATTTATGTTATTAAATATCGTTATAATAGGAACTTTGTTGTCTTTTGACATTTGTTTGCACTGTTCATACTCAGGCGAAACTTTAATAAGACTTCCTTTATAGTATCCTAGTTTAACTGTTATATTACCGTAAGGAGTGCTGATTTCCCTAAATTCCCTATCTATTTTTGCCCTATTATATTTTGTATACCTAACTCCAAATGTACTAGTTTCCAAAATAAGTATATCGACAAATTTTTCTAAATCTTCAACTTCACATAAAACAGATATTTTTATAGCTGGCCTATTTTTTTTCATGAATATACTCTCTGTATAAACATCAAGTGCACCTTCACTAAGAATTTTTTCATATAAATAAGAATACACCTCTGAAGACATATCGTCAATATTAGCACTTATTTTATAAATTACTTCTTCTTTTTTTTTTCACCTAGGATGGTTCTTAATATATTTGGAACTTCAAATTTTTTATCTCCTATACCATATCCAATTTGACTAGGTTCAAATTCAAGTTCATCCACAAACTCATCTACTAAAACCTTTATTATAGCCGCTCCGGTTGGAGTTGTACATTCACCTTTTACTGTATTTAGTTTTATAGGTACTCCCTTCAAAATTTCTATAGTAGCTGGGGCAGGAACCGGCATAATACCGTGATCACATTTTACAAATCCTGATCCTACAGGAACACTACTTGCATATATTTTATCCACTAAAAGCAAGTCTATTAATACAGATACTCCTACTATGTCCACTATAGAGTCTATAGCACCAACTTCATGGAAATGTATCTTTTCAACAGTTGTCCCATGAACTTTCGCTTCAGCCTCGCCCACTACCATAAATATTTTTTTGGATAATTCTTTTACTTTTTCATTTAGCTCACTTTTTTCTATTATTTCAAATATATCCTTTAGATGTCTATGAGCATGAGTTTCTTTAGTTATTACATTTACGTTTGTTCCTATTATTCCACTTTCATTTTTTTCATTTATCTTTATTTCTACTTCTTCATCTAAATTTAATTTACCCATTTCCTTTAAAAATATATCTTTTGATACTCCCAAATTTAATAAACTAGCTATAGTCATATCCCCTGAAATTCCATTTACAATATCAAAATAAAGTATCTTATTATTCATTTTATCTCTCCTCAAATATATTATTTTATAGGTTATTTTAGTTTATTTATCATCGATGCTAAATATCCAGCACCAAATCCATTGTCTATATTTACAACAGATATTCCAGAGGCACAGCTATTGAGCATTGTAAGAAGAGATGATAATCCTCCAAAATTTGCCCCATACCCTACAGAGGTAGGTACAGCTATAACAGGTACATCAACAAGACCGCCAACTACACTTGGAAGGGCCCCTTCCATCCCTGCTACTGCGACTATTACCCTAGCACTATCTAGTATATGTTTTTTATTTAATAATCTATGTATCCCAGCCACTCCTACATCATATATCCTGATGACATCGTTTCCTAGAAATTTAGCAGTGTAGTATACTTCATCCGCAACAGGAATATCAGAAGTCCCTCCTGTTAATACGACTATTTTTCCTTTGCCTCTATTTTCTATTTCATGATTTTGTATTTTAAGTATTTTAGACAACTTTTCATACTCGGCTATTGGGTAAACTTCTCTAACTTTATCAAAAGTTTCTTTTCTACATCTAGTCCCTAATATGTTAGAACCTTTTTGATTCATTTTTTCTATTATGCCCAATATATGCTCATCTTCTTTTCCCTCACAGTAGATTACTTCTGGGTAACCATTTCTTATTTGCCTATGATGGTCCACATTTGCATATCCTAAATCTTCATATGGTAAATTTTTTAATTTTTCTAATGCTAAATCTATATCAACGTTGTTGTTTTTTACATTTTCGAGCAATTCCCTTAGGTCCATTTTTTAGCTCCTTTTCATTTTTAGTATCATTAAACTTTAGTATCATTAATTTTAGTATCATTAATTATTAATTATAACATTATTTCTAGCTGATTTTACCTGTTCCTTTTGTAAAATACGTAAAAAAATGGTGAGCCATCTCAGCTCACCATTTTTGATAATGCTATTTTGTATTTATATGCTTAATTTATTACATCATACCAGGCATTCCTGCTCCCATTCCTGGCATTGGTTTATCACTTTGAGGAAGGTCTGCTACTGCAGCCTCAGTAGTTAAGAATACTCCTGCTATTGATGCAGCGTTTTGTAAAGCAGTTCTAGTAACCTTAGTTGGGTCAACTATACCAGCTTCTATCATGTTTACATATTCTCCGTTTAAAGCATCAAATCCTATTTCAGGCTCTGAAGTAATAACATTTTGAACTATTACCGCTCCTTCAAGACCAGCATTTATAGCTATTAATTTTAGCGGTTCTTCTAATGATTTTCTAACTATTCTAGCACCTAGTTTAACTTCGCCTTCTAAAGATTCTATTAACTTATCTATAGCTGGTATAACACTTACTAAAGCAGTACCTCCACCAGATACTATTCCTTCTTCTACAGCTGCTCTTGTAGCATTAAGTGCATCCTCTATTCTAAGTTTTCTTTCTTTCATCTCAACTTCTGTAGCAGCTCCAACTTTTATAACAGCTACTCCACCAGCAAGTTTAGCTAATCTCTCCATTAGTTTTTCTTTGTCAAACTCTGAAGTAGTTTCTTCTATTTGATGTTTTATTTGATTTACTCTATTTTCTATAGCCCCTTTGTCTCCTTGACCATCTACTATTGTAGTATTGTCTTTTGTAACTTTTACTGAAGAGGCTCTACCTAACATAGTTAAATCAGCTTCTTTTAGGTCATATCCTAATTCTTCTGATATTACTTGACCTCCTGTAAGTGTAGCTATATCTTCAAGCATAGCTTTTCTTCTGTCACCAAATCCAGGAGCTTTAACAGCAACAACTTCAAATGTTCCTCTTAATTTATTAACTACTAATGTAGATAATGCTTCTCCATCAACATCCTCAGCTATTATTAATAATTTTTTGCCTTGTTGAACTATTTGTTCAAGTACCGGTAATATTTCTTGTATATTAGAGATTTTTTTATCAGTTATTAATATATATGGGTCATTTAAAACTGCTTCCATCTTATCTACATCTGTAACCATGTATGCAGAAACAAACCCTCTATCAAATTGCATACCTTCAACAGCCTCTAATTCTGTATGCATAGTTTTTGATTCTTCAACAGTTATTACACCGTCTTTTCCTACTATTTCCATAGCCTCAGCTATTAATTTACCTACTTCTTCATCTCCTGCTGAGATAGAAGCAACTTGAGATATAGACTCTTTAGTTTCTATAGTTTTTGATTGAGATTTTAACTCATCAACTGCAATTTCAACAGCTTTTTGAATACCTTTTCTTAGTAATACAGGATTAGTTCCAGCTGTTACATTCTTTAACCCTTCTCTTATTATAGCTTGAGCAAGAACTGTAGCAGTAGTAGTACCATCACCAGCAACATCGTTAGTTTTAGTAGCTACTTCCTTAACAAGTTGCGCTCCCATATTTTCAAATCTATCTTCTAACTCTATTTCCTTAGCTATTGTAACACCGTCATTAGTTATAAGAGGTGAACCAAATTTCTTATCTAGTATTACATTTCTACCCTTAGGTCCTAATGTTACTTTAACTGTATCTGCTAATTTATTTACACCATTTTCTAAAGCTTTTCTAGTATCTTCAGCAAACTTAATTTCTTTAGCCATTTTAACCCCTCCTAATAAACTTATTCAATTACCGCTAATATATCATTTTGTCTTAATATCGTATACTCTGTGCCTTCTATTTTAACTTCTGTGCCTGCATATTTTTGGAATATAACTTTGTCTCCAACTTTTAATTCCATTTTTATTTCTTTTCCTTCTACAACTTCACCTGGTCCAACTTCTACAACTTCAGCCATTTGAGGTTGTTCTTTAGCTGCACCTGGTAAAACTATTCCACTCGCAGTTTTTTCTTCTGCTTCAATCTTTTTAATAACAACTCGATCAGCTAATGGTCTTATTCTCATTCTAAATACCTCCCAATGAATTATCTGTAGAAATAAATATATTTATAATTTAGTTATCACTCTATAGTTTAGAGTGCTAACAATTATTATAATATACCATTAATACATATTTTTCAATACCCTTTATAAACTTTTTCCTAAATAATATCATACTGATATTATATCCGATAATCTTAATTATATACCTTTATAAACTTTTTCCTAAATAATATCTTTAACTTTTATATTCCTTTAAACGCACCTATTTACAGTATTGGAGAGAATAATCTAGCAATAGATTCCTTAGTTTTCCTTAAAAAACTTCTCTTTTCAAACTCCTCTAAATCAATCTCCTCACAATTTTTAATATCCTCAAAGAAGTCATAAGTCATCCTTTTAATAACATCACTGTCATATATAAATGCATTTATCTCAAAATTAAGCATAAAGCTCCTCAAGTCCATATTTGCCGAACCTGTAGATACTATTTTATCGTCTATTATAACTACTTTTGAATGTATAAATCCTTTTTTATATAGGTACACTCGTCCTCCTGATTTTAATATATCTATAAAATAGGAATAAGATGCGCTATTAACTATTTTATGGTCCGCTATCTTAGGAAATACTATCCTAACATCAACTCCACTTAATGCGGCGCTTTTAAGGGCTCTCAATAGTGCTTCATCTGGTATAAAATATGGTGTTTCTATATACACGTTCTTTTTCGCCTGACATATAGCTGAGAAATATGCATAGTGTATTGCCTCCCAGTCGCTATCTGGTCCACTAGCTACTATCTGAAGCATACTCTCTCCAACATATCCTACTCTAGGAAAGTAGTTTTTTGTTACTAGGATCTCTTTTGTCGTATAATACCAATCTATTAAGAATACCATTTGAAGCATATAGATAGCTATACCTTCTATTCTTATATGAGTATCTCTCCAGTAGCCAAACTTTTTATTTTTACCTAGGTATTCATCCCCTATATTTATTCCCCCTGTATAGCCAATTTGTCCATCTATTATGACTATTTTTCGGTGATTTCTATAGTTGATTTTTCCTCCTAAAAGAGGGAATTTAGCTGGTAAAAAAGGTGCAATTTCTATTTTATATTTTCTCATTTCATTGAAGAACTCTCTACGGAACCAAAATCTCCAGCACCCTACATCATCATATAATATTCTTATCTTTACTCCTTGTTTAGCTTTTTCTATAAGAATATCCTTTATTTTATTAGCTATATCACTTTCTTTTATAATAAAGTACTCTAAATGTATATGGTCTTTCGCATTTTTTATGTCATCAATAAGTTTTTCAAATTTTTCATTGCCATCAACAAAAACATCTATCTTGTTATTTTTTGTAAAAGGAAACATTCCTGTATTTAATAGTAAGCTAATCACCCTTTTTCTTATACATCCTTCTTCCTCTTCTTTTAATAACTTATTTTCCTTTATTGATTCTTGTTCTAGTTCTACTATCTCTTTCATTTTTTCTAGAGTTTCAAAGAGTTTCTTTTCCTTTATGTTAGTAGCCATCTTCTGTGTCTTAAATATTTTTATCTTCCTTATATTCCTTCCAAATATAGCATATACAATTAAGCCTAACCCTGGTAATAAAATAAATATTAATAACCATGTCATAGTCTTCGCAGGGTCTCTATTTTCCAGTAATATAGTCATGGCAACTGCTGCTCCAGCCACGTATGATATAAGTAAAAAAATTACAACCAAAAACCCTACAATTTCCATATTATCTCCCCTCTAATTATATTATCTTCCTATACCAAGTTCTCTTGCGTAGTAAAATAGGTACTGCTGTGCAAATCCAGCCAACTCACCAAATTTATCTAATGCATATGCCCTTATTTTAGGAAGTGACATATCCTCATCAACATAAAATTCTTGCATAACTCTCTTTACCCATACATCAACCGGGAATGTATCGTATTTTTGCATTCCGAATAAAGAAATACAATCACAAACTTTTGGACCTACACCATTAAACTTTAATAGTTCTTTTCTACACTGTTCTGTATCCAACATCGAATATCCATAGACGTTGTCATTATTATTTGCTACTGCATCTGCTGTGCTTTTTATGTACTTATCTCTAAATCCAGTCTGACATGCCCTTATTTCCTCCTTAGAAGCTCTACTCAACTCCTGTGGTGTAGGAAAGGCATAGTACTCCTTACCGTTATATTCTCCTATAAATTTACCGAATTTTTTTGACAAATTATCTATAGCCTTTTGGATCATAGGAATTCTATTATTTGATGATATTATAAATGATATAAGCATTTCCCATTGATCTTGTTTTAATATCCTTATTCCCCATCCAAAGTCAGTTGCTTTATCTAAGTATTCATCCATTTCCTTTAATTTATTCTTTATTTCTGTATAATTTGTTCCCAAATCAAAGTAATCGTGCCAAATATTATTAAAATCTTCTAAATTAGTATTGTTTAGGTAGATTTTATCGCCCTTTTCTTCTACATTTAGTATTTTCCCCTTTGCAACTCCTGTGTAAGATTCATTCTCTTCTTTTTTCCATCTAAAACACTGACCGCACTCAAAAATATGTTTAATATTAAAATCTTCTACTCCCTCTAGTACAACCGAATTATTTTCTTCATAAATTTTCATATTCTTAATACTCCTTCTAATATATGTCTGTTTTTCAATTATATTTCTAAGATATAGTATCTATATTTCCCATATATAATCACAATAAACTAATAAGTTTATTAGTGTAATTATATTAATTATAGTACAAATCTTACTATTTTTTACATAATTAAGGTAAGTATTTAGTTTATGCAAAATTATATCAAAAAATCTAGAGTAGAATTAATATTCTTTTTTTGTTAAAATACATAGGATATTATATTTAGAAGGTGGTTTAACATGAATAAAAAAAGCATATTTATTGCTATAGAAGGACCTATAGGGGTTGGAAAAACTACCCTAGCAACAATATTAAATCAGCATTTTAATTACACTCTTCTTAGAGAGATTGTAGAAGAGAATCCCTTTCTAACAAAGTTTTATACCGATAAAAAAGAGTATGCTTTGCAAACAGAAGCATTTTTTCTATTTAATAGAGTAAAACAATTAGAAGATCTTCAAAGAGATGTATTAGACAAGTCTAAATGTGTTATAAGTGATTACCATATAATAAAAAATCTTATTTTTGCTGGATTAACACTTGATAAAAAACAGCTTTATAGATATAAACAAGTATATAATATTTTCGTTAACGATCTTCCTCAGCCGGATATAATAGTATATTTGAATTCTAACACAGATACATTGATGAAGAAAATCGCCCTTAGGGATAGAAGTTTTGAAAGACAGATGGATAGAGGTTATATAGAAGAACTTAGTACGGAATATAAATATTACTTTAGTCCATTATCTATAAAACATAATTTTATAGGCAAAGAACCTGTCATTATCAATATCGATAATTCAGACTTGGATTTTTTAAACAATGAAGAACATAGATCATTTATAATAAAAAAAGTCGAGGAAGCTATAGACAATTTAGGAGGACATACAAATGTTTAAATTAGTAAATCAATGTAGTAAACCTCTAAACAGAGATTTATTTATAACTGTAGCTGGAAATGTCGGCTCAGGAAAATCAACTTTAACTAAATTAGTTGGTGAAGAGCTAGGATTTGAAACTCACTTTGAAAAAGTTGATGGCAATCCATATCTTGAAGATTTCTACTTAGATCAAGAGAAGTGGGGATTTCATTTACAACTTTATTTTCTAGCACAAAGATTCAAGCAACAAAAAGAAATAGATAGTAATGGCTTAAATAATATACAAGATAGAAGTATATATGAAGATGTAGAGATTTTCGCTAGAAATCTATTTGATAATAATAAAATGAGCAAAAGAGATTATATCACATATAGGGACTTGTTCAATGATATGGTTCCCCACCTTAGAAGACCGGATTTGATGATATATCTAGATGGTTCTATAGATGCTATAGTTGATAGAATAAACCTTAGAGGACGTGAAATGGAAAAATCTGTAGACATCGCTTATTGGAAAAATCTTCACGAAAGATATGGAAAATGGATAAAAGAATACGACCAATCCCCTGTTCTTTATGTTAATATAAATAAGGTCGATTTGATTAACAATCCTGACGATCTTAGGATATTATGCGATGAAATAAGAAAATGCCTATCAATACCAAGTAAATAATTTCCATAAAAAATGACCTATAAATAGGTCATTTTTTATTAGCATCAACACTAAATATTATACAGCTTTTTATCTTACTTAAATTCTCTACTCCCTGGTTTTACTAACTCTATTTTTCCTTCTTTACATAAAGGGCAATTATTTGCATCATGAACTTGTATTTCAAGTTTTATCGCACTATATATAGGCATTCCTATATCATCATTTGTTCTGTTTGCTATACATGCTACACCTATAACTTCTCCACCCAGTTCTTCCAGGGCTTTTTTAGTTTCTATAGTTGATTTACCAGTTGTAACAACGTCTTCAGCTATTATTATCTTAGCTCCTTTTTTAACTTCAAATCCTCTTCTTAGTTGCATTTCTCCATCTTTTCTCTCAGTAAATACTGTTTCTTTGCCTAATTGTCTACCCAACTCATAAGAAACTATCACTCCACCCATCGCTGGTCCAACTACTAAGTCTATGTTTAAGTCTTTAATCTGTTCAACTACTGTTCTTAATACCTTTTCTGCATACTCTGGAAATCTAAGTACTTTTGCACATTGTACATATCTATTGCTGTGTTTTCCTGAAGATAATAAAAAATGTCCTTCTAATAATGCATCACTTTTCTTTAATATATCTATTACATCAACTTTACTCATCTTAAATTCCTCCGTATTTGTTTTATCTATATAATCTATTTAAATAATTCCTCTTATTTCATCAAGAGTCTTTATGCCTTCTTTTTTCATAAACTCCTCTATTCCATCTATTATTTCAAGCCCTATTCTAGGATTTATAAAGTTCGCTGTTCCAACTTGTATACAAGTTGCTCCTGCCATTATAAACTCTATCGCATCTGATGCGTTTGTTATTCCGCCCATCCCCATAACTGGTATACTAACATTTTTGCATACTTCATTTACCATTCTAAGGGCTATTGGTTTTATAGCTGGACCTGATAATCCTGCATATACATTTTCAAATACTGGTTTTCTTTTTTTTATGTCTATTGCCATAGCCTTAAATGTATTTACTAAAGATACCCCATCTGCACCTTCTTCTTCACACACCTTCGCCATGCCTACTATATCCTCAGCATTGGGAGATAACTTTATTACTAGAGGCAGATCCGTAACCTTTCTCACTTCTCTAATCACTTCTCTAGCCACTTCATTCTTTATACCAAATGCCATGCCTCCAGCCTTGACATTTGGACAAGATATATTAAGTTCTATTATATCTACTGATTGATTATTTAATAATTGAACTCCTTTTATATAGTCATCTAAAGTTCCACCGCCGATATTTACGATTTTGACTAAATCTAACTCTTTGAAAAAAGGTATCTCATTATCTATAAACCCTTGAACTCCTGGGTTCTCAAGTCCTACACTATTCATCATACCAGATGCTGTTTCATGTACTCTAATCCCTAAGTTTCCATCTTTCTTATTTAAAGTAAGACCTTTGCTACTTATTCCACCTAATTTTTGTATATCATATATTTCGCTATACTCTCTACCAAATCCAAAGGTTCCAGACGCCATCACAACTGGATTTTTGAACACTATATCCCCAAACTTAACATTTAAATTAGTCACCAAATATCACGTCCTCTCCCCAGAAAACTGGACCATCTTTGCAAGTTTTTTTGTTCCCAAATTTTGTTTGGCAAGTGCAAACTAAGCACGCTCCTACACCACATGCCATATGGTTTTCTAGAGATACCATTATTTTTGTATTTGTTCCCTCTACCATATTGACTAGTTTTTTCATCATAGGGGTCGGCCCACAAGTTAGTATATAATCATATTTCTCTACATCTAATATATCAGTTGCAAATGTGCTACCTGTTGCTATATGAACTTCATTACAAACGGATTCATATTCTTCTTTTAGTATAGGCTTTTCCCTAAACCCTAGGTATGCGTCACAATTTTTTATATTCTTTGCTACAAGATAAAGAGGTGCTATTCCTATTCCCCCACCAACTATCGCGACTTTACCTTTTACATGTCTATATCCATTTCCATAAGGGCCTTCTAACTTTATTGTTTGATTTTCTTTTAAATTACTTAAGATTTTTGTACCTTCTCCTACTACTTTATAAAGAAAAGTTATACTTTTTTCATCTATATCATGTATGCTTATTGGTCTTGAAAGCACTGGATACGTATCCCAAGCCCTCAACATATAGAACTGTCCCATTTCTCCTTTGAAATTACCTTCAACCTTCATTCTATACATATCTTCGCCTATATACTTATTTTCTAGTATCTTATACATTGCCATCCCCCTATTCATTTATATCTACGCCTAGAAGCTTCATTATTAAAGCCATTCTAACAAACATTCCGTATCTAGCTTGTTCAAAATATACCGCTCTCTTATCTTCATCTACGTCTATATCTATTTCATTTACTCTTGGTAGTGGGTGCATAACCAACATATTTTCCGTTGCTTTTTCCATCTTACTTTTATTAAGTATATAACAGTCTTTTAATCTATCATATTCACTTTTATCTTCAAATCTTTCTCGTTGGACTCTAGTCATATATAAAATGTCTAAACTGCCTATGACCTCATCTAGATTATTTGTTTCATAGTATGCATGTCCCTTTATATCATCTTTTATGTATTTGGGCATTTTTAATTCATCTGGTGATATAAATACAAACTTAGTATTCTCATATCTAGCCATAGCTTTAACTAATGAGTGTACTGTTCTCCCAAATTTTAAATCTCCGCACAATCCTATTGTATGATTTTCTAATTTTCCTTTTAATGATTTTATGGTAAGTAAATCGGTAAGTGTTTGAGTTGGATGTTGATTTCCTCCATCTCCCGCGTTTATAAAAGGTACTTTAGCATATTTAGCTGCATCCATTGCTGCTCCAGACTGTGGATGTCTCATTGCTATTACATCGACGTAATTCGATACTGTCGTCATAGTATCTCCTAGAGTTTCTCCCTTTGCTACAGATGATGAGTTTGGTTCTGAAAAACCCACTACTCTTCCTCCTAATCTGTTCATAGCAGATTCAAAACTAAGTCTTGTTCTTGTCGATGGTTCATAAAACAATGTCGCTAATAGCTTACCTTCGCATACACGAGAATATTTCGATGGATTATCAATTATTTTTTGACCTAATGATAATATTTCATCTATTTCTTCTACAGAAAAGTCTTCTGGTTGGATTAAATTTCTTGATTTTAGCATGTTCGTTTGTCCTCCTTTTTTAGCCTCTCTGGACTAAAATTAAAAGTATTTTTATTCTGTTAGTAGCTTATCACTTTTGATGTTTGATGTCAATAGAATGATTTAAGTGAATAAAAAAAGTATATTACGCTTACTAGAAACGCAATATACTTTATTATAAATTATTATAAAACTCTCTTAGCAGTCACGAATCTTGATGTGTAGTAAGACGAGTTTATGCTAGTTACACTTATAGTTTTTCCTGAAGATGGTGCATGTACCATATTTCCACCACCAACATATATACCAACGTGACTTACTCTTCCAGTACCATTTGTACTGAAGAATACTAAGTCTCCTGGTTGTAAATTTGATTTACTTACAGTTGTTCCGTACCCTGATTGAGCGCTAGATGTTCTTGGTATAGATATACCTACCGCATTTCTATATACATAAGATGTAAATCCTGAACAGTCAAAGCTATTTGGACCTTCCGCTCCCCATACATATGGGTATCCCATCTTAGAGTATGCTAAATTAAGTACAGCTTGAGCTGATCTTGAACTTGAGTTACTAGTTGACTCATTTGATGAACTTGAACTATCAGCTGATTCATTTGATGAGCTTGAGTTACTAGTTGATCCGTTTGATGAAGATGATGTATTTGAAGAACTACTAGGTCTTCTATAAGTATTTGTTGATGTATTTGTTGATGTATTTGTTTCTGTATTTGTTGTTGTGCTTTCAGATTCAGTTGATATCTCATCATTGTTAACATTATACTCTACAGAAACTTCTTCCTCTTCTTCTACAACAGGAGCTTCATCAGATATGTATAAAGATCTTATGTATCCCTCTTGCTCTCCTTTTTGTACTTTTATCCAGCCTTCATTGCTTTCTAAAACTTTAACAGTACTTCCTATTTCTAATTCTTCTATTACGTCTGAGTCAGTATTTGTGTCTTTTCTTAAGTTAACTTTATCAGATGTTAAATATCCAGTTCCTTCAACTAAATCAACATATCTAGCTGCTAACCAACCTTCTCCATCTTCAGTTTTAACCTTCACCCATTCACCTTGAGTTCCAAGAACTTTAAACTCGTCTCCTGTGTAAGCTATATGTTGAACTTCACCTTGTTGTCTTACTTTAACTGCTACTCCATCCTTAACAACAGCCTTTTTGTATGTCATTTCTTCATACTGATCTATATCTGTTAAGGTATTCGTTTTTTCTTCCTTGTTTTCAACACTGTTGTCCTTAACCTCATCTGCATTTGCAACTGTGTTCATTGATAACGCCATAACTGACGCAAACATTGGTACTAATATTTTTCTCTTCATTATATTCCCTCCTAAAAATCAACAATAAATATATGTGTTATTTTTAATAGGTGCAATTTATGTAGGATAAAATACTAATACACAAGATATCTTACAAAAACTCATTAATTACCCATAAAAAATTTATATTATGCTATAAAAAATTTATATTATGCTTTTTTGTAACTTATTTGTAATCAATTGTCATTCAATTTATAGTATTCTTATATTAATAATAGTTGTGCTTTCAATTTATATCTTGTATAAAGTTATTATTATAAAATTAATCAAATTAATTATTTTATCCAATGTGCCACCTAAATATACGTATTTATTTCCATTATATACGATGGATGGATAAAAGTAAAGTTTTTTGTAAATTCTAGGCTTTTCGTACGCATAAATTCTCATTTATGTGTTTTTTTATGCCCGTTTTTAATTATCTATAGACAAATTTGTTGTATTATCTCCCTATTACTAGTTTTACTATAAAAATTACCGAAAAAAAAGTAGTTACTTTTTCAAGTAACTACTTTCTTATATAATAAATTTAATTATTTTGTTTCAGTAAACCATCCTCTTAACTTCATAGCATCTTCTATTCTCTTTATAGACATCATGTATGCAGCAGTTCTCATATCAACATTGAATTCATGAGCTAACTTCCATATTTCTTCGAAAGCTTTCTTCATTAATACAGTTTGTTTTTCTTGAACTTCATCAAATGTCCAGTTGTATCTTTGTAAGTTTTGTACCCACTCGAAGTAAGAAACTGTAACTCCACCACTATTAGCTAGTATATCTGGAACTAAAGTTAATCCTCTTTCGAAGAATATTTTATCTGCTTCTGGAGTTGTAGGTCCATTAGCACCTTCACATATTATTTTAGCTTTTATATCATTTGCATTAGCTTCAGTTAATTGGTTTTCTAAAGCACAAGGCATTAATATATCAACATCAGCAGTTAATACATGTTGATCAGTTGGCTCTGCACCTGGGAATCCTTTTATACATCTATGTTCCATATTGTAAGCTACTAAAGCTTTCATATCTATTCCGTTTTCGTTGTAGATATTTCCAGTGTGGTCTCCTACTATAACTACTTTCGCACCGAACTCTTCTATGTAAGTACCTGCGAAACTACCAACGTTTCCACATCCTTGAAGACCTACTCTTACATTTTTTAAATCTATACCTAATTTTTTAGCAGCTTCCATAGCCATTGTTGCAACACCGTATCCAGTTGCTTCTGTTCTAGCTAAAGAACCATAGAAATCTACTGGTTTACCAGTGAATACACCTGGTTGGAATTCTCCTGTAACATTTGCATATTCATCAACCATCCAAGACATTATTTTTCCATTTGTGTTAACGTCTGGAGCTGGTATATCTTGTTTTTCTCCTATTATTGGAGCTATAGCTCTTGCATATGCTCTAGATATTCTTTCTAATTCACCTTCTGAGAATTCTGTAGGATCGATAGCTATACCACCTTTACCTCCACCGTAAGGTATTCCTACTACTCCACACTTGAATGTCATCCAAGTTGATAAAGCTTTTACTTCGTCTAGGTTTACAGCTGGATGGAATCTTATTCCACCTTTGTAAGGTCCACAAGCGTTATTATGTTGAGATCTATATCCTGTAAATGATCTTGTAGTTCCATCATCCATTTTAACTGGGAAAGATACTTCTGTAACTTTCATAGGATTCTTTAAGATTTCATAAACTGCTGGATCTGATCCTAATTTATCACATGCATTTTTTACTTGAGATTGTGCAATCTCAAAAACATTTAAAGTTTTTTCTGCCATTTGAAAAGCCCCCTTAAAATACTCAATATTTATACCTTAATACTCAGAGAAATCGTTTCCCCCCAAGTTACAGTTAGATTATAACATAGTTTATTCTGGTTTAGTATAGGATTTTTTAATTTATTTTTTAACGTACTTTTTCGCTTGTTTTTTTCATTTTACTAATATAAATATCAATTTTACCAACATTAATTAAAGTTATTTGCTCTACTGCCTTTATTAATCGCCTCTGTATACCTTCTAGTTCTTTTATTACACTAGTATCGTTGATAGTTATATTGATATAAATATTAACATTATTGTCGAAGTTATTTACGTCAATTTTTACAATTTTCTCTATTTTTATACATTTTTCAATCTCATATGTTAAAATTTGAGGTATAACATCTTCGCTTATATAGAATTTTCCTATATAGCTAAAATTAGGTCTTACAATTGTTTTTTCAAATACTCTGCTCTGTTGATTATTTTTTCTAAAAAATCTTCTAAGGGGGTTTATACTAAGCCCACTTGTCATATACTTTATCTGTACAGTAGGCACGGGAATTATATGATTTCCCCTTTCCCTTGATTTTTTTGCTTTATCCATTTCATCACTCGTACTTATATCTTCAATGTCTATAAATTTATAGACTTCACCAATCTCTAATCTATCTGCAATTTGCTTTATCATTTTCCTAGATGTTCCAAGTATTAGAAGCTTGTCAATCGTTTCCTTTTGTATGCTAGTTTTAACATCCTGCATATGTTCATCTTTATTAAATATAGCAGTCTTTACCGCCTCTATAACTGTTTTTGCTTTTTTTGCTGAAATACCAGCTATGATTTTATTTTTATATATAAGAATCCCATCATCTATTATATAATCTATTTCATTTTCATATGCTACTTCTAAAGCCTTATAACTCTTTCCTGTTCCACTTCCTCCAACTAGAGCGTATATTTTCATTTTTTCACCTCTGGTTAAATATACATAACTAACAAAAACCTATAATCTATTATGTAATTCAATTTTATAATAATTTTTATACTAATACTATATATCAATGTACTATATAAAAAATTTCTATCCAAAAACTTTAAAGGATATCTTAGAATTATTCTCACTCAATCCAAGATACCCTTTTAAAATTTAAATATTATTTTATCTGTTCACTTATTTTCTTTAGTTTATTTAATACTCTTTCTCTCTCACTTGCATCTAAAATTGTCGGTCTATAATTATTTCTATAACTTGATGATGATATTGAAACTGGTATTACGTTTGGTTCATCTATTTTTGTAAGTTTATTATCTGTAAATGTAAATGTTTGCTGGTATATCATACTATCTTTATCTGAAGGATTCTTATTACCTCCAAAACAGAAATTTCCAAGACCATAAGCTATGTACTTATCATTGTACTTTTCTATTCCTTGAATTACATGGTGATGTGATCCAACAACTAAATCTGCCCCTTTGTCTATAGCATGATGAGCAAAATCTTTTTCTACTTTATTAGGTGTGTACTGTCTTTCTATACCCCAGTGGAAAAATACAATCACTGCATCTGATTCTTTTTTTAACTCTTTTATATCTTCTTCCATTTTGTTTAGATATTCTTCGTTATAATTCTCAGGCCATCCAGTATACCCTAAAAAACCTACTTTAATTCCTTCTACATCGATTATTGCCTTTTCTCCTAAGCCAAAATAATCTATTTTATTTTCATCCAAGATAAACTTGGTGTCTTGCATTCCCTTTTCAAAATAATCCTCTGAGTGATTATTAGCTATATTTACAGCCTCTACACTTCCTTCTTTTAATATATTTACATAAGATGGATCTCCCTTGAATGCAAATTTTTTCACCTTTGCCTCAGTAGCTGTAGTAAGAGGACCCTCCAGGTTTACAACCGTTAAATCATCCTTTTCAAAAACAGATTTTACTCCTCCTAGAAAATATGAGTAATCCTTACCTTGCCTTTCAAATTCATGATCAAAACTGTCGTAATTAGGCGCTCCTTTGTAATTACCCATTGTTACATCTCCTGCAAAACTTATTGTTATGCTTTTTTGTACAGGCTCTTCCGTTTTTTCTTCCACAGTATCCGTATTTACCTTGCTTTCGTGTTTTGTATTGACAACTTTATTTATAATTCCTCTAAAACCTATACCTAAAACTACCACCACTGTGATTAACACTATTGCAATTAGGGAAACTCTCTTCTTGTTTAATTTTCTTCTACTCATCTTGATCTCCTAAAAATATATTTACTCTTCACTAAAATAACACATTATTAGATTTTAAGTAAATAGTATAATTAATTTAATTGTTATATGTTTAAATTTTTGCTATAATATTACTGAAATAACAATACATAGTATGAGGGAGGAATATTAGAATGGCATACAATATAAACGATGCTTGTATAAGCTGTGGTGCTTGTGCAGCTGAATGTCCTGTTGAATGTATATCTGCTGGAGATGACAAATATGTTATAGACGCAGATGTATGTATCGAATGTGGTGCTTGTGCAGGTGTTTGTCCTGTTGACGCTCCTCAACCAGAATAATATACATCAAAAAGAGATTGATTAGATTACACTCATCTTATTATCAATCTCTTTTTTTTATCTCAATTAAATTATAAGTTCCAAATTCCGTCGGTAATCCTGATATTATGTCGAACTCTATTACTCACTCTCTTTCATTAAATATGATAAAGTAAATAAACTTTCCGTTAAATTAACATTTTCAACTATAACATCTTTAGGAACTTCCAAGTCTATTGGTGCAAAATTCCAAACTCCTTTAATACCTACTTTTACAATTCTGTTCATAAGCTCTTGAGCTCCATTTTTAGGTATACACAATATAGCTATGTCAATATCATTCTTTTGTATGAATTCCTCTATATTTTCAGAATCTAGTACTTCAAATTCTCTTATTTTTAAACCGATCATTCTGGGATTAGCATCAAATAACGCCTTTATTTCAAATCCAGCCTTTCTAAAACCTGAATAATTCGCTATAGCTTGACCTAAGTTTCCGGCTCCTACAAGAATAGCTTTGTAAGTTCTGTCTAGTCCTAGTATCTTACCTATTTCACTGTGAAGTGCTTCAACATTATATCCGTATCCCTGTTGTCCGAACCCACCAAAGTTGTTTAAGTCCTGTCTTATTTGAGATGCTGTAAATCCTATTATATCACTTAATTCCTTAGATGATATTCTTTGTATGTCTTTATCTAATAAATCTCCAAGATATCTATGGTACTTCGGTAATCTTCTAATTACTGCCATCGATATGTTTTTATTGCCCAATCTTTTCACCTCCTAAATAGTCTTACATTTTACTGATTTGCAATAAATTATTTCGTTTTTTAAAACTAATATATATATCCTTGATTATATTATATCAAAACATTATAATTTTAGATAGTTTAAGGAGGTAGAAATTTATGATTGTTTTGTCATGTAACAACTTAAATAAAAGTTTTGGAATAGATTCTATACTAGAAAATATCAATTTTACAGTAAACGAAGGAGATAAAATCGGGGTTATCGGTGTCAACGGAACCGGTAAAACAACCCTATTTAAAATAATTTCCGGAGTATATGGATATGATAGTGGAGATATATATACTTCTAAAGATTGTGAAATTGGATACTTAGAACAAAATACGAACTTTCAGTCTAATAATACGATTTTTGAAGAAGTTTTGGAAGTATTCAAAGATCTAATAGATATGGAAAAATATTTAAGAGAACTAGAATTAAAAATAGCAGAAGAAAGTACTAAAGAGAACTCTCCAATTTTAGAAAAAATTATGGATGAATACTCTAGTAAACTAGAAAATTTCGCTTCTCTAAATGGCTATGGCTACAAGTCTGAAGCCAAGGGAATTTTAAAGGGACTAGGTTTTAACGATGAAGATATGGACAAACCTATTGGTATTTTATCTGGTGGGGAGAAAACTAGAGTTCTTCTTGGTAAACTTCTTCTAAAGAAACCTACACTTCTACTATTAGATGAGCCGACTAACCACTTGGACTCAGAAGCAATTGAATGGTTAGAAGTATTTCTAAAACAGTACAAAGGCACATTTATTTTAATTTCACACGATAGATACTTTTTAGATCAGTCTGTAAATAGAATTTTTGAAATACATAATAAAAAACTTAAATCTTATAACGGAAACTACTTTAAATTTATTGAACTATCTAAAGTTGAAAAAGAATTAGAACTTAAAAAATTTGAGGAACAGCAAAAAGATATCAAAAAACAGGAGGAATCAATTGAGCGGTTAAAGGCATTTGGTAGAGAAAAACATTTAAAAAGAGCTAGAAGCAAAGAAAAAGCACTTGATAAGATAGATATACTGGACAAGCCTGAAGCCTATAGAAAAAGAGCTAAAATTCAATTCAATCCTTCTTCCACGAGTGGAAACGACGTTCTTCAAGTTAGAGACGTCTCTATGGGTTATGGCAACAG
The DNA here is from genome assembly GCF_900129815.1 of Asaccharospora irregularis DSM 2635. Taxonomy (GTDB): domain Bacteria; phylum Bacillota; class Clostridia; order Peptostreptococcales; family Peptostreptococcaceae; genus Asaccharospora; species Asaccharospora irregularis. The sequence goes on from NZ_FQWX01000015.1 coordinate 22,953, forward strand.
AATCTTATTTAAAGATTTAAATATAGATATATACCGAGGAGAAAAAGTCGCCCTTATTGGAGCAAACGGTATAGGTAAGTCTACTTTGTTCAAAATAATTACAAATGAAATAACTCCTCTATCGGGTACTGTAAAGCTTGGTACAAATGTAAATGTTTCTTATTTCCACCAAGAGCAAAAGACTCTTAATCTTGATAACACTATAATAGATGAGATATGGGAAGATAATAAAAGTTTAACCCAAACACTTTTAAGAAGTATGCTTGGTGCATTCTTGTTTGAGGACGAAGAAGTATTCAAAAAAATATCTACTCTTAGCGGTGGTGAAAGGGCCAGAGTTGCCATACTAAAATTAATTCTTTCAAATGCAAACTTTTTATTGCTGGATGAGCCTACAAACCACTTAGATATAGACTCTAAGGAAGTCCTTGAGGAAGCTTTATCAAACTATACAGGAACTATATTTACAATTTCTCATGATAGATATTTCCTAAATACTGTTGTAGATAAAATTTTAGTTTTAGACAAGGATGGAATTACTGAATACCTTGGTAATTATGATTACTACATAGATAAAAAAAGACAAATCCAAGAAATGAATGTTGTAGAGGAAAAAGAAGATAAAACTAAGACTCAAATCAAAGAAGAAAAAAGAAAAGAGAGAGAGCAAAGAGAAATAGAGAAGAAAAACAGAATCAAAAGGCAAAATATAGAAAAAGAAATAGAGGAAACTGAGGCTAAAATAGAAGAACTAGATCTTCTACTATGCCAAGAGGAAGTTTACTCTAATGCTGATACAGCAAAAGAAGTTGGTCAGGAAAAAATGAATTTAGAGAGTAAGCTTAGCACTCTTTACAATGAATGGGAACAGTTTATGTAAACTGTTCTCTTTTTCTAAATTTGTAAATTTTTCATTTTAACTGTTTTTGAATGTTTTTTTATGTATTATTGCTTACCTTGAGTATACTATTTGTGATATGATGTATATCGTTACATTATATTCTGGAGGTGGTTATTTGAGGAAAATATTCCCTTTAAACGATGATAGTAAAAGGTTTTATAAAATACTTTTTTCATTATGTATACCTATTATTATTCAAAATCTTATTTCTACTTCTGTAAACATAATAGATACTGTTATGATTAGTAGTTTGGGTGAGACATCTGTAGCTTCTATAGGAGTTGCAAACCAATTTTTCTTTTTATTTAGTATGTCTCTATCGGGTATTACAGGGGGAGCTGGAGTTTTTATATCCCAGTTTTTTGGTAAAAAAGATGCTAATAATATAAAAAAGGTTACAGGTTTAAGTACAATACTTGCAATAATACTTAGTTTAATATTTGTAGTTCCTGCTTTACTTGTACCCGAATCGATAATTCATATATTCTCATACGATCCTGATGTTGTGAGATTATGCAGTGAATATCTTAGAATAGTAATATTGGGGTACCCTCTAATATCTATTAGTATTGTGTTTAGTATGGGATCTAGGGGTGTTAGAAATCCTAACTTAGGTATGTTTTGTAGTGCAATTGCTTTGGTAACCAATGTAATTTTAAATTACGGTCTTATATTTGGTCATTTTGGGTTGCCTGCACTTGGTGTAAAGGGTGCCGCTATAGCTACTGTAATAGCTAGAGTAGTTGAATTAATTTTAATACTTGGATATGTCTACATCTTGAAAAAAGACTACATATTAAAGTTTACTCTAAAACATTTAAAGTCTATAGATAAAGTTTTTGTAAATTCATTTTTCTCAAAAAGTATGCCTATATTTTTTAATGACTCTGCGTGGGCAGTGGGGACGGTATTATATTCTGTAGCATACGCAAAAGCAGGAACTTCTGCTATTGCAGCTAGCCAAATAGCTACTAGTACAGGAAACTTTTTTATTATGACTTCTGTTTGTATAGCAATCGGGGCTTCTATCATGCTTGGAAATGAACTTGGTGCTGATCATATAGACCGTGCAACACAATATGCTAAAAAATTCTCAATTCTTGTTTTTGTAGCTGGATTGTTATTTGGTTTACTTTTAATTATTAATATACCATTTTTACTAAAGATATTTAGTGTTTCACAAGCTCTAAAATCAGATATAACTAAAATATTTATTATAATGGGTATCTTTATGGCTCTTAAATCATTCAATACTCTTATAATAATCGGTATTTTAAGAAGTGGTGGAGATACTAAATATGCACTATTTTTAGAGTTGGGCTGTATGTGGTTGGCCTCTCTTCCATTAACTTTTATTGGAGCTGTTAAGGGTTATCCAATCTTTGTACTTGTTTTATTAACTTACTCAGAAGAAATAGTTAAATTTATCTTTGGAGTACCTAGAGCGCTGTCTAAGAAGTGGGCAACAAATATTGTTAAGGATATTGATTAGACTTTGCTTCAGTAGAACTGTACATAAAGCTTATTCTTAGCTTCATGTACAGTTTTGTTGCATTTATCTGCAAATTAAAGTTTAAATATAAATAATTCTTCAATCGGAATATTCAGTTCCTTAGATATCCTGACTGCTAATTCAAGCGATGGATTGTATTTTGCATTTTCTAGTCGAGCAATGGTTTCTCTTCTAACATTAACCCTCTTGGCTAGTTCCTCTTGGGTTAATTCATTGAACTGACGATATTTTTTTAAATTACTAATAAACTTTGTCATTATCTTTATTTTCCTAAGTCAAATTTGTAAGTTAAAAAAGCCCATAAATTCATTGATATTGCAAAAGTTAGCGCTATTATTAATACTTGCATTCTATATAAAGTTAATAAATCTACTGTGTACAATCTAATTAATACACTTGATACAACTGCTATGACAAATCCTATGTAAAAAGATATGACTCCTGCCCTATTTTTATTATATATTAATCTTTCATCTTCAACATCACCTAATTTACGCCACCAATAACTAGCCAAGTTTCCAAAAAAACCAAAATACAAAAGCCCTAATGGATCACCCTGTAATTCTTTAAATCCTAATAAGCCGAAAAATGCAAACAGAATCGAATATTTTTTTATCCCTTTCATTAATAAATCTCCCTTGTTAACATGATATATTTGTATCTTTGTATTACATATATATCACATCAAGAATTAATTTATTCCTAAAAAATAAAATCTGGTAGGTTGTCTCATCCGCTAATATTATATCACATGGTTTTAATATAATTCTTGCTATAGAATATCTTTGTTGTTCTCCACCTGATAACTCGTATATTTTAGATTTAGTATTTATATTTAAACCAACCTTTTTTAAAGCATTTTATTTTCTTTTTTATTTTTTTGAATATGTTAAAGCTATATCTAAGTTTTTATCAATACTTTCAGAATCTATTAATGCATAGTTTTGGAATAAATACGATACTTTATTTCTAAGCAATTTATTTAATTTATTATTAGTTATTTTAGTTACATCTTTATCAAAAAGTATGACTTTTCCACTATCTATTTTTTCAATTAATCCAATTATATTCAATAAAGTTGTTTTGCTAATTCCAATTTTTACTTTTATTACTACAAATTCACCTTTATAGATCTCTATGTTAAAATTGTTTAAAATTTTACGGTTACCATACGATTTTACTATATTATTGAGTTTACATATTACTTCCATAGATTTACTCTCCTTTTAAAACCTCTATTTTTTTTCTTTTCAATTTTAATTATACTTATAAAAGAATATATAAAATCTAAAGATGATAGCAAAATTATTGTTTTTAAAAAATTATTGTCTATAATAAAAAACTTTAAATACAAAAAGAAGTAAAAGCATCTTTAAATATGCTTTTACTTCTTTTTGTATTCGAAGTTAGAAATTTATCTATTGATATATCTTTAAAATTTAATTATAATTCCCATCATTTTATTTTGCTTATATTTTTAATTTCGGTTAACCTGTAAAGTCCAATAGAAAATAATATTCCACCAATTATTTGAATCATATACATATAACTTTTAAATATTTCAATTGATACTTTTTCATCTACACCAATATCGGTTAAAAAGCTATCTCTTAGCCAAAATGCAAGTGATACATTCGATAATAATAGTAATAATCCGGCACATATTAATACTATATTTATTGTTGTATAATGTTTTTTATACATTAATATCCCCTCTAATTTGAGTTATTAAATACTAATTTTATAATATAATTCTGCAAATATTTTATACATCCTTCATTATCTTATAAGAAATTTGTATTTTTTGAAATTTTCCAACAATACTAATGTTTTCATGATATTTTTAAAAAACAAAGATTCTACTGCAAACACTGTAATGAGTCATTTATTGCTGAAACTCCACTTACAGACAAATGGTGTTTTATTTCCAGAGTACTTAGAAGTAAAGAAATTAAAACTAGTAAAAAATATCTTCCTAGAGTACTTGGAATAGATGAATTTAAGTCTCTAAAATCAGTTGATGCTGCAATGAGTGTAAATTTAGTTAATAATGAAACTGGAAAAGTTTTTGATATTTTACCTGATAGAAGAAAACATTACTTGAGACAGTATTTCTTGTCATATTCTAAAGAAGTAAGAGAAAAGGTTGAATTTATAACTACTGATATGTATGAGACGTACATAGAACTAGGTAAAGAATTGTTTCCAAATGCTACGATTATCCTAGATAAATTCCATCTTGTACAACTTTTAACTAGAAATATAAAAAAATTTAAGATTAAGAGTATTACTAAGGGAAAAAATACAAGAATTTAAAAACAGCATCTATATAGGTAAACTGTATTAGATGCTGCCTTTAAAAATTAAATACTGACTTCATCAACGTTATTTAACAAAGAGCCTAAAATTTATCAGAGGTTTTGACCTTTACGAACCACATCAAATATTGGACAAGTATTCTTAACGCAGGGCTATGTGAATATAAATTGTAGCGACATTGCAGCTTGACTGCCTGGAGCACAATTTATATCACATAGCCCGAAGCGGTAATACGAGAACAAATTCTAATTTATCTTTGTCCTATTTTTAGGTTCGGAACTGCATTTAAACTCATATCATGAGTTCTTCCTTTTATATAATTATAATATCCTGCACACCCTATCATAGCTGCATTATCGGTACATAAGATTAGTGGTGGGTATTTAATTTCTATGTTAAATTCTTTTGCCTGATTTGTAATTTTTTCTCTAAGTGCGGAATTTGATGCGACTCCTCCAGCTAAAGCTATTGTTCTATATCCTCTTTCTCTCGCTGCTTTTATGGCTTTTGTAGATAGCACTTCTACTACAGCCTCTTGGAAGGATGCTGCAACGTCTTCTACTACAATTTCTTCTTTTTTCATTTTCTTTGCATTTAGGTAATTTAAAACTGATGATTTTAGTCCGCTAAAACTAAAATCATAACCATCATCTAAATAAGCTCTTGGGAATTCTATTGCGTGTTTGTTCCCTTTTTTAGCTAAGTTATCAATTATAGGTCCACCTGGGTATCCTAAGTTCATAGCTCTTGCAATTTTATCAAAAGCTTCTCCAGATGCATCGTCTCTAGTTTTTCCCAATATTTCATACTCTCCATAGTCTTTTACCTCTACTAAGTGTGTATGTCCACCAGACACTATCAATGTTATAAATGGTGGCTTTAAGTCCTTGTGTTCTATATAGTTAGCACTTACGTGACCTTCTATGTGGTTTACTCCTACAAGTGGTATATTAAGAGAGTATGCTAATGCTTTTGCATGTGAAAGTCCTACTAATAATGCTCCTACTAGGCCTGGTCCATAAGTGACCGCAACATGATCTATATCCTTAAATTTAATTCCTGCCTTATCCAAAGCTTGCTGCACTACTACATCTATATTTTCAATATGTTTTCTAGATGCTACTTCTGGTACTACACCACCAAATTTTTTGTGTAGTTCTATCTGTGTTGAAATTATATTTGACAATACTTCTCTTCCGTTTTTTAAAACTGCTGCTGCTGTTTCATCACAACTACTTTCTATAGCTAATGTTATTATATCTTTCATAAGTTACACCTCTTTTATCTGGTTCCACATTATAATTGCATCTTCTTTGTTATCACTATAATATTCTTTTCTAACTCCAACCATTTTAAACCCGTACTTTTTATACAGATTTTGTGCTATAGTATTTGAACTTCTAACCTCTAATGTCATTGCTAAAATACTATTTTTTCTACATAGTTCAACCAATGATTTTATTAGCTTGTCTCCAATTTTTTGGCCTCTATAGTCTTTATGCACTGCTACGTTAGTTATATGTCCTTCATCCACAATAAGCCATATACCAACATAACCAACTATTTTTCCACCAAGTTTGGCTACTATATATCTAGCTACATCATTTGAAAGTTCTTTTTTAAAAGAATCTTTGGACCAATAATCCTCAAAACAACTTTTTTCTACTTCAAAGACACCATCTATATCAGACAGAGTCATAGGCTCTATTATTATATTATTTTCCATCATTTAACCTCTTCATTTTTTCGTCATATTGAACTTCTGCTTGAGATTTTCTAATATACATAGGATTTATTGTATAACAAGATTCAATATTTTCTCCTTGATTATACTTTTCAAGAGCAATTGAACATAGACTACTTGCTTTAGTCACATTGTGAGAAGGAGAAGGTATTGATATATTTTCTATATCTTTTAATTTTTCTTCGTATTTATACACAGCCTCTCCGATTAGTATGTAATCATCCTCACTAGATGATATTTCATTTATAAGTTTGTCTATTTCTAAAACATCAGTATCATTTATCTGAACTAACCTATTTCCTATATATTCAAATTTAGCTGTATACACTTGATTTCTCTGTGCATCTAATATTGAACATATTTTTTTATCGCATAAGTTCATATTAGCAGCTAACATTTCTAAAGATGTAACACCTACTATAGGAATGTTATTTACATGTGCAATTGCCTTTGCTGTAGCCATACCTATTCTTAACCCTGTAAATGAACCCGGTCCTACACATATACCTATTAAATCTATATCATTTATATTTAAGTCACTCTCTTTTAGCATATTTTCTATCATAGGCATAAGTTTTTGAGAATGAGTTTTTTTAGTGTTAATAGTATATTCACAAACTAACTGATTGTCTTCTATAACTGCCACACTAGCTGCCATTGTGGAAGTGTCTATCCCTAATATTCTCATTACTTAATCAACTCCTCAACAATTTTTTCGTATTTTTCTCCTTTTGGAGTTAATATCATCTCTCTTGCCATTTCCTTATATTTTAACTCTACGTACAGATATTCATCAGGAAGTATATCCTCTATTAAATTTGCCCATTCTATAATGCAAACTCCATCAGAGTTTATGTACTCATCATAACCTATATCATACATTTCTTCACTACAACCTATTCTATATACATCAAAATGGTATAAAGGAAGTCTTCCTTCGTATTCATTTACAATAGTAAAGGTCGGACTTGTTATATAATCATCTACTTCTAGGGCCTTAGCTAAACTCTGAGTCATCGTAGTTTTCCCAGCTCCTAGGTCTCCTATTAGACAAATTACACTCCCAGGCTCTACTAATTTTCCTAGTTTGTATCCTATTTCTTTTGTCTTTTCTTCATTTTCTAAATATATTTTAACCATCAATTCATCTCCGTAATTAGCTATTTTAGCTATTATTATCAGTACAATTCATTTAAAATTATCTACTAATTTTAGATAATTAAAACTAAATGCCAGTATATTATAAATTTATTAATAGTCGATAACAACTATTATCAACTAGATATTATTATATTATAACAAAGTTTCATTATAAAGACCTTATCTGTACAAACTTTTATAGTCTCCTATTTAATACATCAGATTTAATTTTTCAACTAATAAAAAAATAAAACTATGATATTTCTCAATTTAAAAAGGTATGTATTTAATCTTATCAAAATACATACCCAATAAATTCTTATATTATTTTTTAAGTAGCGCCGCCATTTTTTTATATAGAGGTAGTGTTATTAAAGACATCATTGTCGCCTTTACTATGTTAAATGGCACTATCATCCATAATGTAAATGTTAATAAATCATGAACTTTAGGATTTATTACTGAACCCATACCTATTATCGCATCTAAGCCCATTAAGTTTCCATAAAACGGAAGCATAACAAAGTAATTCATAAATCCACCTACTACAGCCATACCTATTGTTCCCACTACAAAACCTGTTAGAACTCCTTTTATATCAGATCTTCTCTTATATGAATAGCAAAGTATATACACATAAGTTCCGCCTATTAATATATTTGCAATTTCCCCTATTCCTCCTGTAGTTGTGGCAGTTATTAATTGTAGTAAATTCTTTATTACAACTATCATAAATCCAGCCATTGGGCCCATAGCCATCCCACCAAATATAGCTGGTATATCTGATATATCAAGCTTTAAAAAATCTGGAAATATTCCAGGAATTGGTGCTGATATAAACATAAGTATATATGCTATTGCTGATAGTATTGCAACCTTCACTAAAGTTTTTGTTGATAATCTACTACATGTTTTTCTTGATTCAATATTCATAAATAATTCCTCCTAATATTCCTACTAGAAAAAATAAAAAGCTCGAAGATTTCATCTTCGAGCTTTTATGGTTATATATAAAAATACAAATTCATGTAATTTAATATAATTCTATTCCATAACTCTCTTCTCTCATCCAGACTTTACTGTCGGCTTTGGAATTTCACCAAATCATACTACAAAAGTAGTTCGCGGGCTATACCGCCGGTAGGGAATTTCACCCTGCCCCGAAGATCTTCTTTGCTATTTTATTTTTCTTCTATGTATAGAATACTCAATACCTATTGCTATGTCAACTTAAATTTATCCGTTTAATCTTTAAATTCTTTAAGTTTATACTATCTTTTATAAACTACCTTGCCGTCTATTATTGTATATAGCACATTGCTCTCTATTCTTAAAGGTAAGTTGTCCCATATAACTAAATCTGCATCTTTACCAACTTCTATGGATCCTACTCTATCATCTATACCTAGGGTTTTAGCTGGGTTTATTGTAATTGACTTTAAAGCTTCTTCTTCCTTCATACCGTGCTTAACAGCAATACCTGCACATACAGGTAAGTACTGAACTGGTATTACTGGATGATCAGTCATTAAAGATACATCTAATCCTGAATTAGATAAAATTCCAGCTGTTTCAAAAGTTAAGTTTCTAAGTTCTATTTTAGATCTCTCTGATAATGATGGTCCTACTACTACTGGATAATTTTCATCTGCTAATTCTTCAGCTATAAGATGACCCTCTGTACAATGATCTAAAGTAAGTTTCACATTAAACTCTTTGGCTATTCTTATCGCTGTAAATATATCATCAGCCCTATGTGCATGAACCTTAAAAGGTATTTCTCCCTTTAAAACAGGTATTAAACTCTCCATTTTCATATCATATTCTGGCTTATCCTGATCTTCATGCTCTTCATATATCTCCAAGTCTTCCAAATACTCCTCTGCCTTCTTTAAATTTTCTCTTAGAAGTGCAGCTATTGCCATCCTAGTTTGAGGCATTTTTTCATCCTGACCATAACAGCTTTTTGGATTTTCTCCAAATGCTATTTTTGATGCAACAGGATTTTTTATTATCATATTATCTATTCTTCTTCCAAATGTCTTTATGGCTATACACTGTCCGCCCATTACATTTGCACTCCCTGGAGTAGTACATACTGATGTAATTCCACCCTCATAAGCCTCTTTAAATGTTCTGTCCATAGGATTAATTCCATCTATTGGATTTAATTGAGGAGTTATTGGATCTGTCTCTTCATTTCCATCTGCTCCTTCAAATCCCATACCATCTTCCCAAAGTCCTAAGTGTGTATGGGCATCTATAAACCCTGGAAATATATATTTTCCTTTTGCATCTATAATTTTTGCATCTAAAGGAGCTACTATATCTTTTCCTATTTCAGCTATTTTGCCATTTTTTATTAAAATATCGCCTTCTATTACTCCATTTGTTATTGTATTTATACTTCCATTTTTTATAAAAATCATATAATCTCCTCCTCAAGTGCATGCTCTACTTTATATTTTCATAGATAAAGCTACTCTTTGCTTATTTAAATCGATACCTATTACTTTAACATCTACTATATCCCCAACTGTAACTATACTCATAGGGTCTTTTACAAATGTTTTACTCATCTCTGACTTATGAACTAACCCATCATTTTTTATACCAATATCAACGAATGCTCCAAAATCTACTACATTTCTTACAGTTCCTTTTAAAATCATTCCCTCTTGTATATCTTCTATTTTTAAAACATCAGTTCTAAGTATAGGTTTGATACCTTCTTCTCTAGGGTCTCTACCCGGTTTTTTTATTTCAGAAATTATATCTTTAAGTGTAACCTGTCCAACTTCTAGTTTTTCACTTAATTCCTTTAATCCAATCTCTTTTACCCTAATATCTATATCTTCTATATTTCTATTTTTTACATCATCTAGTGAATATCCTATCATCTCTAACATCTTTTTGCATACATCATAACTCTCTGGATGCACACCTGTGTTATCTAAAGGATTTTTTGCGTTTATAATTCTCATAAATCCAGCACACTGAGTAAATGCTTGTGGTCCCAACCTCTTTACTTTTTTTAATTGAGCCCTAGAAGTAAAATCTCCATTTTCTTCTCTATAAGCTACTATATTTTTAGATATTGTTTTACTTATACCTGCTATATGTTCTAATAAAGAGTATGACGCCGTGTTTAAATCTACTCCAACGCTATTTACCGAATCCTCTACCACTCCAGACAATACTTCTTCTAGTCTTTTTTTGTTTAAGTCATGTTGGTATTGCCCTACTCCTATACTCTTTGGATCTATTTTTACAAGTTCTGCAAGAGGATCTTGTAATCTTCTTCCTATAGATATTGCCCCTCTTATAGAAACATTTATATCAGGGTGTTCTTCATTAGCAAGTTCTGATGCCGAATAAACTGATGCTCCTGCCTCACTGACTATTACATACTGAACTTCCTCATTTATTTCCTTTATCATATCTGATACAAACTTCTCTGATTCTCTTGAAGCTGTCCCGTTTCCTATAGCAATTACATCTATATTGTATTTCTTAATTAACTCTTTTAAAGTCTTTTTTGCACCTTCAACATTATTTTGGGGCTCTGTAGGATAAACAGTTGTATAGTCTAGTAGCCTTCCGTTTTTATCTACTACAGCTATTTTACAACCTGTTCTAAATGCTGGGTCAAATCCCATAACGACCTTGTCCTTTAGCGGTGGTTGAAGAAGTAAACTCTTTATATTTTTACCAAATACGCTTATAGCTCTCTCCTGAGCTATCTCAGTCAAATGATTTCTTATTTCTCTTTCTATAGACGGGAAAATTAACCTTTTATAAGAGTCCTCTATAGCTGCTACTATTTCTTCTTTGTTGTTTATATTATTATTTTTTACATACTCATTTATTATAAAATTAAGTACTTTATCGTTATTAATTTCTAGTTTTACCTTTAGCAGATTTTCTTTTTCTCCTCTATTCACTGCTAGTGTTCTATGAGGAGCCATGTTTTTTACACCCTCACTATAATCATAATACATCTCATAAACAGATTTCTCATCTGTTGTGTTTTTTGTAACTATGACACCTTCTCTTAGAGCTAATTCCCTAATATGTTTTCTTATCTTAGCATCGTCTGATACTATTTCAGCTATTATATCTCTTGCCCCATCCAAAGCATCTTTTTCAGAGTTGACTTGTTTTTCTTCGTTTATGTACTTAGCGGCCTCTTTTTGTATATCTTCTATATTATTTTTTAAGATAGATAAAGCAAGTTCCTCTAACCCTTTTTCCTTAGCTATAGTTGCCCTAGTTCTTTTCTTTTGTTTGTATGGTGCGTAAATATCTTCTACTTCTTGAAGTGTATTTGCTTTTTCTATATTTTTCTTTATTTCATCTGTAAGTTTACCTTGTTCATATATTATCCTTATTACATCATCTTTTCTAGTTTGCAAATTTCTAAGGTATATTAGTTTCTCATAGAACTGTCTTAAAGTGACATCACTCATTTCACCAGTCATTTCTTTTCTATATCTAGCGATAAATGGTATAGTGTTACCTTCGTCTATAAGCTTTATAGTATTATTTATTTGTTCATCTCTAAGATTGAATTCTTGTTTTAAAATTGCATTTATATCCATGGTACCTATCCCCTTTGCTTAAAATAAGGCTTAAGAATTAAATTCTCAAGCCTTATATCTTAATTTTTTGTTTTATTCATTTTTAGATATTCATTCATAAAGAAGTCTATATTTCCATCCATAACACTATCAACATTTCCTACTTCTGCATTGGTTCTATGATCCTTTACCAATTTATATGGTTGGAATACATAGGATCTTATCTGACTTCCCCATGTTATTTGAGAATATTTTCCCTGTATATCTTCTATTTTTTCTTTTTGTTCTAATTCTTTAATTTCTATAAGTTTTGCCATAAGCATTTTCATGGCTCTATCTTTATTTAAGTGTTGCGATCTCTCATTTTGACACTGAACAACTATGCCTGTAGGTATATGAGTTACTCTTACAGCCGAATCTGTAGTATTTACATGTTGACCTCCAGCACCAGAAGCTCTATATGTGTCTATTTTCAAATCTGATTGATTGATATCTATCTGGATATCATTATCTAGTTCTGGTGTAACATCTATAGATGCAAAAGATGTATGTCTTTTACCAGAAGTGTCAAATGGAGATATTCTAACTAGCCTGTGGACCCCTTTTTCACTTTTTAGGTATCCATATGCATTGAAACCTTCTACCAATAATACAGCTGTTTTTATACCCGCTGCTGGGTCTGAGATTAGGTCTAACAGTTTAACCTTATGACCTTTTCCCTCTGCCCATCTTATATACATTCTAAGTAGCATCTGAGCCCAATCTTGAGCATCTAATCCACCAGTCCCAGCATTTATAGATACAATTGCATTATTTTTATCATATTCTCCATTTAAAAGAGTCTTTATTCTCATATTATCTATATTTTTTTTAAGATTTTCAATAGACTTTTCTATATCACTCTCAACAGAACTATCATCTTCTTCTAGTCCTATTTCAATCAATATTTCTATCTCTTCTACTATCTCTTTTAATGAATTATACTCATCTACTGTTTCTTTTAAAACTTTTGTAGATTGTAGCAGATTTTGTGCTGACTCGTTGTCATTCCAAAAATCTTCCTTGCTCATTTTTTGTTCATTGTCTTTGATTTTAGAATTTAATCTATCTATGTCAAAGAGAATCCCTCAATTCTTCTATATTTGAGGTTAGCTTTTCTAAACTATATTTATATTCTTTTATGTTTAACACCTATTCCTCCTAAATTACTTTCCACAACATTTTTTATATTTTTTGCCACTTCCACAAGGGCATTCATCATTTCTTCCTACTTGCTCATCTTTTCTTACAGTTTTATTCTCTGGTTCGTCGCTTGCACTAGAAGATATCTTTTCTAGGTCCACCACTTGTTTTCTTTCAACTGGTGCCTCTACTGTTATATTAAACAGATATTTAACTGTGTCTTCTTGAATATGTTTAGTCATTTCATCAAACATATCAAATCCTTCTATCTTGTATGCAACTACAGGGTCCTGTTGTCCTATAGCACGAAGGCCTATACCTTGACGTAACTGATCCATAGCATCTATATGATCCATCCAGTGGCTATCAACAGATTGAAGAAGTATAACTCTTTCTACCTCTCTCATTCTCTCAGAACCAACTAGTTCTTCTTTAGCTCCATATATTTTCATTGCTATTTCATAAACTTTTTCTACTATTTCAGACTGATTTAATTTTTCTATGTCAGGTATTTCTATGCTTCCTTTAGGCATGAATTGATGATACATATATTCTTTGAATCCTTCTTCATTAAATCCAGTTTCTATAAAGTAAGCATTTACACCTTCTTCTATTATAGAATGTATCATACCCTCTATCTGCTCTTTTAAGTTTTCTCCAGCTAGAACACGACTTCTCTCTCCATACATTATCTCTCTTTGCTTGTTCATAACATCATCGTATTGAAGTACATGTTTTCTTATCCCAAAGTTTTTACCTTCTACTTTCTTTTGTGCACCTTCTATAGACTTACTTAGTATCTTGTGTTCTATAGGCATATCTTCCTCTAGACCTATCTTATCTACTATTCTAGATATCTTGTCACTTCCAAATAGTCTCATTAGATCATCATCTAGTGCTATGTAGAATCTTGAACTTCCTGGGTCACCTTGACGCCCAGCACGACCTCTTAACTGGTTATCTATTCTTCTAGCCTCGTGGCGTTCTGTACCAATTATAGCCAATCCACCAGCCTCTATAACCTGTTTTTGTTCTTCTTCTGTTTGTTTTTTATATTTTGTAAGTAATTTGTCATACTCCTGCTTAGCTTTTAATATTTCATCATTTTCATCTAGTTCTGAAGCGTCTAGTGCAGAATCTACCTTATTTATTATATCTTCACTATACCCTAATCTTTTCATTTCTTTTTTAGTTAAAAATACAGGGTTACCTCCTAAAACTATATCCGTACCACGTCCTGCCATATTAGTAGCAATTGTTACTGCCCCTAATCTACCAGCTTGTGCTATTATTTCTGCCTCTTTATCATGGTGTTTTGCATTTAATACCTCATGCTTAACCCCTCTTCTCTTTAGTAACTGAGATAATAACTCGGATTTTTCTATTGAAACTGTACCTACAAGTATAGGCTGCTTAACTTTTGTTCTTTCTATTATATCTTCAACTACCGCATTAAATTTACCTATTTGGTTTTTGTAAACTGCATCTGGTAAATCCTCTCTTATAACTGGTTTATTAGTTGGAATTTGGAAAACATCCATTTTGTATATTGCTTTAAATTCTTCTTCCTCTGTTTTTGCAGTACCAGTCATACCAGCAATTTTATTGTACATTCTAAAGTAATTTTGGAACGTTACAGTAGCCAAAGTTTTAGATTCTCTTTGTATTTTCAATCCTTCTTTAGCCTCTATTGCTTGGTGTAATCCTTCTGAGTATCTTCTACCAAACATAAGTCTTCCTGTAAACTCATCTACTATTACTATTTCTCCATCTTTAGCAACATAATCAACATCACTTTTCATTATTTTATGCGCTCTTAGAGCTTGGTTTATATGATGATATAGTTCAGTGTGAGCTATATCTGTTATATTATCAACATTAAAGTATACTTCTGCTTTTTGTATACCTGATTCAGTTAGTGATATTGATTTTTGTTTTTCATCTAATTCGTAATCACCTTCTCTTAGAGTTAAAACAAATGTATTTGCATCAGAGTATAAATGAGTAGATTTATCCCCAGGTCCTGATATTATAAGTGGAGTTCTTGCCTCATCTATAAGTATTGAATCGACCTCATCGACTATAGCATAGTTAAGTTCCCTTTGAACCATTTGTTCTTTATGAATAACCATGTTATCTTTTAGGTAGTCAAATCCGTATTCATTGTTTGTACCATAAGTTATATCACAATTATACTGTTCTCTTCTAACAGTTGGATTTTGACCATGAACGATTACCCCTACTGTCATTCCTAAAAACTCATATATTTTTCCCATCTCTTCTTTATCACGCTTTGCCAAGTAATCATTTACTGTTACTACATGTACCCCTTTACCCGTAAGCGCATTTAAATAAACAGGTGCTGTTGCAACTAAAGTTTTCCCTTCACCTGTTTTCATCTCAGCTATTCTACCCTGATGAAGAACTATTCCTCCAATAAGCTGAACCCTATAGTGTCTCATTCCTAATACTCTCTTAGATGCTTCTCTAACAACCGCAAAAGCTTCTGGTAATATATCATCCAAGCTTTCACCCTTAGCTATTCTATCTTTAAATATATTAGTCATGTTTTTAAGTTCTTTATCTGACATACTAGAAAACTTAGATTCAAAAGAATCTATTACGTCTACTGTTTTATTAAATTTCTTTAGTTCTTTTTTATCTGCCATATTAAATAAGCTATCCATAAAACCCATGTTAAACATCTCTCCTCGTGCTTTTATTGTACTAATATTCATTTTACCATAAAAATTGTATATTTAATATTAATTTAAAATCCTATCTAGGTATTAGTTTCAGTATTCTATTTATGTACATAATTTTAGTATATAATTCAAATTTATGTATAATCACGTTGAAAAAGCTACCAATAATTAAATTTTTACCGGTAGCTTAAAGTTATATAGATAAATCTAAATTATATTATTCGTGTTCTATTAGTCCATATCCTCCTGATTTTCTTTTATATACTGTGGATATATCGTCTGTATCTACATTTCTAAACATATAAAATTCATGACCTATTAATTCCATTTGTAGCACTGCTTCCTCTGGACTCATAGGTTTCATATCAAACTTTTTACGTCTTTTTATAACTATTTCTAAATCAGTATCCTCCTCTAATTCATTTGTATCCTCAGTAAAATCTGTTCCTTCGTATTTAATGCTCTTACTAGTTTGTGTTCTATCTATTAGTTTGTTCTTATATCTTCTAAGTTGTCTATTTAACTTATCATAAACAACATCTATTGCCGCATATAAATTCTCTTCACTATCCTCTGCTCTAATTATAGGTCCACTTATAGGAATTATTGTAACTTCAATAGTTTGTCTCGCTTTTTTTGCCCTCACAGTAACTCTAACCTCTGTATTTGGATGAAGATAATGATCTATTCTTCCTAATTTCTCTTCTATTGCAGCTTTTATTCCAGGAGTCAACTCCATTTGTTTTCCAGATATTATCATATTCATAAGATTATCTCCCTTCAGTTATCATATTACGAATTCTAAAAAACCTTTGTTTTTATTGTTTACTTTTATATTTTATTATATTCAACTAACAATAATTCTTTTTAAAGTCTTAAAGCATAATAAATCGATTTTTTGGAAAATGTTTTCAATATAATCAAATATTTTTTTGGTATGAAATTTATTTATTCCCATGGTGTGGATTAATAATATGCATAATCCCTGTGGATAATGTGGACAGATATGTTAATAACTCTTGATAGTTACTCTTAAGGCTATTTTTTTGTAAATTTCTATCCACAGAAATGTGGATTTATTGTTATTAATTTGTGTATTTATGTCAAAATTTAATATCTTATATATTTTTTATATGTATATGAAAATGTTAACATCATTATATTTGATAAATTAAAATTCCTTATATAATAATTTCCTGATACGTAAAAAAAAGTACCCCTAAAGGTACTTTGAATATTTAGCTGACCTGGTTTTTGACCCCACACTCGCCTACTGGAACTTTCGCTTGGGTTTGCCGCACTATTAATTCTCTCGATTTGTTATCGGTAGGTCTTACTTCTAAGCCGCACCATGATCATTAATCTAACTTTTAAGATTAACTTACGTGGATCCCTTTGCCTGCGACTGGCTTGGACTTTCAACCACAGACCTAAATATTACTTATCCATTTTAATATTTTAAAATAGATAAGTCAATAGTTAATATTGCCAACAACATATCTACTTATGATATATAATTATTCTAAAACTCGTTCCCATATATAATTGTCGCTAACTTTCGTCAGTAGAGTCATTACAAACACACTGTTAACATCTGAAAATTTTAATACCCTTGATAATTCATTTGCCGTTGCACCTGTTGTGAATATATCATCTATTAATAAAACATCTTTTTTCTTTATTTTTTCTATATTGTCTTTGACTTCAAATACATCCTTTAATTCTCTTTTTCTTTCATCCCTATTTAAATTATAGAGTCTTTTTGTGTTCTTTTTTCTATATACGCAATCTACTACAGAAATGTCCATCAGCTTTCCTAAGTAATCGGCGATTTTCTGCGACTGATTAAATCCTCTTTTTTTCTCTCTCTTCTTATGAAGTGGCACAAATACTATATAATCAAATTTTATTTTTTCTAGTTCTAGTTTGTCCTTCATAATTTGTGCGATATATTTACACATATATGTATTGCTCTGATACTTAAGCCCCAAAATTAACCTTTTGCTTATATCATTATATTCCATACAGGATATAACCTTTTCAAAATAAAAGGATCTATTTATACAAAAATTACAACCCTCTACACTCTGACTTTCCAGTGAATGATTTATTATTGGTTTTCCGCATTTTATGCACCCATCCAATATAAAATTAATCTCTTTAAAACAATCCTTACATATTGAATATGTATTTGTTTTTTTTATTGGCTTATTGCAGATTATGCAACTTATATTTTCTGGGTAAATAAGGTCTAGCAAAACATCTACTACTTCTTTAAATCTTTTCTTTAAAAATCCATCTACTCTAGAATCCTTCATTATTATTTAAAAGTATCCCTTCCTCCTTAAATTTATTTAATTTATATGCTAAGTTAGAATACCTTTCATTTGTTCTGTTATTTTTTATCATATACTCTAGGTACTTGACATCTCCTACCAATACAACTAGTTTCTTTGCCCTTGTAACAGCTGTGTATAATAAATTTCTACTTAATAGCATAGGTGGTGCCCATGTTATAGGTATAACTATTACAGGAAACTCACTTCCCTGACTTTTGTGTATAGTTGTACAAAAACTATGCTCAATCTCATCTAACTCATCATATCCATAAGAAACTATTTTTGTATCATCAAATAACACATAAATATTTTTCTTGTCTTTATCTATATGGTATATATATCCAATATCACCATTGTATATACCTTCTCCGCTGTCACTTCCATCCTCTGTTTCCCATTTTTTTGTATAGTTATTCTTTATTTGCATAACCTTATCAGCTACCCTAAACACTCTCTTTGAAAAATTCTCCTCTACCTTATATTGCTCAGGCTTATTAAGATATTTCTGTAATTCTATATTAAGATTTGTTACACCCAAGTCTCCTTTTCTCATAGATGATAATACTTGAATATCCTTCATCTTATCTAAATTATAAAACTTTGGCAGTCTTTCGTTGACTAATCCAATTATCTCACTCATTATTTCTTCAGAGGTATTTTTTCTTATAAAGAAAAAGTCTTTGCCTTTTGCATTTAACTGCAGAGGCTGTCCACTATTAATTCTATGTGCATTGACTACTATCATACTCTCTTGAGCTTGTCTAAATATCTCGTTTAGCCTTACCTTATTTATAACCTCTGAGTTGATTATATCTCCAAGAACATTTCCAGCCCCTACAGACGGTAACTGGTCACTATCACCTACTAAAATCAATCTTGTTCCTAATTTTATGGCTTTTAAAAGGCTATACATCAGTAATATATCTACCATAGATACTTCATCTATTATTACAACATCTGCTTTTATAGGGTCCTCCTCATTTTTTAAAAATAGCAGTTCTTCACTATCTGTTGTATATCCCATTTCTAAGAGTCTATGTATAGTTTTAGCCTCTTTATTAGATGTTTCACTCATTCTTTTAGCTGCTCTCCCAGTTGGAGCTGCTAATACTACTTCTTTGTTATTATTTTCAAATATCTTTATTATTGTGTTTATAGTAGTGGTTTTTCCTGTTCCAGGGCCACCTGTTATTACCACTACTCCACTATTAATAGCTTCCTTGACTGCTGAGATTTGTTTGTTGGCTAATTTAATTTCTTCATCTTCTTCTACTTTTCTAATTTCTTCATCTATATTAATATTTAAATCTTCTATTTTAGCTTGAGATAACTTTATTATTTGTTTGCAAACTCCATTTTCAGACATGTAGTAGGTCATTAAGTATATTAAGTATTCATTTTTTCTCTTTTCTATGTGTAACTTCTGATCATACACTAAATCCATTATGCACTCCTCTATTATAGATGGAGAAACATCTAGAAGGTTCCTTGAGTTTTCTATTAAAACATCTTTTGGAAGGTACGTATGTCCGCTTAGACTGGCCTGGTTTAAAGAGTATAATATCCCCTGTGATACTCGATCTTTAGAATTTTTGTCTATCCCTATTTTACTAGCTATATTATCAGCTATTTTGAAACCTATACCTCTTATTTCTTCTGCAAGTTTATAAGGATTTTTGTTTATAACCTCTATTGCTTTATCTTTATACTTTTTGTATATCTTAAGGCAGTAATTAGGTGTTATTCCATAAGGAGATAATTCTATTATTATATTCCTAAGATCCCTATTTTCCTCATAGCTCTTGACTATTTGCTCTATTTTTTTTGCACCTATTCCTTCTACCTCTTTTAATCTTTCAGGAGTAGATTGTATTACATTTAAGGTCTCAAGTCCAAACTTATCTATTATTCTCTTTGCCATCTTTTCGCCTATACCATGTATCATTCCAGAAGATAGGTATACATAAATTCCTTCTAGTGATGATGGAGTTACAGGCATAAACTTATTTACTTCAAATTGAACACCATATAGTTTATGGTTTACCCACTTTCCCTCTACTTCTATGGTTTCTCCCTGAGCTAATGTAGGCATACACCCTACTATTACTACCTCATCTTTTTCATTTGCTAAATGTGCTATTGTATATCCATTATCTTCATTTTTGAAAACTATATCACTTATCATTCCTTCTATTCTTTCCATATTTACTCTCCTACAAAATCCATTCTCCTACAAACAAATAATATCTGTATCCTTGTCCTAGTTTTCAATTATTATACACTTTATGGACAATAAAATAAAGGGGGCTGAATACTCAGTCCCCCTTACAATTACTCTCCTAATGCTTCTTTTCTTAATACTTCTGCCTTGTCTGTTTTTTCCCATGGTAAGTCTATATCAGTTCTTCCAAAATGACCATAAGCAGCAACTTGTTTGTATATAGGTCTTCTTAAATCTAAGTCCCTTATTATCGCACCTGGTCTTAGATCGAAATATTTATTTACTAATTCAACTAGTTTTTCTTCAGAAACTTTTCCTGTTCCAAAAGTATCTATAAATATAGATAATGGCTTAGCTACACCTATAGCGTAAGCTAATTCTATTTCACACTTATCAGCTAACCCTGCAGCAACTATATTTTTAGCTACATATCTCGCAGCATAAGCAGCAGATCTATCAACTTTTGTAGGATCTTTTCCTGAGAAAGCTCCTCCACCATGTCTAGAGTATCCACCGTAAGTATCTATTATTATTTTTCTTCCTGTAAGCCCTGTATCTCCTTGAGGACCTCCTATAACGAATCTTCCTGTTGGATTTATATATATTATAGTTTCATCATCAAGTAATTCAGCAGGTATTACATGTTTTATTACATGTTCTATTAAATCTTTTCTTATTGTTTCATTTTCTACAGTTTCACAGTGTTGAGTTGATATAAGTATAGTATGAACTCTTACCACTTTATTCCCATCATATTCAACTGTAACTTGAGTTTTTCCATCTGGTCTTAGGTAATTTAATAACCCAGATTTTCTAACCTCTGTTAATCTTCTAGATAACTTATGTGCTAAAGATATTGGAAGAGGCATTAACTCTGGAGTTTCATTACATGCAAATCCAAACATTATACCTTGGTCCCCAGCTCCTACTTTTTCTATTTCTTCTTCTGATTGTTCACCAGTTTTACTCTCTAAGCCTTCGTCAACTCCCATTGCAATGTCCCCTGATTGCTCGTCTATAGAAGTTATAACTGCACATGTTTTAGAGTCAAACCCAAACTTTGCTCTTGTATATCCTATTTCTTCTACTGTATCTCTTACTACCTTAGGTATATCAACGTATGCAGATGTACTTATCTCTCCTGCTACTAATACTAATCCTGTAGTAACCGTTGTTTCACAAGCTACTCTTGATAGAGGATCTTTTTCTAATAATGCATCTAGTATTGCATCTGACACTTGGTCACATATTTTATCTGGATGCCCTTCCGTAACTGATTCCGATGTAAATAAATGTCTTGCCATTTATCGTACCTCCTATGTTTATAATTTTATGGTAGTTAGTTATATTTAAAAATCACATATAAAAAACCTCTTCTTTGCCAGAAGAGGTTAATTAAAACAATTTATTTTCAATTAACTAACCTCATCTCTCAAGATTTCATCTTGTAGGAATTAGCACCGTTTCCTTAAAAGGTGGTTGCTGGGCTTCACAGGGCCTGTCCCTCAGCCTCTCTTGATAAGGTAATCAAGATTTATATTATTTTGTTATTGCTATCCTATATAATACTATTTTTTTAAAATCATGTCAATATTTTTGTAGCTTATAAAATAACCTAATACTAAGTTAAATACAACATAAACATTAGTACAATAGCCCCACATAGAGCATTTCCTAAAAAAATTCCTATCAAAGCATCTTTTATTCTCATTTTCAGAATAGATGCTATCGCTGATCCAGTCCAAGACCCAGTCGTAGGAAGCGGTACCCCTACAAAGATCATAAGACCAAAAATAGTTATACTTTTTAGCTTTTTCATTCTATTATTTATAGTCCTATCTATTTTATTACCCACTTTATAAAATAATTTATTTTGCTTTAATATTTTTAAAATACTTCTAAACGTTATTATCAAAGGAATAGATATTAATGTAGACCCTATTACGCAAACTATGTAAACAAGTACTGGATTTAAACCACTAGTTATGCCTATCGGTATGGCACCTTTTAGCTCAATTATCGGTAGCATAGACATAAACATTAGCATTATATAGTCCACTTTATCTCCTCCTTTCGATTTGTAGTTTGAAACTTATAATGAAACACTCGCTTTAGACATTACATAAAATAATTATAGTAGTTTTATGTAGTCTAAAGTTAGGTATTTTTTAATTTAAACACTCATATATTTCTTTTGAAGGGGGTGTTCCTATGTATCTGGCCAAGGCAAATTATAAAGAAGAAAATGTAGTACAAATTTTAACTCCACCTCTTAAAGAAATACTAAATGAAAATACTGTTGTTGTTTGTATAGGAACAGACAGAGCTATAGGCGATACTTTAGGTCCTCTAGTGGGGACTATGCTTAAAAATAGCGATTTTAAATACCCTGTTTACGGTACATTAGATAATCCTATTCACGCCTTGAATATCTACGAGTCAATTGATTATATAAAGAATGCGCATACTAAAGGTACTTTCTTGGCCATAGATGCTTGTTTGGGATCAAAAAATAATATAGGAAATATACAAATTAGAAAAGGACCTATCCTTCCAGGGAAGGGTGTCGGTAAAAAACTCCCTCAAATAGGAAATCATTCTATAGTAGGAATAGTAGATAAAATTGATGAAAACAATAGGTTTTCATTTAATAATGTTCGACTTAGCTTTATTCTAGAGCTAGCCGAAACCATAGCGTTATCACTACTACTCTCTACCTAAGCACCAACAAAAACCTGCTACATTATTTCTACCATGTTCCATGGGTTATAAACAAATTTTAATACATTATAGTTCCTTATACGTAAAAAAAGTCCTATTTAAGGACTTTTTTTCTACTTTTCAACAAGAGCAAACATCAGCTCCCCACTACAAACTAATTGATCTTCTACATAAGCCTTTCCTATAGCTTTTCCTATATTTCTTCTTATTGACAACATTTCAACTTCCATCTTTAATGTATCTCCAGGTCTAACTTGTCTTTTGAACCTAACCTTATCTATACCTGCAAATACACCTAGCTTGCCTCTATTCTCCTCTAAAGACATCATAGCCACACATCCTACCTGTGCCATAGCTTCAACAATTAAAACACCTGGCATTATAGGAAATTCCGGAAAATGACCTTGGAAAAAAGGTTCATTAACTGTTACATTTTTTATACCTATAGCACTCTTCCCAGGTTCTACTTCTAAGATTTTATCTACTAATAGAAATGGGTATCTATGCGGTATAAGATTTTTTATCTCATCTATGTTTAACACTATAACTTTTCCTCCTGTATTACTATTTTCTTCTAAATGCTCCTCCAGTTTCAAGAACATCTAGAGATGAAAGAGCACTTCCTGTTCCCTTTGCAACACAAGATAAAGGTTGCTCAGCTATCGTAACTTTTATTCCTGTTCTATCTTCTATTCTCTTATCAAGTCCACGCAATAAAGCTCCCCCACCAGTCATTATTATTCCTGTATCACTTATATCTGCGGCTATCTCAGGTGGTGTTCTCTCTAAAACTGAATGTGCAACAGCAACTATTTGCTCTGCGCACTCATCAATAGCTTCTAGAGCTTCTTTAGAGTCTATCATTATGCTAACAGGTAAACCTGTAACTAAATTTCTACCTGTTATTTTCATAGTTTTATTATCATCTGTTTTAAATGCAGAACCTACCTCTATCTTTATTCTTTCTGCTGTTCTTTCCCCTATTAAAATATTGTGCTGTTTTTTAATATATCTTACTATAGCTTCGTCAAATCTATCTCCACCAACCTTGATAGATTCACTTACAACAGCTCCTCCTAATGAGATTACAGCTATGTCTGTTGTTCCTCCACCTATATCTATAACCATATTACCATTAGGTTGAGATATGTCTATTCCTGCACCAATAGCAGCTGCTATTGGTTCCTCTATTATATATACTTCTCTAGCTCCTGCCTCTTTAGATGCCTCTTCTACAGCCCTTTTTTCTACTTCTGTAACACCTGTAGGAACACATACCATTATTCTAGGCATAAAAAATTTTCCGAAACCTTTTTTGCCCGCTATTTTATCTATAAAATATTTAAGCATTTTTTCGGTAACATCATAATCAGATATAACACCTTCTCTCAAGGGTCTTATCGCACATATATGTCCTGGCGTCTTACCTATCATTCTTCTTGCCTCTTCACCTACTGCTAAAACAGACTTCGTTTTCTTATCTATTGCTACAACAGATGGCTCCTCCAAAACAATCCCTTTCCCACTAACATAAACTATTACATTAGCAGTTCCCAAGTCTATGCCTATATCAGCTCTAGCCAAATTTTCCAACTCCTTTTGTATTATCGTTTTATATTATTATCATTAAAATTTATTGTTATCTATCTTTGTGATTATGTAATTTATGATTATCTATTTTAACTTTTAATACTCCTATAATAAAACATATACAAAAACCGTATTTTAGTCAAGAAAAAAATGTAGGTTTTCGCCTACATTCTTTCTATTTTGCTATTTTCTTGTTTTCTTTTTCGTACTTCAGTTTTGTCGCCATGCCGCCCCTGATATGTCTCTCGGATTTATTCTTTTCTAAAACCATCTTCACCTCTTTTGCAAGGTATGGGTTTATTTCTTCTAATCGTTCTGTTACATCTTTGTGAATAGTACTTTTACTAACACCAAATGTTTTGGCTGTCTGTCTTACTGTAGTATTTTTCTCAAGTATATATTTTGCAACTACTATAGCCCTTTCTTCTATATGCGATCTCAAAGCTTACCCCCCTAACATCCTAGCCTTACTCATATATATGTATGTTTTCAAAAAAATATAACAGGCTTAATCAAATATGATTAAGCCTGTTACAACTTTTAATAATTTTTATTTTATTAGACTCATAGGATCTATTGATTTTCCCTCTTTATACGCCTCTAAGTGTATATGTGGACCTTCTTGACTTTCAATCTTAGATTCATTTCCTACAATACCTATTTTGTCTCCTTCGCTTACTGTTTGACCTTTTTTAACTTTAATATCCTTGCCTAGATTTGAATATAGGACAGTCGTACCATCATTACAGCTAACCTTAACTGACATACTATATTTATCATCATTAAATACATCAGTTACTTTTCCTGAAGTTAATGATTTTACTTCTTGGCCTTCACTTGCACTTATATCCAAACCTTTATGTATTTCCCATACATCTAATGTTTTTGAATAACTTGGCTCTTTTTCAGAATATCCTCTAATTACTTCCTTTCCAACAAAACTCAACTTTGACTTAGGTTGATCACTTTTTTCTTTGGCTTTTTTAAGTGTCTCCTCTGATTCTGTTGTTGTAGGAACGACATTATCTCTACCCTTTTCTATTAGGTTTATCTCGTCTCTATCATCTTGTGCTGTAATATTTAATGAGTCTTTATTAGATGCTAAATCATTTACGTTTTTATTTGTAAACCAAATTCCACCCACCGCAACTACACATATACAGATAAATAAAGATAGATAAAAACCATCCTTTTCCAATAATCTCTTCTTCATATAGCACCTCCAAATATATTTATACATTTGGATTATTGCCTTTTTTTGTACTTATATACATTTTATTCTCTAAATTATTCTCTAAAAAAATAAAGTTTGAGCCTATATAAAGCTCAAACCTCATCCTAGTATAAATCCTTTATTTTAGACCCTGAGTAGTAATGCTCTAATATTTCATAATACTCATATCCTTCTTCTGCCATTCCTTGAGCACCCCACTGGCTCATTCCTACACCGTGTCCGTATCCTTTTACAACAAAGTCTATGTAACCTTCGCCAAATTTTATTTCAAAATTGGCTGAGTTAAGATTAAACATACTTCTTATATCTCTTCCTGATAATTCCTTATCGCCTATTTTTATTTTCTCAATAGCTCCTCCATCACTTCTATCTATTATCTTTATTTTAGATTCTAAGTTACTATTTTCTAATTTTATATCGCTATATCTTTTATTTACACTATCTACAAAATTCTTATTTGTTATCTTCATGTTGGATATATATTTAGGTGAATTTTTATCTTGAGGACTTTTAACAGATTTTAAGTATGGATAACTTGCAGCAAAAACTTCTTCACTATTCTCTGTTTTTCCCGAAGACGTTGAGAAGTATAAAGGAAGAATTGGTTTGCCATTATAAGTTATAATCTGACCTTTTGTCTGGCTAACAGCTTGTTTGATTTTAGGATAAGATTTTTTAATCCAATCCTCTCCTTTAATCTTCTTTAATTCTTCATAGCTTTTGTATTCCTGACAATGTTTATAGTCAGTACATACTACTGCGCCCTTATGCTTATTAGATTCTCCCTTATCCTGTTTATATAAGACATAGGTTCTTGCTGCTAATGCCTGTGCCTTTAAAGCCTCTAAATCGAAATCAGCAGACATTTCACCTGATAATACCCCACACAAGTAGTCTTCTAAGTCCATTTCCTGATTTTTATTTAGTTTGTGATTATAAACAGTTATAATCGGAGTTTCTTTATCTACCGTCTCATAGTCTATTATTTTCTTTTCTATTTTATTGTTAGTTATAGTATGTTTGGTTGTGCTTGTATCATTATAAACATCTCTATAAGATAGAACTGTTATAAGTATTGGCAACGATATGCAACAAAACACAACTCCTAATAAAACTACCAAAGGGTTCTTCATATACTTCTCCTCCTTAGCTCTCACCTTGTACTTTAAAGTATATGAACAACCCTATTATTTTATTACATAAGGTATTTATAAATTAGTCTTCAACTATTTCTATATTTCCACCTAATGCTCTTATCTTTTTATCTATATCAACGTATCCTCTTTGTATATGGAATATCTCACCTATTTGAGTTTCACCTTCAGCTATAAGACCGCATAATATAAGGGCTGCTCCCGCTCTTAAATCTGTTGCATTTACTTTAGCCCCATGAAGTTCATCTACTCCATTTACAACAGCACTTCTTCCATCTATTTTTATGTTAGCTCCCATTCTATTGAATTCAGCTACATGCATAAATCTATTTTCAAAAACAGTCTCTATAACTACCCCAGTTCCTTTTGCTACAGTAAACATAGCCATAAATTGAGCCTGCACATCTGTAGGGAATCCTGGGTGTGGTAATGTTTTTATATCTATTGGTTTTAATGATTCTGGCCCTATTACTCTAACAGCATTATCCATTTCTATTATTTCACAGCCAGTTTCTTTTAATTTAGCTATTACTGGTTTTAAATGCTCTATTAAAACATTTTCTATAGTTATATCTCCTTTTGTCATAGCTGCTGCTACCATATATGTAGCTGCCTCTATTCTATCTGGGATTACAACATGCTCTGCTCCCTTTAATTCTTTAACACCTTTTATTTTTATAGTGTTAGTTCCGGCACCTCTTACATCAGCACCCATTTCATTTAAAAAGTTTGCTAAGTCAACTATTTCTGGCTCTTCTGCAGCATTTTCTATTATAGTAGTTCCCTCTGCAAGTGCTGCTGACATCATTATATTTTCAGTAGCTCCAACAGATGGAAAATCTAAGTATAGTTTTGAACCTTTTAATTTATTAGTCTTGGCTTCAACGAAACCATGATCCATCTCTACTTTTGCTCCTAATGATTTAAATCCTTTTAAGTGTAAGTCAATAGGTCTAGTACCTATTGCACAACCTCCAGGCATTGATATTTTAGTATTATTGAATCTCGCAAGTAATGGTCCCATAACCAAAAAAGACGCTCTCATTTTTCTTACAAGTTCATATGGAGCCTCACATGTTTTTATATTTGTAGCATCTACTGTAAGCGTACAGTCCTTGTATTCTACTTCTGCACCTAAATGTCTTAATAAATCTGATATAACATGTACATCTCTTAAGTTTGGAACTGCCTTTAATGTAGATTTTCCGTTAGCTAATAAAGTTGCCGCTATTATTGGTAAAACTGCATTTTTTGCACCATCTATTTTAACACTACCTTTAAGTGGATTACTCTTTTTTACTATTATCTTTGCCATTTTGTTTGTTCTCCTCATCATTAATAATCTAATTTTATAATAGGTGTAGCAATATATATGAGTGTCTTCTCATCATCTTCACTATACCTAATTCCTATATTTAAATTTATCTTATTTCCCAAATATTCTAAGTAATTATCATTTAACAATTTACTATATGCTGTTACAGATATAAAGTTCTCTTCCTCTACTCTGTCTATTTCCTCAGCACTCATATTATATAATATTTTGTCTAAAATATCATCATATTTATTTATTTGTAACCTTTTTGTGTACTCTCCGGCTATACAAGTATATATATCTACCTGAGATGAATACTTATTTAACACATTATCTAGGTTATTATAAGTATCCATTATATTTTTATATACTTTATCGTTCAATATGTCAACTATTATATAAGCCTCTTTATCACTTTTTTTAATTCCTATTATGGAAATATTTTTATTTTCTTCCTTTATATGTGAATATATTTGTTTTTCATTGTCATTCCACTTTTCATCCCAATTTATACTTTCTTCTTCAAACCCTAATTTATTAAATATTTGTAGTGATATGTCTTTCATCTCATCTTTAGATATATCGTAATCTATAGTTGTATTTGCTTTTATGCTATAAAATTTAAAGTCGGCACCTGTTTCATCAAATACCTTTACTAACTTATTATATTCATTGTAGAACCTAGTTTCAGCATAAGATATAACTACTCCGATCAATATTAATGATATGAAACTTAAAATCCACTTAGTACCTTTCATCAAAAATCCCCCTTGAGTTTATCAATTTTATATCTAGATTATTGACAAGTTTAAGGAGGATATACCCAAAATAGAACCGATAGTTTACTTGTAAGTAAAAAAGGAGCTATCTCCTTAAAATAAAATCTATTCCTCGGAGATAACCCTCTTGGTAAAGTATAAAAAAGTTTGGTTATAGGTTAAATTGCCTCAAAGCCACAATATACCTACGGTTAAACGAATTTTGAGTATATTGGTAGAATAATAAAGTCTGCTCGTGAAACTGCTGATTATGGCAAGTTAATTTGAATATAATTATAAAAATAAGAGCCAAAAAAGATAAAAAAGTCTGCTTAGAAATAGAGAGTTTTGCAGCAGACTTTGATTTTTCTTTCATATTTAATTATTTATTTAATTACTTCTGCGACGTACACAACTTGGAGGAAAGCGCAATATAGGAATATCGTAGTGAAGAAATGCTGCCGCATAATTACATATTTATATATTAATTATTTATATATTTATTTTTCTTAAGGAGCGCCATAAACACTAAATTAATTAGGGATTTGTCAGGCCCGTAGGGCTTTATTTACTTTTTTATTTATTTATTTTTATCTTGTTATACGGTGCTACGCACTTGGCTTTTGTAGGTGTCGGGTACGTCGCAGAAGGCATACTGCCTGTAACTGTGTCACTTATCTGACTTTCCTTAAAGCCCGGCTAGGGCTATATTCTTATTTATTTTTTAATCGGGAGCGGTTGAACACTGGATTATGTTCCTACTTATCAGGTGGGGTATCTTCTACGGTGCTTCGCACTCTGCAGTTGCAGGTGTTAGGTACGTCCAGGGCAACAAAAAGCCTCGTGCAGTCTATCGGGATTTCTCCTTCATTAACCTCACGAGGCTCAACCAAACTTTATTATCTTTAACTATACTTTATTATCTTTAACTATACTTTATTATCTTTCATCAAACTTTATTATTTTTCATCATAGATACAATGTAATAATCAACCCAGTAAAAAGCCAATTACTTATCCTATAATAATATTATAAACTAATGATTTTCAGGTATTATTGTCTTGTTCTATACCTTTATTAAACTAATAAAAAACAATATAATATTTTAAAGTGCGTATGGTATAAAAAAATTAAATGGCATATTTGTTGTATCTATTTTAATCTCATTATTATCCTTAAGTTTCGCTATATTTTGCATATAAAACTGAACTCCTTTTAATAACTTAACACTATTTGGATCTGCAACTGCAAACTGTATACCACTTTGACCCAACTCTGACCAACTATCCCAAAGTTCAGGGCTAATAATTAGATTTTGTGAGTATAATGGGATGAATGCATTTAGATAATATTCAATTAGACCTATAGGAGAATTTCTTATTTGGTCAAAATATTGTCCATATATATCTAAATCCTTTTTTAAAACACTTACTAATATATATGACTTGCTTTCATCTGGAAAAGTAGTAAAAAATGCAAACTTCATTCTCTTTGTTGCTTTATCTATACATTTTATCTTTCTTCCTTTAATATCAAAAGGTGGTGCTACCATCATATAATTTTCAAACTGTATTCTATAAGGTATTTCTATTACCATAGTCTCTATTCCCCCATGATCTTGTTCTTTTATTGCCTTATCAAAATAATCTTTATAATAATTCAAATCTTCCAATTTCGAAACAGTGTTACGGTACTGATATACTGTCCCCCAGTTTTTTGTTGTTTGTGGTACATTTGCAAACATATTCTCTTGAAACTTTTGTGCTGCTATTTCTTTATACAACTCAAATGTAAATGTCTTATAAGCAAATAAAAAAAGTTGTTCATCATTTAGTTCATCAAGAGAATACTGAGATTTTTCAATCTTAGCAAATATTGAGTCATCATGTTCCTTGCAAAAGCAAGTTGCTACAGTAGCATCCTTAATATACACTTTCTTTAACAGGAAGAATGGTTCTGGTTTCCCCTTTTCTATTTCGAGCATTTCAGGATTCGAAGAAAAGTCTTGCATATAAACCTGTCTATCTATCTGAAGTTTACTTAGTATCCTATTTTCCTGTAAAGCATGTGCACCTATTATATTTTTCCCTTTTGCCGTGCAACCGTTATAGAGACACACTTTTATTCTACTTTTTTTCATCATTTTGCCCACCAAATGTAAGAATTCTCCTTGAGAATGAAACTCCTTAGGCTTCTTTACTTTGCAACAGTCTTTATATAATTTACCACTAGTACATGGACATTTTTCTCTACTGTTAAATATAAAATTTTTAAACACAATATTCCCCCCTTGTATAATGTAGTTGTAACATTTGATAGAAAACTTTCTAATAATCTAACGAACATTAACAACTTTTCTTAATTTTTAAATTTGTATAAAATCCTATCGGATCTTAATTCATTTCTTTAATTGTTTTCTATTAAAATTCTCCCTAATGGATGATTCAACTTTGACAAATATAGTATAATCTTTACTGAATAGAGGATAGATGTATCCCCCCTGGGTGATCTTAGAGATCCTATACCCGAAAAATAGCGTATCATTCCATCAGTAATAGTTCTATGTTTAGCTGGTTGAATTTCCCCGAAGGGAATTATTCGTGTCACA
>NZ_FQWX01000048.1 GCF_900129815.1 Asaccharospora irregularis DSM 2635
CTATTTCTATCTCTAGGAACATCAAGTTCAAGATTTCCAAATTGAGATTTAACAGTTTTTTTGCTATATCCATTTCTTCTATTGTCAGTAGTTTTATTTCGGCTATCGCCCTTTTGATAACCAAGCTCGAGCGCTAGCTCTTGCTCCAACATTTCCTGAATTACATCTTTAAACATATCTTTTAAATATTCTCCTATATCCTTTGGATTACTAAGAGCTCCATCAGCTATAATTTGTCTTATTAAATCTTTACTTAGTGTACTCATAAAAAATACCCCTTTCTGGCATCTGATTATATTTTTATCATTGCCATAAAGGAGTATTTATTTCATCATAAGCACAAATTATTTTACGTTATCGTCTACTATATAGAGGATTTTTCTTGTTTATTTTATTTGTTTTACAACATATAGTCTTTACAGTTTGTTATATGGTACCATGCACAATTTTTACAGATATCATCAAAAATTTCCTCAGTCATATTCTTATAAACCATATCCTCTAACTCTTTATATACATAAATACCTTCTTTTATATTAAAATAATCGCTAACCTTCTTATCTAGTTGTTCTACTCTCTCCTGGCTTGAACAAAGATTACTCCCTATATTATTGGGACATTTTCCACATAAACTATCTAATGAAAAAATAATCTTTACTTTTTTATGTCTTTTCCTTAAACTAAATAAATTTTGATTGTTACTTTTATTGTAGTTTTTATTGTAAACATCTATTTTTTTAATAATACTTTCCATATTCTTAGAGAATTCCTCACTATATCCCTTACCTTGGTATGCCCTCATACATAAAATATGGTGGGGTCTTATCTCTAACATGACTTAGCTCCTATGTTTACTCTTTGTTTAACTGAAACTCCTATTACTGTTGCCATAGCTATCTTAACTAAATCTAGTACTATAAATGGAACTACACATGCCATTATACCTTGGATAAAGCTAGATTTTGTTAATATCATAAAAATAAGTGTACCTCCAAGATAATCAAGTGTTAAACCTATAATCATGCCAAACATTATGTATATAGGTTTTTTAAACTTTTCTGAAAAATAACCTATTATAAGTGCCATTATAGGAAAAACTAATAAAAATCCTCCTGTTGGTCCTAAAATCACACTAATTCCGCCTCTCATCTGAGCAAATACTGGTACACCTATTGCACCCATAAGTATATATATTAGTTGTGATATGAATCCTTTTTTACTACCTAATACAACTCCTGATAGTGCTACCGCGAACACCTGCATAGTAAGTGGTATTGCTGTAAATGGTAATGGAATAGATATTTGAGCCAAAACAGAAGTTACACTAGCAAATACAGCACATAATATTAAATCCTTTGTTGTTAATTTCATCTCTTACCTCCAACATGTATATCGTTTATTTTTATATGTATTCTGTGTTTTTATGTAAACCATAACTTTTTATTAAGTTTACATTTTAATTATATACTTTTTTTCTGTTTTGTCAAATTTATTTTATTTATTTTTAAAGCTGCCTTTTTACAAGGCAGCTTTAGCGTTTACTCTATAATAACTTTTATTGTATCCCCTCTTCTTGTTTCTAAATATGCCACTTCACCCTCTAAATCATAATTAAATGCAGAGACAACTAACTCAGTAAGTTTTTTACTATTTATAATATCTTCTTCATCATTAAAAAAATCTAATGAGTCATTTTTAATAATTTTCTTTGCAAACTCCATGGGTAGTTTTATATGTATTTTGTCCTTAGTACTAGAAAATATTATAATACTCAAAAATCTTTCTCTATCCTCATTGATAATACCTTTCACATATGCACCTCCCAAATATAAACTCATATAATATTTGCTTATTATTCACGCTTTTAATTTATATTCATCTACTATTTAGGTTTATTCTTAAAATTTAGTTATTCATGTAAAAACAGTTAATTTTTAAGAATAAAATTTTCTAAAGTATAGCTATAGTATATTTTAGATAGTTATCAGGGGTACCACCCCATCGGCAAAATTAAGTCTATTTCTGTTGAGGTTGAGTTTTTAAACCCAATTTATGATCATATTGATGATCCTAAGTTAAAATCCTCTCTTCTTGCAGAAAGTATAAGAAATAAAATGATTGAAAAAATAAAAGATTTTGTCCATCTCCTATAAAAATTTAGTATTTACAGGAGATGGAATTGAAAAAATAAGAGATTATAAACTAATCTACTATCTTTATGCAAAAGACCTTGGTGATAAAAAATCGATCAGAATACTTTATAAGTATCAATACTATATGACAAATTTTGAAAAGAGCACAAACCCTGAATGGGCAAAATTTACAATTCAGATGAATAATCTTTATAAGGAATACCTAAACTAAAATAAAATAAACCCACCAAGTGACTTGATAATTCCTATCTGCCAACTTAGTGGGTTTCTTATTGCTTATCTTCTGTCTACATTAACCGCTTCACTTGTTGCTCTTGTTTCTTTTTAGGGGATTTTCTTATAAGTTCAAAATAAATCATTCCCTATCCGTGCATAAATCCTTTTTTAATAGTCTGTAGAAAATACTCATTCCTAAAATCTATATTTTGATCTTCTCCAATATTATCCAGTTGTTCTAAGATATCTATAAAAGCTTTTAGCTGCCTCCCCAAGTTTAAACCTGTTTGTTTCTTATCCATGAAATTATTTCATTCTGTTTGTAAAATTCCTTGATTATAAGTGAGTTGTTTTAAAGTAGCTTCATATATATCACCGTTGTTCCTGATACATTTCTAGACATTTCATTTACTCTGCTTGTAATGACTCTATATTTTTTTCTGCTTTCATCTTATAAAGTGATTTGATAAAAGCCTCTTCAATAGATGATTCCCAAAGATATCTTGCATAGCAACCATTAAATTCTTTATCACTTCCTGCTGAAACTCTAACTCTTCTTTTCTGGCCTTAATATCCTCAACATCACGCTTAATCTCGATAAGAACAAGATTTCCATTTTAATCAATGGCAGTAAGAGCACTTCTCCCTTTTCACTATTGGTTATCTGGCTTCCAATAATTAAGAGAAATTCGTCGGTTATAAAAAGTTCAATGTTTGACCTGATGAATTCTTCGATATGTGATTTCTTAAGGTTTAATGACTTGAAACTGGTTTCTGTAACGTCCATTTCATCTACAGTTATATTTACATCTGTCTTGATCGGTATAACCATTGTTGGCGACACCTCCTTAATGAAGTCATATCATATATTATTCTATACAATTAACGATTTCAGCATAGTTAGTCTCCTTAAGTGTTTGTAATGAAACAGCTTTCCAATCTTTGAGCTCTTCTAGAAAATCACCAACATTATATGAAATATTCTTGATCCTCTTCAATTCATTCAGTGGTTGGATTTTATTAATGTCAGTTTGAATTCTACTTATTTCTTCAGTCGTTTCAATTTCTCTTTTTTCCCAGTATTCTGTATAACTTATCCTGCCTGAAATACTATATATTTCAGCACCAACTTTTAAATTTCTAAATTCTTCACTTTCAACCATTAGCTTCTCATAGTCTTTATAGAATTTTTTATCCTCATCCCGAAGAACTATCATCAAAATTTTCTTCTTATACTCTCTGTCTCTCGTAACTTCCATAACTTCATACATACAGTTCTCTGATTTCAAATAGCTGTCACTAATAATCATTATGACAAAATCATGCTTACCAACTTGTTGCATAAATTCTTTGATGCTATCTTTATATTTAAGATCTCGCTCATCACGAGTCAAAGTATAACCTAATTTTAGAAAATCTTCATCAATAAGATCTGCAATATCTTTATTAGCCCAAGAATACGAAATAAAAATTCGCTTTTCTTGAGATTCATAGTTTAACAGATGATCGTCGCTATCAATGATTAAATCCTCAAGGTATTCTCTAATATAATCTACTAAGTGCTTTACTACCTGATTGTTAAATGCATCCATGCGATCCTGAAATTTCGTCCCAGAGCCATAACCGTTGGAAAAAGCAGTATAATCCCCAAATACTTCTTGGCCATATTTGAGTAATTGATATATAAAAGCAATCTCTTTGTCTTTTTCTACCGGTAAATCGTATTTGTCATGCCAACCTCTACTATTGCAAATATCCTTCATATCATACTGATGATTATTGTTCTTTAAAATAAACTCATAAATCACTTCATTAGATTCGATAAAGTTCAAGAATCGACTTAAGTCGCTCATACCGTTACCATATTTAGTTGAAAGCAATCTTGATCCATACATTCTAAATTCTCTAGCTAATTTGTTCAATTCCTTTTTATTCATTCCAATTTTTCACCCCACAACACGAACAATATACACCTATTAATCTATCTAGTTCAGTAACTTTTATATGCTTTTTACAACAATTTGACTCAACTTCAACTAGTTCATCAATATTTTCATAGATTTCTTTAATATCAACTCTAGGCTTAGATTTCGCTTTGAATTTCATGAACTTATTTCCACGGCTCTTTCTTTCGATCCCTTTAAACATATCATATATCATTTCCATAGCTTCTTGTTCTACTAGATTCATTGCTTTCTCAATAAAAACTTTTGAATAGAAATGATCTAATTCATGGACCAAACCGCATATTGGGCAGAATAAATTAATGGCATCAGATTCTTCAAATTCATCTGCCCTTAGCTTAAATCTTTGCTCACAGTGAGGACATTCAAATGAAACATATCCATCTTCATCAGCAGGAATACTAATTTGAATTGTTTTATCTGCCATTTATTATCACCCGCCTTCAACTCAACCTAATCATCTTCTCATCGATGCTCGACACTCATAGCATCAACTCAGTACTCTTCTACATACACCATCCCATTTCTGCCTTCCACCTTACGATTAAGAAGGCCATAACAGAATGTCTCGAACCTGTATTTCTTACGCCCTCTAGGATTCCAGTTATCAATAATTATCTCAACAGCCATTCTACAACCCCACATACAGCTACTACACTTACTTTCATATGTCCTGGCTGCCAGTCTTCTGTGCCCTCTTTCTCTGTAAACTTCCAGCTCAGACGGAACCAGCTCCAAGGATGATGAGGTGTTAACAATGGTGCCTGGTGAGTAAGTTTGAGCTTAAAAAATTTGTAGTATTGTGTTAGTTCAAGATCAAGATCCGGTACGGGTATACACTCTCCTGAGATAACAGCATTCACTTTGAATTGATGTTTAGCATGGGCAACTTTGCCGGTACCGGTGGAGAACGTTGTGTTAGCGTCGTCCAGTTCTCCATCAAAAGTAATGGCATAGCCTAAGTATGTATGAGAGGCTTCATCGAAGGATCTAGTTAGACGGATACATTGTTAGATTTAAATTACAGTACCTTGGGAAGTTAATTTGTCCATAACTGGAAGGCATCCATTTTATTAGATATATTTACGTTCTTTGGCTCTTAAAAAAATCTAGCCTAGAATTAGAATACAATATTTTCTTGTGTATTTCAGGTAATATTGTTGGGTACTTTGAGATAATACCATTAAAATAATCTTTTCCATCATACCAATCTATGAGGAAAGTCTCAAATGTACTAACCTTTATATTGGGTTCTCCTGAAATGACAATATCTAAAATATTTAAATCGCCTATGATTATTTCCATCTTACTAAGATCTACAGAATTTATCATAAACATAGCTTTTGGGGTAAAAAAAATACCAATTTCTTCTCCCATTTCATGCCAAGAAGCTGAGTCATCAATAGCAGGACCTATAAAAACAAGTTCCTTATTGTAATATTCACCGTAACTTGTAGCTCCTCTAATCAATAAACCTTGCTTCAGGCATTCTAATAATAGCCTTTGGCATATCAACATGTGCATATAAAACTCATAGCATTGATTTTTTGATGTTGAGGTTATTATAAAAGTATCCGATATAAGATCAACTTTTATTTCCACAGGGAATGAACTTATTGCAACTTTAAACTTCTTCAAATCGTCTTTTGATTTAAAAGTCTTGCTAATCGATTCATTGATACTAAGATTCCTTCTAAAAATATAATCCAGCATCTCTTTTTTTAAGTCATTATCAATATGATTCTTTAGTTCAGTATTTAATAAGTGCTCAAAATACCTCTTATTCATTAATGAAATGCTATCAGTAATTGTATCTTTGATTTCAATTAAAGTGTTTACTGGGTTCTTGTGATTATTGGTTTGCCAAATTCCCTTCCACCCTAATATATCTGCGAACGTAACGAATCCGCTAGTATACTCTAGTTCCATATTAGACCTCAATACCTTCAGGAGTGTTTTCCTCACATACATTTATCCAATTAGCGATTTGTTTTAAATCTTGTTCTACCTCTTCGACTGTCATTTCATTGCTGTCAGCTTTATTCCATAGGTGCCACATAAAAACACCTAATTCATGAGGATAATTAATAAAATCATGCTCAAGAGTTTCAATAAGTGCTTTACCTTCTTTATCACCCACTTTTTTCTGATGAAAAGTCACTGTCCAGCCCTCAAGAGTTCTTTCTACAGAATAAGTATCCTTGTGTCCCCATCTTCTTGAATAAATCTTTATATCAATTTCTTTATTTAAGTTTATATCACCTTTTTTAGATTCAACCTTCTTTCCTTCTCCTGTCAATTCCTTATAAAGATCCTCTAATGTATGGAAATGATTATAGTATTCTTGTGTATCTTTGTTAGGGTACAGTTCGCTATTAACAATCATATACTCTTCATATTCAGGCAAAATATGCCAGTGAATCTTTGGTGCTAAATCAATTAATTCTTTTGTAGGTTTATAAGAGCCACTTTCATTCAAATCGTCGAATTTTGACAAATATTCGTTTTTCAAAAAATCTAGTTCTTGTCCATCTTTAATCGTATTATTAAGTAGTCTATTAACTTCGTCCTTAAGATAATCTGTAGGAAAGAAAAAATCATTTTCACTCCTCAAAATATTACCCTCGATAGCAATCTTAAAATCCTCTGCTCTAAAAAACAGTTTATCGCTTAAATCTGCCTTGCTTAATTTCCCTGTATCGAGTAACTCCTTATTTTTCGCAAATCTATTAATTAGATTATGAATTCTTGCTTCTTCTTTAGATATATGCATAATTTTCCTCCTTGAAATTTATCTTAAATTCTCTTCTCTTTAACTAGTCTCCAGTAATGATAACCAAGTGCTGTTAATCTACATGACTTCGAGTTCATCGCTGCATAATACATGTGTTCCTCACCTAATGGAATAACTAAACCAATACTCTCCAATTTTTGTAGATCCTTAAAGACACTAACATTATTTGGATCAGTATAAGGTTCAACTACTTTATGTTCAACCACTTCTGCATTTGTGTATTCATATGATGGATCCAACTTGTACTCCTCGGTTGGTGTAGGAAAATAATCAATGATTTTTCTCAAAGTTTGAATAGATATTGCAGGCTCAACTGTTCTTAAAGATGTAAACCTGGTGATATTGGTTTTAAAGACTGGTCTTTGATCCCACGAACCAAGTGCTTGATCTATATAAGCGTATACGCTCCCAGGCGTAATATGCCCTCGTAAGTCTGCGGCTCCACCGCTCAAAGCATCTAATAATAGACTTGTAAATACACCTTGTCCACAATTTTCCATTGATGGTTCATCGTCCTTGCTGGATGTTAATATTGAGACCCCTTCGCCAATATGAGCGGCCTTATCACCGCTAACTTTTGGAGTTCCTAATGCACCTGAGTGGCAGCAATCTAAAATAATAATTTTATTTTTCACTTTAGATTTATTAGCTATAGTCAATATTTCGTCCATTGATACTCCAAAATCATGAGGTTGATAATCTGGTGTAACTATATATCCACCTACCTCATCTAAATAACCATGACCTGAAAAGTAAAATAGTGCTGTATCACTATCCCCAGAAAATAATTCAGAAATTAATCCTTTAAGCTCAGACTTTGTCCTAACATCATTTGCAAGTCTTATGTCAAAGTTTGGAGAGCCATCTCCATTCCTTTCAATAATATTAGAAAATTTATCTGCATCATTGATACAGCCATACAAAGGAGCGTCTTGATAATCATTGATCCCTACTACTAATGCCTTCCTCATTTCACAATTCCTCCTATTCTATAGAGTATCAATCCAATTTGCAATATTATCCCACGTCCAATTAACGACTCTTACTCCATCAAATTCAGATGGCAGTGATGCTGGATGATCATCCTTATTTCCCCAAATACCTCTTTTTGGTATAAGTTCTTCCTTAGCACACTTCACTTCCCAAAGTTGTCCATCTGCTTTTTTTGAATTCTTTGTTACTATAGCAAGAACACCATCACATCCTTTAATTTTTCTGCGACAATTGGTTTTCCATTGTGAATCCCAAGGTTGTTTTACTGACATATCCACAAATTCAAATGGTGACTTTCCATTTCTTGCTTGCCCAACCAATAAATCCCTCAAGTGTTTATCCTCCATTGCAAAACTAACAAAAATTCTCTTAGCCATTTTCTTCATCCTTCCTTCCATTTTTTATTTTAATATAGTACTATCTACTTATTGATATAATATTCCGACAACTCTATTTAAAAATAAAACGGACACAGCTTAATTACCAATTCTCCTATGTCCGCTCTCTATTGTCTAATTTTCTTCAAAGCAAACCACTTCTCTAACTGACCCTACTTCCTTCTGTAATACTCTCACTAAATACTGTAAGAATTCATATCTTAAATCACTTCTTCTAAGTGCTATTTCTACAATGGATTCAAGGAATCCTTGCTTGTTTCCAACATCATAACTCTTACCGATAAAGTCATAAGCGTACATATCTTCCTTAAGAGCCAGCTCTTTTAGCGCATCCGTCAGATGAATCTCTCCACCTTTACCATGCTTCGTCTCAGCTAAAATATAAAAGATACCCTGGTTGATGATATAATCTATCTCATACCCTTTTACCATAAACGATACTATATTTATAGACGTCTTCATCTTTAACGGTTTAAACCCCTAACACTGATATTTTATATATTCATCATAAACATCAATCAACTGCTTGAGACATGAAGTCCCTTGATTATAAACTAAATAATCACCAAGCATAATGGCAAAAGGTTCATTGCCTACAAAGGCCTTTGCACAGTAAATGGCATGTCCTAATCCCTTGGCTTCCTTCTGTCTTATGTAGTGGATATCGACAAGGCCGGTGATGTCTCTAACCACTTTAAGGAGTTCATCATTGGCTTTTTTCTCAAGTTCTAGTTCCAATTCTAGATTTTTATCGAAATGGTCCTCAATCGCTTTCTTGCTTTTACCTGTAATAATCAGAATTTCTTCTACTCCACTATCAATTGCTTCCTGAATAACTGCTTTGCGTACTTTCATGTGATGTTAAGACCTCCCTTTTTGATAAATTAGGGCTGAGGTGATGGCCCTTCTATGTTGAAATAGCCTTAAATACTGTTACGGCTTTATGAGTTATTTTAGATTATTAACAATCATTCTACATATCAAATTGTATATTTACTATTATTCGATTAACATCTTGTATAACTGTCCAATATTTTCAAATACATAATCAGGTCTAAACTCACTATCTGCAAGATGTTCCGATTTTGTCTCTCCTGTTAATACAACACCGGTAGAAACACCCGCATTAATTCCGCAAGCAATATCTGTATATAATCTATCTCCTATAACGATTGTTTCTTCGTGACTAAAACCATTTGCTTGCATAGCAAGTTCCACCATAGTCGGTTTTGGCTTCCCAATATATTCAGGTGTTTTCCCAGTTGCAGTTTCAAGCATATTACAAATAGAACCGCAATCCGGAATAAATCCAAATGATGTAGGGCAAACTAAATCTGGATTTGTTGCTAAATAATCTACATCATTTATTAAAATTCGACAAGCGTCATCTAATTTTGAATACTTTAATTCTGTATCAAATCCTACCAATAAACAGTCAATCTCTTCAGAATACTCATCTGTGATATTTAGTCCATCTTCTCTTAACTCTTTTTTAAAAGATTCAGTGCCAAGAACATAGACTTTTTCATTTTTGTAGTTCTGCCTTAAATGAAGTGATGTCGCTTGAGAAGAAGTCATAAAATTTGAAGAATCAACTTCTATGGACAGTTTATTAAGTTTATTGATATAGTCATTAATACTCTTTGAAGAATTATTCGTCAAAAAGACATACTTTCCACCAATCGACTTCACATAATTTAAAAAATCTAAACTGTATTCAAATAAAATACTATCCAAATATATAGTTCCATCCATATCTAACAAGAATAATTTTTTTTGCTTAAGCTTATCATTAGTCATTAAAAATACTCTCCGCTCTTTTTAAATCTTCATGATTATCTATTTCCATCCATCTTCCTTTTAGTGGACAAGGATTAAATTCAACTAGTTTTAAGAC
This sequence comes from Asaccharospora irregularis DSM 2635, assembly GCF_900129815.1. Classification (GTDB taxonomy): domain Bacteria; phylum Bacillota; class Clostridia; order Peptostreptococcales; family Peptostreptococcaceae; genus Asaccharospora; species Asaccharospora irregularis. Next base: position 10,416 of record NZ_FQWX01000048.1, read on the forward strand.
ATCATTAAGAGCAACCTCAGTCCATTGGTTAAGTTCTTTTTTATCTTCTATAAACTCTTTTACTTTGTCATAGAATACTTTAGATCCTTCTTTAGAGAATTTGTAAACATCTATAGATACTCCATACGCATTATCTTCGCTTATTGCCTTGCTAATATCCATAATCCTACCATCAACACATGTAATTTTCATGTTCTCATCGTTGTGGATTCCTTCTTCAACGACAATGGAATTCTTGTAATTAGTTTTTATTAATTCTTCAACAATTGCTGAATCATAAAAAACATCCGCATTCATAAGTAAAAATTCATTTTCATACATATCATCTATTGCCATATAAGCAGAGTACATGTTATTTGTCTTATCATAGACATCATTTATAATCGTCTTAATATTTTTATAAGATTTGTTAATTGCCTCAACCATCATTTCAGATTTGTATCCTGCAATAACGGTTATATCTTCTACTCCATTTTCCAAAAGGTTATCAATTTGCTTAAATAAAATAGGTTTCCCATTAACTTCAACCATAGATTTTGGTCTAGTATCAGTTATTGGTCTTAATCTTGTTCCTAGTCCTGCTGCTAAAATCAATGCTTTCATCTTAAAACCTCCGTTATTTCATCATATATTTTTTCTAAATGTTTTTCATGTAAATCCAAAGTATTTAATACAGAAAATCTATCCGGCCTAGTATCCTGAGCTTTTAACCATGCATCAACGAATACCTCTTTAGATACCCCAAGTTTTTCAGGGAGGATATTAACATTATATCTTTTTAAAAAAGTTACAATGGGTTCATAACTTCTATCTTGTAGTATACAGCTTGCAATACTTCCTAATGCTACTTTCAACCCATGTGGTGCATCAATATTGTAATGTTCATCTAAAGAATGGCTAAACAAATGCTCAGATCCACTGCATGGTCTACTATTGCCTGCTATATCCATTGCTAATCCACTTAACACTAATGACTGTGCTAATTGCTTTATAAAATTTTCATTCCTAATGTGTTCTTCTCTACTAAATAGTAGCATATTTAATGCGGTATCAGATAGTAAGTAGGCAAAATCATTAGGATGTATTCCTTTATGCTTACTTTCTAGTTTCCAATCATACAAAGCAGTATAGTTTGATACCGTATCGCCAATACCTGCCATCAATAATGTATTAGGAGCATCTTTTATAATGTTTGTGTCAATTATTATTCCATCTGGTGATTTACAGCCAAAGCTTTTAGATTTTCCTTCATATGTCTTTAAAACAGCTATTGGTGATGCTACTCCATCATTACTTAATGTTGTTGGTATCGCTACATATTTCTTTTTACTCACATATGAAGCATATTTAGCTGTATCTAATATCTTACCCCCACCAAATCCTATTACTATTTCATACTCTTCTATTGATATTCTTTTAGCTACTTCAACAGCTATATCATAAGTGCTATCCTCCACATAAAAAATAGAAATCCTTTTATAGTCATTTAATAATCTATCAATACCTCTTTTAAATTTCTCATATATCCCTTTTGAAGTAAAAACCATAATTTTCTTTGACTCAATATTACTAAATTCTCTACCTAATTTAGCAATCAAATCTTTGGTACTATTCTCTTCTATTGTCAAGAATAGAGGCAAATTAAACGGTTGCAACTTATCACCTACTTTCTTTATATATTCATTTTTATTTTTAATAATTTCTATAGATATTAGATTTGGATCTATGTCAATATTTTAGACACAAATAATTGAATTTTTAACTTGCTCTAGCTATTTTTTCGCACTGTTCTGGTGATATGAAACCAATACTTCCATGAATTCTTTTTCTATTGTACCAACCTTCTATATATTCAAATAACCTTAGTTTTGCAGACTCAAAATCAAAATACTTAACCCTATAAACTTCTTCTTTCTTTAAAATGGCATGAAAAGATTCTATACAGGCATTGTCATAAGGACACCCCTTTTTACTAAAAGACTGAATTATTTTATTTTTTAATGTATAGTTGCTGAACTCAGAACTAGTGTATT
>NZ_FQWX01000014.1 GCF_900129815.1 Asaccharospora irregularis DSM 2635
TTGCAAGTATGGCCATAGCCTTTTTTAAAATTTCGTTCTCTTCCTTAATTTGAGATAACTCTCTTTTAAGAGCTCTTAATTCCTTCAATGTCATTTCATCTTCTGAGTTTGAAGACACTGGAGAATTATCTTTTATCCATGTTGATATTGTTGATTTTGGTATGCCATACTCGCTATGTAATACTGCTAATGATTTTCCTGATTTATATAATTCTATAATTGTATTTCTAAATTCATCTGTATATCTTGCCATTTTAGACACGTCCTTTCTAATCTACCTATATTATAATTAGTTCGATTAATTGTGTCTATATACTTATACTAACATCACCATTAACTAGAATACAGTTATTGTCATTCAGATTGTTGTGTGTCTTTATGATATGGTCAATTGATATAATTACATCTAAATAGTTCATATACATCACCCTCTAAGAATCAATACTAGGAATAATAATTACGTCATGGCTAATTTAACTACGGTCTCCATTCGATAATATCATATTCTTCTGGCTTTTCTACAACGATTGCTACTGAATACATCGCTCTAGTAACTGCAACGTAAAACAATGAAGCAGCTTTGTCTGCTAACTTTTCTTTGGAGTCTTTGAGAGATTTTTTCATTGGACCAGTTGGGTATATTAAAACTCTTGGTACGGTTCTTCCTTTACAGAAACCAAAATTGATAGCCTTTGTTTCATTCAAAATTTTGCTATTAACATTATGTCGATAACATTCAGGTGTAAAACAATCTAAATAAAACTTCAAATTCTCCCAACTCACAACAAATATTCCATCATGCCCTGTTATATCTAATTGCTTTGACTCTGTTGGTGGAAAATCCAAATATTCAGGAAGAATTGAGTCGGCAAAATCAATGATCTCTTGATTACATCTCCACGTAGTCTTAATTTCTTCAATCATACAAAGTTTCCTAGATTCCATCTTTCTAAACCACAAGATCTTCTCAAGTCCATCATACTTGTTATTTTTTCGATCTGACCTACTAGTTTTTAACACTGATTGTCTGACATCCCCTACTGCAGTAATCTTGATTTTTGACATAAATAGCAGTTCTAATATCTCTAAATCATTACCACCAAGATCCTGTACTTCATCAAAGTAAATCTCATCATATATCCCTTCAAGTCTTTCAATACAGGCATCATTGCTTGCTTTAGAGATATCAAATGCTAGTTTTCCTATTCTTGTATTATAAACCTTACCAGCTCTATCAAAATACCTTTTGACTCCTTTTGCGCGTTGAGCAGGGTCTTTTCCTTCAATGAAATGAAGTCCTTTAACAATCTGTCCGGGATATAAATCATTAACATATGGATGGATGAAATGTTTTAATAAAAAAGCATACCATCCTAACACCTCAATATTTGAACTTGAACATTTGTTTAGCCACAATCTTTCTTCAATTACCTTTTGACCAGTGGTGGTAAACGTAACAATTAATCTCTTTCTTGCATCTTCCCCCTCACGACACAGTTCGATGATTGATTGTGTTTTACGACCACCTGCAGGCGCTAGAATTATCCTATTCATAACTTGCGAATAAATTTAATAGCATCGATGAAATATTGGGGGTAGTCGATGCTTTTGTCACTACTTGCAATACGCCAAGCAGACTCGGTTTTATTTGTCGTCATGTATTCACACAGGTTTTTGTCTTCAGGACAGCCAACAATTTCTTTGAGCTCAATTTCCCTAATTTGATTGGCATAGAAAATCTGTGGTTCTAATGTTTCCCCTTGCTCTCTATAACCAATAAACATTTCTCGTTTTCCGTCTTCTAAATAATCGATGGCTTTTCCTTTCCAGTATTCTGGAGACTGTTGATCTACATCTCGCAGAACCGCTACAGATCGATTTAAGACATGACAAAGTTCAAGCGCTCTGCGGTTTCTTGTTCCTTGTGTAATAACATCTATTTCATCATCAATAGGATAATTACCAGTGCTATCATAATACGCACGGTTAAAAAGCATTTCATCAGATGGACCTTCAACGATCACAAGTTTCCTTGCTAACACTAAACGTAAAGTATCATACCCCGATTGTTTTTTGAAATAATCTATTGTATCTGTTGAAAGATCTTCAAACTTTGCTTCATCTCCATCGTGCAGCAATATTAGACGATCTAGCCCTAATCGATTTAGCACATAAGAGCTGTGTGTGGCAATAAAGGTCTGCCTACCACAAGATAAAGTCTCAATAAGTTTAACAATCTTGGTTAAAGATGTATGGGACAAATGATTCTCTGGCTCTTCAATAATAATAAAATTACTTTTTTCTTCAGAAGATTTCAATGCTAACGCAATCTTCATAAGTACTTGTTGTCCCTGACCTGCCATAGAGAAAGGCACCGTGTCAATATGTGGAACTATATTATATTCCCAACTAGATGAAGAAGATTGATCCATTTGGAGGCCTAAATTACGGTTGTGAATTGTTTGAGTATCTGCCTTTATGCGAGTATTCACTTTACTCAATATATCTTCTGTTAGCTTATGCCGTGCTTGCCGATAAGCTACCGATAAATCAACACTTTCATTTTCATCAATATAATCAGACAGCATTTGGCGTGTCTGAACATCAATACCTCTTGTTGATCTTATAGTACGTCCATCGATAATTGAAGTTCTCAGTTCAATTGGCCGTCTATTTAAGGGGGTTCCATCGAACCCTTTCCAAGTAATCTGATAATATTCTGTAGGTAATACAGGTGGGTGGTCACTTTCAAGATATCTTTTCAAATAGTCTCTATATTCTGGATCTAACTCAATGCATAATTGTATACCTGGACAATCTTCGTGAAAATAATTATTCTTGCCTCTTAGTCTCTGTGGTTCATCATTTTTACCGAAGTATATTTCAATTAGTATAGTTGGGGGAGCAACACTATCTCCTCTACTTACGGCACTAAAGTAGTCATTAACAATATCAATATTGAACCAATATGGGTTAAGCTCTTCGCCAATCCACCGCCCATTAAGTCTACCATTTAAAACTAAAGTAATTGCCTCTAATAGTGTTGACTTACCGGCCTCGTTATTCCCAACGATAATGTTAAGGCCATCCTGCGGTTCTATATTCAAATTTTTAAATGTTCGGTAATTTTGAATATGGATTCTTGTAATCATTCTGTACCCCCTTGTATCGCAATTGCTCAATTTAAATCAGTAAATCTTGTTTATCTGCCTCTCTAAACTCACCCATTAATACAATATTCTGACACCTTCATTTATAAATAAAACGGGCAAAGCTATCTAACTTACTCTCTTCATGCCCGTTCTCTTTGATGTGTTTTGTCTGATTTATTCTGTTATGTCAATGTTGTTCTGTTGTCCGTTCTCTTTCACTGCTAATCTGAAAAGTTTCCATCACTGCCTATCTGGGATGTTCACCATCACTGCTTATCCTGATATAAAACTAATCATGCATATCAGCCAGATTGAGCTAAAATGACCCCATCTCGAATATCCTCGTCACTATCGATCTTGATTCCAGCCTATTTGCCTATCTGTTTATTCTGTATAGCTGCTCATCTCTCCATCACCCTAATCAACTTGTCCACTTGTCCGTGCCCGGTACCTCTCAAATCTCATTTGTCCATTTGTCCGTGTCCGGCACCTCTCAAATCTAAGCTTTAGTTGATGTAACCCTTATTACTTCTAACGCCACATATAAGATTCCCAAAATTTACTTATGTGGATGAATAGTTTCTTGGGGAGTTTTGGGTGTCAGGAGATTGGTGGGACTCATTCAGAATAACTACCCAGCCTTAATGAAACTGCTTGATTTACAGCGTTCCTATCTGGAGAAAGTTTTTCGAAAAAGTTATAAGATTTATATATAGAATTCCTTGTATCACAACATATTTTTAAGTTGTACCTCTTAAGAAAGGCAAAACGTATTAAACTTTTTCCCAAAATTACTAAGGACAATATTTTCATTTATTGAATTACCCGCACCCCCAAAAACTATGCTATTTAGTGCCCCATCAATAAGACCAAAATTCTTTAATTGAGCTATAGATCCACTAATTACAGATTGCTCAATACCAGGTTTAGATATTGAACTACCTTGAACAGGAGACGCTTGTTTTGCTAAAAAAGCAATGATTTCTATTTGTAACGGTGTTAAAGTACTCAGAATATCTAAAAGTAATTTTCTCTCATCAAAATTCCCATTTACCGGCTGAATCATAGTTTTTTTGAAATAATTCTTATAAAGACGACGCTTTAATTCTAAGTGTTCAGATTCAACTTTTTCATTTAACTCTTCCAATATAGCTGATAGCTCATCTGGGTTGTGTTGTGAAATGTCTTTATAGTTATTTTGAGATTTTGATATTTCTTCCTTCAATTCTTCGTAAAATTTCTCTAGTCTTCTGAAACGCTTCTCTTGTTTATTTCCATAATATAGTGTGGCAAGAGGAGCGCCTACATATGGAATTGCTTGGATAGCCGCTTCAATAACTACATCTTTATTCATAGAATTGCTTCCCATGATTCACCTCCCAAAATGATTTACTTGTTATTTTCTTCAAATCTCCAAGCATCTCTGACCATTGCGTCAGTCCCAAGCTCAGCCTTCCAGCCTAGTTCCTTCTCAGCTTTGCTAGCATCAGCGAAGCAGGTCGCAATATCGCCCGGACGTCTTCCTACTATTTCATGCGGAACTTTTATATCATTGATCTTCATAAAAGCATTTACAAGTTCCAATACTGATGTACCTTGTCCAGTTCCCAGATTATAGATATTAACTCCATCTTTAAGGTTCTCAATTGCCTTTACATGACCTTTGGCAAGATCAACCACATGGATATAATCACGAACGCCTGTCCCATCTATTGTATCATAGTCATTTCCAAATACACTTAACTTCTCTAATTGTCCTTTAGCGACCTTCGTCACAAAAGGCATGAGATTGTTTGGAATTCCGTTAGGATCCTCACCAATCAATCCACTCTCATGAGCACCTACTGGATTGAAGTATCTTAATAGACTAACAGCAAACCCTTCATTAGCCTTAGCTGTATCTGTCAAGATTCTCTCACTCATAGCCTTGGTTTCGCCGTAAGGATTAGTTGTCTTCTTCAATTCCATATCTTCCTTAAGTGGAGATGGCTGGTCACCGTAAACAGTTGCTGATGAGCTGAAGACGAACTTATTTACACCATACTTCACACACATCTTGCTAAGCACCATAATAGAAACAAGATTATTATAATAATACTCAAGTGGCTTGGTGACAGACTCTCCTACCGCTTTAAGACCAGCGAAGTGAATCACACCATCAAGTTTATGATTATTGAAGATTTCTTCTACCTTTGCTTCATCCGTCACATCGATTTGATAGAAAGTTGGTTTGATACCGGTTATGGTAGATAGCTTGTCCAGAACTTCAATCTTTGAGTTGATAAGATTATCAGTGATGATTACAGTATGGTTATTCTTTATAAGTTCTATTGTCGTATGGCTGCCGATAAAACCTAGGCCTCCGGTTACTAATATGTTCATTGGTTGTGGTCACCTCGCTCCCTTAAAATCACACCTCATTTAATTCTTTTGCTAAATTCATAGCATCAATCATTGAGTCTTCTATAGAACAATACTTCCAATCGCCATACCTTCCTATAGTATAGATATTATGGTCCTGTAAATCTTTTTTCTTATTATTTTTTAGACTGTTTCCTTCATTAGATATATGCACATACGCCGGATTCATTATAATACTTGAATATGCTAACAATTTATGATCATTAATTACACCAATTTCTTTGAGATTCTTAAGCGTTAGTTCTAGCTGATTTTCTATGTTTAGTTCTGCATCAGACTCGTAGCCAATTTCTATATACATACTCAGTTTATCTGAATCAAGAATATTATCATAAAAACCAAATCGATAAAAATTAATATCTTTATCTGGTACATAAACCCAATGCATATCTTCGATAGACGATTTTTTATCGAATCCCAGGTTGAAAACCAACACTTTATTATACGTTAGCTTTTCTTTTGTTCTCTCATACTCCTTTGAGTCAATGTATTTTATCAAGTGATCAAATGGAGCAGAATTGATTAAATACTCGTATTCAAACTTATCAGTCGTAGTTGTAACAACTTTATTCTTCACATCAATATCAATTACTTCTTGATCATATATAATACTATTCGTATTAAGCTCTTTTAAGAGTGCATTAATGTATGTTACTGCACCTTTTTTTGGATATAAAAATTCCTTATTATAAGAGTTGTCCTCTTCTAACTTCATATTGTCGATAATTTCTTTTATGTTAGCATAGGGGAAAAATCTCCCCATCGCATTTGAGTCCAGGCTGTTTAAGTCACAAGCATATAATTTTTCATTGTATGGTTTAAGAAATTTTTCAGTAATACTCTTTCCGAACTTTCCATACAGCATATCTTCAAATCCTACATATTCATTTTTTTCTTCCTTGTTAAATAAATCGTAAAGGCAATCAATAAATTCGTCTTTGCTTAACTGATGTATGTTTTTCTGGAATGGATAATCAATATACTCACCCTTATAAAATATCTTTGTGTTCTTTTCCTTATTAATCAGATCTTCCGGATCAATTTTACTATTGAAAAAATTCTTAAGCTCCTGATTAGCAAAGTGAAAGAAATGTCCAGCATAATCCCATACATATTCCCCATTGTAAATTGTTCTACAATATCCACCTGCAGCGGATTCCTTTTCGAGAATTAGATAATCCTCACTATCAATAAAATTTGCAAATCCAAGTCCAGATACTCCTGCACCTACAACTAAATACTTTACTTTTGGCATTTTTCTCCCTCCAATATATCTGCTATTCTCTTACTAGCATATCCGTCTCCATATGGATTGCTTGCTTTACTCATTTTTTCATATTCACTTTGGTCTTCTAACAACTGCTTAAGCGTATTATATATGATATCTTCATCAGTACCTACAAGTTTAAGTGTCCCAGCTGCAATACCTTCTGGTCTCTCTGTTGTATCTCTCATAACAAGAACCGGCTTTCCTAAACTTGGTGCTTCTTCTTGAATACCTCCACTATCAGTTAAAATCAAATGAGATCTAAATAAGAAGTTATGGAAGTCTAAAACTTCAAGCGGTTCAATTATCTTAATTCTATCGGTATCACCAAGAATCTCTTGGGCAGCGTCTCTTACTATTGGGTTCATGTGAATTGGATAGATTGCTTTTATATCAGAATTATCATGAATAATACGTTTGATCGCCTTAAACATATTTCTCATTGGTTCACCAAGGTTCTCTCTTCTATGAGCAGTAATCATGATAAGTCTACTATCTAAGGCCCAATCTAGATATTCGTGTGTATAATCATCTCGAACCGTTGTCTTAAGTGCATCAATTGCAGTATTACCGGTCACATAAATAGTTTCAGGATTTTTACCTTCCTTTAAAAGGTTTTCTTTTGACATCTCCGTCGGAGCAAAGTTATAATTTGAAATTATGCCCACTGCTTGTCTGTTAAACTCCTCTGGATACGGAGAATAGATATTATAAGTTCTCAAACCTGCTTCTACATGCCCTACTGGAATCTGAAGATAAAAGCAAGCCAACGCTGTTACAAATGTTGTAGAAGTGTCCCCATGGACCAAAACTACATCAGGTTTAACCTCTGCCAGAACTGACTTCATTTTTTCAAGAATATTTATTGTAACATCAAACAGCGTTTGCTTCGCTTTCATAATAGAAAGATCATAGTCAGGTACTACATCAAAAGCTGTTAGTACTTGATCCAGCATTTCTCTATGCTGTCCGGTCACACAAACAATTGTATTTAGGCTTTCTCTTGTCTTCAATTCTTTAACCAATGGACACATTTTTATTGCTTCTGGCCTGGTACCGAATACCACCATTACTTTTCTCATTGATTCATAACTCCTCTTGTAAGATGAACATAATATAGCAAAACAATTAATCGCTTATATTCTCTATAGTATGCTTTGTTTCGCATTTTAACTTCTTTAATAAGTTTAAGGTTAAAACAACTTCAGCAAACATAGCAGCATACGCAATACCATACATACCAAAAAAATACCCTCCAAAACTACTAAACAATACAAGTGCAGCTACACCTACATAAAATGCACTACTATATTTCTTCTGTTTTCCACTAGCAACTAGTATTTGAATCCCTAGAAAATTATTCAGAATGCTAAACACAGCCCATATGATTAAAGGATACAATAAACTATTGAATCCTGAATACTCGGATCCGTAAAGTAAATAGATTAACTGCTGTGAAGCAATAATGATTACCAATGAAAACAAAATTATTAGAGGCATTATTACAGACATTACTTTTTTTACTCTTTTTACACCTGTGCTAAATGATACGTCGTAAAATTTAGATATATATGGAAATAGCGCTTGACTTATGGGCGAGAATAACAATAATACCAATGTGGGGATTTTAAGTATTGCAGAATAGATTCCTACATCTGAATTAGATGTTCCCATAATTCCTAAAATTGTAACACCAAATCCACTAAATATCTTAGCCATCGCATTTGTAGTGAATAGCTTCCATCCTTCAGAAAATTCACTTTTTATATCATTCAAGCTAAATCTTACAAACTTTAAATGAAACTTTAGTCGTACAATTATCATTGACATAATCCCATTCAATAAGAATGTGAATGAGTACAAGAATGAGTACAAATTTAAGTGTTCTCTATTATTAACGAACGCAAAAACCAAAATAACCGAGAATAATCGTGAGAACACATTTATAACTGTAATAAATTTCATTTCTTGCATGCCTTGAAAAAGCCAAGTCTGTTGTAATGCCAGACCAATAACCATACAATATAGAATTAAGATGGAATATTTCAAATCTGCTTGTATTTTGAATACTATTGTATAAACAATTATAATTCCAATTGTAAATAGCATCAAAAGAACTTTACATACCGTAACGATACTATAGATTTTAGATAACTCATCCCGATCTTTAGATAGAGATACTTTTCTTACAGCTGTTAGATTAAAGCCATACTCAACTAGGACTATAATATAACCAGTTATATTGAGTGCGAAAGAAAATATTCCAAATCTGTCGCTTCCTAACACCCTAGTTACGTAAGGTAAAGTAAAAAACGGTACAATTGTATTGAAAAATTGCAGTAAATATAACCACATCCCATTAATGATTACTTTTGATTTAATAGCCTTTATAATGGTTGATTTATTGGGCATAATTTTACTCATCAGCCAGTACATCTTTATAAACTCTTAAGTGTTTTTTTGCCATTTCAATATTATTAAATTCACTTATTATAGTATTGTAAGCATTTTCTTTAAGTTGTTGTCGTATGTCCACTTTTGAGATTACTTTATACAATTCATCTGCTAAAGATATTGGATCCTGGGAAGGTACTAAAATCCCATTATAACCCGATGTAATTAGCTCTGGAATTCCTCCAACAGCAGTCACTACCACTGGAATATTATTAACCATTGCTTCTAGTAACGAGATAGGTAAGCCTTCATAATCTGAAGATAAACAAAATATATCCAACTCATTCATTATGTTTAAAACATCATTTCTAAAGCCTGTAAAACTTACCACTTCAGATAATTCCAAACTCTTGCATAATGTCTCTAGTTCGTTTCTTAGCTCGCCATCACCAACAATTAGAACTTTAAGATTATCGACTTTTTGTGTCAGAATTTTCAACGCATTCAAAAAAACATCTAACGCCTTCTGCTTTCTTAATCCAGCAATAATGCCTATTAACACTTCATCATCCTTAATTCCAAATTCCTCTCTACATTTACTTGATGCAATTACTTTAACTCGTTTTATATCAATTCCATTATGAATTGTAATAACTTTTTCTTTTCTGACACTGAAATTTACAATTAGATTTTGTCGTACCTCTTCACTTACTGCAACTATCTTATTGCCCATTGTGTAAACTTTATTGATAATATTATCTGTAGAAAAGATGTTGTGAGCGGTAATAACTAATGGAATTTTAAAAACGAATGATAAAATCCTCCCAAATATTATTGGTATAGGCTGGTGTGCATGTAATACATTTATATCGTATTTTTTAATTGACTTAATCAAAATTTGTAAACTGTCAAAAAAATCAAACACATACTTGAAGTATTTTGTAATTTTGTTATCACTCTTCCTACTAATAGGTATATATACGTGAGGAATTCCTTCAGAATTTAATTCTTCTATCAATATTCCACCACTTGATGCTACAACTGAGTCTACATTATTTTGTTTTAACCCTACTGCAAGATCCAATGCAACGAAAGCTGGTCCATTTTTTTTGATATTCGAAACTATTTGTAATATTTTTATTTCTTTACTCATATTTAGTCTCCTTTGTCTCAAAAATAGTCTGATATTTATACCACATATTTCCCCACACAAAGTTCTCTTTCAAATACAATTTAGATTTTTGAAAGTTCGCTTCACGATCTTTTAGTTTTTCTAGCATATTACAAATAATACTTGCATTTATTGTTCCATCTTTTATATTATTATAATTTAAAACAATCTTATTTGTAGGAATAGAACTCACATCACCAATAGTGTCCGTAGTCAATAAAGTCAACCCTGATGATAAATATTCTGGAATTTTTGTAGGTGATGAGATTCTATTAATTAGTGATTCATCTCTTAAAATAATGCCGATGTCTGCAGCCATATAATAGGAGTAAACTTGATCATGTCTAACAGCATCAACCATATAATTTCTTACATTAACATTGTGCTTATTCATGATATTAATCACGGTCTCTTTATTATGATTATGGGTTAAAAATATCAAATAAAAGTTTTCATCATAGTCAATTATTCTTTTAAACAGATGAGCTATTTCATCCGTACAATGCCATAGTCCAATACCACCAGCATAAATAATAACCTTTTTATCTTCTAATTTAAGAATCTTTCTTTTTTCTTTTCTTAAATCATTATCAAATTCAATCTTTTCCTGATGTATACACGAGGGAATAACTACCACATTTTCGCTAGCTACATCGAAATTATTACAAATGTAACTTTTAAAAGAATTAGAAACACAAACTATAAATTTAGCATTTTCTAATGTTATTTTCTCAATTTTTTTATAATAAGAATAATTAACTCGACCAAATGATGTTCCCGATTCTCTGAATTCTTCCGGTGCAACTCCATGATAATCGATGATGTAAGGAGTATTTTGCTTTTTATTAACGTGGTATGCGATATAACCGCACAATAAGTTTTCCGCATATAAAACATCCATTCTTTTATTTTTATTCTTTCTAATAATTGTGTTGGCACAGTATTTAAAATACATATCAGGATTTGCAAAAAAAAGGACTACAGGCAATCCTATATTAAAATTAATAGTAAATTTTTTATCGCTGAAATACTGCATTGTATCACGCATTACTTTTTTTAGTTTTGCTGGCATAAGTTTCTTCCAACTAGTGAAATTCTCTATATGTACATTAAATTCATCGTAGCAGGACCATAGTTCTAATTGCCTTTTAACTCTTTGCGCATAACCATCATAACCTGTTATTGTACCATTCACGATATGGACTATTCTTTTCATTCTTTCACCAACTTTTCAATTTTTATTATTTATAAGTCACTAAACTTAATACTTCCAGTATTAATAACTGTATTAAGTTTCCGGCCAAAAATCTATTAAGCCTTTATAATTTCTTAGGGTGTATTGCAGCTATAAAAGTCTCTTCACTAATTTAAACTCCCAAATTTCAAAGCAAACAATATAGAATCAAACTAAAATTCTTATTAACAGATCAACTAAATCACGTTTCACGTTCACACCTATTAATTGCTTCTTTGCCTTCAACTAGTAATCTCCTTTTACTGTATGCTTCGAAAACTGATAGACATATATAAATAATGGACAATAGTCTATAAGTTGATAAGCTATCTACCAAACGATGAACCGAAAAGTATATAACAATCATTGAACACGAAAAAAAGACAAGATCCCCTCTAAAGCGTAAATTTTTAAAAGCATCTATTGCGATTTTCATAAAATACCAATGGAACTTCCAAAAGAATATTAAACCGATGACTCCACTTGAAACAATTACTGATATATAATCACTATGTGGATCAAAATACCTAAAATAATAATACTGCTGTAAGTCTCCAGAATACATGTGAAACAAGTCGTTGTATCTTCCCGGACCGACTCCCAAAATAAAATTATCTATGATTACTCTTAATGAAGTTACCCATGTATAAATCCTATTAGAGAAGATCGTAGTTAAATCTTGATACGTAAAATAGCCATTTTTTACCCCTAAAATAATAAACGATATAAATACTAGCAGAAACGAGATGCTTGCACGTAACAAGAAAGATAGTTTAATTTTATACTTAGTAAGTAATATAATAATGCAGGCAATTATCAAAGAGATTACTGCTCCTTCTGTCTTGGAAATAATTAATGCCAGAACGCAAACTGTCAATGTAATTCCGCTTATTATTTTGTTTTTACTTGTTTCGAATTTATTTAGAATTTTTCCACTTGCAATTATAAATGTTACCACCAAGTAAGATGCAAAAAAAATAGGATTATTAAATGTAGATGAAGGTCTTACCGAATCATTTTCAACAAATATAAATCCAGCTTCTGTTCTAAATAAATTAAGCAACCCTAAAATATTAAAAGTGTTATTATATTCCAAAATAGAGACAATCCCTAAAAACAAACCCACATACATAATACAATTTAGAACTTGGCGAGACTTTTTTTCAAAATCACTGCTGTTATATATGAAATTATAAAAACTATAATAAACAAGTAGTAATTCGAAATTTATGATTATTAATTTCAAATCTCCTCCATTAAATAAATATGACAAAAGCACAATCAAATTGGTGGCTAATAGTAATACCATCCCTTTTGAATAGCGCATTACAAGTTTTTTCTTCGTGAGAAGAAATAATGATATGACGATCATCCCTATTCGTGAAATAGAGTTAGCAAAATAAATATTAGGATCTAATTGAACTAAAATAATCCATAGAAAATACATAGTATCCCCCCTTTCTCAGCACTATTATAGTTAGTACAAGCCTCGAAGCGTGCAAAAAACAAAAAGTAGGATTGGCACCTAATTTAGTTTTTTTCTTCGTACAGTGAGCAAACAGATACTATGTAGATATAGCAATCAGTTTAATCTAATACCATACTTTAGATTAATAAATGACACAATCTAGGCATATTTTCAAAAAACTTATACTTTAATATCTTATATCTTTGAATTTGATCACTCTTCTATCAAGGCGATCTTATAATGGTTAGGTAGATCAGCTAATGACCTTAAAAATCTGTAAGTAACTTTTATAGAACCAACTGAATTATAGAATCATACTGGCGCAATAACTCCAAGCTATTTCTATCATAAGGCCATTGGAAAATGTTATTTTAAATCCATATAATTGTTACGATGATAAATATTCTAAGAGTATTAGATGTTTAGAATATAACAGTAAATTCAATATGAAACGAATCAATTAATCAGTAATATTAGAACTTATGTTGATTCTTATTGTTCTCGTTGAAAAACTTACATTTTTAAACTTAAATGACACCTTTTGGATTCTTGAAGTTAATTAGTTCTGAAGTTCAGACTTACATAACTTAAAGTGGTAAATTGATTTTAGGCCAATAATGGTATATTGAATACCGTTCAATACATTTGAACCCTTTTGATAAATAAAAATTTATAGCACTTAAATTATCTACCTGTGTCCCTACTCTAATTCTTTCAATATTCTGCTCAAGTAAATAACTCTCTAATTTATTGATTAAAGCTTGTCCAACATGCTGTCCTCTAAACACTTTGTCAACAGCTATTAACTCTATCACAGCTTCACTTAAGCTAGCTCTTAAAGAAAAAAGCAAATAGCCTGCTAAGGTATTATCTTTATATACCGTTATGAAATATTTATCTGGTTCTTTAAAAGCGTTCCTAGTCCAATTAAGGTATATATTTTTAGACTTATTTAAATCTAAATAAACATCATTAAAAAATCTCGAATGTCCAAAAGTATTTTTTGCAATTTCTAATATACATTGATCCTCAGCTTTATTTGATTCTAAACGTGTTTCAAGCGCAATCTCAAAGCATTCCGTTACACTTTTCGAAAACTGGATATTTACATCCGTTAGAAAAGCTGGTGTTTTTATGTTGATTAATCTATTGTTTTCCGATCGATTGTTTCTATTAATTATTGTAATAAAATCATATTTACAAGATTCTTTAATAACTTCACACATTTGCATTTCTGTTAAGCCAATGTTTAGAATAACTTTTCCAGCAGATACTCCAAAATAATTTGTGTCCCACTCTAAAGTATGCCATTCATAAGGCCTTTCTGCATTACCTTGAAAGTCGCCATTAGTACGCATGTCTCAATTCTCCCTATTAAAATTAAATGATTTAAACATTTAAGATATCGTCCCATTTGACTGGAGAACCTTCTTCAATCAATTTATTAGCTTTTACTTTATTCTGGATTAACATTTCATAGAACTTTGGCTCGATTCCTAATTCTGATTCACCTGGTCTTAATATTGCAGTATTCAGTGTTGTAATAAGTTCGTTTGGTGCGATATCTTTAATTGCAAATACTGTCCTGTATGCATATCTTCTTAAACTTCTTTCACATTCTTGCATTTTCTTTTCAGATGTTCCAAAAATCAATGGGTCAATTTCTACTTCTTCTTTGTTTTTTATTTTAATTTCTGTATCTCTAATTGCTCTTACCATTTCTCTTAACCCAATAGGGTCAACGGCAAAACTATGATCAGCTCCAGGTAAATTTTTATCTATCGTAAAATGCTTTTCTATTATCTTTGCTCCTTTATAAACTGCAGTAACTGGAGCTTTTATAGGATCTTCAGTATGATCTGAATAACCAATTATTAAGTCTGGGAAAGCAAACTTAAAAGTATCCAATACGTTCATATTACATGTCTCTAATGGCGCTGGATATTTAGCTACACAGTGTAATAATGCAATTTTTTCATTCCCCTCATTTTTAATTGTTCTAATTGCTTCCTCAATATCAGATAAATTTGCCCCTGCGGTTGAAAAAACCATCGTTTTCTGTTTTTTTGCTACATACTTTAATAATGGGATATGTGTTATAGCATAAGAGGCCATCTTGAACGAATCAACATGATAATCCGTTAAAACATCTCCTGAATATTCATCACAAACCGTACATAAAAAACCAATATTTTTGAGTTTGCAATAATCAATTAATTTTGGTATCCACTCAAAAGGCAATTCTACACTTTTTAACAATTCAACTATTTCTTCGTTTTTACCACTGGCTGTAATATATTTCCCCGCATTTTTTGTATACATTTTATCAGCTTTGAAGAGTTGAAATTTGACAACATCTGCACCTGCCTCTGAAGCTACATCTATGAGCTTCAATGCCTGATTATAATCACCGTCATGATTAATCCCTGCTTCAGCAATAATAAGCACTGGTGAATCTTTATCTACTTTTTTACCACCGATCAACATTTTATTCATCTTAATCCCCTTTCTCAAACAGGTAATTTTTATTTTCTTTAGAAATCTTATTATATTGATTGTTTAATACGTCAATAATTATATCCTTAACTCTTTCTAAGCCCATGCCATCAACGTATCTTCTCCCATTAGCACATAACCTTTGTCTAAGTGAAACATCATTATTCATTTGGTTAAAGACATCTCTAATCTGCCCCTCTTTTAAATCATCAATGATTCCTATGTTTATTGCTACATCTGAGTCTTCAAATCTTTCTGCAGTTTTCAACTGATGTTCTACTTGAGAAATAACAACAGCCGGAGTTCCTAGTGTAGCTGCTTCATATAATGTTACTCCACCTGAAATAAAACACAGGTCACTATTAAATAGTAGCTCAGCCATATTGCTTGCATTGAATATTAACTTGCAATTGAGTAATCTGCTGGTAACATCTTTAAGCTTTTCACTATTCTTGTAAGCGGGTCCTACAACAATATTTATAAAAATGTCCTCTATGTCTTTTAGTTCATTGATAACTCTCATAGTTACATTCTTTGGATCGCTTCCACCGAAAGATAACAATACACTTTGTATTCTATTGTTTATTTTTTTGTTTCTCCTAATATAGTCTCTAAAAGATTTATTTAATATAATGAAGTCATTTCCACTATATAACTTTGATTGATTTACCGTATTCTTCGTTGGAAGAATTGCATTAATAAGCACATCTACATAGACTGAGCCTTCTCCGATGTCATCAAGTGCAATAATTGTCCCAATTTTATCTTTCAATTTCTTCATATAATGATACTCAGAGTTTAATTTGTCAATAACTAAGACATCTATAGAATTCATTTTGCATATTTTAGTCACAAGAACTGCTTCTTCATTAACAGATAAATTATTATCAATTTTGTAGAAGTTCAATTTTTCTTTTTCTAAAATGCACACAGTATCATTGTATTCTTTTGTAATCACAATAACTTGAATATCACTAATCTCTAATTCACGAATTAGATTAAGACACCTAAACACATGACCCATTCCCATTAAATTGTTTCCATCAAACCTAAACGCAAGTTTTTTTTTCACGGGATTATCTCCCCTTTTGCTTAACATTTCTGTTTATATTTAGAATTTCATGATTGTCTTTAAGATACTCTATAACTTCTGGAATGTTAATTATTTCATTGTTTCTGTACAATACCCGGTATATGTTTTGAATTAATTCAAAATCTTCAATAGTATCAACTGTCAACCTTAATTCTGGACTATTATATCCTATTGGAGCTTCAATCAGGTTAGTATCAAATTCCATATTATTTTCTCTAATATACAAGGTAACATGCTCTTTATGATAACATTCCAATTTTCTCTTTTTAATACCGATTAAAGTACCCATATTAACAATTTCGCTGCCAACCCCTAGAGGCAAATTATTCATAGTTGTATAATGTGCTTTCTTACTTAAATGAGATTCTATCATCTTGTCAATACAAACCGGACATGTTAACGGATTGTCTCCAGTTACTCTAACTAAAATATCAGCATCATAATATTGCCCAGTATTAACAAACCGATCCAAAACATCTTCTTCACTTCCAAGAAACATTTTAATATTATTTTTAGACAATAGATTTATTAATTCTTTATTCTCTGCAGATAAGGATGTTGCAACAATAACTTCGTCTAAATCATTACATTTTTTTAATCTTTCTACTATGTGCTCAATTACCGTCTTATCACTTAATCTTTTTAAGACTTTTCCCGGCAACCTAGTCGAACCCATTCTCGCTTGAATGACTGCAATAATCTTCAATAATTTCACCTCACAAAAGTAACTCCATATAATATTTTTCATAGATAGTTTTCTAATAATTGCATTCGATTTTTCTAGAAAGTCCTACTTATGATCCAAGTTTTTATTTTTCAACTCTTAGCATCTCAATAATAAGCTCTGCTACTCGCGATGCGGCTTTTCCATCAGTGGCAAATTCTTGCCTTGCTTCTTTTAACTTTTCAACTACTTCTGAGTCTTCAAATATTAAACTAATTGTTTTAGATAACTCTTCTTTATCATAAACTCCTAAACCGATACCCATATCATTATAAGGTATAAAATCGGGTTCACCTGTCAAGTTTATTGATATTAACGGCTTATCCATAACTACAGCTTCGAGTCCTGTAGTAGATGAAACAGTAATCACCAAATCTGAAAGCTCAATAATTTTAGGAGCCTCAATATCTTTTACTATGATTGCTTTATAACCCATTTCGTCAAGCATTACTTGTTGAATTTTTCCATCTTCATTTGGGTGTAACTTTATAATTAATTGTTTATTTTCATGCTCTTTCATAGCGTGTATTAATGCTTTTAAAACATTTTCTCTGCTATCAATAGGTTGTGACATAAGAGAAACTATTGTTTTACTCGAGTCAATGCCTAATTTTTTACACATTTCCATTTTATTCAAGTTCTTAAATTCCAATAATTTATCAAAAGCAGGTTGTCCTGTTACAATAACTGAATCTGGATTAATTCCTCTATTTGCTATATTGTTTTTTGTGTACTTACACAAAACCGCAAACTTTGTTGGTTGTAGCTTGCAGTATTTTTCATAAACTTCATTAGCCACCTCTTGAATATCAGGATCATCGATTTGAGACTTAAGAATGATACTCTCCTTTTTGAATCCTTTTGCAATATATTGATCTCTTTCATCAGCAGTATCTACATGAATTTTATCAGGAAATGGTTTGTTGATATTTCCCAATAAATCTTCCACTCTTAAACTAGGAATTCCTAATTCACATGCAGCGATAAGTGAAGCAGCTTCAAACCTATGCATTGTAGTAGCAACTACTACATCAGGTTTTTCTTTTTGTAGTATTTCTTTCATTGCATTTATTGGAAGAAATAATCTCCTATCGTAAACCTCGAAAACTTTTCTTGCAACTTCATTTCCTTTTTCATTTATTAGATCCCTCATTGAAAATCCATAATATGCAATTGAATCTGCAAAGCTGACATTTGAATCGAAGTTATGAAATTGTTCTGCTAAAGGAGCACCAACTTGCAATACTTCTTTTGACATATATGATGATAAGGTTTTACATGGAATTCTATTCTTTCTCAAGGTTTCAGCAGCTAAATTAATCCCGATTGAAACTACCTCGATATCATCAAACTTATATAACTCCTTTATAATTGGAATTATTGTATTAACATGACCACCACCATAACTAACAAAAAGACACTTTTTCATTTCATGTTCCTCCATAAATTCAGTTTAACGATTGATATTCTGATGTCTGACTAATTTACTCCTTTTTGAAACAAGACAGTATGAATTGTTTTTAGTATCACTTTAATGTCCAATAATAAAGAGAAATTTTGCACATAATACGCATCGTATCTAGTAGCCTGTAAAGTGTTCAAACTACTTCTTCCATATGCTTGCGCCATCCCGGTTATTCCTGGTCTAACCAATTCTCTTATTTTCATATATTGCTGGTGAATCAACTCATTTTCTGGATATTCATTATTTAACTTCTCTAATCTCAAATCAATTTCTTTACTTGGAACAGCTCTAGGTCCTACTATGCTCATATCGCCAAGTAATACATTAATTAGTTGAGGGGTTTCATCTAAGCTAGTTTTTCTCAATATCCATCCAACTCTCGTTACTCTTCTGTCTCCTTTTTCGGGTGACTTTAAGTTCCCAACTGATGAATCAACATGCATAGTCCTAAATTTATAAGTTTTAAAGTCTACACCATTTTTACCTCTTCTAATCTGTGTAAACATAATCGGTCCTTTAGAGTCAATTTTTATGCTGATAGAAATTAAAATAAAAAAGGGAACTAAAAATAGCAAGCATATACACGATATAATAAGTTCAATTAACCTTTTTACTATTAATTGAACTCTTTGATTGTGTGATAGTATTCCAAAATCATTTAATTCAATTAAATCATCTTTTAATGTACTTATATTCATCATTTCACTTCCTTCAAAAGTAATATCAGTCTTTATATATATCTCTCAAACTCTCCACCACATACTCAATATCTTCATCTGTCAACAAAGTATGAAGTGGCAATGTAATCTCATTTTTATACATATCAAATGCATTCGGATAATCTTCCATTTTAAACCCTAAGTTCTTATATGCTGAATGCATTGGAAGCGGCTTGTAATGCACATTACTTGATACACCTTTCTCAGCCATCTTCGTAATAACATCGTTTCTAAAAGCTTCATCTTCCCCATTAAGTCTTAACAAGTATAGATGACCACAAGATTGATAGGTCTCATCATAGTGCTTCATAGATGTTACTTCTAGTTGGCTCAATAAAGCATCATACTTTTCAATGATTTCTTTTCTTCTACCAAGAATCTCTGGATATCTTTTGAACTGAGCAAGTCCAAGCGATGCCATGATATCAGTCATGTTGCATTTATAGTTTGGAGCTACGATGTCATACTCCCAAGCACCGAGTTTAGTCTTAGTAAGGGCATCCTTTGATTGGCCATGAAGGGAAAGAAGCATATACTGTTTATAAATCTCTTCATTATCAAAGCCATCAATATCTCTCCAAGTAACCATACCACCTTCAGCTGTAGTTAAATTCTTTACAGCATGAAAAGAGAAAGATGTGAAGTCAGCAACTTCGCCACTCATCTTTCCTTTATAAGTAGCCCCTATTGAGTGAGCTGCGTCAGCAATAACAGCAACTCTACCAAATGCCTTTTGTAGGTCATTAGAAGGATTGAATAGTTGCTTCTTACTTTCTACAGCTTCAAAAATTCTATCATAGTCACACATCACGCCAGCAATATCAACTGGAATGATGGCTTTTGTCTTTTCTGTAATGGCATCAGCAATCCCATCATAATCAATATGGAAAGAGTCCTTTCCTGAATCGACAAGAACAACCTTTGCTCCTACATGAGTGATTACACTTGCAGAAGCAGAATAAGTATAAGCACAAGTAATGACTTCATCACCTGGTCCAATACCAAGAAGTCTTAAAGTCATCTCCATTGCAGCTGTTGCTGAATTGAGAGCAACTGCTTTTGATGTATTGCAATACTCAGCAATTTGCTTTTCGAATAATTTTGTTTTAGGCCCTGTTGTAATCCAACCAGACTTTAAAGTATCAACTACTTCATTGATCTCTTCATCTGAAATATCTGGTGGTGAAAATGGAATGCTTCTCAATTCAGTCATCTTATTCGCCCTCTCTTAAATAGTTTCTTTTGTGTTTTTCATCTATATAATGTATAGGTACTTATGTTTACAGCACCTTAATTTCCTGGTTTATGTAAATTGGTTAAATGCTGCTATCTTTTAAATGTACATTTTTGGTTTTCTGTTGAAACCCTTGATATTACTACCTTACAGCCTCTTTATCCTTTCACCATACTCACGTCGCTCTAACCATCCAATCAAACTTACAAATAAGGCACTTCCCCTTCATCATGTTCATCTTTATTAGTATGCACACTACATCTAACTTGTCCATTATTATAGCTAATATCTCTATTTTCTGGACATATATCTTTACCATACTGTATTATATATCCCTCAAATATTTGATCACTATGATTTAAACCTTCAGTTATCAAATATGCATAGTACATCCTTTCTAATTCTCTACAATTTGTATCACAAACCTGTCCCCTGACCTTTCCTATATAAGCATTAAAACGGGGAACAGCAATAATTATTAATATAGCTAATATCCCTATAACTACTATGAGTTCAACCAAAGTAAAACCTTTATTATTTTTCATATTAATCCCTTATAGTTTGCTTCAATCCAATTTCCTACCTCAAGGCATAGCTTCGCCCATTCACATGACTTAAACTATCATGCTACAGTCTTAGCTATAACCTCCTTTGCTCCTACTTGGGCCGAAACACCAAATATTTACATTAGATTTTGTCTATAAAGTCTATTCCTAGTTGAACTATCCTTGTTTCTCCTAAAAAGTCCATTTTTACCTTAGCTCGTCCTTTTCTTGCATCTATACTTTCTATATTTGCTTCAAAGCCTGCTAGTGGACCTTGTATTATCTTTATTTTTTCATCTATCTTATAAGCTATTGATATCCCTACATTTTCATCTTCTCGTAAAAGTATATTTAAAGCTCTTAATTCTCTTTTGTCTATTTCTAGCAAACCATCTTCATCTTTTAAAAAGTTTGTTGCTAAGGGTAACGTTTTCATTTTGTAATAGTCTTCTACCGATATTTCTCCTTTTAAGAGAACATATCCTGGAAAAAGTTTTCTCTTCACAATTTCCCATTTCCCTGATTTTCTTTCTCTCAGTTCTCTCGTTGGAACTATTGCTTTTATATCTTTAAATGTAGCTTCTATTGCCACCTTAGTCTTTTCTTCTTGCCCTGTTATCACAAATAGTGCATACCAAGGAGTTGATTCTATTTTCATTCTGTAAAGAACCTCTCTATCTTATCCCCCGGATAATCTATTTCTTCTAGTTTTTTTCTTATTTCGTCTTCAAAAGTATAGCTTGTTATGACAATTCCATCGTGTTTATAGTCTTTTATTTCTTCTCTAGATATTATCTTATATCCTAGCATTTCTGTATTTTGTCTATCCTTATCATCATCTATTAAGGCTACTACTTTTAAAGATTTATCTGTTCTATATTTTAATATCCCTAGTATTGTCTGTGCAACTTCTCCGGCTCCGTATATTAAGATATTTTCGTATCCTTTATCTTCTAATCCTACTAAAAACTTTTCAATGTTTTCTTCTGCTAATCTATACAATTCTAGGAGTTCATGAAAATATGTGATTGAAAGATATCTTTTTCTTTTTATACCTTTAGGAGTAATATTGTAATGTACTACTTTTGCAGATTTATAATCCCTTATTAGTAAGTTTCTTTCTTCTAAATCTTCCATATATTCATTTACAGTAGAAGGTGCTCCACCTACTGCTCGTGCTATCCCTTTTTGTGTGGTGTTTGGGTTTTCTTCTATATGCTGTAATAGCAACATTTCTTTTAGTGTTTTTGTAGGGCTAAAAAAATTCATATTTTTTCTCCTTTATTTAAATTCGAACTACGAACGATAATATCTTATCATAAATCATTCACATTGTAAATGATTATGGCATTTTTTTGTAAAATATTTCTGTTTTTATATATTTTTGTCTTTTCTTGTTTCTCTGTTTTTTTGAATTTGTGAATAATAAAAGAGTAGTTCTTAAATACTTATACTATACAAGAACTACTCTTTCATATTTTTGTATAAAACTCTATCCTCCGATTTCATACATACACTTATCACAACCACTAACTCCATTTTTGACTATTCTATGATTTTTAGGTTTTTTTAATATTATATCTTTGATTTCTTCCCTAAATAAAAGTGGTTTATTTAAATATCTTTTTATATCTACTTCATCACCCGAATTGAGGCATAACTTTATTGTTCCTCTATTTGTTATTATTATCTTATTACAATCCTCACAAAATGGATCACTAATGGATGATATAACTCCTACTCTACCTTTAGCCCCTTTGAATTTATAATAATATGCAGAACTATCTTCTTGCTTTCCTAACTTAAAAAGCCCTTCTACATTATCCAATAAATTTTTGGTATTAATATAGCCTTTATTATGTATTCTTTTTGCTTCCCCCAAGGGCATAAGTTCCACGAATCTTAGATCTATAGAAGAGTATTTAGTAAGCTCCATGAAATCATAAATTTCATCGTCATTAAATCCGTCTATTAATGTACAATTTATTTTTACCTTTATCCCTAGTCTCAAGCAGACATCTATAGATTTAAGAACATTTTTTAATAGGCCACCTCTGGTCACTGTTTTATATTTATATTCCTTTAATGAAGTTAAGTTAATGTTTGCACTAGTTAAACCACTATCTTTTAATTTATAAGCAATCTCATCTAAACCAATACCATTTGTAGTTATGCCTATGTTTTTTATATTACATTCTTTGCTTGCAAATTCCACAAGGTCGCATAAACTAGGATGTAATAACGGTTCACCACCAGTAAATTTGATTTTTGTTATACCAAGCGTTGCCATTGATTTTATAAGAAACTTATAATCATTAACGCTTAAATCATTATTAATATAGTTTTTATCAAATTCTATATCTGGTGGCATACAGTAAATACACCTTAGGTTACACTTATCTGTAAGTGAAATTCGAAGATAGTTTATCTTTCTACCGTATTCATCTTTCATATTTAGCTACCCTCTTTGTCTATTTTATATACATATAATTGCATAATAATTTCTCTTAAAGTCAATATTAATTATTACTAATTTTTTATACAAGTATATTATATACTATAATTTTGTCTGTTTATATAATATTATTGTATTTTTTTATATTCATCTAAATTTTTTCAACAAAAAACGTATAATAAAACTTTTTGACAAGTGTTTACTATACGTTTTAAATTTAATAGTCTTTATAATCTTTAAACTCTTTTTTCTCATTCTCTTTTTCTCTATTTCTTTCAACTATTTTAAGAACTATAAGAACTATACTTCCTATAATAATAGCTAAATAAAAAATACAAATAAGTATCACTATTACAACACCACACAATCTAACTTTTAAATTGTCTATTTAATAATATTCTACTCACAATCTTCAACAAATACAGCCGTACCATAAGCAAGCATTTCTGCCGCACCTTGCATAACTGCAGCTGAAGTCAATCTAAATCCTATTATTGCATTTGCACCTTTTGACTTTGCATCATCTGCCATTCTACCTATCGCTATTTGTCTTGCCTCTGTTAACATTTCATTATATCCTGTAAGTTCGCCTCCAACAAGGTGTTTAAAACTAGCTCCTATATCTTTGCCAACATGTTTTGCTCTTATTGTACTTCCTTTTACCAACCCATAAACCTCTGTTATTTTTTTACCTGGTACATTATCAGTAGTTAATATTAACATAAATCTCATCTCCCTCTTATGTATTTCTTCTATTATATCATTCATAATACAAATGTTAAAATATTTTTAATCACCTCTACTACAAGTTTAAATATTATATAATATGGAGGTGTATTTATGACAGACTTAGGATTACTTCAGACTCTTATTATAAGTTTTATTTTTACCCTAGATGCTTTTTTTGTATCAGTAGCATACGGTATGTCTGGTATTTCATTGAAAAAAACTTTCACATTAGCATCTTTGGTAAGTTTGTTTTGTGGTATTAGTATAGTTTTAGGTTTGTTTATAGGAGATGTGTTGCTTAAAAATAACTATATATATACGCTAATTGGTACTATCATATTCGGTTTCGGATTCAATATGATTTTCCAAAAAAATCAGAGTGAAATTCCTAAGGAACTTACTTTTTTAAATATATTGTTATTCTCATTAAGCCTTAGCATAGATAGTTTTTCTATATCAATAGCTCTTAGTTCTCAATACAATATAACTTTAGTTAGTATTTTTATATTCTGCTTAGTTTCATTTGTAATGACAATTTCAGGCCTTCTATGTGGAAAAGTTTTATCTAAAAGTAACCCAAAACATCCAAACGTTTTTCAGGGAGTTGCAATGTGCATAATATCTTATAGAATGCTTCTAAAACTAAGATAATAAAGCATCAAACTTAAGAATTAACTTAACTGTCTCAAATTTAATTTTCTATTTAAGTATAAAAATTATAATTTGAGACAGTTTACTTAAAAGTACTTTTCCTTTATTCAAAGATTTGAATAATTTTAGATTTAAGTTTTTTAATAAATACCTTATTATTTAGAATATACTGTTCATAGCTATCGCACTCTCTACAAATATAAGATATTGTCTCACTTACTAAAAAGTTTATTTTTTCTAAATTATAATCATACATTGTTTCTACGCTATCTACTTCTATAATAGTCTCCGAAATACAATTATATATATCTTTTATTATATACTCGCCTTTTACTTTAAATTGATTTAGAATATGATTTTTACTTTCATCGGATAATACCTCTCCTTTTATAAACATGATAAAACACTCAAAATCCTGTCTATTATTATACGGTTCTATTTCAAATAATATCCTAAAAAATAAGTTCCATGGAAACTCTGTGTTTAATCTGTTTCTTATATGTTGTCCTATTTTCTTGCAAAACGAATCATTAAACTCTGGTTCAGATTCAAATTCAATAGACTTGGTAAACTCAATATCTTTTTTTGCTATATCATTTAATTTGGCGATTTCATCAAACATTATATCCCAAAATAAATCATTTCTATTGTCTTTTTTATTGAATGAATAACTCATTATGGTTTCACAAGGCTTTTTAAAATCTACAACAAAGCCTATACTATCTCTCATTTTTGCTGAAAAAGCATCATGCGCTATTTTTGCTAAAACCTTCTCTATTTCTTTTTTTCTTGTTTGATTATCCTGCATGGATTTTGTATTAAAATTCTTATATATGCTAAGAAGTTGATTGTCTATCATAGTTAAATTATTTTTTATAGAAGCCATCATATCCCTTAGAAAATTATCTGCTAATAAATAAGTATTGTTTTTATAAATTATTTTATGTTCTATTTCACTCCAAAACACATTTACAAGAGATTTGATTTGAAGTTCAAAATTTATTTCTTTAGCGAGATATGTAAAGGTTCCATCTATCCTGTATATCTCAAATCCATTTTTTTGTTTACTTGGTTGCTTATCAGATAGTTTTAATTTAATACTCTTATTATCCTTATTATAATAATATATTTTATCATCAGTTTTATTGAAGTGCTTTTTTAATAGTCTATATATTTTATTTTCATCCTCTATAAACCTACACTCAATTCTAACACCTATAAGATCGGACAATCTATCTATAAGATTCTTTGCCTCTTCATATCTTTTTATATACCTATTTCTAATTATTTTTTCTCTTAGGCTCGATTCTGATTTTATCCTCGATGATATATTAATATATTCTTGATTTTTTTCCTCTAATATATCTTCAAAGTGATCTTCAAGTTGATCTGATACTATCTCTAAAATTGGACTCATTACATTTAGCATATTTATTGACTCATCTATAAATTCAAACTCTTTTAACCCCATTTTATGTCTCCTATGATTTTTATATTTACAACTAATTCTATCATTATTTTCTATTTTAAGTAAATCTCTATGCTGAAATTTCACATATATTTCAAATACATAAATAATATGATTTTATATTGCTGTCTAAAATATTGATTTTATGTGCAGAATTTTAGATAGTATAATCTTATTTCATACAAAAAGGACTATAAATAAATTTATTTTTTCTATAAATTCATCTATAATCCCTATATTTATACACATTGTTATTTTTTTAAGTATTCACCTACAGTTTTTCCTACATTACTAGACATCATAACTGTAGACATTACAGCAAAATCATCACAATATTTTAAAACCTCATCTACGTTTGATGGTAATATCCCACCTAGAGCAACCACCTTTAATCTTGTTAATTTCCTCGCTTCTTTCAGTAAAGTAATACCTCTAGGTTTTAAATTTTCTTTACACTTGGTTTTATATATATGTGACAGTGTTATATAATCTATATCTATATCCTTATTTTCTATAATTTTCTTTAATAAAACTATTTCATCTAGACTATGAAGCGATAACCCTATGATTTTTTTATTATTAAAGCTATATCCATCCTTTAGTAATTCTAAGAATCTATTAAATGGTAAATGTATCCCATCACAATTAAAGTTTTCAAATACATTTATGTTGGTGTTTATAATTAAGTTTATATTTTTTATATTATTTAAATCTATGGATTTCCTAACTTCTAAATAAACTTTTCCCAGACAATCATCATCTAGATCTTTTTCTCTTATTATTATATTCTCCACACCACTCTTTGCTGCATCTACTATCACTTTTATATAATTTTCTTCACTACACAAATGCCTATTGGTTATAAGATACACTAAAATCTCTCCCAATCCTTAAATACATGCTGATATCCTATAGATTTTAGCATTTTCTCTATATCTTTTACTCCACTCTCATCGTTTATTTCAAATTGAGAGGTAGAATGTTCATCTTGAGAATGCCCTCCAACATCTGTTGATACTCCAGCACTTAGTTTAGTCACACCCAACGGTATTATGTGTTTTCTCATCTCTAAACTCTCTCTAGTTGATATATTAATAGCTGCATGTGGATCAAATAATCTCATGCAAACCATAGCCTGTACTAGATTTTTATCACTTATATCAACAAGTTCCTCAAAACATCCCTTAAAAGGTCTCATTCTTGGTGTAGAGTAAGATAATTCAATATGTGGATACTTTTTCTTTAAATATTTCCCATGCAATATTGTAAAAAATGTTTCCTTCCTAAAATCGTTAAGTCCTAAAAGAGCTCCTATTGATAAAGTCCTCATTCCAGCTTTTGCCCCTCTTTCTGGAGCATCTAATCTAAATCTGTAGTTTGACTTAGGACCTTTTATATGAACTTTTTTGTATATATCCTCATCATAAGTTTCTTGGTATACAGTCAATCCCTCTACGCCCTTTTCAACTATATATTTATAGTCTTCTGTCTCCATAGGATATACTTCTATACCTATAGATGGAAATTTATCCTTCAATATCTCAATCGCTTCACCTATGTATTCTTTGCTAGAGTGAAAACTACTTTCCCCAGTCAATACAAGCAGATGTTTAAATCCTTCTTGTGAAATAGCATCTCCCTCTTTTTTTATTTCATCCATAGTTAGTTTTTTTCTCTTTATTCCACTTTTTATGTTGTAACTACAATAAACACATTGATTTATACAATAGTTGGCTATATACATAGGAGTATATAGGCAAACTGTTTTACCAAAGTATTGAACACTTAACTTGTGCGCTTTTTGAGCCATTTTTTCTAAGTGTTTTTCTGCCGTTTTTGAAAGTAAGTTTAGTACATCACAATCATCAAGTCTATCTTTAGACAAACTTCTAAGTACATCTTGGTCTGTAACATTTTCAAAGTATTTGTCGAAATCAAATTCCCTATATCTTTCTATTACGTCATAAAAACTCATTTTTCATCCCCCCTATAATTCACCTAAAAATCCTGTCAGTGGAGAAGATGCATTTGCATACTCTGATACAGCTCCAGCTTGGGCAAGATATGCTTTTCTTCCACCTTCTACTGCCAATCTAAACGCACCTGCCATAGCAATTGGATCTTGTGCTGATGCTATAGCCGTATTAACAAGTACTGCATCTGCTCCCATCTCCATAGCCTCCATAGCTTGTGATGGTTTGCCTATCCCTGCATCAACTATTATAGGTATATCTAATTCATCTATCATAATTCTTATCATTTCTTTCATTTTTAATCCTCTATTTGATCCAATTGGAGCCCCAAGTGGCATAACAGCCGCTGCACCTGCTTCTATCAATCTTCTTCCCGCATAAAGATCTGGTGTCATGTATGGTAAGACTATAAACCCTTCATCTGCAAGTATTTTTGTAGCTTTTATAGTTTCTTCATTGTCTGGTAATAGATACTTTGTATCTGATATAACTTCTATTTTTATGAAATCTCCACATCCCATTTTACGAGCTATTCTAGCTATTCTAACAGCCTCTTCATGATTTGTTGCCCCTGATGTGTTTGGAAGTATTGTCATATTCTTAGGTATATGTGTAAGTATATTTTCCTGTTCATTATCTAAATCAACTCTTCTAAGTGCCATAGTAATTATCTCACTGCCACTTTCATCTATTACCTTTGGTAATATTTCATTTGAACCGTACTTACCAGTACCTACCAAAAGTCTACTATTAAACTCATGCCCACCTAATATTAACTTATCCACTTTGAAAACCCCCTATTTTTTTATATTATTTATTCTCAATTAGAATTTTAGCAGCTAAATTAGCCATATGATTTGCACATATCGCTACTCTAGGAGCCATAAGTCCTTCTCCTATTTTAGCTTCGTTTACAAAATCCCCACATATATAGAATTTATCTCTTATCTTTTTAGTTTTTATTATATTAGAATCATAATATCCGGCCATTCCTGATGAGGCTATAAGATATTTATCTTTCATTTTGGTTAAAACGTGATTACAAATTTCCGCCTTACACGATGGATTGTCAAAGGCTTCTATTATTATATCTGCTTCATTAAATTTATACATATTTTCTTTAGTTACAATTATGTTATGTGAGATAATCCTAACCATTGGATTTATTCTTTTGATATGCTTTTTTAAAGCTTCTGTCTTTAGCATTCCTATATCTTCGATAAAGTACTGTTGTCTATTTAGATTTGAAGGTTCAACAACATCATAATCAGCCAGTATTAATTCAGAAACTCCTATTCTTGACAAAGATATAGCTATATTAGAACCCAAACCTCCAAGACCTAATATAGCTACTCTACCTTTTTTTAACTTATTATGTACATTTGGAGTGTGTCTTGCTATTAATAAACTTTCTATTTCTTCTAAGGATGGAACCTCTCCCCTTTTTATTAAAGTCAGTCTGTCATCTTCTCTTAGCAAGATATCTTCTTTGATTGGATATCCATTTAAAATCACAATATCATGCCCCTTATTGTAGCTATCCCTTACATCATAGGCAGTTTTGCCCTCTTCTATTTCGTTTTGTTTTTCATTTACATAAATTTTCATTCTAGCCTCCCCCTACAAAGCTAATAAGTTCAATTACATCTTCTTTATTTAATATATAATTATCATATTGGCTTTCTTCAATTATATTTAAATTTATTTCTACTACTACCCTATCTTTTTTTAGCCCATACTCATCTAATAAATCTATTATAGTAGTATTTTCCTTAAATTCTATCTCTCTACCATTTACCTTCACTTTGTCACCTCCCCCTCTACATTTAAATAAGTTTTTAGGATATAAGCCACCATATAGTAAATTTATATTTATTTTTATATTTATTTTTATATTTATGCCTATAAATATTAATAACTATTTATAGATAAGTAGCCTATATCCTATAAATTTAATTTTCTATGCTAAAAGTCTATATTAAACTAACTTCTTCATTTTTTAATATTTTTTTTACAGTTCTCATAGAACACATTTTTCCACACATAGTACAACTATCCTCATGTGTTGGTCTTGATTCTTCTCTATATCTTCTAGCCTTTTCAGGGTCTATACACAGTTTAAACTGCTCTTCCCAGTCCAAATCTACTCTAGCCTTACTCATCTTATTGTCCCACTCACGAGCGCCTGCCACATTCTTAGCTATATCACCTGCATGTGCAGCTATTTTAGTAGCTATTATACCCTCTTTCATATCCTCTAAGTTTGGAAGTCTTAAATGTTCAGCTGGGGTAACATAGCATAAGAAATCTACTCCTTTTGCACTAGCAAGAGCCCCACCAATTGCACTAGTTATATGATCATATCCAGGTGCTATATCAGTTACTAAAGGCCCTAGTACATAAAAAGGTGCTCCATGACATATTCTCTTTTGTAACACTACATTTGCTTCTATTTCATCGATTGCCATATGACCCGGACCTTCTATCATAACTTGAACATTTCTAGCCCATGCTCTCTTAGTAAGTTCTCCTAAAACTATAAGTTCATCTATTTGTACTCCATCAGTTGAGTCCGCTATACTTCCCGGTCTACATGCATCTCCTAAACTAACTGTAACATCATACTCTTCACAGATATCAAGTATTTTATCGAAATTTGTGTATATAGGATTTTCCTTATCATTTAACTCCATCCATGCAAATAATAAAGATCCTCCTCTTGATACTATATGAGTCAATCTATCGTTATTTTTTATCTTCTTGCAAACGCTTCTAGTAAGTCCTGCGTGAATTGTTATAAAGTCAACTCCATCTATAGCATGTTGTCTTATAACATTTAAAAACTCTTCTTCTGTTATGTCTTTTAATTCTTTATCTAAATATCCAACAGCATCATATATAGGAACTGATCCTATCATAGCTGGTGAAACATCTATTAGTTTTTCTCTAAACTCTCTAGTTTTTCCATAACTACTTAAATCCATTATAGCTTCTATATTCATATCTATTGCTGTTTTAACTTTTTCCATTTCTTTGTCTACATCCATACAGTCTCTTGATATCCCTAAGTTTACATTTACCTTAGTTCTTAAATTTTTACCTACCCCTTCTGCACTTAAAGATTTGTGATTTTTATTTGCAGGAATAACAACTTGACCTTTTGCTATTAATTCTCTTAATTTTTCAACTTCTATCTGTTCTTTTTTTGCAACTACTTCCATTTCCTTAGTTATTATGCCCTTTTTAGCTGCATCCATTTGTGTTGTATAATTCATTTTATCTCCTCCAAATTTGTATATTTTAAATTTGTTAATCAATGCTTTAAAATAACTATGTATATTTTTTATAACTAGCTAATGATTAACTTTTTAAATTTACCCTTTTATATTTTTAAATTATTACTGGTAATATAAAAACTTATTTATCACTTGATCACAGTTGTATATATTGTAATTTCCTTATACGTAAAAAAGTGCCTTCCTTATGTTAAGGAAAGCACTTGTAAGCTACTTATAAATATTATATTTGTATCCAATTACTTGAATACTATCTATTTCTATTTATAATTTAAATTACAATCAAAGCTTCCCTTCGCAAGCATTACCTTGAGCAGGTTGTTAGGGTTTGTAAGTTTACGGCTTTATCTCTCAGCTAGCCAATTCTAGCGCCCCTAGCTCTAACATTTATTTTCTTTTATAGGCTAAGTATATCATAGCAATTTTCCCAATACAATCAATTTTTGCATTTATTACTTTAAAGCCCAATTTCTTTACAATAATAACCTAATCCTTCTCTTATTTGAAATTAATCAAAATAAAACAATTCCTCAAATTTTTTATCCAGTGCTATACAAAGAATCAATTAAAATAAAACCTACTGTTGACTAAATTTTTTTTTGATTATATAATATTTTAGGTATAATTTTTTTAAACCGATATTTTAATTAAAATTTAATTTTTATATAAAAATATAGATAGAGTATATACTTTATCTATACTTTTATATGAGTGTTGAACACCCACTTGAAAAAAACCTACAAGTGGGTGTTTTTATTTAAAAAATAAGTATTCAGGAGGTAATAAATGATAAAAAACACTATAGAAAAATATAAAAAGGATAAGGAATTTTACAAATATTTATTTATAATTACACTACCAATAGCATTACAAAACTTGATAACATCTTCTCTTAACATGCTAGATACTATGATGATAGGAAAAGTTGGAGAAATAGAACTTGCATCTGTTGGTATAGCAAATCAATATTATTTTTTATTTTCACTACTTTCAAATGCATTGGCAATAGGTGCTGGAGTTCTTATTGCTCAACTTTGGGGTAAAAAAGATCATGCTAATATAAAAAGAGTTTTATCAAAGTCATTATTTTTCAATATAATTTTAACGTTATTATTTATGGCTTTAGGTCTTATAATACCATCAAAAATAATAGCTTTATTTAATAATGATCCATCAGTCGTAAGAATAGGTGCAACTTACTTAAGAATAGTTGTTCTAAGCTACTTTTTTACTACAATAACATTTACATTTGCAAGCGGACTTAGAAGTATCGGTAATACACGCCTTCCTATGTGGGCTAGTTTTATAGGACTTATAGTTAACGGAGTTTTAAATGCCTTTTTAATATTTGGTCTATGGATATTCCCTACGCTAGGAATCAAAGGGGCAGCAATAGCTACACTGATAGCTAGGATTATTGAATGTTTAATAGTATTATCTGTAGTATACTCTAAGATTGATGTCTTAAAATTAAAGTATAAAGATATTTTTGTTTTACCTAAGCAACTATCTTCTACATTATATAGTGTGACCATGCCTATATTCTTAAATGAAACTTGTTGGGCATTAGGTAATATAACTTACGCTGCCATATACGCTAGAATCGGTACTAGTGCTACAGCATCAATACAAATATGTAGTACAGTTATGAACCTATTTATGATAGTTACATTTGGGCTTGCAAATGCATCGGTAGTTATAATAGGAAATGAAATAGGCGCAAATAGAGAAAAAGAGGCTATTGAAGCATCTAAAAAAATCTGTAGTATCTCTATAAGAATATCTATTTTATTGGCTATATTCATGGCAATAAGTGCAAAACCTGTAGTTTCTTTCTTTAATATATCTGATGCTGTTAAATTGAGTTCAGAATATATACTTTATATTTACTCATTAGTTTTAGTAGTCAAAGTTTACAACTCAGTTATGATAGTCGGAATTTTAAGAGGTGGTGGAGATGCGACTTACGGCTCAATCCTTCAAGCCTTAACTTTATGGTTAATAGGAATTCCTTTAGCATTTTTCGCTGCGTTTGTATTGAAACTACCTATTCATATAGTAGTATCTTTTGCTATGGTAGAAGAACTGATTAAAGTTGTTCTTATGAATAGAAGATTTAAATCATTTAAATGGCTTAAAAACATGGTAAACGGCTAATATCAAATTAAGTATAGTTTTTGATAAAAATTATTCAACACTGATAAAGTTTATGCAGTTTTTTCTAAAAATGGAAAATTATGTAAAGTATTCAAATTAGTATCCGTACAAAATTCAAGATGGCAATAAGTAGAAATAAAAACAAATGATTTTATAAAAGAAGGGAGGATTATAGTATATAAATAGTTTGAAAATTTAATTCAACTTATAGCTTAAAAAGTAATATCTTATATTTATAGGGAGATTCACATGAAAAACTGGAAAATAGGGAAAAAACTAGCTGTATCTTTTATAATATTGATAGGGCTAGCCGCATTTGGGAACTTTTATGCAATATCTAATCTTAATAAAGCCGGTCAATTAAACCAAGAGTTATTTGAAGGTCCATATCAATTAACTAATCAATCTATGGGGGTTCGTAGAGACTTAGTTACAATAGCTAGAAATATAGGAAGATCTATTATTGAAAAAGATGAAGTTGAAGCTAGAAAACATGCATTAGATGCATTTGATAGTCTTGATCAAAGAATAAATGTGATAACTAAATCTTTAGGTGGGGAAACTGATTTAACTAGGGAATTTAAGGAATCAATAAAAAACTATAAATCCTCATGCGAAGAAGTCTTCACTGCTATATCTAAGGGCGAATATAATCGTGCATCAGAAATTGCGAATGAACTTTATAAAATGCAGAAACCCGCGGAAAAGAATTTAATAGCGAAGTAATAAAAACAGTATCAACTTCCAAAATAGTAGCAACGGTAGTAAGTATATCAACTATGGCACTTGGTGTATTTATATGTATATTTATTACTAAGTCATTATTAAATCCAATTAAAGAATTAGAAAAAGCTTCAAATAAAATGGCTAAAGGTGATTTTGATATAGATTTGGATTACGGATCTGAAGATGAATTAGGTCATTTGTCAAATACTATAAGCGAAATGGGAGAAGAAATTAAAAGTATTATAAATGATACAGTGTATGTTCTAGGAGAAGTTGCATCAGGTAATTTCATGGTAGAACCTAGTGCACAATACATAGGTATATTTAAAAATATAGAAAAATCTCTAAATAAAATAACACATGATTTAAGTGAAACCATGACTCAAATAAATTTAGCAGCAGATGAAGTTGAAGGAGCTTCTGAACAAGTATCAAGTGGAGCTCAAATGCTATCCCAAGGTGCAACTGAACAGGCAGGTTCAATTCAAGAATTAACTGCAACTATATCTGATATAGCTCAAAAAGTTCAGTATACTGCAGAAAATGCTCAAAAAGCTAATGATTTAACACTAAGCTCAGCTAAACAAGTTAGTGACGGAAACGACCAAATGAAACAAATGGTTCAGGCTATGGAAGAAATATCATTTACATCTAGTGAAATAGGCAGAATAATAAAAACTATAGATGATATAGCATTCCAAACCAATATATTATCATTAAATGCAGCAGTAGAAGCAGCAAGAGCAGGTTCTGCTGGTAAAGGATTCGCAGTAGTCGCTGATGAAGTTAGAAACTTAGCAGCAAAATCAGCAGAGGCCGCTAAAAATACAGCTGCACTTATAGAAAATTCAATTAAAGCAGTTGAAAATGGTACTGAAATAGTAGATAATACGGCTAAATCTTTAGAAAAGATAATTGATACAACGAACCAAACAAATCAATTGGTAAATGAAATAGCCATAGCATCAGAAACTCAAGCGACTGCAATTAACCAAGTTTCATTGGGAGTAGAACAAGTTTCATCAGTAGTTCAAACAAATTCAGCAACAGCAGAGGAAAGTGCAGCATCTAGCGAAGAGTTAAGTGGTCAAGCTCAAATGCTAAAATCACTTATTGAGAGTTTTGTACTAAAAAATACAGATGCATATAGTAAAAAATTTAGCTTTAGCGATGATGGAGATGATAACTTTAGTATGAGTGAATACTAAATATACAGTTAGATTATCTAATCACCTTCTATGAACATAGACCATATAATATTATAAAGTCTATACAAGGGGTGATAAATATGTACAATGTTCCTAAGCCACATCAATACCCTTACTGGGTTGAGGTACCAACATATAATATGTACTCGTACCTTCTTTGGCTTAACTCACAGATGAGTAATACAAATAAAAATACTCCACGTGCTAACAAACAAATCTATAAACCAGGATTTAAGAGACCTGCTGCTGAATTAAAAGATTATGGTCCTAATCCATTTGTAATTGATATCGATGATGCTACTACTCAAAATGATACTTTTCGCACTGCTTTATGGACAGGAGAAAATTTACAAGTTACATTAATGAGCATCGATGTCGGTGATGATATAGGTTTAGAAATTCATCCAGAGGGAGATCAATTTATACGCATCGAAGATGGGCAAGGACTTGTTAAAATGGGAGATAGCGAAGATAGCTTGGATTTTCAAAGAAAAGTATCCGATGACTACGCTATTATGATACCAGCTGGTAAATGGCACAATGTAATTAACACAGGGGACAAACCACTTAAATTATATGCTATTTACGCTCCACCTGAACATCCCCGTGATACAGTTCATAAAACTAAAGCAGATTCAGAAGCTGCTGAACATAACAACAGATACTAATTTAAAAATTTTATAAAAACAGCTTTATGATAATATTAATTTGTCATAGAGCTGTTTTTACGTAAAATTATAAATTTATATACTATCCAATATACCTTTCTAATATTACCGCCCTTATACTTTCATACTTTATTTCATCAGCAACAGCCTTTTTTATAACACCTACTTTCTCATCACCAAATCTATTTATCGCATCTTTTATACTACTCTTTTCATTTTCACTATATAAAGATTTCAAATCTATCGCAAAGTGAACTTTGTTTCCACCTTTAATATAATCATATACATACCCAAGCACTGTAGATGTAGAAACTTCTATCTCATCACAAACCTCTTTTATACTCTTACCTTGATTCAATAAATCCAAAGCAATTTCATCATTTTTTCTACTATCACCGTCTAGTACAAGTTTAAGCTTTTTCTTTTCTTGCCACTCAGGAGATATATTATTTTTTTCAACATACTCTTTTATTATTTTTATTATATCTTCACCATATTTATCAATTTTAACGTTACCTATCCCTGCAATATCTTTTAGCTTAACTTCATCTAAAGGATACCTTCCACTTATCTCTTTAAGTGTATTTAGAGTTAACACCATATATGGGAGTACTCCTTCTAACTTAGAGACTTTTAACCTGTATTCCTTTAATTTCTCATATAATTCGTAATTAGTATTAACCTCAAAAAATTCTTTATTTGTAGAGCAATTTTTAACGTTATCCTTTTTAGACTGTTTTAGCAATTCTTTTTTATTTATACCTTTTTCTTCTATGTACACCTTTATAGTTTCTTCAAATTGTTGACAATACTTGTCGTATTTGACTTCTCCTATCCCAGCCACACTAAGCATCTCATCCTTATTGGTTGCATATATACTCGCCATATTTTTAAGAGTAGCATCACCAAATACCATATATGGAGCTATCTTATTTTCTCTTGCTATATTACTTCTAATCTCTACCAATCTTTCATATAATTCATTTTCTACATACATAGATTTAGTAACTTTAGATTCCTTAAATTCAACTTTTATTTCATTTTTTATTACCCTCATAGATTGTTCATTTAACTTTATAGTTGGGTAGCTTCCTCTAACACCTATATTTTCTACTACTTCTAAAAATCCGTGCGATACAAGCGTGTTTATAAAAGTCTTTAAATCCTCCGATGAGTAATTTTTCATAATTCCATAAGTACTCAATGTGTCAAACCCCTGACTCATTACCTTTTTATTTTTAGAACCTCTTAGAACATCTATTATCATAGTTACACCGAAAGGTCTTTTCATTCTAGCTATGCAAGATATAACCTTTTGGGCATCTAAAGTTTTATCTGTTACTTCACCTTCATTTAGGCAATTACTACAATTATTACAATCTTCTTTTAGTTTATCTCCAAAATAATTTAATATACTTTTTCTATAGCAACCATTGCTATAAACTAAGTCTACCATTTGCTGAAGTTTTTTATATTGAACTATTTTTCTATCAGGGTTTTCTATTCCTACCTCTACCAAGTATTTTTGAGTATGTACATCTCCTGGTGTAAATAGAAGCACACATTCGCTAGGCTCTCCATCTCTTCCAGCTCTACCTATTTCTTGATAATAATTTTCTATACTCTGTGGCATATTATAGTGTATAACCCATCTAATATTAGGCTTATCTATACCCATACCGAGTGTTGTGTCTTAAATTTTTATATTATTTAATTTTATAAACAAAATACAGAAATAAAATTAATAAAATATATCACTAAATATTGATTTAATAGGGGCTTCCTAAGTAATTAATATTTCTTAATTACTTATCATTTAACAGTCCTTCTAGTATTACAGCTCTTATATTCTCATATTTAATATAATCAGGGAGAACCTTTTTTATAGCTCCTATTTTTTCATATCCAAATTTATC
This sequence comes from Asaccharospora irregularis DSM 2635, assembly GCF_900129815.1. Lineage (GTDB taxonomy): Bacteria > Bacillota > Clostridia > Peptostreptococcales > Peptostreptococcaceae > Asaccharospora > Asaccharospora irregularis. The sequence continues at coordinate 38,631 of NZ_FQWX01000014.1, forward strand.
TATTGCATCTTTTATCATATCTTTATCATTTTCACTATACAATGCTTTTAAATTAATATTGAAATTTATATCATTTCCATCTTTAATATAATCACATACATATCCAAGTGCTGTAGATAAAGAAACCTCAGTTTCATTACAAACTTCTTTTATATCATTGCCTTGATTTAATAAGTCTAATACTATTTCATCAGTTTTTCGACTGTCTCCATCAAGTACAAGCTTAAGTCTTTTCTTTTCTTCCCATTTAGGTATTATATTATTTTCTTCTATGTGTCCTTTTACTATATTTATAATATCCTCACCGTATTTAGTTATTTTGACAGGTCCAATTCCCCCTATATCTTTTAACTGTTCTTCTTCTAAAGGATATCTACCACTTATTTCTTTTAAAGTATTTGCTCCTAACACCATATAAGGTAAAGTACCTTCTAACTTAGATACACTCAACCTATAATCTTTTAGTCTTTCATACAATTTGCTATCTGTTGTAACTTCAAAATATTCATTATCTTTAGCAATAGTTCTTTTATTAGTCTCTAAAGTATTCAAAACTTCTTCTTTATTTATATTCTTTTCTTCTATATACTTCTGTATTATTTCCTCAAATTTATAACCATATCTTTCGTACTTTACTTCTCCTACTCCAGATATATTTAGCATTTCATTTTTAGTAACTGCATAAGTACTAGCCATATTTCTTAGGGTTGCATCTCCAAATACCATATATGGTGCTATACGATTCTCTCTAGCTATTTCACTTCTAATCCCTACTAATCTTTCATATAGTTCATTTTCCACATATCTAGACTTAGTCACTTTAGATTCTTTAAATTCAACTTTTATTTCATTCTTTATTACTCTCATAGATTGTTCATTTAACTTTATAGTTGGATAACTGCCTCTTACTCCCATATTTTCAACAACTTCTAAAAATCCATGAGCTACAAGTGTATTTATAAAAGTTTTTAAATCTTCTGCCCCATAGTTTTTCATAATACCATAAGTAGTTAAATCATTAAATTTTTGGTCTATTACTTTTTTATTTTTAGACCCTCTCAAAACATCTATAATCATAGTTGTACCAAAACTTCGTTTCATTCTAGCTATACAAGATATAACTTTCTGAGCATCTAATGTTTTATCTATTACTTCTCCTTCATTTAAGCAGTTACTGCAATTATCACATTTATCTTCTAACTCGTCTCCAAAGTAATTTAATATACTTTTTCGATAACACCCATTGCTATAAACTAAGTCTACCATTTGCTGAAGTTTTTTATATTGAATTCTTTTTCTTTCTGGGTTATCTATACCTACTTCTACTAAATATTTTTGAGTATGTACATCTCCTGGTGTAAATAGAAGCACACATTCACTAGGCTCTCCATCTCTTCCAGCTCTACCTATTTCTTGATAATAGTTTTCTATACTTTGAGGCATATTGTAATGTATGACCCATCTAACATTAAATTTATCAATTCCCATTCCAAATGCATTGGTGGCTACCATTATTTTTATTTCATCATTTATAAATTTTTCTTGATTTTCTTTTCTTATTTCATTATTTAATCCAGCATGATATTTAGAAACTGAATAGTTTCTCTTAAGCAATCCTTCATATATACTTTCTACTTCTTTTCTAGTCGCTACGTATATTATTCCACTTTCATTTTTATGGTTTTCTATATAATCTAACAAGTATCTGTTTTTTGAAGAAGATTTAACTATATTTATAGATAAATTTTCCCTATCAAATCCAGTGATATAAACATCTGGTTCTTGTAAATCAAGTATACTCTTAATATCATATCTTACTTCATCACTAGCTGTTGCAGTAAATGCAGTTACTATAGGTCTTTTATTTAATCTTTTTATAAATTGTGGTATCCTTTTATAACTTGGTCTAAAGTCATGTCCCCAACTAGAAATACAATGGGCTTCGTCTATTGCAACTTGACTTATATCTTTATTTCTTATTAAATTTATAAATTCTATACTATCAAGTCTCTCTGGAGCTACATAAAGTAGTTTATATCTATCATTTTCTATATTATCTAGTACTTGATTGTATTCATTATTAGATAAAGAACTATTTATAAGCTCTGCTTCTATTCCCATAGATTTAAGTGCATCTACTTGGTCTTTCATTAATGATATTAGTGGCGATATAACTATAGTTATACCATCTAAACAAAGTGCTGGAACTTGGTAACAAATTGATTTCCCTCCACCTGTTGGCATTATAGCTAGCACATCTTTTTTATTAATTATTGAATTTATAATACTTTCTTGACCATTTCTAAAACTTGTATATCCATAGTATTTAGATAGTATGTCTAAAGGTTTTATGTTCATTTATACTCTCCTTCAAATTATTGTTACCTTAAATAATAATATTCTAATTTTAAAACTTATACCTATTTATATTATCATAATTCACTTTATTTATAATACTTATTAATTAAATAAATTCTAGCTAAAATATGAAGTTTAGTTATTTTATGTAATTACACTTATAATAAAAATATATATATTATATTAGACATAATAAATATACCGCAAATGCGATGAATTTATAAATTCCACCACACTTGCGGTATATTAGTTTACTTTTTTCTTCTATAAGAAATCCCAACTATTATCATTAATGCTCCTGCAACTAATAAATATTTTTTATCTAAGACATTTCCTTCCATCATTGAAAACAAATAAAAGTTTCCTAAATATTTTTTCCCTGCACCGTAACATAAAATATAATATAATACAGGAATCATATATCCTACTGCTATATTATCAACTATAGAGTATGCTAAAATACCTAAGCCACCAAGGAAAATACAAGTTGATATAGTCCCATAAAAATATTGCATAAAATCGAATGTGCAATTTCCTTTTTTAAGAAAAACTAAGAATCCTAACACTATAATTATTAGGCATACTATTGCTTCAACTATTCTTATTAAATAATTAATCGTTATAGATTCTTTTTTAGACTTTACCAAATCCCTTATATCCTTATCTTGGTCTGGAATGAATAGTGGAACTAATAATATCATTCCGAATAATGATATATACATATCTAATATTTTAGCTGTATTTAAACTATCTAAATTTTTTAAGCCCATAATTAGCGGAGATATTAAACATAAACCAATTACAACAATTATATGGGGAAATAAGTTAAACTTTAAATTAACTTTAGCTATTTTTAAGTATCTTTCCATTTAAATTAAATTTCCCCTTTCTTTTTATATCATATACGAATATGTTCATCACTATTAATACGATTCCAACTACACTATAAAAAACTCTATTTATAACAAGCTCATTAAAAATTCTACTATATATATCATAAGCTCCAAATGTATTAAATCTAGGAACTAAGTTCATACCCACATTCCCAACTAAATTAAAAGCACCTAATAATATACTTACAAACCACCATATACCTTGAACTAAAATTGCAATTGGTCCATTTGTAAGTTCTGTTAATAAAAATCCCATAGAAACTGTAACTAATACAGTAGGCATAAGCCATCCAAATATAACTTTTATAAAAGCAAAATAATCTGCACTTATTTCATTACTATTAGCTGAATAAATTGACTGTAATGTTGGTGTAATACTTATTAAAATTAATGGTAATATTATCATAGATATAATCGCTAAATATCTTGATAATATAATTACAGTTGAGGAACACTTCTTAGCAAAAATAACTTGCTCTGACTTTGCTCTCTTATCTTTTAATACTCTAGTTACTGCTAAAAACATTGGAAGTATTGCTAAAACAATTCCCATATAATCACTAAATAATCTTGCATAAGCTCTTGATATCTTATCATTATTTATAATACTTTCATAATCTTTAAGTGCATCATCATAGGTTCTCTCAACCCTTGCATTTACAGATAATCTTTTTGAATTATAAAAACTTCCACCACCAAGAACATCATCTATTTTATCCATCTCTTTTGAAAACTCTTGAAAACTAATATTATCTTTTACCTTAACAACATCAACTAATACATCTTCTTTTGTACTATTGTAATCTTTAATCTGCTTTATTAACTGTTCCTTATTTAAACCTGTTAGGCTCTCAAAAATTTTATAAATTTTTGACATATCTTCATCGCTAAGCTTTACTTCTTTATAAAATCCTATCGGGTATGTTGGAAAGGAATTTGATTCTAGTTCAAAAGCTAGTTTATCAATGGTTGATTGTATTATTACACTTTCACCAGCATCATGTTTAAATCCATAACTTTCTTGACCTTGTACAGGTTTTGCAATCCCTGGAAAGCTTCCCATTTGAGTAATAAAAAATATAACTATACAAGCTAAGAATATATAATAAGTAATACTTTTTAGTGTTTCTTTACATTCTTTCAAAAACAAAGTCTTAAACATTATCTTACACCTCCACTTGTATGCATAAGATACATATATGCATCTTCAACATTTGGAAGTGTTGTTTCAGCACCATTAAAAAGTTCAGACTCACTCTTAGCAATGAATCTTATTTTAGCCTCTGTTGACGTCATAAGAACATTAGTAACTATGTATTTCTTTTTTATATCTTCAATTTCGACTCTTGATATCTTAGCTTCATATATATTACCATTAGCTTTATCTAAAAGTTCTGTAACTGTACCTTTAAATATTATTTTTCCTTCATCCATTACGGCAATATTTTCACAAGTAGATTCTATATCTCCAACTATATGAGTTGATAATATAACGATTCTATCTTCTGCTATTTCAGAAAGTAAATTACGAAAACGGACTCTCTCCTCTGGGTCTAATCCTGCTGTAGGTTCATCTACTATTAATACCTTAGGATTATGAAGTATAGCTTGTGCAATTCCAAGCCTTCTTCTCATACCTCCTGACATAGCTTTTACCTTAATCTTCATATTATTATTTAAATTTACTTTAGCCAAGAGCTCTGGTATTCTTTCTTTTCTAGTTTTTTTATCTAAGCCTGATAGTACACCCAAGTAGTCCATAGCTTCATAAGCTGACATATTACTATACATTGAAAAATCTTGAGGTAGGTATCCTATCATTTCTCTTATCTTACTAGCTTCATTTACATTTATACCACATACTGTAATTTCACCTGAACTTAAAGAAAGTAATGTTGCTATTGATTTCATTAAAGTAGTTTTTCCTGCCCCATTTCTTCCTAATAAACCAAACATTCCTTTTTCTATATCTAAGTTGATATTATTCAATGCTCGTTTTTTCCCATAAAATTTACTTACATCTTTTAAAATAACATTTGTATCCATACCATTCTCCTATCTCTTATTTATTAATATAAGTAAATTTTAACTACTAAATATCTATTTTTTATCTACATTTTAAAAAAATCTACTACAATTTAGCAATATATAGGTGAAGACTTTTTATTACCAATGACTTTGTCCGTTGCTAAAAAAACTTGCACATACAATAGCACCACCGCTTGTACTATTATTTAAAGTCAATTTTCCTCCATGCTTTTCACATAATGATTTACATATAGTAAGCCCTATACCAAAGTGTCCATCTATTCCAGCTCGACTGCTATAATAAGGCTTTGATGCTGAATATATTTCCTTCTTTGAAAAACCTTCACCATTATCTCTTATATAAATATATATAACATCATTTTCCCACTCCAAAATAATATCAACTTTATTTTTTGTAAATGACAAAGCATTAGATAATAAATTATCTACAACTTGTAAAATAATACTTTCATCAAAATATCCTTTATTCTCTTTTAATTTGCTATATATATTAATTTCAATGTTGTTACTAGCTGAAATTACGTTTATAACTTCTTCTATCTTTTTTTCTAAAATATTGAACTCTTTAAGCTTTGTCTTTACTTCTATAGCTCCAATATCCTGTATATCCTTCATAGTTTCTGAGAAGTTCTTTAATCTGGTTAATTGAGACTGTATTAAATTAAGATTTTCTAATAGTTTTTCTTCTGTTATCTTACCTTGTGGGTAGTACTTAACTAACATATCTGTATAGCCTCCTATAACAGTAAGAGGGGTTCTAATATCATGAGCAAAAGCTGAATTTAATTGTCTTTGTCCCTCCATAAGATTCCATACATTTTCATTATTATTAATAAGTTGCACTCTCATTTTATCAAAAGCTTCGCATATTTCCCCCAACTCATCTCCACTATTATAAATACATGAAAAACTTAAATCATTCCGACTTATATGCTTGGCTTCTTCTCTTAAAATCTCTATCGGAATTTTTATTTTATTTTTATAAAACATATTAGATGTGATTATTATTGCTATGATAGAGTAAACAACTATTGAAAGCTCTTTAATAATGTCTGAACCATATAAAATTACTTTATCTATTGTATCTAACTCAACAAGTTCCTCTATTGGTATATAGGTATTTACATCAAGAGAATACTTTGTATATACTAACCCTTTCCACCCATGACAAAAAACTACTGTTGATATATATATAATTATAACTGCAATAATAGCAATAAATATGTATAAACTCATTGTTTTTCTTAAAGATTGTGCTTTTATCTTATCTTTTAATCTTAAGAGTTGTTCATCTATCCAATCCATTTATAACCTACTCCCCAAACTGTTTCTATAATAGTATCATCAGTGTATTTACCAAGTTTCATGCGTATTCGTCTAATATGTTCAGTTATAATGCTACTATCACCCTCTTTATCAAATCCCCAAAGTTTTTCGTAAATATCTTCTTTCGAAAAAATTCGTCCACTATTCATACTCAAATTTTCTAGAATATCAAATTCTGTTTTAGTAAGATTTATTTCATTTTCTCTACAAAAAGCTTTTCTATCAGAATAATTAATAACTATTTCTTTTGAAAATTTCACTTTTTCTTTTGTAGTTTTACGCTCTTCACGCCTTAAATGAGCTTTAACCCTAGCATTTAATTCTTCTATACTGAATGGTTTTAAAATGTAATCATCCCCACCTACCATCAGCCCTTTGATTCTATCACTTTCTTCAACTTTTGCTGTTAAAAATACGATAGGACAACTGACATAATTTCTTATTTTAGTGCATACCTCTATTCCATCCATTCCTGGCATATTAATATCTAATAATATAATATCTGGATTTATATTTATCTTTTTTAAAGTATCGTCTCCACTATAAGCTGTGTAAACTAAAAAATCTTCAAGTTCAAAAAAATCTTTCAAAAGTGATACAATACTAACTTCATCATCTATGACAAGCATCTTATATTTCATATACTATACTCCTACTCCCTTTATTTTTATATAATAATTAAAACTTTATAATTTTGTATTTACAGTAAATTTTAACCTATATTTCTCTATAATTTCTCTACTTACCTACCTAACATAAAGTAAAAAAGTCATCAACCATTAATTTGCATTATATAACAATTGTTCTTAAATAGAGTTAATTTAGCCTTCAAATTTATATTTACGTATATATAATGAGTAATAAACTAGGTTTTTGCACTTACAATAAATCATCAAATTCATCTATAGCATTTTGAATTTTTTTATCCTCTTTAATTTTTCTATCATTAAATGAGACAATCTTATTTTTATTAGTATCATTTACATTTGATGTGTTATTTTCAGTAGCATCATAGTCTATATCATCAAAAACTTCGTCTACTATTTCATTGCTTAATCCAAAGTCACATTTTTGTAAAATTATCATTAAGTTTTCCTCATCAATCCCATTTAACAGATTGTTTGATTTAAGATATTCCCTCATTTTAATTTGTTCATCTAAAACCTTAAATTTATTTAGTCTCGCATTTATTTTTGATAACTGCTTATTTTTTTCACTTATATCTTTACTCTTTTCTTTGAGCTTCTTATTCTCATCTTTAAGTTTTTCTATTTCTAGCTTATATTGATTTTCTTTATGTTTCATTTCTAAAACTTGCTGATTTAACTCACTATGCCTATCTGCAAAACGTCTTAAAACAACCTTTTGAGTCTTTTCATCTTTTTTATATGTTTCTAAGAATTTATCTGAATTAAATTCAATCAAAGTATTTATATTACTTGTATCTCCACTTTGATTTATATTATTAGTTTGCTCTATTAGTTCTTTAATTTCCTTATTTCTTGTAAAATGAAAATATCTAATATCTTCATAACCAAGTTCATTTACTGCAAAATTTGCAATATCTGTAGCTGTAACTTGACCAAAAACTGTATTTCTATCAAAATATGTGTCAACTATATTTTCTAACATTTCAGTTGTGAATCTTTTTTTTCTCCCTGCCATAATTATCCCTCCACATCTATGTTATTATCAATAACATAATCACATAACATCTCAGCCTTGCTCTTAGCTTTACTATGGATTTTGTTTATAGATGTTTTATACGCATCTTTATATCCAATTAATGTGTTTCTATTTTTCATAAGATAATTTAATGTCTTTATTTCTGAGCTAATTTCTTCATCTATTTCCCTTAATTCTTTATCTATTTTTGAAAGTTCCCCCTCTTTAGGTATAAAATAAGGACATCTTCTATGATTTCCTCTTAGTATCTTACATGGCATCATATCATCTTTTTCATAAGTACAATATCCCTCACTTAATTCAATTTTTCTTTTATCTTTTTTATTTCTTTTATTTTTTATAATTTTATACCTTTGATTTGCTGAGCCATTTTTATCATCAATAATATTAGATAAGTTCATATCTAATATTTCATTTTTTTGCTTAGAATTCTTTTTTAAAGCCATTTGTTTTGCCATCGAAATAGTATAACATTTTATAAATAATTCACTATGGTCTGAGTATGAAAATGATGTATTAATATTTTTATGACCCACTACTCTTTGTATAGTTGATGCTTCAAATCCCATATATATCATATTTAATATTGCAAAATGTCTTGTATCCATTAACTGAATATACTCTATCTGTTCTTCTTGTAAAAACACACTTCCTATATCTTCACTTTCATAGATTTCTTTTGTTTTGGGTATTATATTTACATTGTATTTTCCAATTACAATTTCTATTAAGAATTGTTTTCTCAAAATATTAAGCAGATTTGAAGAAAAAAATTCTCTTTCATCCCTTATTGTATTTTTATAATCTCTAAACTGCTTATAACTTCTATATGAAAATAAAAACTTCCTTTCTATTGGTTTTCCTAAACCATCAACATAAAATTTGTCTAATTTATCATATTTATCAACTATAGATTTATATTCATTTATCAATTGAACAATCTCATCACTTATTGGAAATTCTTGTTCTGTATAGCACTCTTCAAAACTATGATTGAAAATATCATTAGATATTCCACCCTTCAAGTTATTTCTATAAAACTTAAATATATTTTTATTGTCATATCTTCTAATACAATTCAAAGGAATAAGCACCACTTCATGAGCTCTCAGTGGTATTATAGATGTTATTTTCCACCATAGTATAATAGGAAAAAATCTTTCTCTTTCAATTCCCTCAGCATTTTGGATAAAATCTTCTATTATATCATTAAATTTAAACATAGATTCAAAACTTGGAAGTGCTCTTCTTTCTTTCTTTTTTACACTTTTCTCTTTACTATATTCATCACTTGCAAACTTTAAATAACAATCTTCATAATCTTCTAATATTGAACTGTTATTGAAATACATTTCAATATATGCAAAATATTCTGAAATCATAAAATATGATGATAAAAAACTTCTACAATTCCTTAGTTCTTCATTTAAAACATCCTTAATTAGAACTTCATTTTTAAATAGTTTTTTCAATTGATTAACAAAAATAACTATTCTTTGTCCAGTATTAAAATCTAACATATATAAGATATAGCTCTTAATAGATAATAAAAACTGCTCATAATTAATATCTTTGAATATTCCTTTATTTATTAGTTTTTTAAACTCTACTTCACTAAATTTAAACTTTACATTACTAACATTTACATCACCCGTGATTATAGTCCAATTACAGTCATTGATGCTATCATTTTGAATAATCTTAGCATTTTTATGTTTTTTCCATAACTCCAAATATTTATCGTAATCTCTATAATTAAATTCAACTAAATCTACTTTTTTTGCTGGAGTATTTCCTATGTTCTTCAATACAGCAATCATATTACCCTCCCGTATCAAGCTAAATTTCTATTAATTCATAAGTTTATAATCTAATTTTATAGACTGACTTTCTCTTAATTTATCAATCTTATTTTTCATACCAACTACATCTACAAATACATTAACATTACTTTTCCCTAAAACATTTTGTGCTTCCTTTAAAATAGGCATATATGTTTTAAAAATCAATGTACTATACATGTATTGCTCATATTCATTATCTATTAAATATAATTTATTAATAGCATCATTCATTAAATCATTTAGTTCATATAGAAAATACATTTCTTCAATTATAAAAGGGCATCCTATACAAGTATCAAAGTTATCATTAATACAATTTATTCCCTCATTTAATTCTATTAAATTATTTGGTATCGCATCATCTACATTACTACATTCTATGACATTCAACATAGCTTTTAATATACATCTAGTATGATTGTGCTTACCATGTGTATTTCCATATGCCAACTCAACTAATATTTCTTTTATTAAATTTGGAGTTGAGACCATCCTCGATATCATTTCTGTAACTTTTTTTCTTTGTATATAAATATTTTTCATAGTATATTCAAGCTCATATGGAGTCAATGATATATCATCCATAAGCTCTGTTTTCGTACTGTCATCATTTTCTATAAAATTATTATCTATAATCTTCAAAGCCTGAAATTTTTCAAATGCAAAGCTACCTCTATTAAACAACGTCGCGACTGCATTTTCTATACTATTATCTACTTTCCTCGTTTCATATATAGTAGTTGTTTCTGACATACCCTTTGAATCAACACTATAACCTCTCAAAATAGATATTATGTGCGTAGCAAAATTATCTCCTTTTTCTTCACTATAATTATGAATGTAGTTATTATAGCTTTTATTGGCTCTTCTGTTTGAAAATTTTTCTTCCCCAAGTATATCAATGATTTGTTTTCCAAATAAATCATCATAATAACTTTTATTGCCTATAAATCCTGATGATATTATACTATCTGCCTTAAGATTCTTTTTATTTAGTCTATGTGTTATCTGTCTATGTGCTTCACAAATTGCAAATAGTAACCCTAAACTTCTAACTGTAAGCCTTCCAACTTCCATAACTAAATACCCATTATTTTTAGTTGATTTCATAGAGTATCCATCTATTTTTCTTTTTACATCTTCTGTAATTATCATTCCCATTTCTTCAGTAAATTCATTTCCTTCTGATAGCCACTTCAATAACTCTTCTGCCTCAAATCCAATATTATTAAGATTAGGACTTGGTATATCACTTATAGCTCCTCTTCTCCATATGGTTACATAATGTAGATACATATATAGCCAAACTTGAGCTTGCCCTCTGCTTTCAATAGCTCTGTCTATATATTCTTTATCACTAGTACTTGTGTGTAAAAGTCTGAACAGTTCTAAAAATTGCTCTTGAGTATAACTTAATACTTCTTGTGATTCATCTATAAAACTATTTTTAGGTAATTTATAAATAACTCTATTTTTAAAAGATTTATACTTTATTAAGTAGTTATAAAATGAAACAAATTCAACTTTATCATTCTGAGTATACTCTTCATTAGATATTATATTTTCTATGATTTTTTCTACTAACTCTTCACTGTATTTATAAAAATCCATATTTAAAGTTTTATTTAATATTTCTTTAACTCTATGAAAACTCATAGCTTTACCTTTAATTGATTGCTTAGATTTTATATCATTAAATCTATCAATTACAAATAACTCATAAATTTGCATAGTATCCTCAAGTTTTTCTTTTGTTTTTATATTCTCTGTTAGAATTCTATAAATCTCTAAACCATTTTTTGCTGACTTAATCCTAGTTTGTATATTTAATTCATCAAATATTATATGGGCATCTTTTTTTAACATAAGCCTTCTTTTTCCCATAAATGGATGTCTTTCTATCAACTCTATATTATTCTTTAAAATCCTATCTCTAATAGCATCTTCTTGAACGTCCACTCTATCTACAACATCTTTAATAAAATCCTCAACTGGAATGGATATTTCCTTCAATTTGTTGTATTTTTCAACTTCTTCTATTTTTAAATATAATTTTTTACCATATCTATATACAAAATCAAACGCTGGAAGACGTTCATGCGTAATTTCTCTTTCCCCTAAAATTTCTGCTGTTTTAACTAAATCAATATACTTATTCTCATCTATAATATCCTTTGGAGCTCCGTCTAGAATTATATTTTCTATTTTTTCAAAATCCTTTAAGTTATATCTTAATTGCTTTGTAAATGGTTGTTGCTCATATGATAGAGATTCAATACCATGCTTTTTAAAAACATTTCTTATATGTGTTGTTGTAAATTTAAAATATTTTGAAAGTTCATCTACAAATCCTAGTTCTGATTCCCATTTAAGCAATTGCTCAAAGTCTGATTTTAAGTAATATTCAATCTTACCATATTTGTAACATTGTATATATTGCTTTATTCTATTAATAAAAAATATTGTGTATCCTTTTTCTTTCAATTCTTTAGCAGTATAATAATCCTCTATATCATCAATGTTATTATTAAGTATAATTTCTTTAGCATTTTTATTTCTTATCATTTTTTCACCCTCTTATAAATGATGTTTTTGTTATTTGCTCATAACTCTCTATAAAACTATTTTGTATTTCCTTTATATACTCTACTCTTCCTCTCGATTTTGATAGATATGTCAATGCAGTTGTTAAACTAGAGTCACCTCTATACATAGCTAAAGTATGTGCGTCTTCTCTTCTAGCTACATAATCAGTAAAGAAATATCTTAATGCATGTGTATTCATCTTTGACTCTAGTAGCATTTCAAAATCAACTGATGCTTGAATATTACCATTATCAGCCATATATCCTAGTCTTTCAATTAATCTAGTTATAAGTTTGTTATATCTATCCGCATATCTATCAGCCTTTAAAGCCTTCCGATTCTTCCCAAAGAATAATGCTCCATATTCATCTCCATCTAACCCTTTTTGGCGTAGCAACTTCATATGTTCTGTATATAAACGATTTATATATGGTAAAAATGCCTCATACACTAGTTGTACTCTAGATACTTTTATTTCACCCGTTCTAGCTCCATCATTTCTTAGCATATGTTCTCTTGTTAAATCAATACAAAAACTAATAGACTCTCCAAGTGGTCTCCTATTTACTATTCTACTTCTACTCATTTGACAAACCTCTCCACATCTTAACCCAGCAAAACTTTGTAATGCTATTCCAAATGCAAGCATTGGGTCATATTGCTTCGCTACTTCTATAAGAGTATATACCATTAACTCGTCAGGTGATTCTATCTTTTTCTTTATCTCTTTATGTGGGTATTCTACTGTAAACAATGATTTTAAATATTTAACTTGCCTAAATCCTTCTCTCATGTCTATTCTATTTTTATTTTTATAGATTTTAGTTTCATAATTAAAGTCACTTTTTTTGATATGATTTAATTTGTAATTAGGTTGATAAAATAGCCAATTATAGAAACTAGTTAATGCATACTCTGCCTTTTCTATCACTTCATCAGTTTTCACTTCCATACTTCTTGATGTAGGACCTTTTCTTAAATCTCCATATGAAAATTTATTTAAAAATTCTTCACCTATCTTCACAGTTATATCTTCAATAGAATTTAATGTAACCTCTCTATCAAAAAAGATATAATTTAAAAATAGCACTATTGTAGTTCCATAATTATTTTTATTTGTGTGTATTGAATTGTTTAATCTCTTTTTATGAAAAAAGAAATCTGTATACTCTGAGATTTGAAATTCATTTGTATTAGAATTGCTTAATGTTATAAAGTTATAATTTTTAACTAAACCATTTTTAATAATAGTAGCTTCTCTTTGACCATATCTCCATTCCATTCTGTTACTATCTACTAATTTTATATCTTCTATATATTGCATTTCTTTAGTTCTCCTTAATTATCATTTTCTATTAATAACAATTTCATTTAAACTCCCCTATTGACTCAATATTTAGTGATATATTTTATTAATTCTATTTCTGTATTTCGTTTATAAGTAAATTATAGAACACTTTTATTTATTTTTCTATTAGTTTATTTTGTTTTTATTTATTTTTTATAAACAAAATACTAAACATGTTCATATTACTAATATATAATATAATATAACCATATCTATTTTATATATTCTATTTTGTTTATTATTAACAACATTCCATACCGAAGGCATTTGTTGCCACCATTATTTTTATTTCATCATTTATAAATTTTTCTTGATTTTCTTTTCTTATTTCATTACTAAGACCTGCATGGTATTTGGAGACAGAATAACCCTTTTTAAATAACCCATCATATATACTTTCTACGTCTTTTCTGGTAGCAGCATATACTATTCCACTTTCGTTTTTATGATTTTCTATATAATCTAATAAGTATCTATTTTTTGAAGAAGATTTCACTATATTCATAGATAAATTTTCTCTATCAAATCCCGTTATATAAACCTCTGGTTCACTTAAATTAAGTAAATTTATTATATCATACCTAACTTCATCTGATGCAGTTGCTGTAAATGCAGTAACTATCGGTTTTTTTTCTAAACTTTTGATAAATAAAGGAATCTTTCTATAGCTAGATCTAAAATCATGCCCCCACTGAGAAACACAATGTGCCTCATCCACGGCAATTTGGCTTATACTTTTATTTTTTATTAAATTTACAAACTCTAAGTTATCTAATCTTTCTGGTGCTATATATAATATTTTATATTTATCTTTATTTATATCTACTAGGATATTATCTAGTTGTTCAGAACTTAAGGAACTATTTATAAATACGGCATTAATACCCATAGTATTTAAAGAATCTACCTGATCCTTCATAAGTGATATTAACGGTGAAATTACTATTGTCAATCCATCTAACATAAGAGATGGTATCTGATAGCATATAGACTTCCCTCCGCCAGTTGGCATTATTGCAACTACATCTTTTTTGTTTAATATCGACTTTATAATTTCTTCTTGTCCCTTTCTAAAACTTGTGTATCCATAGTATTTTGATAATATATCTAAAGCTTTTAAATTCATTTTTATTCTCCTATCTGTCGAACATATGTTTATTTTAATTATATACATACTTTCTACTTATAATACATATTAACACAATATCTTTTTGAAAATTGTACCTAATTGTTTTTATTAATATATCGCTGGATTAGTATAACAAATATCTATTTTATTAATTTTCAGATTGATTATAAAATATAATTAGATAAAGGTATTTTATTCTTTTAAATATACTAACCTAAATTATTCTATAAATAAAGTACTTACGGGGGATAGCTTATGAAATTACAACTAGAAAAAGAGCTTTCAGATGAAAAGCTTAAACTTATCAATAAATATTCACTTTCATTAAATAAAGATTTAATATGGGAGTTTAGACACGATAAATATCATACAGTAAAATACTTTTCCCATAAATTCGCTATTAAAGAATCCACATTAGCTCTTCTATTTTATATACACAGGCTATGCTTTGCAAAAATAAAATACTTTGAATCCAACTTTCAAAAATATACCCCTTATAAATACGATTTTGAACTGGGGTTTATAAAATGTGATTTATATGATATGGAATTTATGATGCATAGGCCAAGCCAGATTATGATTGATTTAAGAAACCTACAGAAAATCAAAAATATAGATGAGTTCAAAAAATTTTGTGATTATCTAGAGTCATTTGAAAACTAATAGCCTTAAAGTCTTAAATAGTTTTCTATAGTATATAAAAGCCTATCTTAAGTCAAAGTTTAAAAAGTAATACTAATGTTACTTTAAAAACTTTACACTTAAGATAGGCTTCTTATTTTTATTTATATACTATTTTATTTTTTCTATGAAATTTCCTCTACACTATCTGAGTCCTTCCATTCCTCTATGTTTTCTAGTCCTTTTATATTAGAAGCATTAAATACTGGATCTTTTATCCCGCTCTTTCTCTGCTTAGTATAATCATTTAAAGCTATAAATGCATATTTTCCAAGTAAAGCTATTGCAACTAGATTTATAATTGCCATAAGTCCCATAAATAAATCTGCCAAATCCCAAACTATAGCAACCTTTGTAAGTGATCCAAATAAAACCATTGCAACAACAATTGTTCTAAATACATTTAAAATTGTCTTGTTTCCACTCATAAATTCTATATTAGATTCACCATAGTAGTAATTACCAACTATAGAACTAAATGCGAATAGGAATATACATACTGCTATAAATATATAACCTATAGAACCTATATGTGAACTTAAAGCTTCCTGAGCTAGCTCTATTCCTATTGCACCACTAGTAGCATATCCAGGGTATAAAAGAACCATAAACGCTGTACAGCTACATATTATTATAGTATCAGTAAATACTCCTAAACTCTGAATTAATCCTTGTTTTACAGGGTGTGAAACGTGAGCTGTAGCAGCTGCATTAGGAGCACTACCCATACCTGCCTCATTAGAGAATAAACCTCTCTTTATACCAACAAGCATTATTCCCGCCATAGAACCTATTGATGCTTCTCTAAAGTTAAATGCATTTGTAAATATCAGTTTAATTACATTTGGCATTTCACCTATATTCATTAATACTATTACTACTGCAACAATTATATATAATCCTGCAAATATAGGAACTATAACTTCAGATACCTTAGCAACTCTGTGTACACCACCAAATATTACCAATCCTGTTAGAACTGCAAGTACTATTCCCATTGTCATCTTATCAATACCAAATGCAGTATTAAATGCAACTGAAACAGTATTTGCCTGCACAGCATTAAACACGAATCCAAAGCATATTGTTATAAGAACTGAGAATAAAACTCCCATCCATTTTTGGCCTAGACCTTTTTCTATATAATAAGCAGGTCCTCCTCTGTTTGCAGAACCATCTTTTACTTTAAAGATTTGTGCAAGCGTACTCTCAACAAAGCTTGATGCAGATCCTATTAAAGCGATAAGCCACATCCAAAATATAGATCCTGGACCTCCAGCAACAACTGCCATAGCAATACCCGCTATATTACCCGTTCCTACTCTTGATGCAGTACTTATACAAAACGCTTGAAACGAAGATATCTTTCCTTCTTTTTTTGCTTCTTTAGAATTCCCATCTCCTAAAAGTCTAAACATTTCTCCGAAATATCTGAATTGTACAAAATTAGTTCTAATAGTAAAATAAACTCCTAAAACTATAAGCATTGTTATTAATATATATGTCCACATAAAATCATTAATGCTCAAAACTATATTGTTTAATATCTCCATGTAAAATCCCTCCTATATTATTATGAAATGAATAATTTTGTCGGCCTAATTTCATTTTATAATAATAAACTATTTTAATCTACATTTCAAGTCGTAAATGAAACTTTTTTTATTCTCGTTGCAAATTTTTAATTTATGACGGATTTTTTATAAAATCTTCATTCATTTCTCTATAAAATTATCATTCATTTTATTTGGTAATAATATCTAATCATAATACTATTTTCTTTGGTAATAATATCTAATCATAATACTATTTTTGAGATTTTATAGTTTTAACAATTTCCTAAAGTGATGGTTTTTTATTGTTATTAATACTGTAACCTTCTAACCTCAATATTTATAAATATATACGAATTAAGATGAACTCGTTAAAAAAAATACTATATTGAAAAACATATTAAAAAGTACTATTATTATAAAGTAATATAATTATAGAGTACTATTCATCATAAAGTACTATATTAACTATATTCTAATTACAATTACAAAGGAGGTACTTTTTATGGGAATTAAACCATTGATAGCAGTAATTATATTTCTAGTAGTTATGCTCGCTATTATAACAGAAAAGATAAATAGATGTATTGCCGCTTTGAGTGGAGCTCTACTTATGATTATCTTTAGAATAATAACATTAGAGGAAGGTTTGCAACATGTAGATTTTAATACACTTGGTGTTTTGGTCGGAATGATGATTTTCGTTTCTGTAGCTAAAAACTCAGGTTTATTTGAATATATAGCTATTTGGACAGCAAAAAAAACAAAAGGCGATCCATGGAAAATCATGATTTATTTTGTCATCATAACCGCTGTTTTATCTGCTGTTTTAGATAATGTTACGACAGTCTTACTTGTAGGTCCTATGACTATTGTTATTACACAGATTCTAGGGTTAAATCCAGTTCCATTTTTAATCACTCAAATTATAGCTTCAAATGTCGGAGGTACAGCTACTCTAATAGGAGACCCACCAAACATAATGATAGGTAGTGCTGCTAATATAAGTTTTTTAGATTTCGTTGTAAATTTAGGTCCAGTAGTAGTAGTCATATTAATAAGTATGATTTTCTGTTTTAAATTTATATACAAAAAAAATCTTATTGTCGATAAAGAATGCCAAGATGCTATTTTAAAATTAGATGAAAAGGTAGCTATAAAAGATAAAAAGTTACTTATAAAAAGTGTTATCATGATATTCTTTGTTTTATTCGGATTTGCACTGCATAATACAATTAAACTTGAGTCTTCTGTTGTAGCATTGACAGGTGCTGTTATTATGCTTTTTATAGGAAAACAAGACATAGACGATATACTAGCAAGTGTAGAATGGTCAACAATATTCTTCTTTATAGGTTTATTTGTTGTGGTTGGAGGACTTGTTGAAGTAGGTATAATTCATAGATTAGCTACAATATTAATCGAATCAACAAAAGGTCACATGATGCTTACAGTTTTAATCATATTATGGTTATCTGCAATTATATCATCCTTCTTGGACAATATACCTTTTGTGGCAACACTAATTCCTCTTATATTAACAATGCAAGCTGAGGGTATAGATGTTATGCCTTTATGGTGGGCAACTTCTTTAGGAGCTTGTCTTGGAGGTAATGGTACACTAATAGGAGCATCTGCAAATGTAGTTTTAGCTAGTGTAGGTCAAAAAAATGGTCATCCTATATCATTTAAAGAATACTTTAAGATAGGTTTCCCTCTTATGATTGTATCAATTATTATATCTACTGTTTATTTAATTATAAAATTCCAATAAAACTTAAAAAAAATTATGATATAATTAAGGTACAAGAAAGGGGATGTATTTAGATGAATATAAATACAGTTCAAGGAGATTCAATTGAAATTCTCTTAAGACAAATTGGAGCCAAGAGGATAGAAAAGGTTAGAGGGTTATTATACTTTATAGAGTTTGAATTAGATGAGAATTTAAAAGTATCATATTCTTATAATATCAACTCTCATGATAATTATTTTTTACAAAGAATTAAACCATACCCTATTAACCAAGGGCTATTTACAGACGAACATGAAATAGTGTCCTTTATAACAAAAGATATTAAAAAATTTAAAAATGCTAAAAATAGTACTAACTTTGACACTTTCTTAGATGTAACTAAAAAAGTAAATTCTATTACTCATAACGTAGAGCATCTATTTTTAAATTACAATGTATCTGGTAAAGATTTGAAAAACTTAGATAAAGCATTAGATACAATCCTAAATGAAATTATATATATAAAAGATCACGCTAAAAAAGTTTAACCTAAAATTTAAAATAGTTATGGATAAAATTTATCCATAACTATTTTTTATGTTCATATTTATTTATCTTCTATGTCTTTATATTCTTATTACAAACTCTGTACCCTTACCTATGTCGCTATTAACCTCTATAAATCCTCCGTGTAACTCAATTACATGTTTAGCTATTGTAAGACCCACCCCAATTCCTCCTGTTTCTGAATTTCTTGAGGTGTCAACTCGATAAAAACGTTCAAAAATATACTTCAAGTCTTCTTTTGGAATTCCAATACCTGTATCTCTTATAGATATATTTGTATATTTTTCATCTTTATATGTTTTTATATAAATGCTTCCTCCATCAGTTGTATACTTTATTGCATTAGTTAACAAATTTACAATAGCCTGAGAAAATTTCTTTTTATCGATTAATATTTCTATATCCTTTAATTCATAATCGATATTTATATTTTTATCTAAAGCTTCAATTTCATAATTATATACTATATTTTTTACCAATTCTGCTAGATTCACATTTTCAATTTCTAGTTTGTCTTGTCCAATATCTAATTTAGATAAATTTGTAAGATCATTTACTAGTTTTGTTATTCTCAATACTTCTTCACTTATACTTACAAGCCTCTCATTTGTAGGCTCCCATATACCAGCTATAATCACATCCAGATGACCTTTTATACTTGTAAGAGGTGTTCTGAGTTCATGAGATATATCTGTAGTCAGCCTTTTTCTCAATTTTTCTTGATCATTAAGCGCATCGGCCAATTTATTTATAGAATATATAAGCTCATCAACCTCTTTTATGTTGCTTGTATACTCCAGTTTATTCTTATAGTTGCCACTTTCTATAACTTTAGCCATTTTTGACACCTTAGATATAGGGCTAGATATGGATTTAGATATTACTAATGAAATAATTACAATACCTACAATAGCTATAAGTGCTATAAATAACATAAATTTATTCATTATGTTAAAAAATTCCATATCATTTTCCATATAGTAAGTAGATTCATAATGACCTATATATGAATAACCTACAATCTTACCATTATCATCATATATACGCCCTTTATATTCCTTGAACTTGTCATTCCAACCTTTTTCTACTTTCTCCATATTATCATTTATTTTCTTTAATATATTGTTTGAAAGCATTTTTTCATCTTCAAATATACTCCAGACTAATTTTTCATCCTTATCGTATACTTTAAGTGCAATCCCTTTTGAAATAGCATCTTCTCCTAGTGCCTTTATTGTTCTAATATCCCAGTCACCGTCTTTGTATATATGCTTTAAATCAAATACTAAGTGATTGACCTCTGATTTATTGCTTTGATCTACGTACTTTTCAAATGCAGACTCAAATGATACATTTATAAAAACTCTTATAATTAAAATGGTTAAAACAATAATGATTGTAAATGACCTTATTATTTTTATATTTATAGATTTTGCTCTTTTATTGTATCCCAAACTTATACCCCATTCCATACACAGTTTGTATGATTTTAGGATTACTTGAGTCTATCTCTATTTTTTGTCTCAAATTCTTTATATGGCTATCTATAACCCTATCAAATTTTTCATAACTATCTCCCACCGTGTTTTCTAGTAGTTCTTCCCTTGAATATACCTTTTTAGGATTTGATGCAAGTGTCAATAATATTTTATACTCCGTATTTGTTAGATAAATATTCTTGCCCTCTAATTTTAACTCTGGTGATATTTTACTGAGTTCAAAAAAATTTCCAAACTTTATAACTTCTTCTCCTTTTATATTACTTCTTTTTAAAATAGACTTTACCCTAAGAACTAATTCTATTACATTAAAAGGCTTGCATATATAATCATCACATCCTAATTTAAATCCTTCTATCCTATCCTCATCTTCCACTTTTGATGTTAACATTATTATAGGTATATTAGATTTAGATCTTATATATTCACATATCTTTTCTCCGCTTATATCCGGAATCATTCTATCTAAAATGACTATATCATAGTTATTTTTTTCAAAATAGGATATTGCACTCTTACCATCATATGCCACATCTGAGTTATACCCTTCCTTATCAAGACAAGCCTTTATAAACTCACATATCTTTTTTTCATCATCTACAAGCAATATATTTATCATTTTATCACCCCACTATAAATATTCTTACATTAATTATATCCCTAAAAATACACTTGCCAAATAGAAATATATAATTAAAGCAAATGAATCTACTATAGTAGTAATCAAAGGACTTGCCATTATAGCGGGATCGAATTTTAACTTTTTAGCAATTATAGGTAAAATACCTCCGACTATTTTTGCTATCATTACTGTAAAAAACAAACTTCCACATACAGTAAATGCTACCATTATATCCGTTTTTTCTAAAATATATATTCTAAAGAAATTAACAGTAGAAAGAACTGTGGCTACCAATAAACTAACTCTAAATTCCTTCCAGACAATTTTTAAATAGTCGTTAGTCTTTATATCTCCTAATGCTAATCCTCTTATTATAAGTGTTGATGACTGTGACCCTGCATTTCCACCTGTATCCATAAGCATAGGTATAAATGCAGTTAGTATTACAACTGATTGTAAAACATCATTAAACCTTTTGATTATTGAACCTGTAAGTGTAGCTGATACCATCAATACCAAAAGCCATATTATCCTGTGTTTTGCTAATAATACCACTGGTGTCTTCAAGTATGGAACCTCACTTGGTTCTATAGCTGCCATCTTTTGAAAATCCTCTGTATTCTCTTGTTCTATTATATCTACAACATCATCTATTGTAATTATTCCTACCAGCCTACCTTCAAAATCAACCACAGCCATTGAAACCAAATCATATTTTTTAAATAAATATGCTACATTCTCCTGATCTTCACCTACGTTGACAAAAATTACATTCTCATTCATTATCTCTGATATTAATAAATTTTCGGGGCTCAAAATTAAATCTTTTACAGAAACTATACCCTTTAGTTTTCTATACTTGCCAATTACAAAAAAGGTATCTATAATTGATTTATTAAATCCTGTCTTTCTTATATAGTCTATAGCCTCTTTTGCAGTCATATTCTCCTTTAACTCAACAAATTCTATAGTCATAATAGAACCTGCTGAATTCTCTTCATATTTTAAAAACTGATTTATAAGTTGACGTTTTTGGAAAGATACATTTCTAAGTACCTTTTTTACAACATTTGCAGGTAATTCTTCTATAAAATCGATTGTGTCGTCTAAAAATAACTTTTCTATTATCTCTTCAACTTCACTATCAGTCATAGCCTCTATTATATGCTGTTGGAATTCACTATCTAAATACGAAAAAACTTCAGCAGCGGTATCTTTAGGTAATATTCTAAATACCAATACAGAGTATTTATCGTCTAATTCCATAATAATCTTCGCAATATCTACTGAATTGAGTTTTTGAAGATACTCACTTAACTCCGTTATTTTACTTTCCTTTATCATGTCTATTATTCTTTTTATCATGCTATCTTCCCCTTTCAGAGTCCACAGCATTAAATAACAATATATTTAATAGCGCTATATATGGACTCTATAAAATATTCTATTTTTCTTATAAGATGCAAGGGACTACTGTCCATATAACCACGCTCCTTTAAAGTATTTTCAAATAAAAGCTTTTTTATCCTGTAATCCAAGATTAACCACTAATAAATTATACAAAAATAGTATGTATAAATTATGAAGTATTTACATACAACTTAAAAATCTGTACACAAGTACTAATTAGTAATCGCATACAGATTTTTAAGTTGTATATATTTTATACCTTAGTGATGTCCACAATCATCATGATTGCAACTATGGTTAGACGCAAATTCTTCAAGCTTTCCTTCCTTGAACAACTCTAAATTTTCCTTTATAGTCTCTCCTTTTGCTCTATAAACTTTTATTCCCATTTCTCCTAGTTTAATTATAGCACCTTGACCTATACCTCCAACTATTACAGCATCTACCACGTTTCCAGATAATGCCTTCATAGGTTGGCATTTTCCGTGCTCATGTCCTAAATCTCCATTATCTAATGGAGTTAATTCGTTTTTTTCTAAATCACATACCAAAAACATTGGAGCTGATCCAAAGTGCCCAAATGGCGCACTCTCTAATCCTTTATTTTCCTCTACTGGTATACAAATTTTCATATTTATTACTCCCTTCTTTTTTTACATTTTTCTATAAGTTTACAAAAATAATAAGTATTTTAAATCTTTTTTATTTAAGGTTATAACTAAAAAACTCTAGGTTTCCTAGAGTTTTTTAGTTATAATTTATTTTGAATTTTAAGTTTATCCAAATATGACACTGCATTTAAAGCAGCTATCTGACCTTGTCCTGCTGATTTTATATACGAATACGGTTTTCCAACACAGTCTCCTGCTGCAAAACATCCAGGTATATTCGTTTTCATATTTATATCTACAATAATATGAGCACCTTCTGTTTCTATCCCAGGCACTAAAGATTTAGGAGATGCACTATCTTTTATAACAAATACTCCATCTACATTAATTTCTTTTTCTTTAAAAGAAATTTTGTTTACTAATTTATCTCCATTTATTTGTACTGGTCTATCATGTATAACTTCTATAGTTTCATCTAATGTATTTGAAGATCTCATCAATCCTTCTTTATACATCGGTATAAAATAAGTCTTAGATGCTATTTCACTTAAGAAGTTAGCCTCTTCTTCAGATTCTTTGTTATAACCTATAACTGCTACTTTTTTATCTCTATATAAAGGAGCATCACAAGTTGCACAGTATCCTACACCTTTACCTAGAAACTCTTCTTCTCCTTTTATAGGTCTAGCATATTCCACTCCTGTTGCCAATATAACTGTAGTTGCTTCATAAGTTTCGTTTCCTGACATCAGTGCAAAATATTCACCCATTGCATATATGTTGTTTACTTTGTTATTATTTACTTCTATTCCTAAACTTTCTATATGTTCTTTAAATTTATTTTTTAGTTCTTCTCCACTTATATCATAAAACCCTAAATAGTTATCTACAGATGGAGCTTTTACTAATTTATTACTTAAACTTTCATTTCCAAAAACTACTATGTTTTTGTTTCTTATTTTTGCATTTATCGCCGCAGATAAACCTGCTGGCCCACTACCTACTATCGCTATATCATATCTCATAATCTTCACCTTTTATAAATGTGACTTAACCTTCATTTCTATTTTATTTTTTGGCATAAAACCAACTAATCTTTCAACAGCTTCTCCATCTTTGAATATAATCATTGTTGGAACTGTAGATACATCAAATTGTTGAGCTATTTCTAAACTTTGGTCTATATCAATTTTAAAAAATCTAGCTTCATCTTTCATATCTTCCCCTAATTCTTCAAATACAGGAGCTAACATATTACATGGTCCACACCAAGTTGCAAAGAAATCTACAACAACTACCCCTTTACTTGATTCTACACTACTTCTAAATTCTGATGTGTTTATAACTTTAGCCATTTTTTTACCCTCCTATTTTATCTCATACTTTATAATATGAATTTTATTAAATCTAGTTATTAATTAACATTAAATATCCTTGCTTTGTAAGATAATCTTGAGTCTATTTATGTTTTAAGCTTGCAAGAATGTGTTGTTTTTATGTTATAAGATAATTATACCCAATATTTAACTATAAAAACAGTTTTTTTTACTCCTTACAAAATTACTATATGTGGTTTTAAAAATTTAATTCTATAAATCATCTGGTAATCGCCTTTTTGCTTGTTACTCTAGGTATAACTAATTCCATTTCAGTTCCTTCTCCAAATTTAGACCTAACTAATATTTTTAAGTTTAAATTTAAACTCAACATTTTAGCTATTGAAAGTCCTATTCCAGATCCATCTATGTCTTTATTTCTTATATTATCACTCCTAAAAAATCTATCAAATATAAATGGTATATCATCCTCTTTTATTCCAATACCTGTATCTGATATAATAACTCTTAAGTCACTATCTTTTTCTGTTAAATATATTGATATTTTATCTCCTGATAAAGTGTATTTAAATGCATTATCCATAAGTATAACAATAAGTTGTCTTAGTTTATTTTTATCTATTACAACAATTTTATTCTCTATTTTGGATTCAATCCTGAAATCTTTCTCTTGAAACTCAGCTATATCTATATAATCTTTATATATATCTCCTATTAATTCCTCTAAATCTACACTTTCTAAGTTTAATTTAGTAATAGAATCTTCCTTCATAAGAGATAATAAATCGTTTATCATTTTTTTCATCCTTCTTGTTTGCTTCATTGCATCTGCTATGGTTTCTACCTCATCGTTTATAGTACTATTTGGGTTTTTTAACATGCTTTCTAGCTTTGAAGACACTATAGATATAGGTGTTCTGAGTTCATGAGAAGCATCTTGAACAAATTTAGCTTGGTTGTTCCAGGCGGTTTCTATTTGAACTAGTGATTTACTGCTTAAATAAACAGCTATAAAATGAGTAATAAGCATGGATACCGACGAAGATATTATAAGGACGAAAACAAGCTGTTTTAAAGAGGACATTTCGGAGTCTATATTTCTTATTATTTGAATTTTGTAATCACCAACTACTATATTAAATTCCCTAAATATATATCCATTTTTTGTATATGTAAAAAAAGTATCTTTTTGCCCACTATCAATTTGCGGTAAAACTTCTTCAAAATATTTATTTTCTGTATAATATCTCAACCTATCTCCTTGGTATACATATACCATATCCTTAGGATCCTTTATAATAATTGGATTAAAAAAAGAATTACTTTGGAGTTGCAATACAACATTCTCTAATTCCTGATTCATTTTAACATCTAAGCTATTGTATGTAAGACCCCTGAAATATAAATATATAAACATAGAAAATAAAAATAGAAAACTACCTACAACAGCTATATTTATTTTTATTAGTCTATTTTTTGTCTCAGTAAATACATTTTTATTTATCATCTAACATATACCCTACCTTGCGTTTAGTTTTTATATATTTATCATATCCAAATTTAGCTAGTTTTTTTCTTAAATTACTTATGTATACTTCTACTATTTCCATGTTAACATCTGATTCAAATCCCCAAATTCTATCATATATTTGTTCTTTTAATAAAATAAACCCTTTATTTAATATAAAGTATTCTAACAGGTTAAACTGTTTGTTTTGGAGGTTGATTTCCTCACCGTTTATATACGCCCTTCTTTCGTAGATATCTAAGTGTAAATCTTTAAACCTAACAGAGTTTCTAGCTTTTATTTTTCCATTAGTCCTTAGTATAGCATAAGATCTAGCCACTAACTCCTCCATATAAAAAGGTTTCGTTAAATAGTCATTAGCTCCTATATTAAATGCCTCCACCTTGTCATCTAATGTTTCTTTTGCGGTTAATATAAGTATAGGGGTTTCAATATTGTTATTTCTGACTTTAGATAGTATTTCCATCCCACTTATATTTGGAAGCATTAAATCTAACACTACTAAATCATATATGTTTTGGTTTATTAAATATAATGCTTCTTCTCCATCTTCTGATTTTTCAATTTCAAAGTGCTTTTCTAACTCGCTAACCATACTTTTTAGCAAAGTCTTATTATCTTCTACTACTAAAACCTTCATGCTCTGACCACCCTTAATTATTAATAGTTATATTTAAAAAGTATAATCTATACTTAATTATAATTAAATTAGGCTGTATAATATTTAGCGTTGATGGTAATAAAAAATCCATAATTGTCGTTAGACAAAAATGGACTAATTACTATCAGCGCTATTATTTTTTAAAAAAATAAAGAACACATGTCAAACTCGTTGTATAATTAAGTCACGACAACAAAATAAACGAGGAGGTTTGACATGTGCTCAAATGATATTATATCAAATATTCTAGGAATTAGCGATAAAAATTTAGTATTTACAGGAGATGGAATTGAAAAAATAAGAGGTATTGAGTTTAAGGTATTAAACGCAGTGCTTACATATGTTCCAAAAGCATGCTCTAAATGCGGTTGCGTAAATGAAAATTATTCAGTAG
>NZ_FQWX01000059.1 GCF_900129815.1 Asaccharospora irregularis DSM 2635
TTCTTTCACCCAATGGGTGAAAGCTGAATTTCGAAGGAACGCATATTTATCAAGGCTTTGATTATGCTTTTTGAAGTACTGACGTAGAATCTAGGATATTCTAATGTTCTATTAGGTTGTATTGTAATAAGATTTCTTTTCTTAGGACTTTCTATTGTAAAAGTAACCTGTTCATCCTTTCCATTACGAGTGCAAATATTATATTTGATTCCTCGTTTCTCCGCTAACTCTTTATTTAAATGCTTAATAACATCTTGGCAAAATGGACTATAACCTATAAAGGTACCCGTTTTAATAAAGTCATTAGGCGCATACTTATTAGATAGATGCTTAGTATCTAATAGTGTATTCTCTTTATTTATATTCATTGTCTATTCCCCTTTTTTAAATAGTTCTTAGAAATTATTTTATATACTCTCTCAATTGCTTCGTCTATAAACTTACACTTATTTATTTCTTCTACTAACCATTTTATTCTAATTTTTAAGGATATTCTATAAATTAATTATAACACTCCAAGTTATATTTTTAAAATGATTAGTTTAATACCTAAATAGTCTAATGAAGAGTGTAAAGATTTTAATGTGCCTCGTAAGTCCTCATGCCAAAAAGCCTCGTGCAGTCTATCAGGATTTCTCCTTCATTATCTCCACGAGGCTTAATCTAACTTTCTTATTTTTTACATATATAACATAAATTTTTAACTCATAATAAGTTGCTGCTTTCTATAATAAAAATGCTGCTATTATTATATGAAATAACCGAGTATCAACCATTCACAATTTCGTCTGGTGAATAACCTCTATCTTGCAATACCATAAAAGCAGCATGTACTTCTCTTGATAATTTGTTTGCCGAACCTTCCCTACGAACAATAGTCTTCAAATCATAGTCACTATAATTTGAATATTTATCTTTTAATTCCCTTACTGCATCGCCTCTCTCGATTAATCTGTCAAATAAACCCACCTGAATCAATCCTTTCATTTGTAATTTATAGTAGTATTAATTTTGCCTTTTACTAGATTCATAAAATAGGTATTTAGCAACTTATGATTTATTAGAGATCAATTAAATAAACATAAAACTCATATTATAATAAATTAGATTATATTAAAAAATTTCTAGTTTTGGATTCTTTACAATCTTTGATACCATTTTTATTTCCACTATATATTATTTTTCCACCATATATACCACTTTCTGGTCCAAACTCTATTAAGTAGGAACAATGACTAAGAGCAAAAGCATTATGTTCAACAATTATAACAGTAGAATCCCCTTCCACTATTTCATATAAAAACTTTATTATATTACTTATATCATTTGAACTTAATCCTTTAAATGGTTCATCGAGAACTATGTACCTATCTTTTCTCTTACTTTTTAATGCCTTTACTAACTTTAATCTCTGGCTTTCTCCGCCAGATAAGGACTGAACACCTTGTAAAAGGGTAATATAACCTAATCCCAGTCTTTTCATAATTATGAGTGTATCAATTATATTGCCTTTTACTTCTTTAAATGTTTCAATTAACTCATCTACAGTTTTATTCAACAACTCATAAATATTAAGATTCTTAAAAGTATATTCTAGCGCCCCATTATTAAATCTCTTTCCTTCACATTCTGGGCATCTATAAGAAAATGTGTCATCAAATTTTGACTGATATGTTATATATCCTTTTCCATTACAAGCACTGCATGCCCCTTTTGAGTTTACATAAAACGAAAACATACTTTCATCTACATTGTTTTCTTTTGAAAATAATGTTTTTATATTAGACATTATATCCGTATATGTAGCCACAACTGAGTAAACATTTCCACTAATAGGCTTTTGATTGGTATAAATTAAGTTTTCTAAGTACTTGGGCAAAATACCTTTTACAAATGAAGTCTTACCAGAGCCTGAAACTCCACAAATACCAATCATACTTTTTATAGGTATACATATGCTTAAACTTTCAATATTATTGTATCTCTCATTTTCAATATGTATATAAGATCTTGCTTGAAAAAATTTATATGCTATTGTTTCTATAGAATTATTTCTATAAAGCACAGAATCAACTAAAAATCCACCATCTTTTCCAGCCTTGGGCCCTAAAGCAATTATATTGTCACTTATATCTAGGAAATATGAATTATGATCTATAAATAATATTGTATTTTCCTTATCTATAACCGAAAGCATACATTTAGCAATTGAATTGTACTCAGATGGGTGTAAACCCGCAGAAGGCTCGTCTAACACATACAAAATATTATTAAATTGTGTGCTTAATATTTTTGATAACCTCAACCTTTGTAATTCCCCGCCAGATAAGGAACTAATTGCCCTATTCAAATTTAAATATCCTAATTTTAAAAAGGTTAATTTATCAATAAAGTTTAATATTATTTCAATACTACTTTTACAATATAATTCTTTTTCCCAAGTATTTTTATGTTGTAAAAGCCATTCTTTTAATAAATATAACTCCATTGTGTAAATCTCACCTAGATTTTTACCAAATAACTTATACTTAAGTATTTTATTTGAAAATCTATACCCATTGCATACACTGCATTTTTCTTTTTTAATAAAACCAATCTCTCTATTTTCTAGGCTATTTTTATTTATTTTTTCACCCAGTCTAAGCATAGGTCCTTTATAAAAATCTGTTTTTACTCTTTTTCTACCTGATTGCTTATAATCAATTTTATACTTTTGAGATGATACTCCATATAATAAATTATGCCTTTCTATATCATCTAGATCTCTGAACTTTTTATCTATACATATATTAATTTCATTACAATATTGCTCAATTAATTGCTTATAATAATTAACTTCACTATTTCTCCAGTTTATAAAAGGAATATCTTTGATTGTAGAATCGTAATCTAATATTTTTATTATATCTGGGTTAAACTCATATCCTAATCCTTTACACTTCTTGCAAGCAGACTCCAGTTTATTAAAACTAAATCGATGGAAAGGTACATTATTATATAAAGAAACCATTTTACTAAATAGTTTATCTATTCCATAGTAAGTTGCAATTGTAGATCTAGGATTATTGTTATAATTGTTTTGTTCAAGTGCTACAGACGGAATAATATTCCTGTATTCTTGTATTGAAAATTCATTATGAAAGTTATCATATCCATACAATTGATTTAATTCACTTTGGCTTATTTGATATATAGTATCAAAGGCTAGTGAAGATTTTCCACTGCCGCTTGGACCTGTAATACATATGATTTTATTCTTTTCTATTTTTATATTTATATTTTTTAGGTTATTAGTATTTATTCCTTTATATTCAAGATAAACCACAAAAATCACATCCATATAATAGTATATTAATTCTTAATCTATTACTAATGTTATAAACTTTACTTTACCGTCTAATCTAATTCTGCCACTTTTTCTACTTTTTTGCAATCCAGAATAATCCATCATCCAACTGTTCTTCGATAACTTCGTCTTCTAAACATATATTAATTCTTGGTATATAATCTATTACTTTAAATCCTGCTTCATTTAAACACTCCTTAACTTCAGATATTTTGGGTATATGAATAAATATATCTTCTATATTAAGATCATCCATAAGCAAATCACCAAATTCGTATAATCTTTTATCATTATTGCCCTGTTTCCACTTAACCTTTTCACTAATCCAAAACTTACTTTCTAATTTATTATCTAAATAGGGCGTTGAAAAAATAAAATATCCTCCCTTTTTTAAAACCCTATTAATTTCTTTTAACGCCTTCAGTCTTCTCTCTCTTTTAGGAATAAGCATTAGACCGTTAAATGAAAATATAGCCTTATCAAATGTTGAATTATCATACTTAAGATTTGTTGCATCCCCTACAACAAATTCAATATTGTTATTTAAAGATTTTGCACTTTTTATCATTTCTTCCGCTATATCTAAGCCTACAATATCTCTGTATCCTATACTATGAAGTGGTATAGTAGTTCTTCCTGCTCCACAGCCTATATCTAAAATTTTATCTTGAAAATTTAAGTATTTATCAAATAATATTTTTTCACATTTAAATAATCCTATATTATAAACGATATCAGTATAATAATTTATCATTTCATTATCATTATAAATTTCTTTTACAAAGTGAGTATCTATAGTCTTTGTACTCATATTAACCTCCATAGATATTATAAACTTTCTTTTACTAGAGTTCTATAAATATCCTCTTTATAACTATTGTTGCACATTGGATTTAAATAACATCCATTATTTAAATAATGGTCAATTCTACATCCTCCACTGCATATATACTTTAATTCGCATTCTTTACACAATTTCATATTTGTAATTTCTGTATCCTTATTCAGTTTATTAAACTCATATACTATTTCACCTATATTTTTATTAACGATATTCCCTCTACCGATATTTAACTTGCTGCAAGGATATATTTCACCGTTTGAATCTATAGTTATACTGCACCCTATACCACAGTTGTAAAAATGTATGTTTTTTTGATACTTTTTCTCGTCAACATAACCCATTTCAACTAATTTCGTCTTAATATTAGTAACACTCTCTTCAATATAAGTTGAGTTTTCAAAAAACTCTTCTGGCAGGCTTTTTGCATAACCCTCTTTATCTAACTTTGCATTTATTCTTACATTTATTTTATCATAATCTAACTCTTCTAAGAATCTTATTAAATTTTCTTCAACATCTTCAATATTACTTGGAATGATTGTAATTGCCAATGTTAGAGGTATCTTATATTCTTTTATAAGATTCAGACTGTTGATAAACCTATTATAATTAGTCTTTCCTCTAACCCTTTCATAACATTCCCTTGTTATCCCTTCCATACTTACTTGTATCTCATCCACACATTCTGAAAGTTCTAATATGTTTTCTTTATCTATAAGAACTCCGTTAGTAAACAATACTACCTTGTGATCATATTTTTTAGCAAATTTCATTATTCCTATGCTATCTTTTCTAATCAAAGGCTCTCCACCAGTAAAAACAATCTCTGTATTTTTGATGACCTTGCTTAAGTTCTCAATAGCACTTATCCATTGTTCTTCTGATAATTCATTATTAATTGCATTTCCTGCAGCCATATAGCAATGGATGCAACGCATGTTACATTTATGAGTTAAGTGTATTTGAATAGTCTTCTTAATTTGTTCAATTGGCTCATTTTCAATAGCATTAGTAAACTCATAAAACTTATTTTTTTCAATTTTTTCAAGCAACGATTGCATGCAATCTATTATTACTCCTTCTTGTTCATCATAACTTTCTGCATACTGCTCCAAAATATCTATTATCCTGTTTTCTTTAGTAATTAAAGAAAACATCTTAAATTCTTTTCCATCTAAAACAATCCAGTTAGGTTTCTCATATGCCAAAATTATATATTTATTATCCAAATTTTTTATGTAAAGATTTTGTGGTATTTCAATAATATCGTATATACTGAAATTTTTTTCCATAGTATCCAACTTTCCCTGTTCATAATATATAGTATTTGATTATATAAAATAAACTGTTGAAGTTAAATCAACAGTTTATTTTATATAAATTAGCAATCTTGTCTTTTATGAGTTGTTCTACACTGACTTCTCTGTGCCTTAACAGTTCTTTCTTCTTGCTTCTTAGAATTTTCTTCGTTTTTAACTTTGAATCCTTCTAAATTTGTAAACTTCATGATTTAACCCCCCTTACCTATGTATAATTATATAATATACCTTGTAGATAATTTTGTAAATAGTTAGAGTAATTTGACGATATATGAAGATTAGGCTATTTATTTCACAAAATAAATCCTTGGTATTCGGAAAATGTTTTGTTATGCCACTAAGGTAAAAATTTAATAGATAGTCTAATGCTGTTGTCAAAATAAATTTACCACTTCCATTTGACCTGATAATAAAATTCACATCTCTGTTAGATTTCTATTCAAGAGACTTTATGGTTTAAAATTCTTTATTAAATACTATATTTTAACCTAACAAATCGTAAAAAACAAAAACCGGCAATTATTAATCTTGCCTGATTAAAATTGCCGGTTTAAAAGTCTATCATTTCAGTATTTTGTTATTTGATATCTACTATACCCCAGTTATCATTATTATTAAACTCACAGGCAAGAGTTTTAACCAATTCACCCTTTGCATAAACCTCTATTACTACTTTATTGTCACTTTTTTCTATTATTCCCTAGATTCTACGTCAGTACTTCAAAAAGCATAATCAAAGCCTTGATAAATATGCGTTCCTTCGAAATTCAGCTTTCACCCATTGGGTGAAAGAA
>NZ_FQWX01000040.1 GCF_900129815.1 Asaccharospora irregularis DSM 2635
ACCGCCGGAGCTTTGATATTTTTATCATGCGATAAAAATATGTTATCCTGTATTAGCATACCTTTCGGTATGTTATCCATGTGTATGAGGCAGGTTACCCACGCGTTACTCACCCGTCCGCCGCTCACCCCGAAGGGTTCGCTCGACTTGCATGTGTTAGGCACGCCGCCAGCGTTCATCCTGAGCCAGGATCAAACTCTCAAATAAAAGTTTTGTTTTCCTTGCTCAGACTAATCATTATCTGAATATCTGGCTTGGTTTGTGTTGTTTCAATTCTATAAATTAACCTACTGTTTAATTTTCAAAGTTCAAGTTGTTTCGTTTTTTCCTTTTCTCAAGGACAAGTAATACTATATCAAGTTTTTTATATATCGTCAACACTTTTTTAAAATATTTTTTTACAATCAGATTATATTTTAAATTATCCACACTATCAACAGGACCTGTTGATTATTTTTTTTGCTATATAACTATACTTTGTTATTTTATCCACATAATTATCAACTTTTTACACATTTTTATCAATAATTCTCTTTATTTATCATTTTAAAATACTTATATATTTTTAAATAAAAGGATATATTTCATATATATACTTTATAACTACTTATCATATATACCATATAAATATATTTATATATTAATAATGAACGTGAATATAGTATAATAGTAGTATAGCTTAGAACCAAGTACTAATTTTAATACTGTATAAAATGTATAAATTTAGTGCTTTAATATATAAAATTAAACATGTTTAATAGTAACTTGTATACTATTATTTATTGTTTCTATATTTTAAGGAGGTGTTTTCTTGAACAATCATCTGAGAGAACCCATTAACGGGTTTACCCATTTAGCTGGTGCAGTACTATCATTTATTGGTTTATTAGCACTAGTTATAAAAACAACATTAAATCAACCGTCTGCATTAGCACTAACTGCTGTAATAGTTTTCGGTGTAAGTTTAATTCTTTTGTATTCAGCTTCTGCCACTTATCATCTAGTTGTTTCTAATGATAAAGTAATAAGCTATTTAAGACGTTTAGATCACGCTATGATATTTGTTTTAATAGCAGGGTCTTATACTCCATTTTGCTTAATAGCACTGAATGGTCCTACAGGATGGGTTCTGTTTGGTATAATATTTGCAGCTGCTGTAGCTGGTGTATCATTTAAGTTGATTTGGTTTAATTGCCCTAGATGGATTTCTACAGTTATATATGTAGCTATGGGGTGGGCATCTATATTTTTAATTGTTCCTCTATATAAATCCTTATCTCTTCAAGGGGTGAGCTTATTAGTTTTAGGTGGAATTTTTTATACTATAGGTGCTTTAATATATGCTACTAAACCATCATTTTTAAAATTTAAATCTCTAGGATTCCATGAGATTTTCCATATATTTATAATGTTAGGAAGTTTGACTCACTTTTTATGTGTGTTTAAATATGTAATATAAACTCCAAAAATCAATATTATTAAATAAAAATAGGGTTCTTGATAGACAACACCTAATTGTTTAACAAGGCCCTTTTACTTTTTTAAAAATGTCGGTCTTAGCAACAATTTCCCTAATATTATAAAATTAGTCATGGATATTTATATAATTTAAAAGAGTGGCAGTTAAGCCACCCCTCTAAATTATCTCATAACTCTCATAGAATTTAACACTGCTATCAAAGCTACACCTACATCGGCAAATATAGCTTCCCACATAGTAGCTACTCCACCAGCCCCTAAAATCATAACTATAATTTTTACCCCTAGTGCAAATGATATATTTTGCCATACTATCTTATTTACCTTATTAGCTATATCCATAGTCTTAGATATCATTTTCGGTTCATCAGTCATAAGAACCACATCTGCTGCTTCTATTGCTGCATCTGATCCTAAACCACCCATGGCAATTCCTACATCTACACGAGCTAGTACTGGTGCGTCGTTTATTCCATCACCAACAAATGCTATTTTCTCTTTCTCTGTTCTACCTTTATATAACTCTTCTATTTTATCAACTTTTTCATTTGGAAGTAAGTTTGAATATACCTTATCTATTCCTAGTTCCTTTGCTACATTATTTGCTACCTTTTCATTGTCACCTGTTAGCATTACTACCTTCTTTATTCCTATACTTCTAAGTGATTTTATAGCTTCTTTGCTATCTGGTTTTATCTCGTCTGAAATTACTATATGCCCTCTGTATGTTTTATTTACTGATATATATATAACTGTACCAATTTCTTCTGCCCTATCAAACAATACATTCTCTTGTTTCATAAGCTTTTCGTTACCAGCTAATATAAAATCTCCATTATATAAAACCTTAATACCATGAGCCGCAATTTCTTCATATTTTTCTATTTTATCTAAATCTATTTTCTTGTTATAATGCTTTATTATAGATTGTGCTATAGGATGATTTGAGTTAACCTCAGCTATTGCAGCATATTCTATAAGTTGTTCTTCTGATATTCCAACTGGATTTACTTTAGTTACACCAAATACACCTTTAGTAAGTGTCCCTGTCTTATCAAATACAACTGTATCTACATCTCTCAATGCTTCTAGGTAGTTACTTCCTTTTATTAGTACCCCATTCTTAGATGCAAACCCTATTCCACTAAAGAAACTAAGAGGTATAGAAAGTACTAATGCACAAGGGCAAGATACTACTAGAAATATAAGACCCCTATACAACCAATCACTAAATAAAGCTCCGGGTATTACAATAGGAGGTACAACAGCTATAAGAAGAGCTGCTATAACAACAACTGGTGTATAGTACTTAGAAAATTTAGTTATAAAGTTTTCTGTTTTTGATTTTTTGTTATTTGCATTTTCAACAAGTTCTAGTATTTTTGATACTGTTGACTCTCCAAAGCCTTTTGTAACTTTTACACTCAACAGTGCATTTTTATTTATAAATCCTGATAATACTTCATCCCCTACAGATATCTCCTTTAAAACTGATTCTCCTGTAAGCGCTGAGGTATCTAGCATTGAATTACCTTCAACAACTATTCCATCTAAAGGCACTTTCTCTCCTGGTTTTATAACTATTACCTCTCCTATAGACACTTCCTTAGGAGAAACAACACTTATTTCTGAGCCTGTTTTTAGGTTAGCATAATCAGGTCTTATATCCATAAGTTCAGATATAGATTTTCTAGATTTTCCTACTGCTACTCCCTGTAAAAACTCACCTATTTGGTAGAAAAGCATAACTCCCACAGCCTCAGGTAACTCACCTATTGCAAGTGCCCCTATAGTGGCTATTGTCATAAGGAAGTTTTCGTCAAATACTTGACCTCTAAATATATTCTTTACAGCCTTTGTTAATACTTCTCCACCTACTACTATATAAGCAACTATAAACAATAAATCTGCAAATTTACTTTCTATTCCAGTAAAAATTTGATATATGCCAAATATATAAACAATACTTCCTATTATAAGCTTTATCAAATCCTTCTTACTAACATCGTGATTGTGACTATGATCATGACCATGATCGTGATCTTCTTTATCATCTTCTGAATCAGATATTATTTTTATATCTAAACCTGGTTCTGTAGAATCAATTATATTTATAATTGTAGATATAATTTCTTCTTCGTTTTTAGATTCATTTATATTTACTGTTAGCTTTTTATTTATAAAATTTAAATTACACTCTTCTATTCCCTCTAATTTTGAAACTTTTTCATTTATAACCTGTGCACAATGGGCACAATTTAAACCATTTAAAATCAACTCTTTTTTAATTAAACCGCTACCTGCCATAATGCTCCCTCCTAACGTTTGTACATTTCCTCAATATGGTGTAGTCCGCAGTCAAATATTTGGCTTACGTGGCTATCATCCAATGAATAATAGACAACCTTTCCTTCTTTTCTAAATTTAACTAACCTAGCTTGTTTCAAAACTCTAAGTTGATGTGATATTGCCGAATGCGTCATATTTAATAGACTTGCTATATCACACACACACATTTCGTTTGAAAATAATGCGTAAAGTATTTTTATCCTTGTTGTATCTCCAAACACCTTGAAAAGCTCTGCTAAATCATATAACATCTCCTCTTCTGGCATCTCTTCTTTAGTTTTATCAACTATATTAGTATGAATATCCGTGCATTCACAATTTTTCACTTCGATATCATCTATGTTTTTATTACTCAATTTATATATCCTCCCAACTTTGAAAATCATATATGAACAACTATTCATATGTTATATTATAATAATATTACATATGTCCATTTTTTGCAACTAATATTTATATATTATTTTTTAATATATCTAAATTGCACATATTAGCGCTTGTTTTAATATATATATTATTAGAGTGATTTGTTATAAATTTTCTCAGTAATTTAGGAGGGGTAATTTAATATGAATTTCGATATGTTTCCAAATATGCAAAATGAGAATGTGGATTCTAACTATATATATCCTATGCCTTATATAGATCCTATGATGTATATGAATCCTTATATGAATTCTGGTGGATATATGACTAATATGAATGGTCAAGAAGGTACTCAAAATGGAGGTTTTTCTGATTATCTAGATGCTACAGAGCAAGATTCTAATGTGAACATGCCTAATGGTATGCCTAATATGTCCATGACGCCGGATGATATGATGCCTCCTGGCATGATGCAAGGAATGCCTATGATGATGCCGGGTATGATGCCTCCTGGTATGATGCAAGGAATGCCTATGATACATCCTGGTATGGTTCATCCATCTATGCTTCCTGGACTAATGCAGTGTATGCCTACGATGATGCCGGGTATGATGCCTCCTGGCATGATGCAGGGAATGCCTATGATGATGCCGGGTATGATGCCTCCTGGTATGATGCAGGGAATGCCTATGATACATCCTGGTATGGTTCATCCATCTATGCTTCCTGGACTAATGCAGTGTATGCCTACGATGATGCCGGGTATGCAAACAATGAATATGGAGGAATTTGACGAGGAAGAAATGTAGGTATTTAAAGACTTAAAGATAACTTATAAATTTTTTTATTATTTTTTTAAAAAAGTGTTATAAAAAAAATATCTTTGTCCATAATATTTAATGTATTCCTCATAATATTCCCCCAATATTATAAATACATGAAAGAGGGCATTCTAGTTTATTCTAGAAATGCCCTTTTTCTATTTAACCAATTATTTTTTTGATAAATGTATTTTTAGTAAATCTATTTTTATAAAATCTATCAATCATATAAGTCCTTATACTAATATTTAATCTAAAAAGTCATCAAAATCATCTGATTCTGATTCAACAAAATCATATAAAGCATTTTCTTCAAAATATAGTTTTTCCTCTAAATTTATATAATCAGAATAGTTGGATTGCAATAGCTTGTTTACATATACTTCATCTCTTTCACTATAAGTCCCTACAAAAAAGTTTTCTCCCATTTGGTAGTAAATAGCTTTTATATCATTGTTTATGACATAGGTATTTTCTTTTACATGATCATTGTTAAATTTAAACCTAGTAAAAAATATACCTCTTTCCATTT
The DNA here is from genome assembly GCF_900129815.1 of Asaccharospora irregularis DSM 2635. Classification (GTDB taxonomy): domain Bacteria; phylum Bacillota; class Clostridia; order Peptostreptococcales; family Peptostreptococcaceae; genus Asaccharospora; species Asaccharospora irregularis. Next base: position 5,548 of record NZ_FQWX01000040.1, read on the forward strand.
CACTTCTCAACATAAAAGGATTATCTTCATAAAATGTTTTTGTAAAATCATCTATTTTGTTTTTATCTAAAATACTATATATACTTATAAATTCATGTTTTGATATTTCATCAAAAACTTCGTAGTCGTACATATACTCTTTTCCTGTAACTAACATAGACTTTATTTTAAATCCTTTTTCGGATTTATCTATAGTAAATGCTATTTTACATGTATAGTACCCATCATTATCTTCATATATAGCTTCACTTATATACTTTCCATTCCCTCTATCTACAACCTTATTTTTTAGTAAAGTTCCATTTACATTGGTTATATGCATATTGGAGATTTCTTCATTTTCAGAAAAGTATCTAAGACCCTCTCTATCCCACGCTATAAATCTCATTGTCATGTAATTAATAAACTCAACTTCTTCATCAATATTTTTGCATATTTTAGGATATAAGTCATATATATCTAAATCTGTTTCATAATTTTTTATTATTTCCATATACTCATCTACATTTCCAGGAAGGTCTTTTTCATAGTAGAAGTTTTTATTTCCAAAATATTTAACTAAAAATAGAGCTTCTTCTTTGGTTAATCTAATTTTTTCTGATCCTAACCCACCCATCAACCTTTCCTCTTCCATATATGCCTTATTTCTTATTGGGTTTTTCAAACTAACGTAATCAGCTATTCCTAATCCCTCTGCATCTAATAAAAAATATTGATAAAAAGTATCTTCTTTGTCTACCCAACTTATTACTAAACCTATACTCCCCATCAATCTAGAGTTTGTTACTTTTGCAAAACTAAATTCCATAAAATCACATCCTTAAATCCTGTTGTCTATTTTCTCATGACATATTTTGTGTTTTATATAGTATCAAATCTATATCTTATAAAACCCTTATACATAAAGTCTACACTAAAATGAATATAATTTCTTCTATATTATAAACTAATTGTTGTATAACAATTTATTAATTTTAGAATATCTAGTTATTATCAAGGTTTATACTCACTTATTATGTTAAAAATAATATAATATTATATCGAATTTTTTAATATAGATTAAAAATTCTATAGATAATTTTTTAACTTTACATCTTTTGCAAGTTTTGTACTATAATAGAATAAATGGTTAATCGAGGTGATTTTATGAGAACTACAGCAGCTTTTTTTGATATAGACGGTACTCTTTACAGAGACTCTCTTATGGTTGAACATTTTAAGAAACTAATAAAATACGATATAATCGACCAAAAAGCTTGGTTTGAAAATGCTAGAGATACTTTTATGGACTGGGATAAAAGACAGGGAAACTATGATGATTATCTATTACAATTATGCGATTTATATGTTGATTCTCTAAAGGGATTAGACAAAACTTGTATAGATTTTACTAGTAACCAGGTAATAAAGTTAAAGGCCGATAGAGTTTATAAGTATACTCGTTCAAGAATAAACTGGCATTTAAATAATGGCCATAAAGTAATATTTATATCTGGGAGTCCAGATTTTTTAGTTGAGAAAATGGCAAAAAAATACGGTGTATCCGATTGCTTAGGAAGTAAGTATGTTTTTGAAGATGATATGTTCAATGGTACAGTAATCCCTATGTGGGATTCTATAAGCAAAAATCATGCAATAGATGATTTCGTTGAAAAATACAATATAGACCTGTCAAAGTCTTTTGCATATGGTGATACAAATGGTGATATAAATATGTTAAGAAGGGTGGGAAACCCAGTGGCAATAAACCCAACAAAGGAACTATTGGCCCAAATTGCCAATGATGAAAAAGTATCAAAATGTGTTCAAATAGTTGTAGAGAGAAAAGATGTGGTATACTCTCTATCTCCAAATGTGGATATTTTCGATTTATAAGATGCTTTTGATTAGGAGGTTAATATGAGCTATGATAAAAAAAATTTAGATATTACTTTAGTGGAAGATGAACTAGAAAAATTAAGTAAAAACATATACTTAGAGTCTCCAGATCTTTGGATAGAATTCTCAGATAAAATTGGAGAAAAAAACTTTGATGAAATGATTATTTTCTTTGCTTGTAAATACAATCACTTAACTATAGTAAAGTATATAGTAGAAAATAATCTCCTGGATTTGACTTCTCCCTCTAGGAATAAGTCATTTACTTCAATTATTGACCACTTATTAGCAACTTCTAAAACAAATAACAATATTGAAATTTACAATTATCTTATTGGTCTAATAAGTGAGAATACTGAAAATCCATCAGATATCAGTACACCAGATAATTCTAATAATAGTCTTGATAGCAGTCTGTATATACCGAAATTTATATGCCCAAAATGTAAATCAAATATATTTGAGTCTGGATATAAAGTTATGAAGAGTATGATATACAAATATTCAAGCGATAAAAACAAACCCGTTATAAAATCAGAGGAGTTACTAGACTCAATTACATGCAATAAATGTAATACTGTGATCCAAGATCTAAATCCAGATCTCTTGGAAAACATCTGTATTGTTAATAACTGCAGTGATTGCGGTTCGGATTTGACTGTATCTGGAATAGTAAATGAAACCAAAATGACGTATGATAAAAAATCAAAGAAATTTGTAAGTAGTAATGAATCTTATAGTTGTGCAAAATGTGGAAATAAACTTAACGATTCCCAAAAGGAATATTTCAATATCAAATAATTTAAATATAAATTTCTTCATAATTATAACTTTAGATCTATCTTAATGATTATAAATTTAGATTTACATAATTATTAAGATTTTCTATATAAAAACTCGCTATCTCCATACAAAATATGGTTGCATAGCGAGTTTTTATGATTTTGCATAAGAGTACCTAACCTAATATCTTTCGAATAGATTTGTCACAAACATCAACAACAAAATCTATATCTTCCCTGGTAATAGTTAGCGGTGGATTAAAATAAATGACATCTCCCAAAGGTCTAAGTACAACTCCCATCTTTAGAGCCTCTTTGTAAATTTGATATCCTATACGATCTTTGCTATCAAAGCTTTCTTTTGTTTCTCTATTTTTTACAAGTTCTATAGCGTTAATTAACCCTATATTTCTAATATCTCCTACAAATTTATAATCACCTAAAGTTTGTTTTATCAACTCGTTGAAGTAGATCGAATTTTTATTGGCTTTTTCTATTATTTTTTCATCTTCCATAGTATTTAAAACCTCTATTGCCGCAGAACATGCAAGAGGATTTCCACAATATGTATGGCTATGCATAAACGCCTTGCCTTTATTGTAATCATCATAAAAAGCACTGTAGACCTCATCTGTAGTAATTGCCAGTGCCATAGGCATATACCCTCCCGTTAATCCTTTTGAAAGACACATTATATCCGGAGATATTCCTGCATGATCACAAGCAAACATCTTTCCTGTACGACCATAGCCAACAGCTATTTCATCTGCAATAAGATGTACATTCTGATTGTCACAGCATTCTCTAAGCTTCTTTAAATAAACTGGAGGATATATTTTCATACCTGCTGCTCCTTGTACCAAAGGTTCTATTATAAATGAACATACCTCCTCACCATAATCATTAAATGCTTTTTCTACTGGTTCAAAACACTCCGCACTACAACTTTCTCTACACTTTCCATATTTGCATCTATAACAATCAGGTCCATCTATTCTAATAATATCCATAAGTATAGGTTTATATATTTCTGAATACATACTTTCTCCACCTACAGCTAGTGCACCTAATGTCTCTCCGTGGTATGCATCAGAAAGTGCCATAAACTTTTTCTTTTGAGGATTTCCTGTTTGATAGTGATACTGAAAACTCATCTTCATAGCCGCTTCTATTGCAGATGATCCATTGTCAGTAAAGAAAAACTTAGTAAGTCCTTTTGGAACCACGTTAGATAATTTTTCACATAGAGTAATTGCTGGTTTATGAGAGAAATTTGCAAATATCACATGCTCAAGTTTATCTATTTGAGTTTTTACTGCATTATTAACCCTTTCATTGCAGTGTCCTAATAAATTACACCACCACGAACTAACTACATCAGCATATCTATTTCCTTCTGTATCATATAAATATATCCCCCTTGCACGATCTACTATTATTGGAGGTAACTCCTCGTAATCCTTCATTTGAGAACATGGATGCCATATGTATTTTAAATCTTTTTCTACTAAATCCATAATTAAACCCCCTTATATAAATTTTTAAGTTCTTCAATATCTATATCTAAATTTTCATCTCCATGTGATACACATGCGACTACTGGCACACCTGTTAGATATTCAACTTGTTTTTTATTATCTATATGAAGAAAATTCTCTCTGTCATATTCATTTAAAATAATTCCTTTTATATTAATCTCTAACTGCTTAGCATACTCTACAGTTAGTACAGTTGTATTTATAGTTCCAAGTGAAGCAGATGCAACGATTATTATATCTAAATTTAAACACTTTATAACATCAGATAACATTACAACCTTATCATCTAATCTTAAAGGACAGACTATTCCACCACTTCCCTCAACAGTAATATAGTCAAAGTCTTTTTTTAGACTTTCAAAATCTCTTTTTACAGTATCTATTTCTATAGGGTTTCCTTCTATTTTAGCTGCTAAATGTGGAGATACTGCTGTCTCATATGCATAAGATACCAACTTCTTAGGATTGTACTTTAATCCTGATACCTCACATACATACTTTGCATCTCCTAAAACAAGTTCACTATTTGATCGCTTTGCACCACTTAAAGCTGCCTTATAATAACCTGTCTTTAAACCACTCTCATTAAGTTTTTTTGCTATAAGTGCTGTTACAAATGTTTTGCCTATGTCTGTCCCTGTCCCTGTTATAAATATTCCTTTTGTCATATCATACTCACCTCAAAACCAAGTTCTTCTATCATTTTCATATCATCTTGTATACTTATTCCAGCCGTTGTCAACATATCCCCAGATATAGCTGCATTTGCCCCTGATGTAAATGTAGTTTTGCCCTTTTGCTCTATTAAACCTCTTCCACCGGCCAGTCTAATAGCACCGTCTGGTAAAATAAATCTAAATATTGATACTACCCTTCTTACTTCTTCTGTGGACAATATTTCTGACCCCTCATATGGAGTTCCTAGTATAGGATTTAAAATATTTATAGGTATAGATTTTACACCTAAATCTCTAATGTCTAAAGCCATGTCAATACGATCTTCCATAGTTTCACCAAGACCTAGGATACCCCCACTACAAACTGTAAGCCCTGCTTTTTGTGCATTTTTTATAGCAGCTATTTTATCATCATATGTATGAGTAGTACAAATATTAGAAAAATTTCTGCGTGAGGTTTCTAAGTTATTGTGATATCTATCAACTCCTGCATCTTTCAACTTTTTAAATGACTCATAAGAAAGTAATCCGTGAGAGGCACATAGGGAAATTCCACACTCCTCTTTAATTTGGCTATAGCTTTCACAAATTTTATCAACTTCAGTATCACTTAGTCTCTTCCCAGATGTGACTATAGAATACCTTAAAATACCTTTTTCCTGATTATATTTCGCACCTTTTAGTAGTTCTTCACTACTTAACAATGGATAATCCTCTATTGAAACTTTATAATGTGATGATTGAGCACAGTACTTACAGTCCTCAGAACATCTCCCACTCTTTCCATTAATAATCGTACATATATCAAACGAATTACCACAGAAATAATTCCTCAATTCATTTGCCGCATTACATAAATCCTCCAAATCAACATCCACTAATTTTATTGCATCTTCTTTTGTAATTTGATATCCATTAAGTACTGAGTTTTTTAATTTTTCTAACATTTTCTATACCTCCCCTTTTATAATAGGATATAACCTCTTTGCAAGAATTGAACTCACAAAACATATTAATATATCTCCTGGTACAGCAAGTATAAAACAGTATAATATCAACCCCCTTAAATATCCAAATGTAGGCTGCAGTATATATCCTATACCCCCTCCACCTGTAAAAATTGGTAATCCAACCAACCCTAATATTACGTATAGACCTACTGAAGCAGAACCTAATTTTCTCCCTAAAAGTAATCCTGCTAAATTAGTAAATAAAAATTGAAGTGTAAATGGAACAACAGGTATAGGGACTTTTATAAATGCTCCTATTGCTATAAGTGATGAGAATAGTGAACATAAAATAAGTTTTTTTGTTCTAGTTTTTCTTTTCATGTTTTCAACCTTTCCTTTAGCTATTAACATAACTGACTTTTTATAAATTATATAATTAGATAGTTATATATCTTAAAATTTTATATAAAAAGTATATAGCTAAAACTCAAAAACGTCAACCTATTTTATATTTTGAGTTTACCTAAGTTAAAAAGGAACAATAAAAAAATTTCCCATACATTATAAAAAGCACTGTTAAAGACAACTTCAAATTGTCTTAACAGTGCTTTTGAATTTTAATTAGATAAATTTTAATTAGAATTTATTTTTCTATCTTTATCAGTTTATTTTTTAGCTTGTTGTTGTAATAATCTATAAATGAACTATACATATAATCATAAAGAATAAACACAACTTCAAACATCGCTATCAATCCTAGTTTTACTGGTATATATAAAAAAGGCTTAAGTATGAAATACAGAAAAACCAGTACAATATTAGCAAATACTAACTTTAGTAAAATCTCTACATATACAGGCAAATCTCTTTCTATTATATATTTTATAAGCCCATAAACTCCGAATGTAAAAACATATATCACCCAATGGGATTTGTTTGTCATAACGATAAATCCTAAGACTATAGAAGCAATATAAAATGCGACTCCACTTTTAGGCCCAAATTCCATTATTACAATAGAAATCGGAAGTGACGCTAGACCCATTATCAACAATGTATTTGTAGGTATTATATTCAAAAATAATAATAATATAATATTTACTGCTAATAAAATTCCTCCATAGGCAACTTTTTTACTCATGTCAATCACCTAGAAACAACTTACTAAGTCTCCACCACAACACTCACAGCATGAATCCAAACACCATAATTTCATGCAGTCTCCACAACAATCGTCTGTACAACATAATCCATCACAGCAACAGCAACAACATCCATCTAAGTCACTACGTCTTCTTCTATTATAATTATAAGATCTACTGTTATAATTGTCTCTGTAACCATTGTAGTTATAAAAAGCCTCTTCATACTCTTTGTTTTCAGGCTTCATATCCTTAGCTTTATTTATATACTCTTCTCCTTCTTCGTAATATCCTATATTCATCGCAGATACCCCTGTTAGATAGTACCACTCTGCGCACTTATCTCCAATTGACTTTAATAAATCATAAGCCTTATTGAATTCATTGTTTCCTATTAATCCTCTAGCCTTTATAAAGTTATCATTGTTATATGCATTACTGTACATTAGCTTCACATCCCTTTTCTAATATATTTTTATATCTCAGGAACACTCCAGAGTAAACAATATTGTCTATTATCCCTGTATTAACTTTTATATTTAGATTATCTATATTCCTCCCTACAATTCCTAGAGAGATACTTATAAGTTTATCTACTCTTTCCTTTAGTTCCTCTTTTTTATCTATATAGTCTAAAAAAGGATTGTATCTTCCTTTTTTAAGGTCTTTTTCCAGGTCTTCATAAGCATCTAGAATGTATATATATTTCCCTAAATTAAACCCTATCATTCTCAGCCTTTGTTCAAATTCATCATTTTTATAGGCAAATACCTCACCCATAATATTGCCAAATGTATTCGATACCATATCTATATTGGTATTTCTCTCTTTTTCCAAATTATTTAATTTATCTAACTGTTCCTTTATAAATTCAGCTTTTTTAGGGTATTTTTCATATGCAAGTTCTAATTTACCCTTGTATATATGATACGCTAAGATATCCTTGATTCCTCTATCATCATTTAAGTTATCCTCTAATTTATAATATGCTAATAAAACATTCATACTAGCTGCATATTCTGTTATTTCATTTATTATTTTCTTCTTTTTTTTAAATGGGTTTGTTATACAGCCTTCCTCTATTATTGTGTGCTCAGGTCTGTAAATGGAAGTTAGCAAAATAACCAAGAATGTTATATCGTAATTCAAAGAAAGTCTTGATATTTCGCCGTGATTGTCTTTTAGGTACTTACAAAGCCCACAATAATATCCTCTATAATGCTCATACTCTCTAAATGTCAAATCCATTTTATTTATTTTAACATAACCAAACATAAACGTTCCTTTCTAACTATATAAATATATAAATTATACTTTAATTTTTTAATAATTATATTTTAATTTTTCTTAATTATATGTACATCTGGATTATGCCCATATTTGTCGATAATTTAAACCTATTATATCTCGCTAAACTAATATTTATATATAGTATACCACTTTTTGTAAATATATTACATTTTGCCTAACTAAACTTTATGTATAATAAATTGTCTATAATATATTGACTAAAAAACATAAAAAAGGATACCGCTAGAGTATACTCCTCAAGCAATATCCTTTTATAATTTAATCAATAAACGTAACAACTTCCTCTAATGGCTTACGCTTTGGTTGAGGAGGTGTATTTTCCTCAGGAACTCCTAAAGCTATCATAGACATTAATTCATATCCATCCTTCTTTAGACCGATTAATTCTTCTATTTCATTCTTAGCATGAGAAGGCCCTGTCATATAGCAAGCTCCGTAACCCATTGCTGATGCTCCTAACAAGAAGTTTTCTACTGCAGCTCCTATTCCTTGGGCACCAGATTGTGCTGATGTTAATCTATCAAGTTCTTCTTGACTAGCACCATTTTCCTTTAATATTTTGTACTCTATCATTTTGTATTCACATGCATAAACTAAAACAACTACTGGTGCATTTCTAAATAAAGTGTAGTACTTTATTACACTCATGTGAGTTTTTTGATCTTTTTCTGTTTTTGCAAGTGCTCCGATATGTTCATGGCTTTTTGTTACTACATCTGCCATTTTATCTATTAATTCTTTGTTTTGAAGTACTACAAAGTGCCAGTTTTGTTGATGCTTAGGCGATGGAGCATGAACTGCTGCATCTAATAATTTTAAAATATCTTCTTTAGGTACCACTTCATCTTTGAATTTTCTTATACTTTTGCGCTTATATATAAAATCTAGATTTCCCATATTATTTCCTCCTTAGTATAAATATAATTTTTTAAATCACTACACTATTTTAACATATACCTAATGATTTAAAAACACCATTAATTTTATAGCCTTATTTTGGTCACATTCCCGTTATTATATTCTATGTTAATAACCTCTAATCCCTTATATTTTTTAAATAACCATTTTATATCTCTCATAGTTTGGTTTACTTGACTGTTATCTAAATCCTTTATAAAGTATTTTTTTCTAGTATCGCCGTGATCTTCATTTCTTAGAAAATCTCTTATTATATTAAACGCCATTATATTGGGTATGTTTGTCTGATTTGATTTCTTGCGCCTACTGCTTTTAAAATAAATATTCATATTGTACCTCCAAGATAATAATAATATCTATAAATTATATATCTCTCTAACCTTATATATTCTTAGTATTATTTACAATTTAAAAATCCAGTAGCAAATAAATAATAATTACTGTAATATAAATTTAAATGCTTCTTTAGCATTTTTAGACTTAAGGAAATATACTATGGGGGTAACTATGAATAAAACTTCAAATTCAGTAAAATTTAAGGGAATTATATTGACCTTAACGGGAGGATGTTTTTGGGGGCTTCTAGCAGCTCTATTTCTTGCAGTATATACAATACAACCAGCAGAGTTACTGAGTTACTATGATACTACAATGGTTATTGGTTGGGGAATGCTAATCGGTGGACTTTTATTAATAGTAGCATTTAGACCTTGGAATATGGACATAATAGTAGATTGGCAAGTAGTTGTTACTATGATTGTAATAATACTGTTTGGAACTATTTTATCATTTACATTTTACCTAGAAGGTGTAAAATACGTAGGCCCTACCAAGGCCAGTTTGTACGCCTGTATTGAACCAGTCTCTGCTACAATTATATCTATTTTATGGCTTAAGGTTGCATTTTCATGGATAGATATTATTGGGTTTATATTCATAATATCTACTATTTTTATACTTTCTATAAATAATAGTAGTAGCACTTCTAGTAGTGAAAGTTTATAATGGTTTACTAATTTAATATACATAATAATAAGCCTATAGATTTTGTACAATCCATAGGCTTTTCTAATTCAACTATATTTTTACTATCTTAACTTACTTCATATATATTCAATCTAATATTACAATGATTTCAGATAAATTTCTCTTATATCTTCTTTTGTAAACAACTTAGGATGGTTTTGTATATTTGGCTCAGATATTTTCATACAATTTTCCACCATCCAATCAACATCTTCTTTAACTACTCCTAAATCGCCTAAAGTAACATTTAAATCTATACTCTCTAGAAATCTATTTACTGCATCTGAACAATCACTTGCATCCTTTCCACCTAGTAATACAGATATTTTTGAGAACTTTTCTATATCACTTTCCCAAGATTTTTCTATTATTATCGGAGTCAAGGCAGCTAGACCTTTACCGTGTACAACATTCTTTAACCCACTTGCAGGATGCTCCATACCATGAGGAAGCCCTACTCCTGATGAACCGATAACCATCCCCCCAAGAGTACTTGCAAATGTAACCTTCTCCCATGCCTCTACATCTGTAGGATCATTGCATACTTTAAATAGGTTTTCTCCTAGAAGCCTTATACCTTCAAGAGCTTGCATTTCTGTAAAAGGATTACTTCTTTTTCCTATATAAGCTTCTATATTATGTGCTAAAGCATCAAACCCAACCGAAGCAATTATACTCTTAGGCATTGTCATCATAAGTTCTGGATCTACTATTGACGCCTTTGCATAAATCAAATTGGATTTTAAGGATTTTTTATCCTTAGTCTTTGGATTTGTTAAAACTGAAAAACAATTACCTTCACTACCAGTTCCCGATGTCGTTGGAACAAGAATTATAGGTAATGCCTCATCCCCATGCTTTTTCCCAAATATGTACTCAGATATATCACCACTATTTTTGGTAGAAAATGCTATACTCTTAGCTGCATCCATAACACTTCCACCACCTAGACCTATGATGACATCACAACCCGCTTTTTTAGCTGCCTCTGCACCTTCGTATACAGTTGTTGTCAGTGGGTTTTGTTCAACTTTATCAAATACTTCATACCCTAGATTCTCTTTTTTTAATAAGTCTATTGTCTTATCTAATAGTCCTGATTTTTTAGTACTAGTTTTTCCTGTAACTATAAGAGCTTTTTTACCATACTTAGCGGTTTCAGTTCCAACTTTATTAATTTTTCCTCTTCCAAATAATATATTTACCGGTAAATTATAATTAAAATTCATAGGTATCCCTCCACAATCTATTGTTTTTTTAGTAAACTCTCTTTGTATCTTTTTATTGCCTCATTTAGACTTATAGAATTTGCCCCACCTGAGTAGTCAGGATCTTTGAACTGAGCCTTATCATCCTCCCACCCACATTCTGGGCAGATCTGATTTATAATTTAAATTCTAACATATTATATAATGGATTGTCAACCTTTTTTAGCACACTTTTTTCTCGGACATTAATACTCTATACTCTACAGGGGTAAGATAATTCAATGAACTATGTATTCTATTATTATTGTACCAATTTACATAATCAAATAAGAGATATTCAAGCTCTTCAAAGCTTTCAAAGATTCTATTAAAAGCAAACTCTGTTTTAACAACTTTAAAGGTAGCTTCTGCTACTGCATTATCATAAGGGCAGCCCTTTTTGCTTAAGGAACGATTGATTTGAAATGTAGTTAATAAGTCATCTATTATTTTATTTTTGAATTCATTTCCTCTATCCGTGTGTAATATTTCAAT
>NZ_FQWX01000013.1 GCF_900129815.1 Asaccharospora irregularis DSM 2635
TTTGCTTAATTATTATAAAAATAATATGAATGGTAAAAGCAAAAAAGTTGGACTAGTTGCCATTATGCATAAGCTAATGAACTATATTTTTTCTGTGCTACGCAACCAAAAACCATATGAAGTACGTAACCCTAAATTGCACTGTAAGATGTATCTAGAAAACAAAAGTCTACCTAATATAGCCTAACGGCTAATATGAACTATTTTTCCATATAAGCCATCAAAAATTCGTGTATATTTGATGGTTTATTTGCTATACGAAAAAACATAATTATAAAATATTTTTAAAAACTGTTGACTTTAACTAGCTGGTCTATTTTTCAATCTTAAGATATTATACAAAAATTATGTTCTATAATGTACAATTTTTATTAATTAAGCAATTGTATCAGTACACTTTTATTTGAATAGTATTTACCATCATTACCGACAGCATCAGCATATTTACTCCAAATAATAAACATCTATTTCCTTGGAAATATATCAGAAAATACATATTTTCTATAAATTATTATATTTATTTTATTAAATAAAGGGAAGTATACTATAATATATGTTAAATATACTTGTTAAAAATTTTCTATCTAGAAGCTTTAAAGGATAATCTTTGAAATAAATATAATTTTCTATATATAATAATAATCTTGTATGCATTATAAGAAAAACGATATTAATATAAAATATACAAAGGAGAGTTTTATGTTAGATTTAGTTTTACTCGGGTGTGGAGGTAATATGCCAATGCCCAACAGATTTTTATCTTCCCTTTTTATAAACTACAAGGGTCAAAAAATTCTAATAGATTGCGGTGAAGGAACTCAAGTTTCCATGAAAAATAATAAGTGCGGATTTAAAGATGTCGCCCTGATACTGATAACTCACCTACATGGCGATCATACCTTAGGACTTCCAGGGCTCCTATCTACTATAGGAAACAGCGGTAGGACAGAAGATTTAACTATAGTAGGTCCTATAGGAATAAGTGAATCCATCTCTGCTATAAGGGTTTTAGTTGAATATTTGCCTTATAATATAAATATTATAGAAAATCCCCAAAAATCTTTTTCAGCAAATAGCAACCTTGGCGATTTGGATATTTCAACAATTCAGCTTGACCACTCTACAGAGTGCATTGGATACAGTTTGTATTTCAAAAGAAAACCTAAATTCGACCTAGATAAAGCAACCAAGAATAACGTTCCAAAGTTTTTGTGGCAAAAACTTCAACAATCTGATTTTGTATATCTAGAAAATCAAAAATATACATCTGATATGGTTTTGGGAGAAGAAAGAAATGGTATCAAGATAAGTTATATCACTGATACTAGACCTATTTTTTCAATACCTGAATTTATAAAAAATAGTTCCTTATTTATTTGTGAAGCTATGTATGGTGATGATATGGATATATCAAAAGCAGTTAAAAATAAGCATATGACCTTTAGAGAGGCTGCCAACCTAGCTAGGCTAGGCGATGTAGACAAACTTTTACTAACTCATTTTAGCCCTTCAGTTGGTTCACCTCACGATTTCTTAAAGAATGCCACTGATGTTTTTAGCGATACAATAATAGGGGAGGATGGACTAAAAATAAGTCTTAAGTTTGAATCCAATTAATACAAAATAATAGCGCTGATAGTAATTAGTCCATTTTTGTCTAACGACAATTATGGATTTTTTATTACCATCAACGCTAAATATTATACAGCCCATTTTTGTCTAACGACAATTATGGATTTTTTATTACCATCAACGCTAAATATTATACAGCTATGTTATACAGCTATGTTATACAGCTATTTTATTCTAATGTTATATTATTTATCTAGCTATCCAAAATTGCTTATCTAGCTGATTTTTTAGTAGGTTTTCCTTTTTTAGTAACACCTTCGTTTTGAACTTTAGCCTTAGCCGGAGCTTGACCCGGGAATATTATCTTAGGGTTTTCTATATTTTTTTTGTATATAGTAAACTTAAATCCTATAGCCTGAACAAATTCCGCTCTCAAAGCTTGACATACTGCGTTTGCAGTTTCTTTTGCATCAAGCCCTGCATTTTCAAGTATAGTTACTTTTACTATTTCCCTAGCTCTTAGCATGTCATCTAGTTGCTCTAAAAAGCTTTCTGTAACTCCTTCTTTACCTATTTGAGTAGTAGGCTTTATAGTGTTGGCTATTGATCTTAAATATGCTCTTTGCTTTCCTTTTAACATTCTTTCACCTCTTTATTCTGATATCATTTATATTAATTGTAGAATTCAAATTCTAATTCATAAATTCTAACTGTATCTCCATCCTCAATACCCATCTCTCTAAGTCTATCGAAAACGCCTTGACTTTCCATAGCCTTTTGGAAGTATTGGATAGATTCCATATCTTCAAAGTTTACAGAGTACATTATTCTTCTAAGTGCCTTACCTTTTACAACATATACTCCATCTTCTTCTATTTCAATTTCTAGACCGTCACCTTCATTGTTTTGGTCTAATTCTGGTCTATACATTTCATCTTCACTTACTACTTCTACTTCTTCTACTTCATTTAGTAATTGAGCTACATAAGAAATTACCTCATCTATACCTTGACGAGTAGCCGCAGACATACTAAATACTTTGTATCCTCTACCTTCTAGTTCTGTTTTAAACTCGTCGAATATACTTTGATCCTCTAGTATATCCATCTTGTTTGCAACTACTATTTGTGGCCTAGCTGATAGTTTTTCATTGTATAATTTTAGTTCATCATTTATTTTGTCAAAATCTTCTAAAGCAGTTCTACCCTCTAGTCCTGATATATCAACTATATGTATAAGTACTTTAGTTCTCTCAACATGTCTTAAGAAATCATGGCCAAGGCCTATCCCCTCTGACGCCCCTTCTATAAGACCTGGTATATCTGCTAAAACGAAACTTTCCCCAAATTTTGTCTGAACAACACCTAAATTTGGTGTTAGAGTCGTAAAATGATAGTTAGCTATCTTAGGTTTTGCTTTAGTAACTACAGATAAAAATGTAGATTTCCCAACATTAGGGAATCCTAAAAGACCTACATCCGCTATCATTTTCAGTTCTAATACAACCCATCTTTCTTCTCCATCTGTACCAGATTTAGCAAACGCTGGTGCTTGTCTAACGGCATTGGCGAAATGTTGGTTTCCTTTTCCACCTCTTCCACCTCTTGCTATAACTGCTCTATCACCTTCATCTTTTAAATCTGCTAGTACAAGACCTGTGGCCTCGTCTCTAATTATCGTTCCTGCAGGCACTTTAAGTACTAAATCTTCTCCATTTTTACCGGCTCTTTTTCCTTTTGTACCATCTCCGCCAGCTGGTGCTACATATTTTCTTTGGTATTTGAAGTCCATTAGTGTTCTAAGACCTAAATCAACCTCAAATATTACACTTGAGCCATGTCCACCGTCACCACCATCTGGACCTCCAGCTGGAACATATTTTTCTTTTCTAAATGCTACTGCTCCGTTTCCACCATTTCCGGCTTTTACAAATATTCTAGCTTTATCTATAAACAAATTAATCACCTACTTGATTAAGACTTTTTTATTTTTAATGAATTTATATATTATTTTTTCCAAAAACAATATATAAATTCTCATCCGTGCACATTTCAAAGTTTAAATTTCCTATCTATTAGAAAAAGGAGTGTATCAACACTCCTTTTGGTATACTATTCAGATATTGCTACTGGATATATACTTACTTTTTTTCTTTTCTTGTCTTTTCTTTCGAATTTAACAGTACCGTCTACTAATGCGAATAAAGTGTCATCGCCACCTTTACCTACATTAGTTCCTGGATGTATCTTAGTTCCTCTTTGTCTTACTATTATACTTCCAGCAGTAACTAATTGTCCATCATATCTCTTAACACCTAATCTTTTAGCAACAGAATCTCTACCGTTTTTAGAAGATCCTACCCCTTTCTTAGATGCAAGTAATTGTAAGTTCATTTTTAACATATGGAGTCACCCCCTACTTTTTTAAGATTTTTATATTTTGTGGGTATTCCCGTTTTATTTCTTCGATAAATAATTGAAAATGTTCTAGTAATAACTGCGCTTCCTTGATATATGTATCATTAACTATACATTCTATATGAGCTTCTTCTGCTACTACTTTTTCAAATTCAACTTTTTGTAATCTGTCTAAAGAGTTTATAACTGCAACAGCGTTAGATGTAATCGCGGAACATACTATATCATAACCAGCTTCAGCATAGTCAGCATGTCCCTTTAAACAAAAACCTTTAAGCATAAAGTCGCTATTATAATAATAATTAACTTTTATCATCTTACCCTACTTACTAAGCGTTTATTTTTTCTATAACTATCTTAGTGTATGGTTGACGATGACCTTGCTTTCTTCTGTAGTCTTTCTTAGCTTTATACTTGAATACTACAATTTTCTTAGCTTTACCTTGTTCAACAACTTTAGCTTGAACAGAAGCTCCTTCTACTACTGGAGATCCTAATACTAATTCTCCATCTTTAGAGCAAGCTAATACTTCGTTTAAAGTTACAACATCTCCAGCATTAGCTTCTAACTTCTCAACGAATAATACATCACCTTCAGCAACTTTATATTGCTTTCCACCAGTTTTTACTATAGCGTACATTAAATACACCTCCTCGGTCTCAAACTCGCCAATAGAAGGTACTTCAAAGAAGATTTAAACCTTTACTGTGCGGCATTACATTTATTAATAATACTATCTTTAGCTCTATTTGTCAACTAAGTATTACAAAAAATTTTTCTATATAAAACCTTTAAAGAACAATTTTTTATATATTTAATGTGGATTATATTATTTTTTAAAACTTTAATTAATAATCTTATTTTGATGCTTTATTTGTTGTATATAATGTTTATCTTTTCATTGTCTATACTATCACTTGGCTCCAAACTTATAATGACACTATACTTTTGTATAATCTTTTCTATTATTTCCATAAAATCTTCTTTTATAGTATTGTAGACAGTACTTCCTAATTGTATCCTTATATCATTGTAAGATGTGTGTGTTCTTATTCTCATTACTTCTTTTTCTATTTTATCTATTATGTAATTAACAGACTTTATGTTATTATTTCCATTACAACACACACACTCAATATTGTAATATTTATCTATAGATTCTTTGTCTCTTCTTCTTGTGACTTCTACTAACCCTAATTTTGTCATACCCAGTACTTCTGTTTTTCTTTTGTCTTTTTCTAAATTTTCCTGAAGTGTTTTTATTACTTCGTATTGATACTTCTTTTTGTTCATATCAATAAAATCAATAATTATTATTCCACCTATATCTCTAATTTTTAACTGCATTGCTATTTCTTTAGCTGCTTCTAAATTAGTCTTGTATACTGTCTCATCAAGCTTTCCATTTCCTATAAATTTTCCAGTGTTTACATCTATAACTGTAAGGGCTTCAGTTCTTTCTATTATTATATAGCCCCCACTCTTTAGCCACACCTTTTTATTCAATACTTTTTCTATTTGACTATCTACTTTATATAGGTTGAATATATCCTCATTTTCTTCTAAAAATAGTTTATCTATATAACTTTTGTTTATTGACTTAAGAACTCTTTTTAACTCTTCATATTTTGAGTTGCTATTTGTTATTATCTTTTCTACACTATCATTTACATTTTCTTTTACATACTTAGTAGAAAAGTCCGCCTCTTTATATAGTAGTTTTGGCCCTATTCCTAGTTTATATTCTTTGAGTATAGTTTCGTATTTATGTTTTAAATTTTCTATATCTTGTTTTAGTTCTTCATGTTCGCATCCCTGGGCTTCCGTCCTTATTATTAAGCCTAGGTTTTCCTTGTTTACAGAGCTTATTACCTTTTTTAATCTAAATCGCTCTTTCTCATTAGTTATTTTATTGGACATAGTGACCCTGTCATTTGATGGTATATATACTAGATATCTTCCTGCAAGGCTTATTTCTAAATTTAATTTTGCCCCTTTTGTTCCTATTTCCTCTTTGTTTACCTGTACCAAAATATCTTGTCCTGCTTTTATCTCTTTATCCTTTGGAAGCCTAAGGTAAGCTAGTTTTTCAAATCCTATATCCACAAAGCATGCATCTAATCCCGGCAGAACCCTTTTTACAATGCCTCTATATATATTGGATACTATCTTGTTATTTAAATTATCTTCTATAAAAAGTTCTGTCAGCCTTCCGTCTTCAATGACTGCTGTTTTTTGAGATAATACCAAAGACTCTACTATTATCTTTTTCATAATATCACTCCTAATAATATACCCTGTATAAATAACCAACTTACATAGGAGTCACTAATTGTCCATCTTCTACTACATAAAGATCCCTTCTAAGTATATCCACATCTAAAGGATCTATATCTAGTTCTAACATTTCTAATATTTTAGGTATTAATATATTAGTGTTTAAATTAGCCTTAGATCCTGTAGCTATAGTAGCTATAAATGTAACATGATTATCATCTAAATTTAAAATATCAAATGTTTTAATCATAGGTCTTATATCTACTTCTACAAGTTTTCCTTTTTTATTTTTCTTAGTGATTATTATCTCTTTATTTCCCATAAAGTCCATTATTTTTTTCTTTATAAATTCTTTTGTTATAGGTTTTTCTAGCTCTATGTTAAATAAGTATTCTCCATATTCTATTGTAGATGATAGAGACGGTGTTTGCTTTGTTATCTCCTTCGCTAGAATAAACTCTATACCCTCTGGTAATTGTATTTGTATTTTTTCTAAAAACTCATCTATAGATAAATCATCTTCTATTTCTATGTCGACATACTCTCCTTGACTCTCTGTTCCTAAAGCTAATGCATTCCCATAACTCATTTTAGGGTGGGGGTTAAACCCTTGAGAATGTGACAAATTTATTTCAGCCCTTCTAAAAGCTCTTTGTAATAATCTTTGTAAGTCTAGATGTGATATGTATATCATATCTCCTTCTTTTTTGAACTTTACTCTTATTATCTTACTCATAACTAACATAACCCCTTTCCAATGTCATGTGCATTTATCCCACAACCATTGCACTTATTTCTACAATCTGGAGAAATTTTATTTTCTTTAGCTTTTTCATTCTCCTTGATTAGGAATTTTTTATTAACACCTACATCTATATGATCCCAAGGGAAAACTTCATCGTATTCTCTTTCTCTATTTGCGTAGAAATATATACTTAGATTATTTTTCTCCATAGCTTCTATCCATCTATCTAAACTGAAATGCTCAGACCATCCATCAAATTTAGCACCATCTCTAAATGCATCGTATATAACTTTTCCTATTCTTCTATCTCCTCTAGCTATTACAGCTTCCATTAAACTAGTTTTGGAGTCGTGATAATTGTATTTTATATTGTTGTTCTTCAATTTTCTAACTAAGTGTCTTTGTTTATCTACAACAGACTCTGTAGTATCTTGGCCATGCCATTGGAATGGTGTAAAAGGCTTTGGTACAAAAGTAGAAGTACTCACAGTAACTCCAAAACTCTTTCTCAACTTTCCTCCCTGTACATCCCTATATATATCTATAACATCATATGCAAGTTTAGCTATACCATCTAAATCGTCATATGTCTCTGTTGGAAGTCCTATCATAAAGTATAACTTTACACTATTCCATCCCATTTCAAATGCTTTTCTTGTAGCACTTTCCAAATCTTCTTCTGTTACTCCTTTGTTTATAACATCTCTTAGTCTTTGAGTTCCTGCCTCTGGTGCAAAGGTAAGACCTGTTTTTCTTACCTGCTGTATTTTTTCTGCTATTTCCATAGAGAAATTATCAAGTCTTAGAGAAGGTAGAGATATACCTATATTTTTAGGTGTATATTCTTCTACTAAATAATCTGTAAGTTCAGACAACTGGCTATAATCACTAGTACTTAGAGATGATAATGATATTTCATCATATCCAGTATTTTTAACCAACTTTTCTAATATTTCTTGAAGTCTTTTTACACTCTTTTCTCTTATTGGTCTATATATCATACCAGCTTGACAGAATCTACAACCTCTAGTGCATCCTCTAAATAACTCTAAAACTATTCTGTCATGTACTGTGTCTATGTACGGAACCACTAATTTTTCTGGATACTCAACCGTCTCCATATCTCTTATTATTCTCTTATGTGGTTTGGTAGGTATTCCCTCTTTGTTTGGCTTAACTTCTTTGATAGTTTCATCTTCATTGTATGTAACATCATAAAAACTAGGTATGTAAACACCTTCTATTTTAGATATTGTATATAAGAAATCTTCTCTTGTCGTTTTATTTTTTTTCCATTTTTTGTACTCTCTAACAACCTCTAGGTTGACTTCTTCACCTTCTCCTAGTATTACAATGTCTACAAAGTCAGACAAAGGCTCAGAATTATATGCACATGGTCCTCCAACCATTATAAAAGGATCTTCTAATTTTCTCTCTCCTTTTAATATAGGTATATTCGCTAAATCCAGTATATTTAAGATATTAGTATAAGAAAGTTCATATTGAAGCGTAAATGTTACAAAATCAAAGTTTGTTATAGGTTCTCTTGATTCTAATGCAAACATTGGTATGTTTTTTTCTCTCATTATGTTCTCCATATCAACTGCAGGAGAGTATACTCTTTCACAAAAAACATCTTCTTCTCTATTTATTACATCATAAAGTATGTGACTTCCTAAATGACTCATTCCTACTTCATAAAGATCTGGGAAACAGTGGGCATATCTTATTAAATTATCGTTGCTCGTGTCCTTGTGTATAGAGTTTATCTCATTCCCAAGATATCTAGCAGGCTTTTCTACCTTCTTCAAAATTTTCTTCAAGTCTACTTTATTCATCTATTATCAAAACCTCCAGTAAGTTTATTCTTTTTAACCATAAGTAATATTATACACGATATGATATTATCTATCAAAATTATAAATATTTTTATAAACAATCTATCTAATATTTTTCCAACATATCCCGTTATTATACAAGTACAAGTTGTATACTTCAAAATTTAAAATATTTATCATTAATTAAAGTTTTTAGTGTTAATAGTTTTATGTTTTAGGGTATATACCTTAAAAACATACTTTTTCCTTAAATTTTTTTCTGCTATAATATTCAATTATACATCTTTTGCAATATAACATATTATATTGTATAAATAAATATGTTATATTGTATATAAATAGAATATAATTCTAAACCACATATACTATTATAATTTTGTTTTATTTTCTTTTATGTGGGTATAATCTTTATATAATGTTAACTTAGGAGGATTTTTAATGAGTAAGGTATTTGAAATTAAAAAAGATATCTACTTCACGGGAGTTGTAGATAAAGACTTAAAAATATTTGATATAATAATGGAAACTGAATTTGGTACTACTTACAATTCTTATTTAATAAAAGATGAAAAAACTGTTTTATTTGATACTGTAAAGCCAAATTTTAAAGATGAGTTTATCGATAATCTTTCTCAAATCACTGATATTTCTGATATAGATTACGTAGTAATTCATCATACAGAGCCTGACCACGCTGGTAGCTTAAAATATATTTTAGATATAAACCCTGATATTGAAGTTTATTGTACAAATGCAGCTAGAATGTATTTAAGTGAGCAAATAAATAAACCATTTAAATGTCATGTAATAAAGGACGGAGAAACTTTAAATATAGGTAAGAGAACCTTAAAATTCATAACTACTCCATTCCTACACTGGGCTGATACAATGTTTACTTATATAGGAGAGGACAAGACATTATTAACTTGCGATGCATTCGGATGCCACTTCGCAAATGTTGATTCTGATGCAGTTGAGAGCGAAGACTATCTAAAGTCATCTAAGCAATACTACGATTGTATAGTTAAGCCTTTTGCTAAGCATGTATTAAACGCTATAAACAAGGTTGTAAGCCTAGATTTAGAATTTGATACTATACTTACATCACATGGACCTATGCTTACTAAAGATCCTATGGCGGCGGTAAAAAGATACTTAGACTGGTCTACTGAGGTAGTAAATACTACTAACCAAAAACAAGTTGCCATTTTCTATCTATCAGCTTATACTAATACCTTAGAAATGGGTAAAAAAATCAAAGAAGGCTTAGATTCTCAAGATGTAAAAGTAACACTATATGATTTAGAACAAATGAGTCTAAAAGAAATGCATGACACTGTTTTAATGTCAAAAGTTATTTTATTAGGTTCTCCAACAATAAATAAAACTATGGTTAAGCCTATGTGGGACTTATTCTCTGTAATAGATCCTATGGCTAATCAAGGTAAAATAGGTGGAGTATTCGGATCATACGGATGGAGTGGCGAAGGAATAACTATGGCTGAGAATTTACTTAAAGCAATGTCTTTCAAGGTTCCAGTTCCTGCACTTAAAAAGAAATTCTCACCTAGTGAAGATACTTTAGATGAGTGCTTCAACTTTGGTACTGAATTTGCAAAATTACTTAAATAATAAATTTTTCCATTAGACCTGACATTTAAAAGTTAGTTAAAATCTTATGTGTATTTGCTAACTAGGTTGTATGGATTATATACAAATACATCAAAATAGGTTATATCTAATCAGTATCCTAAGTTACTATTAGATATAACCTATTATTTCTATTTATAAAAAATTTTCTTTCTAAAACCTTTAAAAGATAACTTTTATTAGAAGTTTATTTTCTTTCTTCTCATACAAACATTTAAAACAAGTCCTAAGTTTGCAAGTGATGTAAGAAGTGAACTTCCTCCATAACTTACAAATGGTAATGTTACCCCTGTTACAGGGATTAGAGCGACCGTCATAGCTATATTCTGAATTATCTGGTATCCAAACATTCCCATTACCCCGATAACTATGAGAGTACCATAGAAGTCCTTTGCCTCTTGGGCTATCGCTATAATTCTAACTAGGAAAAATGCAAATAAAGCTATAAGTGTAACCATACCTACTACCCCTAGCTCTTCTCCTACAACTGCAAATATAAAGTCACTGTCTTGCACCGGCAGGAAATTCTCTTGGTTCTGACTTCCGTTGTATAATCCCTTACCTGTCACTCCTCCTGAGCCTATAGCAATCATAGACTGCATAACTTGATAGTTACCCTTAAGGGTTACATCCTCAGGATGAAGGAATGCTTCTATTCTTATTTTTTGATGGGGAGCCATCATCAAATACATTATCGGCATAGAAACAACCAATATCACTGCCGCTCTTTTTATTAGCTTTATATTGAGCCCGGCTGTAAAAATCATCGCTGCTATTATACAGAAAAATACTATCGCTGTACCTAAATCTGGTTGAGCAAGAAGTAATAAAATAAAAGGCAATGCATATACTACTAAAGGTGCTATATCTTTTAATGTATCTAGCCTATCCCTTTTGGATTCAACAATTTTAGCATAACTTAATATAAACGTAAGTTTAACTATCTCTGATGTTTGCAAATGTAGCGGACCTATATTTAACCAAGATCTGGCACCACCCATTTCTTTTCCTAAACCAGGTACCAATACTATAGCCAGTAGTATTACACTTACTAGGTATAGTATCTTATAATATTTTCCTAGGAAATTATAGTCAACTAATAATATTAAACCTATCATTATGCATCCTAATAAAAAAGCTAACCCTTGTTTATAAAGCTGATCATAAACACCTGTAGAGTTTACATGTGTAGCACTACTAAGTATCACAAGGCCAAATGCAAATATTATTAAAACCGTAGTTATAAGCTTCCAATCTAGTTGTTTTATTAATTTAACTGCTATTTTGTAATTAATCAAAAAATCACCATCTTTCTAGCCAAATATGCTAAATCTAGCATAAAAGTGTCCAAACTTAAACAAGGGAGAATATATCCATAAGATATACCCCCCTTAAGCACTTACATTCTTCTCTCTTTAATACTTTTTAATGGTATACTAGCAAGCAATGATGATACTGCTATATTATCATTCTCGCCTCTGGATTTAGACATTTTTATTTCAATTCCTTCATCTTCTATCTCAGCGTAGTTAGCTATAACTTTTAAAATATCTGTTTTTATCATGTCTAAAAGTTGAGGAGAGCAATCAACTCTGTCGTGTACCAAAACCAATTTTAATCTCTCTTTTGCTACTGACTTACTAGTTCTAGATTCACTCGAAAAATTTTTAAAGAAATCAAACATAGATACGTGCCCCTCCCCTCTATTTAGCCATACCAAACATCTTCTTTAGTTTCTTAAAGAATCCGTCCTCGGCATTAACTTCTAACATTTCTACTTCTTCTCCTAATATTCTCTTAGCTATATTCTTATACGCCTGACCTGCAAGCGACTTAGAATCAAGTATAGCTGGTTCTCCTCTATTGGTAGATACTATTATACTTTCATCATCTGGGACTAGACCTAGTAATTTTATCGCTAAAATTTCTACTATATCTTGTTTACCCATCATGTCTCCTCTTTTTACCATGTCGTGTCTAATTCTATTTATTATTAGTTGTATCTCAGCAACTTCATTAGCCTCTAATAATCCTATTATTCTATCTGCATCTCTAACTGCTGATACTTCAGGGTTGGTTACAACTATAGCTCTATCAGCTCCGGCTATAGCATTTTTGAATCCTTGTTCTATCCCAGCTGGGCAATCAATTATGATAAAGTCAAACGACTCTTTTAGTCGTTCACATAAATCTCTCATTTGCTCAACTGAAACAGCATTCTTGTCTCTTGTTTGGGCCGCAGGTAATAAGTATAAGTTTTCGAATCTTTTATCCTTTATTAATGCTTGTTTTAGTCTACAAGTACCTTCAACAACATCAACTATATCATAAACTATTCTATTTTCAAGACCCATTACTACATCTAAGTTTCTAAGACCGATATCTGCATCAACTATAACTGTCTTTTTATTTTCTAAGCTTAAAGCAGTTCCTAGGTTGGCAGCAGTAGTAGTCTTTCCTACGCCACCCTTACCAGATGTTATTACTATAACCTCACTCATAATACTACCCCCATATATTTCTGTTATTAGATTTTTAATTTCAACTTATAGATAACTCTCTATAACAATTCTTCCATCGTTTATGAAGGCTATTTCTGGACCACTAAATTTTCTATCCTCACGTGTATCTTCCTCTTCTACACAAGTATCTTCCTCATCTGGAGCTTCAGCAATATTTCCTGCTATTTGTAATATTTTTGGATTAAGCTTTCTGGCTATCACATATGCTGCTTCATTTCCATTAGCACCTGCATGTACAAATCCTTCTATCTCACCCATTACAACTACATTTCCTCCTGATACTACCCTAGCTCCCGGACTAATATTCCCTAGGACTACGGTATTTAACGTTGAGTTCACTTGGGATCCAGGCTTCATATCATTTAACACAACTACATCTCCCTCAAATCTAACATCTTCACCTGACCTTAAATTATTCACGTATTTTGTATTAAATTCTCTTATTTCTTCATTTTCGATATCCTCTATAAAACCAACATCAAACTTAGATGTAATAGAATCTTTTATATCCAATATTTCTATATCGTCCAAGTAATCACAGTTGATCTTACAGATTTTAGCACCACTAAAAAAGCCAACATAAGATTCTAATTTATCTATTATCACTTTTTTTATTTCCTCAAAGGGTGCTTCTCCTTTAATGTTCACTATTATACCGCTTTTATTACCCTTAAACTCTACGAGCCCCTGGGTATTAAGTTCTTTTAAAGACATAACAACCTCCAGAGTGATATATCATTTTATATATTCTTCAAAAAAACTTTAAATCCTCTTATTTTTTCATTTGAGAAGTAAAGTTTATGTTTCCTTCTTCTGATAATTTATTTTTGTCTATGTTTTTACTACTTTTATCTGTACTTTCAACACTTTTATCTTTATCTAACAATCCAAAGTAAGATCCTAGTATTTCCCTCATTACTAAAAGAGGGTATGCACTACTTTTACCTTGAGGTATAACTGATACGACAGCAATTTCTGGATTATCAGCTGGTGCAAATGCAACTCCCCAACCAAATGATCCATAATCTGACTTATAACTATCTATTTTTTCATCAGTTATATCAGGGTTTAATTCATGGATAGCTTTTCTTAAGTAAGCAGCATTAACTTTATCAGAATTTTCAAGCTTTACTTTTACTCCTTCTTTAAGCTCAGACTCTAAGCTTTTTCTTTCATCCTCTTTGAGATCTTTTTTTTCTAACTTAGCTTTTATCTCAGCTTTTCTCTCTTTTGATAATTCTTTTTCTCTCGCCTTCTTCATGCTTTCAGCAAGTTTCTCTGCTTCCTTAGAATCCACACCGTATGATGACATATGTTTTAGCAGGTACTGATATTCTTCAACTGTAGGTATTTTACCACTTTTTTCTGCTGTACCAGTTTTTACTGCAACACTTTCTGGGAAGTTAGCAAATACTCCTTTACCTGTCCCCTTAGTACTAACTAGCTTCATACCCTTTATTATTTCTTTAAGGTTGTCATCATTGTTAAACTTGATTTTTTGTTTTTTATTATCATCTATATCTACATCAGAATAGTCTGTAGATACAGATTTATCTACTACCGATAATTCTACTAGATTTCCTCCATTGGCTATTGCTGCAATAGCTCTTGCCATCTGTGCTGGAGTATATGCATTTTCACCCTGGCCAATAGATAGGTTGAAAGTATCGGCTGTACTCCATTTTGCAAAGTTAAAATAACTAAATACTGCTAAATCTGCTACTTCTTCTACTTTGTCTTCCTTTACTTTTAACTTTGCTATACGATTCATAGCTTCTACTCTTCCTGGAGTCTTTTCTTCATCCATCCAACTAACTATTTCATCTATTCTTTTCTCATATTCAACAGGGTCTTTGTCCTTTGTTATATCAGTAAAGTAATTTTTCATTTTTTTAGTTAGTGCTGATTTTAACGTTATTTTAGTGTTTTTTAATTTATCTCCTGGATTTGGAACCTTTCCTTCTGACTCTTGTATTTCTTTGTCAAGACCAGTAGATTCGTCTAATCCAAATAATTTAGCATATTCTAAAACATCACTAGCTCCAATTTTAGCTCCTGGATCTGGTTTGCCAGTCCAGTTTTTACCTGTAGCTATTGTGTAGAAATAAACGTTACAAGATTCTTGTATTGCCTTGTATAAATTAGTGTATCCATGATTTGATTTTGTTTTATGCCATGTATAGTCGGCAAAGTTTCTATTTCCTAGTCTTATAACACCTGGGTCGTTTATTGCATAGTTAGGGCTTAGACCATTGTCTAGTGCCGCCATAGCTGTTATAAGTTTAAATGTTGAACCCGGCTGGAATGCCCCTTGGGTAACCAGGTTAGATAGAGGCCTAGCTGCTAACATATCATTTTCATTTTCTGATTGTAACTTTTTATAGTCCTCACTGCTTATCCCTGTCACAAATTTATTAGGATCAAAATCAGGGTAACTAGCACTAGCTAACACATCTCCAGTGTTAAGATCTATCGCTATAACTGCTCCAGACTTAGCATTTGCCGATGTCTGTGAAACAGTCTTATTACCAAATTTACTTTTAAATACACCGCCAGTACGCGCAACAGTTACTGCTTGTTTTAGAGACTCTTCAGCCACTTCTTGTAAATCCTTATCCAAGCTTAGGTATACAGTATCTCCAGACTTAGGTTCTTTGACAGAAATTTCTTGGGTGATTTTCCCAAAAGCATCTACCTTTACCATTTTGTGCCCATCTGTACCTTTTAGAACTTTTTCATAGCTTTTTTCAACACCAGATAACCCAACTTTATCATCCTTCATATATCCTTTTTCTAGATATGATTTCTCTTGGTTTGACGGTATTTTACCTACATATCCCAAAACATGTGATGCCAAAGACTTATTAGGATAATCTCTTACTGGTTCTATTACAACTGAAACCCCTACTAATTCAATAGCATTTTCTTCTATCTGAGCTATTGTCTTTTCGTTTATATCTTGTGCAATTGTAACTGGGTTATATTGTGAATATCCTTGCGATTTTATAAGGTCCCTTACAACCAATATTTTTCTTGCGTCTTGGTCACTTAAGTTTTTGTCAATCTCGTATAGTTTGCTATTTCTCACTTCTTTGAATGCTTGTTTTGCATTTATATTTGTATTTTCTATTTTGTAGCTTTTTAGCCAGTCTACCTTATTTTTTTCTTCAGTAAACATCCACTTGCTTACAAGTATCGGAGGATAGTATCCATTTTCATTCAACTTGCTTTGTAGTTTACCTGCTTCCAATCTTTTATCTTCTTTTGATAATGTTCCCTCAGCTATAAGCTTATCTACTAAATAATAAAAACTCTCTTTAGCATTTAAGTCTTTAGGAATATTATTTTGTTCCTTGTACTCTCTTATCTCTTTGTCAAAGGTATAAGAATACTTTCCATTTTTTATAACTATAGGAAACTCATCTACATACTCTTCATTATTCTTTTCTAACAATTTTATTGTTTTTAATGCTATATCATTAGCCATTGACTTTCCATTTGAATCTGTCTTTTTAATATCGTCTCCAGAGATTTTAACAGTAAATAAATTTTTGTTTCCAGCCAATAATCTACCATATCTATCTCTAATTTCTCCTCTAGGCGCATCTATTAAAAGCTTTTTGTATGTCTTATTTTCGGCTAATTCATTATAATGTTCATGTTTTATTGTTGTCATATATAATATTTTACATATTATAAATACAAACACTGTCAGTATTATTTTTTTTATTATACTAAACCTATCACTCTTTTTCTTTTCTTCCATGAAATCACCAACTAATCTTCTTTAAGTTTTAATATAGACTTTTTAAACAATCTATAAATCACCAAACTAGCTAAACTGTTTATTAATGGTATAAGCAATATTCCTCTAAGTCCTAAAACCAACACATTGTAGTTTTTATAAATCAAGCTAAAAGTAGCTATATTTATTACAGAATCAACTAGAGCAGATATAAGAACTAAAGCAAATATCGTTATATAACTTTCTTTATATAAATTCTTTTTTATATAACTTATTCCATATCCTATTATAAATAGAATAAGGGCATTTACACCGAATACGCCTCCAATCATTATATCTTTTAAAATCCCTAATATAGCCCCTAAAATCCCTGCATCGAGTTCATCTAAATATAAGGCTACAATTGTCATATATATTAATGTGAGGTTTATACTTATATTCAAAATATCTATATAATTCGTTATACTGTTTTCAGTAATTATACATAAAATACCCAAAAGACAAAGTAAAATTTTTTTCATTTTAGTTATCCCCTTTATCCTATATTCCTTGGCTCTATAATCATGACATCATTAACGTTTTTGAAGTCAGCATAGGGTTTGACAACTACATACTTTAGAGATTTATTTTTGTCTTCTACTACTTTATGAACTTCTCCTATTGGTATTCCCTCTGGATATAGTCCCAAGCCTGATGTAACTATTATATCTCCTTGTATAACATCATAAGCTGAGTCAAACATATATCCTTGTAAGTAACCTTTTTCATTATAAGAGTCTTTGTCACTTATATTTGTATCATGGGTAATTACCCCTTTAGAATTATAATCTTTTAATAATTTGAAACTTACTGATGATTTTGAATCTAATATCGATATTGCCTTGCTATAATCATCTGATACGTCATATACTATACCAACTAAGCCTTTTCCATTTAAAACTATACTTTCTTTTTTTACTCCTGATTTTTTACCTGCACCTATCGTAAAACTAGTGTACCAATTTCCATCGTTTTTACCAACAACACTAGTTGATACACTTCTAGCTTTGTATCTTTCTTCGATAAAATTCAAACTCTTTTTTAAATCTTCTAAAGAGTCAGTTTTATAAAGTTTGTTGCTTAGATCAGTAACCTTAGCTGATAACTTCTCATTTTCCTTTTCTAACTCATCTATTTTTTTCGCGTTTTTTCTATAGTCCAATATTTCTTTAAAATTATCCTTTAAAAAAGTAAAGCCGCTGTTTATTCCCTCTCCTACGAAGGTTATTTTATCGGAAATTACACCTACATTTACTGGAATTTGCCCTGAATACTTGCCCACAGATATTCCCACAATTCCAATTAAAGTGATAACAACAAGTCCTGTTGCTACCACTTTAACATTGATCCTCTTTTTTTCTTTTTTATTTTTATCGAATCTCAAAGTTATCACCAACTTCTATTTTCTAGAATTCATCATTAAAACTTTTTCAAAAATTTCTTGGTCTTCAACTGATTTTCCAGTTCCTAGTGCTACACAGTCTAGTGGGTTTTCTGCTATTTGTACTGACATTCCCGTTTCTTGAGTTACTAACTTACCAAGACCTCTAAGTAAAGCTCCTCCTCCAGTTAACATTATTCCATTCTCCATTATATCTGATGCTAACTCTGGTGGAGTTTTTTCTAATGTAGACTTTATAGCATCTACTATAGAACTTATAGGCTCTTTTAAAGCTTCTCTAACCTCTGTAGAAGATATTTCCATAGTCTTAGGTAATCCTGATATTAAATCTCTACCTCTTATTTCCATGTTAGTTTCTTGATCTTCTTTGAAAGTAGAACCTATGCTTATTTTAACATTTTCTGCAGTTCTCTCACCTATCATTAAGTTATACTCTTTTTTAACGTAACTTACTATAGCCTCATCAAACTCATCTCCACCAATTCTGATAGATTTAGCCGTTACTATTCCGCCTAATGATATTACAGCTATTTCTGTAGTACCTCCACCGATATCCACTACCATATTACCTTCTGGTTCTTCAACTTTTAAATTTGCTCCTATAGCAGCAGCCATAGGCTCCTCTATAAGATAAGCATCTCTAGCTCCAGCTTGTCTAGCTGCCTCTTCTATTGCTCTTTTTTCAACTTCTGTTACACCAAACGGAACACAGATAGCTATTCTTGGACTTACAACACCTTTTTTAGCCGCAGCTTTTTGTATGAAGTAACTAAGCATAGCTTGTGTAATATCAAAATCAGCTATAACTCCATCCTTCATAGGTCTTATCGCTACTATATTTCCAGGAGTTCTACCTATCATTTTTTTAGCTTCTTCTCCCACAGCTAAAACTTCCTTGCTATCATCTCTTATAGCAACAACAGATGGTTCTCTAACCACTATACCTTGTCCTTTTATATAAACTAATGTATTTGCTGTACCTAAATCTATACCCATGTCCTTTGTCATTTTCTTAAATCCAAAAAAACTCTTTTTCTCTTTCTTTTCCTTCTTTTCCTTAGCCATAATTTATACTCCTTCCTACCTTATAAAAGTCAACTCTCTATCATCTAATTTATCGACTTCTTTAAAACATATATACAGAAATTATACTTATTAATAAGAATTAAGTAAATACAATTTCCTGAATATTATAAAAATCAAATTATCATATTCTCTTTAAAACTAAAATACACTCCATCACCTATTATTATGTGGTCAATTATATCGATCCCGACTATCTTTCCACACTCTATTAGCCTAGATGTTATATTTTTATCTTCCCTTGATGGTTCTACACTACCAGATGGATGGTTATGCATTAAAATTATTTTATTTGCACTTCTTTTTATTGCTTCTCTAAAAACTTCTCTTGGATGAACCAATGATGAATTTAGAGTTCCTATAGATATATCTATATCAGAAATTATTTCATTTTTTGTGTTTAAAAGGACTATCTTGAAAACTTCTTTTTTTAAGTACCTTAGACCTTCCATATAATATTTGTATATATCCCAAGGATTAGTCACTTTAAATTTCATAGGTTTATAACTAGCTATTCTAACTCCTAGTTCTAGTGCTGCTTTTATTTGTGTTGCCTTTGATACACCTACTCCATCTATGGTACATAACTCCTCAACTGTCATCTCCTGAAGATGCCTTATCCCTTGAATATCTCTATTTATTATATGACTAGCCAATTCAATAGCATTTTTATTTTTAGTACCTGTTCTTAATATTATTGCTAATAGTTCTGAGTTTGATAAACTCTTTTCACCTTTTACAATCATTTTTTCTCTAGGTCTTTCATTTAATGCCATGTCTTTTACTGTCTTATTTGTGTTTAAAGACTCCCTCAGCCAAATCGCCTCCATAAAAAAGATTTATACTAAAATGCTTTTTTAATAAATCGCTAAGTTTAGATATAGGAAGACCCACTATATTAAAGTAATCTCCTTCTATCTTTTCAACTAACATTGCACCGTACCCTTGTATTCCATAGGCTCCAGCTTTATCTAGTGATTCATTAGTGTGTATGTAATCTTTTATGTCCTCATCTGACAATTCTTTAAACTTAACAGTACTAACTACATAATCAATTATCTTTTTGCTTAAACCTAAGTTTACTAGGCTGATTCCAGTTATAACCTCGTGTGTTCTACCTGATAAACTCCTAATCATATTGTATGCTTCCTCTTTGTCCTTAGGTTTTCCTAGTATGTTTTCATCTAAAACAACTACAGTATCTGCTGCTATTATTAGGTCATCTTCGTTTTTAGATGCTATATCCATACTTTTTTCAAAAGCTAATCTCATAACTGCTTGTATAGGTGCCTCTTTTTCCAATATAATCTCATCTATATCACTTTTTATTATATCAAATTTTAATTTAGTATTCTCCAATATTTCTTTTCTTCTTGGAGAAGCTGATGCTAGGATTATATTCATAGTTTCACCTCATCTGTACTTAGAATTTGTACCTATTAAGTCTATCACTATATTGTAAAAATTTCAACACAATTGTCGAACCTTTTTGATTACACTATTGTTATATTTAAATTAATCAAAGCCTTTGTTTTGTTGGGTTTGATTTATAATTAGTGATATTTTTAAAGACATTTTATAATCAAAAATCTTTTTAGTTTTTTTACATAAAAATAAAGGTATGAGAACCCTCATACCTTTATTTTATCCACATTATATAATTTTAATAGCTTTCTTAGGACATTTTTCCACACATAAGTGACATCCTACACATTTGTCTTGGTCTACCTTATGTTTTTGTTTCAATTCTCCTTCTATAGCATCAAACTTACATTGTTTTGAGCATATAGTACATCCTATACAAAGATCTTCATCTATAGTAACTTTCTTTCTATTAGACAAATCACCTTTTATTACTTTAGTAGGACATTTCTCTACACAAATCATACACCCTACACATTTATCGTAATTTATTTTTGCCAATTTGTTTTCAAATTCTATAGCTCCAAAAGGACATGCTTTTGCACATATTCCGCATCCTATGCATCCTACGCTACATTTTTCTTTGACAGTTTTACCAAAGTCCTTGCTGTTACATTCAACAACTACCTCTTGTTTCGCTGGTTTTCTAGTTATTAATCCTTTTGGGCAAACCTCTATACATTTTCCACAAAGAACACATTTATCTTCATCTACAACTGCTACTCCATCTACTATAGAAAGAGCATCAAAGTTACAAACACTCACACATGTTCCAAGTCCTAAACATCCGTATTTACAAGATTTAGCTCCTGAGTTTAGAGCAGCCGCTGCTCTACAATCGCTAATTCCTTGATATTCATATTTATTTTTAGAGCTTTCACAGTTTCCTTTACAAATAACTTTAGCTACTTGTTTTTCTCCTGCTTCAGCAGTTACGCCCATTATTTCTCCTATTTTTTCAGCAGTGGCAGCTCCTCCTACTGGACATCCGTTTATAGCAGCTTTTCCTTCTACTATTGCATTTGCAAGACCACCACAACCTGGATATCCACATCCACCACAGTTAGCTCCTGGAAGTGCTCCAAGTATTGCTTCTACTCTTTCATCTGTTTCTACGGCAAATTTCTTAGATGCATAAGCAAGTACTGCTCCAAACACTAAGCCCATAGCTCCTAACACTAATATAGAATTAAGTAAAGACACTTATTTTCACCCCCTATTTTTATAGCTTTATAAGTCCTGTGAAACCTAAGAAAGCTATCGACATTAAACTTGCTGATATAAGTGTTATAGGGAAACCTTTGAAAGTTTCTGGTATATCAGCTAATTCTAGTCTTTCTCTTATACCTGCAAATAGAACTATAGCTAAAGTAAAACCTATTCCAGCTCCAAAACCATTTACTATAGTTTCTACTAAATTGTATTTGTTTTGAACATTCACTAATGCTATACCAAGCACCGCACAGTTTGTAGTTATAAGAGGTAAAAATACTCCTAATGCCTGATATAAAGATGGACTCATTTTTTGAATTACCATCTCAACAAACTGAACTATAGATGCAATAACTAATATAAATGCTATTGTTTGTAAAAATTCATTTCCTGTTGTTACTAATAATTTTTGTACAAAATATGTTATAAATGAAGCTAGAGTTAAAACAAATGTAACTGCAGCTCCCATACCAACTGCTGTATCAACTTTTTTAGATACTCCTAAGAATGGGCATATCCCCATAAATTGAGATGTTATAACATTATTAACTAGAACAACACTTAAAAATAAAAGTATTAAATTCATTCATTACACCCCCATTACGCTTTCTTACTTCTTATTTTATTAAATCCTGCTAGTAAAAATCCTAATGTTAGGAACGCACCTGGAGGTAATATAAATAGTAAGATTGGTTGGTAAGATGCACCAAGTATTGACCATCCAAAGAAACTACCGCTTCCAAGTATCTCTCTTATTGCACCTAATATTGTAAGCGCTAAACTAAATCCAAGACCCATTCCAAGTCCATCAACTGCCGAAGCTACTGGTCCGTTTTTAGATGCAAAACTTTCGGCACGAGCTAATATTATACAGTTAACAACTATTAATGGTATAAATAATCCAAGTGCACTATCAAGCACTGGTATATAAGCTTTTAAAAGCATTCCTACGATTGTAACAAATGTAGCTATAACAACTACGAAAGCAGGTATTCTTATTTTATCAGGTACGATTTTTCTCATAAGTGATATAACTAAGTTCGAGCAAATTAAAACCGCTGTAGTTGAAAGCCCCATACCTAGTCCATTTATAGCCGATGTTGTAACAGCCAGAGTTGGACACATACCTATAACTTGTACAAACGTTGGGTTTTCATCTATTAGCCCGTTTTTAAAGACTTTAGCTAAATTCATAAATTAACCCTCCTATTATTTATTAAGCGAACTATTAAACACTTCTATAGCAGCATTTACGCCTTTAGTAACTGCTGTAGATGTAATAGTTGCTCCTGATATTGCTTGTATTTGATCTTCTCCTGAAGCACTTCCCTTTACTAATGTAAGTTCTGATGCAGGCTTGTCATTGAATTGATCTTTAAATGCTGGCTCTGCAGCTTTAGATCCAAGTCCAGGAGTTTCTGACATATTTCCTATATTAATTCCTGTTACTTTACCATCTTTTGATACACCGACAATAAGTTCTATTTGTCCACCATATCCCTTTGGAAGAGTTTTTATTGTGTATCCAACTGTTTCAGAACCATTAGTTCCTTCGTATACTTCAGCTATTAAACCTTCTTCTAAAGAAGTAACTTTTTTGAAAACTTTATCATCCATTTGTTTAAATTCTTTTGCTTCTGGTAAGACATTTTGTCTTGATTCATTGTTTGCTTGTATATTTCTTTCTTCTATGATAGGTGCTGTCATCTGATTTGTTGCACCAAGTGCTAATGCGGCTATAGCACATATAGCAAATAAAATAACGCCTAATTTAGCCATATCTTTCATTACTTAGCCACCTCCCCAAATACTCTATCTTTAACGTATTTGTCTATAAGCGGAGTCATAACATTTACTAATAATATTGAGTAAGATACACCTTCTGGATATCCTCCAAACAATCTTATAACAGTAGTTAAAATTCCGGCTAAAACAGCATATATTATTTGTCCTTTTGTTGTCATAGGTGATGTAGTGTAATCTGTAAGCATGAAGAATCCACCTAACATAAGTCCGCCTGCAAATAATTCATATAAAGCGAAGTTAAAGTTAAATCCACCTAATATTAAAGTTAATATAAATACTGTTGCTATATAATAAGTTGGTATAACATAATTTATTATGCCTTTATACATTAGGTATACTCCACCTAATATCAATAGTATTGCTGATGTTTCACCTATACATCCACCTATGTTACCTATCATCATATCTGAAAGGCTTATTCCATTCTTAGCTAATTCACCCAATCCTGGTGCTCCCGCTTTTAGGAAACTTAAAGGTGTTGCTGTACTTACTGCATCTATGTTTTTACCTATCCAGTTCGTTGCACCTGGTTTAGTCCAAGCTGTCATTGCAACTGGGAAAGATGCAAGTAAAAATGCTCTTGCTGCAAGTGCTGGGTTGACAAAGTTGCATCCAATTCCACCAAACAACATTTTTACAACTAATATAGCAAATATTCCACCTAGTAAACACATCCACCAAGGAAGTGATGCAGGAACGTTAAATGCTAATAATAATCCTGTTACAACTGCTGAGAAATCTCCTATAGTACTTTCTTGTTTTGTAAGTTTTTGATATAAAAATTCTGATCCTACTGAACCAAGTATACAGAAAAATATCGCACTAAGAGCACTTAATCTGAAAAAGTACACTCCTGCTATTGCAGCTGGAAGAAGTGCTATTGTAACTTGTTTCATTATATATGATGTATCTTCACCACTTCTCACGTGAGGAGAAGACGATACTATCAATTTATTTTCCATCATTGTTCCCCCTAACTATATTATTTCTTAGCTGCTTCTTTTCTTCTTTTTGCTCCTATTTCTCTTTTTGCATTTCTTATACTTTCAAGCAGCGGTCTTCTTGCTGGACATATAAATGAACAAGAACCACACTCTATACAATCCATAGCGTTAAACTTTTCTGCACTTTCAAAATCATTTTTTAATGAATGTGCACTTATATATAATGGCTGTAAAAATGCTGGACAGACAGTTAAACACTTACCGCATCTTATACAACTTTGTGGTTTTGGTAAACGTGATTCTTCATCATCTAAACACAGTATACCTGAAGAACCTTTGTTAGTTACAATATCTGTAGTATATTGAGCCATACCCATCATAGGTCCACCCATTATAACTTTACCAACTTTTTTGTCTTCTTTAAAACCACCACATTGTTCTATTATTTCTGAAACTACCGTACCAACTTTAGTTACTAAGTTTTTAGGTTCTTTTATACAACTTCCTGTTACAGTAGTTATTCTCTCTACTAAAGGCATTCCTGTCTTTATAGATTTTGCTATTTGAGCTGCTGTTCCAACGTTGTCAACAACTGCCCCTGCTGCTATTGGAAGACCACCTGAAGGCACTTCTTTTCCTGTGCATGCGTATATAAGTTGTTTTTCTGCTCCTTGAGGATACTTAACTTCAAGACTAACAACTTCTATATCACTGTATTCTTTTGCTACATTTTTTATTGCCTCTATTGCGTCTGGCTTGTTTACTTCAATTCCTATAAATCCTTTTTTTACATCTAGAGCTTTCATTAATGCTCTTAAGCCAAAAACAACATCCTCTGGATTTTCTATCATTAATCTATGGTCTGCTGTTAGATACGGTTCACATTCCGCTCCATTTAGTATTACCACTTCTGCTTTACTGTTTGGCGGAGGTGATACTTTGACATGATTTGGGAATGTTGCTCCACCCATACCAACTATCCCTGCTTCTTTTATTATTTCTACTATTTGTTCTTTAGTTAGTTCTTCTAGTTCGCCCTTTGGCTTAACGCTCTCATGTAACTCTTCTTTAAAGTCATTTTCAATAACTACACATTGAGCTGATCCACCAGGAATCTCGTGTTCTTTTATTGCTATAACTTTACCTGATACAGATGAATGAACGTTACAAGACACAAAACCTTGTAATTCTCCTATTTTTTGCCCTAGTTTTACTTCTTCTCCAACTTCAACAATAGGTTTTGCTGGTGCACCTATATGCTGTTGAAGAGGTATGTAAACTATCTTAGGAGCTTGAGCTTTTTCAATCGCCTTACTGCTAGAGTACTCTTTTCTATATGGAGGATGTATTCCTCCTTTGAAAGTTAAGAGTTTCATTTTCTTACCCCCTTATACACAAATCAAACATTTTTTTCAGTCTATATTAAGTATACTATATATACAAGAAAAGCTTAACAATTGTTAAAAAAATATCTGCATTTTCTAATATCTCTGACACTTTTTACCACAGATAAAAGCAGAAAAAGTTGTTTTAAAAACAACTTTTTTATACTGCCTTAATTGAATTTACAAACAATAAATATCCCTGGATACAAGATAAAAATAAACTTTCACTTTCGTTGTATTTACCTTCATTGGCAGCTTTTGACGAAACTTGGATTTTTTCGTCTAATTCCTTAGTATATGTCAATAAATTTTCTTTAAAACTATTCATTTCTTTGTAATCAATCTTACTCGCATTTTTTTGTATTTTCTGCAAGATTTCTTTTCTTTTTGTTAAAATCATGTTATATTTCGACATATCCATATTTTCCCTACCATTTGCCCATAATTGTGACTCTTCTTTGAAATTTGCTACTAAATTATTTAAATCCTTAGATACTGATTCTACATATGCATATTTTTCTGTATACTCTAAAGAAATTGTAGGAATCTCTATTTTAGTTATAAACGCATCTGGAAATACTTTTTTAGTTTGTTCTAGATGATTTCTTGTAATATTCTCATCAAAATAAGAATATGTTTGTACTTTTTTTGCCCCGTCTTTTTCCAACATAGAAAAAGGAATTTTATTTGTGTCTAACTTTTCCCTTACCTTTTCTATTTCTACAGGGTTATCTATTGATGCAACTTGTATTGTATAAACATTCCAACCATTTATTACTCCTAGTTTAACTTCATTGGAAACTTCTTTGTCATTTTCTTTACCTTCATCAATTTCTTCTAATTCTTTGGATATATCCTCATAAGTAATACTATTATTTTTTTCCTTTTCTTTAAATTTATTTATAATTGGTATTTTATCCATAAGATTTATGCTACTAATAGCGGATACTTTATTGCTTAGGGTCTCTACTATACTACTATTCTTTATCTTGTTATATGTATAGCCCCCTATTATGCAAGTACAAATACCAACCACAATAAACCTATTTATTTTCACTCTACGTCTCTTATTGAATCCTTTGTATATTTTTCTTCTTCTATTCATTAGTTTCCCCCCAAAAAATTTATATTATTAATAATATTTATTCATATAAGGGTACCTTTATGATAAAAACGAAAATACTTTTCATAAAAAATAAAAGGCAAGACTACAATTAAGTAGAATCTTGCCTTTTTTATCTAAAATCTTCTAGCTCCTAAAACAGCTTTAGACCAATATGCTGACGATAAACTAGTTATTTTTACTTTATCCGGTCTTGATATAGTTCCGCTACAATGTATAAATTCATTGCCTCCTATATATATACCAACGTGATTTACTGCTCCATCACCATTTGTATCAAAATATAGTAAATCTCCTGCCTTATAGTTTCCTCTATCAACCAACTGGCCAGCTCTAGCTTGTTCTCTAGATACCCTCGGTATACTTTTATTTGCAGCATTTCTATATACATACTGTGTAAACCCTGAGCAATCAAATATATCAGGTCCAGATGCCCCCCACTTATATGGTTTACCCATCAGTGTGTAAGCATAACTAACAATTTCAGATCCATTTACAGACCCCGTTGGATTGTTGTTACTGTTATTATTAGTGTTATTTTGATCTACAACTGGGTTTTTAGAAGGAGTACTTTCTTGGCTACTTTGGTTTTTTGATGTCAATGGCTCTGTAGTTTCAGATATATATCTTCCAGTAGCCCATCCTGATAACCCATTTGATAGTTTAACCTTATACCATGAGTTGCTCTTTTCCTTAAGCTCAACCACACTTCCTGGTGATATACTACATTGAACAGGATAGTTAATACCTGGCCCACTTCTTACATTCAATCTTGAATTAGATATGACCTTACCTCTCTTATCTTGGAAAGTTTCCGTTTGCTGACTTTCAGTATTATCTGTTGATTGTTTGTCTACCTTTACTATGTATTTTCCACTGGCCCATCCTGTTATTCCATTTTTTAATTTAACTTTATACCAACCATTGCTTTCTTCTAGCAAACTAACTGTTTCTCCATTTAGAGCTTTGCCTACTATAGCGTGAGAAATTCCAGCACCTAATCTTATATTTAATGCACTCGCCTTTATCTTAGCATTACCTGTAGAGACACAAGTAGAATTGTTCTCATTACTTGAACCAATATTTATATACTCTGAACTTCCCCATCCTACTAATCCATTGGATGCCTTTACTTTATACCAGCCTTGAGATTTTTCTAAAATTTCTACAGTCTGACCCTTGTATACTTTGCCTAGTTTACTATTTTTGATACTCGGACCACTTCTTATATTTAGTGCACTTGCTGATATTGTTCCTTTTTCCATTGCATTAGCTTCTGCCGCATTTAATGACACTGCTAAAGCACCAATCCCTATGGCTACCATAGTTTTCTTATTCATAGCCCTAATCCCCCAATCTTATCTTTTGTAAAAATAGCTGTCTTTTTCGTATATACTTTATTAAATAATTCCATTTTAAATTTAATCCACTAATGTAATTAATCTTGTTAAAAATCGGATTAATCTAAATTAATTCCATTTATTTACAATTAATATTATTTAATTTAATCATATATCATTTTCCTACTAATTGTAAAGTTCTATTTGACTAATTGTTTTGGCAATATTTCAATCCAGTAATTATCTGGATCAGCTATAAAATAAATTCCCATAGATTTATTTTCAAAACATATACAACCTTGTTCTTTGTGAAGCTTGTGTGCCTCATCAAAGTCATCTACTTCTAATGCTAAGTGAAACTCGTTGTCCCCTAAATTATACTGTCTATCCCAATCTTTAAGCCATGTCAATTCCAGAGTGTGAGAAGTTATTCCATCTCCTAGATATACTAGTATAAAACTACCATCATCAGCAACCTTACGTTCCACTTCTTTAAGTCCTAAGGATTCTCTGTAAAACTCTAAACTCTTATCTAAGTTAGTTACATTAAAGTTATTGTGCACAAAATTAAATTTCATTTTTAATACCTCCTGATTATCTTTTTATATCTATTTTATATTTTTAATTTTGCTATTATAGGATAATGATCCGACATATTTTTTATTAATACCTCATAATCTAGAACTTCTATATTCGGAGATACAAAAATATAGTCTATCCTATCTAGCCCCGTTGCGAATGTAAGTATGTTTGATTTATCTAACTCCTTAGCAACATCTTTTAAAATTTTTTTATTAATATCTATATCTCCTTCATTAAAGTCTCCAACTACTATATACGGCTCTTTTCCTAATAACTTGATAATAGATATTAATTCTTCGACCTGCACCTTTCTCTCTTCTTCCCCAAGCCCTAAATGGACATTTATTATATTTAAGTTTCGACCCTCGATATTTACCACTGTGTGTAGTATTCCTCTTTGTTCTCTATCGCTACTTAAATATATGTGTTTTTCACTTTTTATGGGGTACTTAGAATATGTAACAAGTCCATAGTTTAAACCCAAATCTACAACATTAGCTCCAAAGTGAGAATACATTCCTAGTTCCTCTTTCAAACTACTAACTTGAAATCCAACTTTTGCAGATTCATTTACCTCTTGCAAACATATTATATCTGCTTTTGATACCCTTAGAAAATCAATTATATCAAAAAGTGTCGGAAACATATCCTTATTTACACCACTATGTATATTATAACTAATTATTTTAACTTCTTTTTTTTTGAAAAGAAAATTATTCTCTATAAGAAATGCTAATGCAATTATGATTATCGATAAAAATACTATAAATATTTTTCTAGCATTTATAAATCATCATCTCCTTATACAATTTCTTTTATAGTATATGCTAGTTTATATAAATACATATACGAAAATTAAAGACGCCATTAAATAAGCGTCTCAAAATTTACTATTTACCTTTTTTTGTAATCTTTTCTTTTATTATATGATTTATTACCTTCTTTCGGATCTCC
Organism: Asaccharospora irregularis DSM 2635; assembly: GCF_900129815.1. GTDB lineage: Bacteria > Bacillota > Clostridia > Peptostreptococcales > Peptostreptococcaceae > Asaccharospora > Asaccharospora irregularis. The sequence continues at coordinate 30,060 of NZ_FQWX01000013.1, forward strand.
TCTGCTGTATATTCATCATCAACCTTGATATCCAGTAGTTTGGCTATCGATTTCATATCATCTCTAGTCTTAGACTTATAACTTTCAACTAGTTGCTCCTTTATTTTTTCAGGTTCTAAAATATACTCAGATTCCCCTCTTTTATATTTAAAATACTTTTTAGAATATAAAGATCTATTTAAATATATATGATTAGATATCTTTCTTAATACTTGATTATAAGAACTTCTTCCATTTAGTTTTATTCCTAAATATCTTGCAAACTTAATCAATTCATTTTTTGATTTAAATAATTCTTCTTTTTTTATAATCCTACCTATTGAAGATATATTTTCCTGATATGATCCTCTTTTTAGGACACTTGAGTATACCCTAGATGTATCTATACCTTGATTTACTTTTTTTATATTTTCACTTATTATCTTATCAACATTTCCTTCAAAGTATTTTTGTGCGCCTTTTTTGGATACATAATTTTCAAGTTCTTTGTAGGCCATATCAAGTATCATTTCTCTTAAATCTTCTTTATACCCTCTAGATTCCATGATACTCCCCCCTTAGATACTATATTATATTCAAAATTTTTTCATAATGTGAGTTCACTTCTTGGACTATTTTCATAATATAATCTATATACATTAAATATTTTTATAAATTATAGGAAATTATACTCTTTTTTATTTTATCTATATAATTTCCTATAATTTATAATCAAATTTATTTTCATTTTAATGTATATATTTGGTTGAGCGTGGACATACTATTAATGTAAAATCAAACATACTCAATCTCCCCCATTTAGACTTCTATTATTCCCCCAATAGAAGTCTTTTTTTATATCTTAAGTAAGAATATAATTTCCTATGAATCATAAAAAAAGTACCGAAAATAATTATTAATTATTTTCGGTACTTTTTGTTTATCTTCTATTCTATTCCTTTTAATTCAAACCCTAAATCTTCAATAACTTCTTTTATTGCAATGTCTGATATACCGTCTTGAATATCTACAATTGCAAAATTCCCTTCTAAGCTAACCTCTAATACCTCTACACCTTCAATATCCTCTGTAAATGCTGTTTTTAAGTGATTTACACAATGAGAACAACTCATACCATCTATTAATAACTTCTTTTTCATATAAAGACCTCCTTATAAACAATACCTAATATTTAATTTGTATTATACTCTTTTATACTTATATTTGAAATACCTTCATATACATCAAAACTATTAGGAGATAACTCCCCTTCTATACGTCTATTGTTAACAATATATTCGTCTCTAATACCTAAGCTTATAAATGCCACATTATCTACAACGTGTTTTTGTAAGGCCTTATAAACAGACTTAGTCTGTTCCTGAGATGTTGAATTTAGTAGCGATGAAATATAATTATTTAGTTTTTCATCACTATATCCACTAGATTGTATTATTTCAACAGGATCAGGAGTAATAGATAATTCCCAACCTAATAAGGCTAAATCATAGTCATTTCCTGCAAGTGCTGATTGAATTTCCTCAGGAGTTAACTGTTCAATAGTAGATTTAATTCCTATAGCCTTTAAATTATCGCTTATTATATTGGCAGTTTTTACCCTCTCTCCATTGTCCTTGTTTACTATTATTTTTAAATTCAAATCTTTTATTTCTTTTTTTGTCTGTAATTTACTATCAGCTTCACGTTTTAAATTAGGATCATTTTTCTTTAATGACTTCTTATTATTTTGATCTTTATTCTTAGTGTTTTCGGTATTCTTGGTATTCTTTATATTTTTTGTATTCTTAGTTTTAGTATTTTCATTTTGAATCTTTACATTATCTGCTAAATCAACCTTTTCTAAATAACTAATAGCTTTTTCCTTGTCATAGGCTAATGATTTTATGTCCTTATTGTAGTACTTAGACTTTGAGTTTAGTGGGAAATTAACCAATGTTGCATCGCCCATATATCCCTCTTGTATTATGTTTTCCCTATTTATAGCATGGGCTATAGCCTTTCTAAAGTCCAAGTTATTAAAAAACTTGTTGTTGTAATTCAACATGATATATTCAAAATCTCGACCTTCGTAGTTAGTTATATTAAATTCTTTTTCTTGGAATTTACTTAAGTCCCCTAAAGATATATTAGTCATATCACTGTCTAGTGACATAACCATAGAAATTTGCGCATCATAGTCAGGAACTATACTTACCTTTATATTTCTTATATCCTCTGGCAATTCATCATAGTATTCTTTATTTGCAACTAACGTTATTCCTTCTCTTTCCTGATACTTTTCTACTTTATAAGGTCCATTTCCAATTAAATTATTATTGTTATTATCAATGTCTTTCTTGTCTGATTTTCCTATTTTATCTTGTGATACTATTGGAAATATTAATTTTTCTATAGAAAACGCATAAGCATTTTTAAAGTTTATAGTGAGTTCATCTGATGAAGTTGTATCAACAGACGCTATATTCTCTACAAGCTTATTATAAGGGCTGTCCCCTGTTTTCTTTATAAAATCAACAGTAAACCTTACATCATCAGAAGTAACCTTACCTTCATCATGCCATTTAGCATCTTTTAATTTTATTCTAATACCTCTTCCACCTTGCAAAAGAGTATACTGATCTACAAGTTGAGGAACTACATTGTAGTTCTCATCTATTGTAAACAATCCATCATATATTAAATTTGTTATATACGATACTGATTTATCCTTATTTGTTATAGGATTTATAGTCTTCGGTTTTACCATAGTTAGGTTTATGTATTCCGAATTAATAGCACTTTTACTTTCTTTATTTGAGGTATCTTTACCTCCATTTGGATTACAACCTACTACCATAATAGCTATAGTTAAAATTATGCTTAAAACTTTTATCCTTTTCATTTGTTTATTCCTTCCCTACATATATCTCTTTATAATTTTTGTAATTATTTTTCACCTTTTCCAAGTAAGTCGATGTTTCCTGGAAAGGTATATTATGTAGTTTTTCCCCGTCCTCGCTATAGTCGTTGTTTTCAAGCCATTTTCTAACATTACCTGAGCCCCCGTTATACGCCGCTATAACTAGGTCTAGCTTTCCAAACTCTTTATACAATTTATTTAAATACCAACAACCAATCTTTATATTGGTTTCCGGATCAAAAATATCTACTTCCTCTAATTCAAGCTCTTCAATTGCCCAATCTCTGGTAATATCACTAACCTGCATTAATCCTTTTGCACCCTTATGAGATATTGCTTTTTCATTAAATTTGCTCTCTGCTTTTATAACGCTATATACTAAATTCTCATCTAAATCGAATTCTTCAGCATACTTTTCTACATATTCAGAGTATTGTTTTGGGTAAATAAGTTTATGTATAGTTTTACTTTCCATCAATGAAGCCCCAATTAAAATCGCAAGAATAGATAAAATTAACACTATTTTCTTACCCACACCAGTTCTCCTTCATATAATCTATAAATTTTAATACTATTTTGGTCAACTCGTCTATTGTTCCAGAATTATCTATTATATAATCCGCATATCTGGACTTTTCATCTTGAGGCATTTGTGATCTAATTTTTCGAATTGCCTCATCTATAGTACAGTTATCCCTATGTTGTATTCTCTTGATTTGTACCTCTTGTTTACATGTAACCACCAATAACTTATCTACTATTTCCAGATAGCCACCCTCCACCAGCAAGGCGGCATCTATTACTGCAACTTTCTTTTTTTTCTTTTTTATTTCATCTATCTTGCATAGTATTTTTTCCTTTATTTTTGGGTGCGTCAAATTATTTAGTTCTAAAAGTTTATTATTATCATTAAAAACTATCTTTCCTAAAGCTTTTCTATTTAATGTTTGGTCATCATTTTTTACACTTGGACCAAAGTGTTCGAATACTTTTTCCAACAAACACTGATCTTCAAATATCTCTCTAGATATTATATCAGCATCTATTATATCTATATTATTTTTCTTGAATATAGATGATATGCTGGTTTTCCCGCACCCTATATTTCCTGTAAGACCTAATATTAACACTAAATCACCTACTTTGTTTCATACCAAGAATTGCCTGTGTTTAAATCCACATCTAAATTTATATCCATTTTAACTGCATTTTCCATTTCATCTTTTACTATTTGCTTAACTTCTTCTAGTTCATCCTCAAAAGCTTCAACTATAAGCTCATCGTGTACCTGGAGTATAAGTTTAGATTTTAAATTTTTCTCTTCTAATTTTTTGTAAACATTGACCATGGCTATTTTTATAATGTCAGCTGCACTACCTTGTATAGGTGCATTCATGGCAAATCTTTTTCCTCTATTTCTTTCCATAAAATTGCTAGATTTTATCTCTGGTATATATCTTCTTCTGTTTAGTATAGTAGTCACATATCCATTTTCTGTAGCTTTTTCTATAGTCTCATCCATAAAACCTTTTATTTTACTGTACTTTGCAAAGTAACTTTCTATATATTCCTTAGCCTTTTTAAGAGGTATATTTAAATCATCCGCTAATCCAAAATCACTCTTACCATATATTATTCCAAAGTTTACAGCCTTTGCCGCAGCTCTAAGTTGACTAGTTACCTCTTCCATATTTACATTAAATACTTGTGAGGCTGTTTTTGTATGGATATCTTCATTGTGTTTAAATGCCTCTATCATATTTTCATCTTGGCTCATTTGTGCAAGAACCCTAAGTTCTACTTGTGAGTAATCTGCATCAACTAACTTACATTTATTATCAGAAATAAATACCTTTCTTATTTTTCTACCTATCTCCATTTTTACAGGTATATTTTGAAGGTTAGGTTCTGTAGAAGATATTCTTCCTGTAGTAGTTATCGTTTGATTAAATGAAGAGTGTATCCTATTGCTTATAGGGTTTATTATATTTAAAAGCCCTTCTACATATGTTGAGTTTAATTTTACAATTTGTCTGTACTCAGTTATTTTGTCTATAATAGGATGACTGTCTTTTAACTTTTCCAATACATCCGCATTAGTTGAATACCCAGTTTTAGTCTTCTTTATAACAGGCAGTTCTAATTTTTCAAACAAAATAACACCTAGTTGTTTTGGAGAATTTATATTAAATGTTTCTCCTGACAATTCGTATATTTCACTTTCTAAACTAGATATGATTTTTCTAAACTCAATGCCTAGTTCATTTAATTTATCTTTATCTACCTTTATACCCCTATACTCCATAGATCCTAACACTTCAACCAAAGGCATTTCAACACTGTGAAATAATTCATCCATGTTCATATCAGTTAGAGTTTCTTCCATAATAGGCATAACATTTTTGACGGTGTTGATTATTTGTCCAATATGATCTTTTAATTGCGCTGAATCTAGGTTCTCATATTTTTTAGCTTTTACACCCTTGCCTAATAACTCTTCTTCTGATTTGACTTTTTTTGTTAAGTACTTCATAGCAATAGCACTGCACTCATAAGACGTTGAAGAAGTTGAGTCTATTAAGTATTCAGCTATAACTATATCAAACTGCATATTTTCTAATTTTATATCGTATGGTCTTAAGGCTAAGTAATCATCCTTTAAATTATAACCATATTTTTTAATATCATTACTTGAAAATATATCTTTAAACTTTTCTATTGCATCCTCATTTATACAGTATATGTTCTCTCCATCCAAGCTCATAAATATATTTATTATATTTTTCTCAAGTATATTCCCTTGCTTTCTAACTGTTTTTAATATCAGTTCTTTTTTGTTGTTTATTTCATTTTTAAATTCTTCTATATTTTCTAAGTCTAATATATTTATATTTATTTCTTCCTCTTCACTCTCAAACCCTCCATCTAATTCTAAAACTCTAGATAGTAAGCTGTTAAACCCAAAGTATCTAAATATATCTAACACATCAGACTTATTGTAGTCTCCAAATTCTAAATCATCTAAGTTTATCTCAATAGGAACATCTCTTATGATTGTTGCCAGTCTTTTGCTCATTATAGCTAGTTCTTTATTTTCTTCGATCTTCTTTTTTACACTTCCTTTAAGCTGATCCACATTCTCAACTAAGTTTTCTATGCTTGAAAACTCCTTTATAAGCTTTATCCCAGTCTTTTCTCCTACTCCTGGAACTCCTGGTATATTATCTGACTTATCTCCCATAAGGCCCTTTAAATCTATGAATTGAGTAGGTGTCATCTCATATTTTTCCATTACAGAATCAAAGTTATATTCCTCTACTTCTCCTATGCCCTTTTTAGTAATTAAAGTAGTAGTTTTATCAGATGCAAGTTGTATAGCATCCTTATCTCCCGTTACTATATAAACTTTATATCCGTTCTCCTCACCCTTCTTTGAAACCGTACCTATTATATCATCAGCTTCATATCCGTCTATCTCTAATCTATTTATATTGAACTTATCTAATAACTCTTTTAATGGTTCAAACTGTACCCTAAGTTCATCTGGCATCTTCTTTCTTCCCGCTTTATATTCTTCATACTCTAAGTGCCTAAAAGTAGGTGCCTTTCTATCAAACGCAACACTTATATGTGTAGGCTTATATGTATCTATTATTTTAAATAGCATTGTTGTAAATCCATAAATAGCATTAGTTTTTAAACCCTCTTTGTTGTTCATTTCCGGCAAAGCATAAAAGGCTCTATTTATTATCGAGTTTCCATCTATTATTACTAATTTTTTATCCAAATTTATCACTCCTAAAGTTTCTGTATTTCATATAACGCAACTGTTATTATATACAAATATGTTATTATTTAATATTACCATAATATTGATAGGATATTAAGGTTAAATAAATTCAAATAATTATATTTCTAATGTTTTAATTTGATTATACTGGAGATATTAACTATATTTTTTCTTATTAAGGTAATTTAAATTCTTGCAATCTATAAAATTATTTGCTATAATTAACAGGTGAGTTAGTTTTGTACAACTTCATATAAGCCGGCGTGTCGGAATGGCAGACGATGCGGATTCAAAATCCGTTGGTGGAAACGCCGTGTGGGTTCGAGTCCCACCGCCGGCACCAACCAAAAAGATTACAAAAGTTCTAATATTTAATTAGAACTTTTTATTTTGCAAAAATATATAGATTTATTTAAACTTTTACTTCCTTTATATACTTTAAGTAAAATAAGATATAATTAAGCACATAACTTAATCCAACAAACATGTAAACACTATGCAAACTCTTACCTACAAACAAAATAATGATAAGAGTAAGTATATTTGTTATAAATGTGACCTTCAATGCCCAAGTTTGGTAGTTTATAGCTTGAATACTGGATTTGTAGACAGACATTAGGTAATTAGGAAGCTGTATCAAAATACCAACTGGTATATACTTTTTTGCTGATTCTATAAGTTCCTTATCAGATGTTATAATGCTAGGTATATGATTTTTAAAAACAAATATAGCAACAAACATGATAAAGTACAATAACACTAAATTTATAGACGAATACTTGCTTATATTTAATGAGTTTTTCATATCTTCTCTAGCATAACTCTCACTGACTAAGGATAAATTTGCCATTGAGTATCCAAACATTGGCATTAATACAACATTTATTATTTGAAGAATAAGCGTATATGTAGATAATTCCAAAACTCCCATTCTAGATATAATTGCATTGATTCCTATTACAAAAACTATATCCTCCATAAATTCCTGACCTATAAAAGATATTGAAAAGTTTAGTATTTCCTTTATTTTTATAGCTAAATTAGATATATCAAACTTTATCTTAACTAAATCACGCGATATATACACATATATTGCTAAATTTAAAGTCAATGCTATTATGGTTCCTATAGCAGCTCCTATAGATCCCATTTTAGGGCATCCAAACTTTCCAAATATAAGCGAATAATCTAATATAACATTTATTATATTTGCAATAATAGTTACCATAAGAATATTCTCAGTTTTTCTAAATATTTTAAATACAGTCGAATAGATGAAAATTATAAGATTTAAAAGTATTGATATGCTATAAATTCTAATAAAATTAATTGCTTCTTTTAGAATTTGTCCATTTAACCCAAACAAAGTTTGTAAGATTGTTTTACAAAATATATTTATAAGAATAGATAAAACCGCACCAATAAATACACTTAAAATAATATATATAGTAAACTTATCGTTTAATTCTTCCCTATTGTCCTTGCCAATACATTGTGAACCCAATATATTAAATGCTATTGACATAGCTCCTAAGACCCCTACCAAACTATTTATACTTGAGGTAACCAACCCAACCCCTGCATATGCATATATAGAAATCCGACCTACAAATGCTTGATCAATAATACCCATAATAATTCCAGATATAGAACTTAATATAAGTGGTATAGCTATATAATTTAAGTTAGAAATTATTCCTTTGCACTCTTTTGTCATCTTTTTACCGTATTATATAGGTCATCTCATTATAAATTTAAAACTTATAATGAGATGACCTATATATCTCCCTTTTTATTATTAACTAAAACTAATTATCCTAATTAGACTACTATTTAAATATCTAAGTAATTTATTATAATAATAAAGCACCCTCCTCGAGAGTGCCTATTAATACAATATAAATACTTTTATATACTATTTGTTATTTATATTTTCTTTATTTATATTAATAGAAACTTCTCTAAACAACCAAATGAGTGAAAATAATACAGGTTTAAATAATAAATCATATAAAAATATATTTAATAACTCTAACAAAGTAACCACCTCATTAGAATTATTGACCAAATCTATATCATAAATTCGCCTATCTTCTTAATATATTTTTCTATATTATTACTTAAAGCCCATTCACAATAGCTGTCACTTTTAATATTAAACCATATCGAATCAATATAAGTCACACAACTAGATACATTTTCACAATCTTTACATATATCTTTATTTGCACTTTTTATTTTCATCAATAACCTTATTAGTTCTTCTCTACACCTAAGTATACTCTCCATAGGTTCCCTTAAAATATTGCCTAATAAAAAATCATAGTTTGGCAATTTTACTAGTTTTACTCTACCATCAGATTTAATATACATCTCAGTCAACATTAAATCTTTCTGATTGCATGATATACCAGTTTTTCTATTTATAACTTCCCCCATACTTACGATTTTTTCACCACTATGTTCAACAACCTCATACCCTTTTTTTAGTAAATCTATCTTGTTAATTTCCTTTTTTAGCCTTAAAAATTTATTTTCATCATATGTATTCAACCCAAAGATAACCTTTTCCCTATTAGCTTGTATGAGGTTCATTATACTTCTACTTGCAATAAAGTCGTTCATCTTAATAAAAACTAAATCATAGTATTTAAAAATATAGCTGAGTATTTCCTTAGAGCTTTTATCACTTAAAATACCATCTCCTAAAATCTCTATAAATCTGCACCCATGTTCATACATACTCTTTAGTATGCTTAATAACTTATCCAGCCTGATAACAGTGTCATCTAAATTTATTTCTAGTATGTAATATATAGGTATAAAAAATCCCTTGCTACCAGTTATTTCAAAAACACTAACTATGTTTTGTTTTTGCTCTTCAAATACAAAGTATTTGTCCTGGTATAATCTAAAGAACTCCATAACTTTTAATCTTATTTTAGGGACATTTATGTACATACCACACAATTTTTCTAATATTTCCTCGCTCGTATTGCGTCCATCACATTCAGCTAGCATTATTAATTCTTCCGTATCTAAAAAACTTATACTTCTCTTTATCTCGTCCGAATTATAGTCTGTGCTTATTATAATATTTTTTTCTGGCCAAATATGTACCCTTACTCCTTCTCTGAGCTTTGGATATTTGTCTTTTATTAACTCATAAAAATGATTATAAGCCTCTAACTCTGTCACGCCCATACCTCCATTTTTCAATTTATAAAAATCAAGTCTGCGATCCCTTAGTAGTATTATTTTCATATGGAAATTTATTAATATATACAAGGAAATTATACCGATTAAAAATAGGTATAATTCCTTTTTAGTGTATATATTACATAATTTGTCATGTTTTTTAAATACCTTATGACTAGAGTATCATTTAGCAAGGCTTATTTCAAGAAAATTATATAGCTAGATAATGTTTATATATATTTATGCCTATTTTACTAAATTCTTAATCCAGTCTATTATTCCCTTATCTTCTTCAACTTTTTCTACTTTCTTTTTAGTTTCTTCTTTTTCTTCATGTTTTGTTCTCATTATAAATTTTACATTTCCTTGCATTTCTTCACTTATACCAGAGAAGTTGTTGTAGTCTTTAGAAGCTTCGATTATTTTGTCTTTAGCCTCTAATGCTCCCTCTATTTCTGATATATTTTTACTTCCAAGCATCTTATTTAGAACTTCATTTTCCATCTTTTTAGTTCCCTCATAAAGCTTATTAGATCCTTCTTTTAGTTGTTCTGTAGCTGATAGTATTTTATCTGAGTTTGAACTAAGTTCTGAACTCCCAGATTTTAAAGTTTTTCCTCCTTTTAGGAGTTCTTGACTTCCAGCTTCCAATTGTTTATTTCCATTTGCTAAATCCTTACTTCCTGTATAAATTGTATCTGTTGCAGATTTTAATTTACTTGAACTGTCTGCCAAAGTTGTTCCTGCCTCATTAAACTTTTTAAAGTTTTCATAGAATGAACTTGAACCTTGGTCTAATTTCGCCAAACCGTCATTTAATGATGATACGCCAGCCTTAGCACTACCTAATCCAGACTTTACGCTTTCTAATCCTGCCCTTTGTTGTGATGATATAGAATTTAAGTTTCCACTTAACCCTTTTAGTTTGGCTGCTAATTCTGGATTTTCTGCTGCAACCTGACTAGATATTTCATCAAGTCCACCAGCTACTTGACTTACATTATCAGTAGATTTTATTAATCTATCTAATCCTTCTGTCCCTTGATTAAATCCATCTTTTAATTGAGCTGAACCGGCAGCTGCACTTTCTATTCCTTTATCTATTCCTTCATATGCTCCATATAATTTTTTTGCACTTCCTATATATTGTGCTACTCCAGCAGTGAATTTATCTTGAGATGTACTTAATTGATTTAATCCATTGCTTAAATCGCTAGCTCCCTTGCTTAAAAGTGGTGCACTGCTTCCTAGTTTGTCTATGCCTTGGCTTAATTGACCAACTCCTGAATCTAGTGTTTTTACTCCATTATTGAATAACTTATATTTTTCATTTAATTCTGAAGTACCTTTGCTTAGTTTTTCTGTCCCGTCTAATAGAGCATCTGCTCCCTTTTGTAGATCATCTATTGATTTTTTCAAATCCCCAAAAGAACTATCTTTATCTAATTTATCTATTTCCCCTACTTCTGGGCTTGCAGCTACCATTATATTTGGCATTTTAAAATTAGTTGCTTTTCCTTCTATAACTAATGTGTCCTTTAAGTTAAGAATATCTATTAAGTCACTTCCTATATTTAAAGATTCCTTAAGTCCTGGTAAAGATGCAAATGTTATACTGGAGTTTTTACCATCATCTAATATTTTACCTTCATTAGATTTTATGTTTTTAAAGTTTTCTCTTGGCATAACTACTTCTGTAGCAGTTAAAAATGGTACATAAATAGTTCTGTACTCTCCGTTTATATCTACAGCTCTACTTTCGTTGTTATTTAATTTTATAGTTATTTTTACATCTCCAGATTTACCTTCTATTTCTTCTGGGTTTACAATTTTACCATCTAGTTCGTATTTTATATCTACACTTATAGGTAATTGTTTGTTTGTTTCTCCTCTATAGTATAAATCTTCTTTGTCTACATCCCAAGTAATCTTATTTCCATCTATAACAGGCTTTTCATCTCCCTTTAAGTTTTTTATATTTGTTAGGCTACTTGTATCTGAAAACTTTCCAAGTTTAGAATCAGATTTTATCCAAGTAGAAACTATATTCTTGTTTACCTTCCCATTACTATCTAGTATTGTATAAACAGTTTCATCCTTTTCAATATCATTGGCAAATACAAATGTTCCATTGCTTGCTATTATCATAGCTGTAAATAATGCAGCTGATCTATTTTTAATTTTTTTATCCATTTTAATAACCTCCTCTAATTACAACCATTTTTATGCTTCAATAGTGGGCTTACTTCCTCCAAAATCTTTGCTTGTTTTGACTATAACCCCTTCAAATACTAGCAATATAGCTGGTAGCATAAATAAAATTATAAACATACTGATTATTGCCCCTCTAGCCATTAAACTACATAAGGCTCCTATCATTTCTAGTTTAGATATAATTCCTACCCCTATAGTTGACCCAAAGAATGATAATCCACTTGTAACTATAGATCTAGAGCAATTCTTTATTGATATTTCCATAGCTGTAAATTTATCATATCCTTTGTTTAACTCTTCTTTAAATCTAGACGTTAAAAGTATTGCATAGTCAACAGTTGCTCCAAGCTGTATAGTTCCAAGAACTATTGACGCTATAAAAGGTTCAACTGTACCTGTATAGTATGGTATACCTAGATTTGTGAATATAGCAGCTTCAATAGCTAACACCAATATAATAGGTAGAGAAACTGACTTAAATATAATAGCTATTATTACAAATATGGCTAATATAGATGCTATACTCACGTTTCTAAAGTCCTTATCAGCTATTTTTATTAAATCATCTGTAAGAGGTGCTTCTCCTCCTATAAGTCCTTCTTTATCATATTTTTTTACTATTTGATTCATTTTTTCAAGTTGTACTCCACACTCATCACTAGCTGCTTTGTACTCTGAATTTACCATTATTTGTTCATACCCACCGGATTTTAGTTTTCCTAATAAATCATCTGGAACTATATCCTGTATAAACCCAGGTCCTAGGTATTTTTCTATAGCTATTACTGAATTTATTCCTTCTAAATTTTCAAGTTCTTCAACCATTTGGTCTACCTTGTATGCATCTATTGAATCTCTAATTAGAATTATATTTGTACTATTCATATCGTAATCATTTTTTAATTTATTAGTAGCAACAATTGATGGCAAATCTTTAGGCAAAGTTTCATCTAAGTTGTAGTAAACTTTTGCTTTTTGACTCCCTATAAATGCTGGTATAAATAAAATAACAAATGCCACAGCTATTTTTTTATAATTTCTAACTATCCACTTAGATGTACCTTCAAAAGTAGGAAGTAAAATTTTGTGTTTGTATTTATGAATTTGCTTATCAAACATGAGAATAAATGACGGAAGTACTGTAACTGTACTTATAACCCCTATAAGAACACCTTTCGCCATTACTAAACCTATATCTTTACCTAATCCTAACTGCATTACGCAAAGAGCTAAAAATCCCGCTACTGTAGTTGTTGAACTACCAAATACTGCTGTGATTGTATTTGATATCGCCTCAGTCATCGCACTTATTCTATCATCTGTATATTCTAATTCCTCATCATATCTATGGAGTAAAAATATTGAATAGTCCATTGTTACTCCAAGTTGAAGCACTGCACAAAGTGCTTTTGTAATATAGGATATCTCTCCAAATATTATATTTGTACCAAAGTTGTATAGTATTGACATTGCTATACTAGTTAAAAATATTATTGGAACAGCAGTATCCTCTATTGTCAACGATAAAATTATAATAGTTAAAATTCCTGCAATTAAAACATAAAGTGGTGTTTCCTTATCTGCAACATCTTTAGTATCTTTTACTATTCCTGACATCCCACTTAAAAATGCTTGCTTGCCACATAAGTCTCTTATGTCTCCAACAGCATTTTGAGTTTTTATATCAGCTGTACCTTTTTCCAACTTGACGATCATCATAGTTGAATTTTCTCTATAAAGTAACTTACTAATATCCGCTGGTAGTACTTCTTTGGGCACAGATAAATCTGCTATGTCATCTACCCACATAACATCTTTTACCCCATCTACCTTTGCTACTTTTTCTTTTAATTTTACTACATCCTTATCTTCCATATTCTCTACTATAAGCATTGCTAAAGATCCACAATCAAAATCTTTTTTTAGAATTGCTTCTGCCTTAGTTGTAGAGATATCGTCCGGTAAATAACTTAGCAAATCATAGTTTATATCTGTTTTTATGAATCCATAAACAGATGGAAGCAATAATATAAGTGATATCATCAATATAAGTTTGCTATGATTTGCTATACTCCTAGCTAATTTCTTCATAATTATCCCTCCAATATAATTAGGCGTGCCCAATTAAAATTATAGATATATTGTAGGGCACGCCCAAGATTATGTCAATAACATTTTTGTAACTTTTACATAAAAAAAGGAGCTTATAACTTCTCCTTTTAAAAATGTAGTATACCAAGCATTGATATTAACTCTTCGGTATTTAAACTATTTGATATTCTAATAGCCTCTTTTGTAATACTTTCAACTTTGCTTGATTCTATATTTAATAATAATAATCTAGTTTTAATTGTACTCTCGACTATACTTGTTAAATCTAGTTCGTCTTCTCCATTATAGTATCTATTTAAAAGCTCACTTTCTCCTGAACATCCTATAGTTGTACTTAAATATATGTCTTTTTTGTTAAAACTATAATCCGTTCCTTCTAATTTTTCATTAAATAAATCTATTAGTATATTTATATATTCTTTTCTAACAACATCTATGCTTGAACCCTCTATATACATCCTAAATAGCTCTTTGGAACTGGCTATTATATGAGTATATACACACTGACTTATTGCATAATTTACTAATGGCTCACTTCCATGATTGTAACTCTCGCTTATTAGTTTATATATTCTTTCCAGGAGATCTTTGTATAGATATAACAAAATATCTTCTTTCTTCCTGAAATAATAGTATAGGTGACCTCTCCCTACTCCAGAAACATTTGCTATTTCTCTTATAGTGGTTTTGTTATAGCCCTGATATATAAATAATTTTGAAGCTTCCTTTATTATTTTCCGTCTAATATCTGCCAACTTTTCTATTTTCATAAATATATCCCCTTTAAACTTTTATTGTTGATAATACTAAATCTATTTTGTTATCATAAAAATTATATTCTTTTTGATTTTGTAAGTAAATAGGCACCTTGATAATTTAGTATCAAAAAGGGATGATTGTCAAGTACTAATCACCCCTTTAAATATTTTTTTAATCTTCTTTTTTTACTTTATTGTATAGTTTCTCACTTTTAGTTTTATTAGTACCAGAATCTCTTGCTCCTACTTTTTGTCCGTGTTCTACACCTAATTCAGAACCGTGTTCAGAGTACATTTTTCTCATTTCCGCTTTTGATTTTGGTCTATCCTTAAGTCTATTTTTGTTGTTATTCATTACAGTCGCCTCCAAGATATATAATTTTTTATATCTTTAATTTATCCAAAAAGGCTTTTTGTATTCTTATTTTATTATTCACGATGTAACTTACTGTAGATTCCACCTCTATTTAGTAACTCATCATGAGTACCTCTCTCCTCAATTCCATTATCAGTCAATACTATTATTTCGTCTGCATTTTTTATAGTAGACAATCTATGAGCAACAATTAAATTGGTTCTATCTTTACTTAGTTCCTCTAAAGATAACTGTATCTCCTTTTCTGTTACATTATCTAGTGCAGATGTTGCTTCGTCAAGAATTATTATTGGTGGGTTTTTCAAGAATATTCTAGAGATTGATATTCTTTGTTTTTGTCCTCCAGATAATTTAACTCCTCTTTCACCTATATAAGTGTCATACCCCTTAGGTAGTGTTTGTATAAAGTCGTGTATTCTAGCCTTTTTAGCCGCATCTATTAATTCTTCTTCATTAGCATCTGGGTTACCACAAAGAATATTGTCTCTTATCGTCCCTGTAAATAAAAACACGTCTTGCTGTACCACACCTATATTTTGTCTCAATGATTTTAAACTAACTTCTCTTATACTTTTTCCATCTATTTTTATATCGCCTTTTTCAAAATCATAGAATCTAGGTATTAAATTACACAAAGTAGTTTTTCCTCCACCTGAAGGTCCTACTAATGCTATAGTTTTACCTGCTTCAATTGATAAACTTAAATCATCTAAAACCTGTGTTTCATCCTCATATTTAAATGAAACATTCTCTATTTCTAGATTTCCTTTTACATTTTTTAGTTCAATAGGATTTTTAGGTTCTTTTTCTTGTTCTTGTTTCATTATCTCTGTAAATCTTTCAAATCCAGTCATACCATTTTGATATTGTTCTGTAAAGTTTATAAGTTTTTTAATAGGCTGAACAAACATTTTTACATATAGTATGTATGCTGCAAAATCACCCAAGCTTATTTTGCCTAGATACGTAAAGTATCCTCCTGCTCCAAGAGCTATAAGTTCTAAAATATCCATATATAAATTCATACCTGCAGAGTATTCTGCCATAACTTTATAAGCACCTTCTCTTGCATGCCTAAATATATTATTGCTTTTAGAGAACTTTTCAAATTCTTCTTTTTCAGTACAAAATGACTTTGTAATTTTCATTCCTGCAATACTATTCTCTAAAGTTGCATTTACACTTCCTGTCTCTACTCTAGTTTCCATAAAAGCCTTATTCATTTTTTTTCTTTGGTATGCTGCAAACCAAACCACAAAAGGTATTACCATAAATACCATAAGAGTAAGTGTTACATTTATGTCTAAAAGTATAAAAAATGAGCCTATAAGCATCACTATAGATATAAATAAATCCTCTGGACCATGATGTGCTAACTCAGATATATCCATCAAATCATTTATTATTCTAGACATAATTACACCTGTTTTATTGTTATCAAAATAACTATTAGGTAATTTTTGCAGATGAGTAAAAACTTTCTCTCTCATATCAGCCTGCATTCTAACACCTACAACATGTCCCCAATACTGCATAAAGTAATTAAGGGCAGATTTTGATATAAATATAAATAAAAGGGCAACTACAAATACAATTAGCATCCTCATGTCCTTGTTTGGAACAACATCATCCATTATATTTCTAGCTATCATAGGATAAGCCAAATCACATAGTGCAAATAAAAATGCAGCTAAAAGATCTAATATAAATAATTTTTTGTATGGTTTATAATACTTAACAAATTCTTTTATCATTTTATTTTCCCCTACCTATCTATTTTAATATTTTATTTTTTATATACTATAAAGTCAGTATTTTAATATAAAAAAATATTTTATCATTTATTCATAATTATTTTAATATCCAATTTTAGACGATATTAATCACTAAATTCTAAATAGTATAATCTTGTTTACCTTTTTCGTAAAAAGGCAAAAGTATATTTTTTATACTTTTGCCTTATATGTTACTTATTATATTTTTTAGTATAACCTTCTAGTCTCTTATTATAGATCCCAGTATACTATTTACAGAACTTTTTTTATCTATTATTTTAATATTTTTTATATTTTTGCCTTCTTTAGATATCACTAAAGCTTTTTTTATTTCGCCGCTATCTTCCTTTAACAGATATCCTAT
Source organism: Asaccharospora irregularis DSM 2635 (assembly GCF_900129815.1). GTDB lineage: Bacteria > Bacillota > Clostridia > Peptostreptococcales > Peptostreptococcaceae > Asaccharospora > Asaccharospora irregularis. Next base: position 47,546 of record NZ_FQWX01000013.1, read on the forward strand.
AACATTTTCTTTTCTACTTTTATCAAATATCTTAAAATCATAACTATTATCGCCTAACAAACTCTCAAAATCTTTTATATTTACGCCCATATATTTTTTAAAATCTAAACCTTCTATGTCCTTTGATAATAGTTTTGCCTCTTCTCTTCGTTTTTCTATAATAATATATGAATCATCAGTAGAGACTTCCTCTGATCCTTCTAACAACCCGCGAGTCTCAACATCTATAACCTTGTTATCCTCAAGTGATATATATAACGCACTCTTTTCTATATTACTATCTTCCGTATTTTTAGGATAAGTTAGAACTTTAAACGTCTTCTCATCTATAAGTTCCTCTACTGTTTTTGACTTTTCTACATCGCTAAGATTTATATAATAAAATATACTACGAGGTATACCCATATTTTTTATAACATAGTCATAGTCCTTATCTATTATCTCACTTGCATCATTTTGTACCTTTGTCATAGTTTTTTGTTTGGTAACACTATCCGCTACATAATTATCTTCTTTATTATTAATGCTACATCCAGCAACAAGTATACTCATTATAGTGATAAGCAATGATATTTTAATTTTCATAAATCAATCCTCCTTTTTATGAACTAATATAATTTATCTATAGATAAATTATATTTAATTGTTTTTACATATAACTATATTCATTTATTAAAAGTAATTATATAATACTTTTTAAATTTTAGTAACAACTATAGTAATTTTGTAATTTTTTTGAAATATTTTATCGTTTCGATTGATTTTAGATAATATAAAATTAAAAGATTTAAAGTAAACATTCTTATCTATTATAGCAAATTATTCCACAATACGCAAAGAAGTTGAAAATACTACACTTATTTATAACTTTTAACATACGACTTTACTATTAATTTAACATTTATGCTATAATGTAATTAGATGATTTAAGGGGGATTTATTAATGGATTTTAAACAACTTGAAGTATTTGTTGCTGTCGTAAAACACCAAAGTTTCTCAAAAGCTGCAAGAGAACTTTTTTTGACTCAACCAACAGTTAGCGCACATATTCAAAATTTAGAAAGAGAATTGGATACTGTTCTCGTCAATAGAAGCAACAAAATTATTACACTAACAAAATCCGGTAAAATTCTTTATGAGCATGCTATATACATATTAAATAATTGTAAAAGAGCTGTATACGACATAAAAGAATACTCCGGTAAAATAGAAGGTATTATCGATATGGCATGTAGTTCTATACCTGAAACCTATATACTACCTGATTTTCTAAAGAATTTTTCATCTAAATATCCAGATGTGAAATTCAGCATCAGCCATTATGATTCTCAGTACGCTATATCAGAAATCTTAAACGAAAGAATAAGTTTTGGTCTTGTAGGTTCCAAAATCAATAACCCACAAATAGAGTATATAGACTTGGTGGATGATGAACTAGTTCTTATAACTCCATCAAATTTTAAAATAGAAAATACTAACGGCTATATAGATGTTAGTGAACTTTATAACTTCAATTTTATTATGAGAAAAGAAGGTTCTGGTACTAGAAATTTAATATTAAGTACTTTAGATCAAAAGGATTTTCCTGTTAATAAATTAAATACTGTAGCCCATGTTGAATCAAACGAAGCAATAAAAGAAATGGTTAGAATTGGTCTTGGAGTTTCTTTTATATCATATATATCAGCTATTGATTATATTAATTCAGGCAAAATAAATTTTTACAGGGTAAAAGATTTCGACTTCACTAGAAAATTTTACTTTATTTATTCTAAAAAGAAAACCTTTACTCCTTTAGAAGATAAATTTTTAGACAAGCTATCAGACTATTTTGAACTAAAAAGATAGGAGCTATTTTTAAAATAGCCCCTATCTTTTTTTACAGTTTTCTTTTTTTACATGTTTCTTTTTATTATGTAAATTTATCTTTTTCTTATAAATTTACACTAAGAAATGCCTTGTAGCCTTTGTACATTTCATATAAATCAGCTTTAGATACTATTTCATATGGTGCGTGCATATTAAGAACAGATACACCACAGTCTATAACTTCAGCTCCATAATTTGCTAATATGTAGGCTATCGTTCCACCACCACCTTGGTCTACTTTACCAAGTTCTGCAGTTTGCCAAATTACATTTTCTTTGTTGAATATTCTTCTTACCTCAGCCATAAATTCTGCGTTTGCATCATTACATCCAGCTTTACCTTTAACTCCAGTATACTTGTTTAAAACTAATCCTCTACCCATATATGCTGAATTTCTCTTTTCATAAGCATCAGCAAAGTTAGGATCATAACCAGCTGAAACATCTGCTGATAATACCTTAGAGTTTGCCATTGATCTTCTTACCTTTAATTCAGAGTAATTTCCTTCTAATTCTATAAGTTCAGCTAAAGTATTTTCAAAGAATCTAGATTGCATTCCAGTGTTACCTTGAGAACCAACTTCCTCTTTGTCTACGCATAGAACTACTGATGTATAATCGCTAGCATCTATATCTAATATAGATTTAACTGCTGCATAAGAGCATACTCTATCATCATGTCCATAACCTAATATCATAGATCTATCAAACCCTAAATCTCTAGCCTTTCCAGCAGGAACCATTTGTATTTCTGCACTTAAAAAGTCTTCTTCTGTCATTTCATACTTTTCATTTAGTAATTTTAATATATTAGCTTCTATAGCTTCTTTCTCTTCACCTTCTAATGGCATATGTCCTATTAATATATTTAAACTCTCTCCACTTATTCCTTCTCCAAGTTTCTTTTGCATTTGATCTGCTGATAAGTGAACTAATAAATCTGTTATAGAGAATACTGGATCTGAATCATCTTCTCCTATACAGATATCTACTCTTTTACCATCTTTTAATATAACTACACCATGCATAGCAAGTGGTATAGTTGTCCATTGATATTTTTTGATTCCACCATAGTAATGTGTCTTTAAAAATCCTAAGTTAGCTTCTTCATATAATGGGTTAGCCTTTATATCTATTCTAGGGGAATCTATATGCCCTCCTACAATTTTTAAACCTTTTTCTAGTTCATTTTTACCAATTAAAAACAGTGCTATTGCTTTATCTTTATTTATAGCGTATATTTTATCACCAAATTTTATGTTTCCTTTTTCCATAGCTTCTTCTAAAGAAATGTATCCTTTTTCTGTTGCTAATCTTTGTATTTCTTTTATTGATAATCTTTCTGTTTTCCCCTTATCCAAGAAGTCCATATATGACTTAGAGTATTCTAAAACTTCTTGCATATTTCCATTTTTTGATATTTCTTCCCATACATTTTTAAACTCATGTTTTAATTCCATATCTACCCTCCAAATTATTTTTTATTTTATTTTAATTAACTATTTTATACTTTGACAATAGGTTATCGTTTTCATAAAGCTTATTATTAGTCTTATAAATTTAATTATACTCTAGATATTGTTACTAAATAAACAATCGAGCTTATTAATACCCCTCTGGAAAATAAAAATATAAATAGTTATATTTCTAAATTATTAAGTAAAACAGTGTGTATGCAGTATTTAATTAATATTTTTTCACATTTTTCCTTAACTAATATCTATTATCGCATTATTAAAATAGTTAATCAATTTGAATGTTAGCATAATTTTTATTGTCGCGCAATATATAATTTAAACGTAAATTTACTATTTTTAAAATATCCCTAATGTGAAATGAGGGTCAATCTTGACTAATTGCCAGGTTAGATGACCCCATTTCAAAGTTAGCAGTCTAATTTAATATTTATATTAATTAGTTTAATTTTTATTATTTTTTATATAATCTTCATATTCCTCAGGCGAAACAACCTTAACACAGTCTAATCTTGATCTAAAGTGAGCTCTAAAATTTTCTAAATACTCTTTTCTTAGAACTTCTCTTTCCTTTAATTCTTCTTCTGTTAATCCTTCTGCCTTATTTTTTTTAGCTAACTCATTGATTCTATCTAATTTTTTTTGATCAAACATTTTGTCCTCCTAAACTTATAAATCTAATAGAATAATCTATTACTTCTTAAATTTATTTTGTTTTTATATTCTTTTAGGAACTCATCTAAATTTTCACTTATTATAGATATTCCCTTTTCTAACTCTTGTATACTTGCCCTTGCTATATTTATCCTAAAGTATCTATCATCTACTAAATTATCAAAGAAATAAGTCCCTGGAAGCATTGATACCCCTTTTTTTCGCATAAACTCAGTAAAATCTCTGGATAAATAACCTCTTGGAAGTTCTAAGAAGAAGTTTATACCTCCATTAGAATTTCTAACGTTTAATTTAGAGGATAACTTTTCTTTTATTAGACTTTGTGCAAAATTATACTTTTGAGTATATATATTTTCTATGTTCTTTAAATACTCGTCCCAGTCAAAATTTTCCATATAGTAGTACATAGATCTTTGTATAAGACCCGGTGTTGAGATATCCGATGAATACTTCGCCCATAATACCTTTTGAAGTAATTCATTCGGTATTTCTACTACACCTATTCTAAGCCCTGGCATAAGTATTTTTGAGAAGCTCTTTATATATATTACCCTATTTTTATCATCATAACTTTTAAGTGGATTATTATCCAACGAATTAAATGCAAAATCACTTATAAAGTCGTCCTCTATTATATAAAACCCATACTCTTCTGCCAATTCTATCAACTTTTTCTTTTTATAAGTAGAATATGATATTCCCGTAGGATTTTGAAAATTAGGCATAGTATATATTAATTTTGGCTTTATTTTTTCGAGTTTTAACTTTAATATACCTATATCAATCCCATCATCTAACATAGGTATTGATATTATTTTTGCACCTCTACTCTTAAATACTTCTATTGCACCATTATAAGTAGGTTCTTCTACAAATACTACATCTGAGTAATTTATTAGTCCCTTACATACAATATCTATACCTTGCTGAGCTCCAGATATTATTTGAATATTTTCCTTTTCAGTATCTATATTTCTAGTCTTCAAATACTCAACTATCTTCCCTCTTAGATCTTCTGATCCCAGTCCCTCATCATACTCGAATATAGAGCTTCCATCATGAGTTAAAGCCATATTAACGGCACTTTTGAAGTCCTCTATAGGAAATATACCCGTAGAAGGATTTCCATTATCAAGATGTATAATATCTTCTCCTTCAGTTACAGTATTTGGTTTTTCGTTGCTTAAGCTCGATGCAAATGTCCCACTTCCAACAGTCTTGTATACATATCCTTCTTTTTCTAAAAGCTCATATGATTTTACTACTGTCGTATTGTTTACACCCATATACTTAGCTAATTTTCTTATCGGTGGTAGTTTTTCATTTGCCTGTATTTCTTTTTTTAATATTAAATCCATTATATGGTTATATATTTGCAAGTACTTGCTCTTATCTTTTTTTAATTCAAAATTATATTTTCGCATAATTATCACCACTTATACTTTTCATACTTTGTTGATGCTTTTCTTTATATTTGATATTATTTAGTATGTATATATAATACCAAAATTTTTTATAAAAAGGGGAAATATTTATGTTTTATGATTATCATATGCACTCAAGCTTCTCTGCTGATAGTAAAACAGACATGGAAGACATGGTTAAAAATTCAATAGAGTTGGGTCTAAAGGAGATATGTTTTACAGATCATGTAGACTATGACTTAGAAACCGATATTTGTTTTGGAATTAATTATAATGACTACTTTGAAAAACTTGAGTTTCTTAAAAATAAATATAAAAATGAAATATCAATAAAAAAGGGATTAGAATTTGGCCTTCAAACTCAAATAGTTGATAAATGTAGTATTGAAGCAAACCAGTATCCTTTTGATTTTATAATTTGTTCTGTTCATGCTATAAATAAACTTGACTTGTATTTTGACTCTTACTTTAAAGATAAAACTCAGCATCAAGCTTATGAAGAGTATTATATGCAGGTATATAATGTTATAAAAAATTATAAGGACTATTCTGTATTAGGACATTTAGATTTAATTAAAAGATATGGAAATTATGACAAACTATTAGATGATAAGCTATTCTCAGATATAATTGAAGCCATATTAAAACAGGCTATACAAGATGGCAAGGGTATAGAAATAAATACTTCTTGTTACAGATACAATCTACCTGATTTAACTCCATCTAGATACATACTTCAGATGTATAAGGATTTAGGCGGTGAAATTATTACTACAGGATCCGATTCTCACGCTACACATCAAATAGCTACTAAATTTGATTATATCTATTCACTATTAAAACAAATGGGCTTTAATTATGTTACTAGATTTGATAGCATGAAGCCAGAATTTATAAAAATATAATTATTTTATCACCCTCTTATGAATATATTTAAGCATAAGGGGGTGATTTTTTTGAGACTACCTAACCTCGTATTATCAACTATTATTCTGTTTGTATCCAATTTTATAGCTCGTATACTTGGTTTTTTATATAAAGTATTATTATCAACATATCTGGGTGAAACCTATTTGGGTATGTATCATATAGTATTTAATTTTTTGATGATATGCTTAGCTTTCACTACAACTGGTATACCAACTGCCCTAAGTTGTTTGGTTGCAAAAAGAAAAGCTATAAAAGATAACCACTATTCTAATGTTCTTTTTATATCAACTTTATATATAGCCTTTTTTATATCAATGACTATGTCTTTGGTGGTTTCACTAAATAGCAAATTTATATCATCTAAAATACTACATAACTCTGACTTTAGTTTGCTTATATTAGCTATTTGCCCAGCTATTGTTATTGTTACAATATCAAATGTTATTAGAGGATATTACTATGGCATAAAAAAAGTAAAGATTCCAGCCATCAGCCAAATTATAGAACAAGTTAGCAGAATAATACTAGTACTTTCAATTATCCTATATATAAATGATCGATTTTTGAATTGTTATGTTGCTCTTTTGGGAGTATCGCTAGGGGAAATAGCAAGTATCCTGTATATGCTCATATTTCTATACAAGAAACCATACTTTAGTAATAAGTACACTATAAATATAAAGGAATTTTATAACTCATCTTTGGAGACATTAAAAATATCTTTCCCCATAACCTGTAACCGTATGTCAAATATATTTCTACATTCAATTAGCTCTATTATAGTTCCTTCTAGATTGGTTTTGGCTGGGTTTACGTATTATAAAGCACTTAGTATATATGGAATTATAAGTGGGATGGTAATGCCCTTTATTTACCTTCCATTTACAGTTGGCTCTGCATTAGTAGTAAACTTAATTCCTAGTATATCTCAGGAGATGGCACTTAATAATTATAATAATATAACAAAAAAAATAAATTACTCTATACTACTTACTTTGTTCGTAGGAATAATATCAAGCACATTTTTTTACTTTTATGGAAATGATTTATGCCTAAGTATTTTTAAGAATCAATTGGCTGGTTATTATCTAAAATCCATGTGTTTAATCCCTTTATTCTTATCACTAAACCAGACTTTATCAAGTATACTTCACGCTATCAATAAAGAGTTTATAGCAAGTGTAAATACAGTAGTTGGGATGGTTATCCAATTGGTCTGTCTATATTACTTATTACCAATACCCAAACTAAATATATATGCATATATTTATACTGCTACAGCAGTTTCAATGCTTACATGCTTATTACATGCCCTAGTTTTGGTAAAGGCAACAAAAAATTTCAAACATTAGGAGGTAAAAATGAATCTTAATAATAAAGATCTAAAGCCATTTTATATATATACAGATAAAAATTGTCTTTACATAAAAAATATAAATGAACATACAGAAAAATTAGCAAATAACATACATTCATATTGTGCAAATATAGATAATAAAAAGAGGATTCACATCTGTTGTATAGATTTCAATGGAAAACTCATACATATTATGAGTCATAAAAATTACTGGAGAAAAAAAGTTGTGTGTAAGGTTTCTAACTCTGTTAAAAATATAAAGAATATGAGGGTTTTTATAATAAATAACTTTTTAAATATATTTGTAGTTCAACAATACCCTATAGCAGAAGATATATATAGGGTTTCTCACTTAAACTTCAATTACAAAAACTATAGTGTATCTAGACACAATATAAATAGCATCTACAAATACGATGAATCTATCTATAAATTAGAAATAGATAGTTTATCTAACATTATTTTTGAATATAACTCTTTAGATTACTCTACTAAAGATTTAAATAACCACCTCATAGTATTTAATAGTGAATCTAGATCATGGATTAAACCTAATAGACTATTTAGAACAAGTGAAATATCAGATATACCGTGCTCCGACAAACCTAATATAAAGCACGATTTATTTGAATATTGTTATAGTTTGAGTTATAAATTATAGTTGCCTATTTTATAGTTTAAATTAAAATGGTGTATTCATATGAATACACCATTTTGTATATAAATTCTATATTTATAGATTACTTAAATTTAGCAATCACAATGTTTGTCTCTACAATTTTTTCTTTCTCTTCCTTCTTCTCTACTATTAGGTCCACATATTGGGAAATCACATATTTGAGAGAAAGTATCTACTACTCTTGGTTCAATTGGGTTTGCAGCTCCTAGAACAACTATTTGTTCACTTATAAGTGTACTAACAACTTCCTGTACACAAAGCACTACGTCTATATCATTTGGTATACATAGTTCGTATTCACAATCACAATTGCAACTTAAGAATGCCTTACCTATACAATCTACTGTTAGGTTAGTTTTGTACTCTTGTCTTAAAACTACTGATCTTCCATCAGAAGGTAAGCATATTGGTGCTGATAATGTATTGAATGTAAATTCAACATCATCAACTCTACATTTACAGCATCCATGTGATCTTTCCTTAACTGCTGGGTATGCTAATGCAACAAATTTTGTACATCCACATTTACCTCTTAATTCTAATACTAAATCTTCTACTGTTATTGTCAATCCTTTTTGTTTGTAAGAAACTGAAGTTCCTTTTCCTCTTCTGCAGCATTCGCTGTTTCTTTCTCCACATACATCATATTCAAATACAGTTTCACAGTTTCCTCCAACCATTGGTGTTGATGGATCTATATCAAAATCTTCTAAACTTGTTACCCCTGTATTTATTATTGTACCTGTACTATTTACACATACTTTTTCTATAGTTACATTAACTTGACCTGATTTTGGAACAGGTCCATTAACTTCTACTACTTCTATATCAAAAGTTAATGGCTCTCCATTTGGAGCTGTTGCATCAGTAAATACTTGGAATGCCATAGTGTCAAAAACTCTGTTTGTCTCGATTGCATATGGTATGCTATTAGATGTTGATAGCTTTTGAGGAGTTATAGGGCTACAACATTCTGGACCACACTTATTATCAAAACAATTCTCTGCTGATTCTACTCCACATGGTTCACAGTCATCATGTTTAGGTTTGCAGTTGCATATTGTACATTCATAAACTTGGCAATCACTATGCCCATGATCACAACCACAATTATCATGGTGATGATGATGTTCATGATTGCATTCACAACTATCTCCATGGTGATGTTTGGATTTATTTACTCCTCTTGACATATCTTCTTCTAATACTTCTTCTAATACTTCTTCAGTACTAACACTATCTTCAACTGGTTCAACTTGTTTGTTCATAACTTTTCTTCTATTTTTTTTAAGATCTTGCATTTTATATTGTCCTCCCCTTAAACGAATTATTAACTATCTGGCTTTTTCTTGCCTAATTAATAATATGCGTTTTTCTTTATATTTGTTACTTACCTGCAATTACTTAAAAATAGAATAAATATTTTTTACTTAAATATACATATAATGTAAATACTTAGTAAGGGGGACCTATATGAGTTTTTTTAATAATTGCTCAACTATTATAAGACGTTCAAACAAAGATATGTTTTTCATAAGATTAGAAGATGGCATAACGTTTGATTATTTTAACTGTGAAAATGAGTTGGTATCATCCCAAAAAATTTTTCCAAAGACAAATATTGATTTTACAAATTTTTACATATCATTAGATAAAGATGATAATATATACGGTATATATAACGATGAATCTCTTTTTATGATTGAAATTCCTAAAGATTCTACTAAGGTTTCTAGTAAGGAAATTTTGAGTTATGACAATGAAAAGTTCGATATATCATTTCCTTATATAAAGTGTCTAGATGACTCTACACATATACTCTATTATGTTTATGATACCAATTACTCTAATGCCTGCGCACTATTTCATCACTACAAACAAAGAGATTGCTGGATAGAAAACAAAATAGACTTTATAGACAACATACTATTAGATGATTTTTCTGTTATATCTAATCAAAATTCTTTGGTAGTATTTTATTTTAAATTAGTAGACTATCATGAAGAGTTATTTTTTTCTCAGTTTAATTCTAGTAATTTAACATGGTCAAAGCCTATACAGATTACAAATTCAGGAAATAATAAGGTTTATCTCTCTATCCTGAAAGACAGTATGAATTTCTATCATATAAGCTTCTGTGAAAAAATAGACTCTGGATATGTAGTTAGATACATAAACGGCTATTTAAATGAAGGTAGCTTCGATATAGAGATTTCTAATTCCCTAACAAAACCGTCTACCTGTATGTATCCTAGTTTATTAAAAAAAGGTTCTATAACTTATGTAATGTGGGTTGATTTTGGAAGGCTTAATACTAGTATATCCTACGATTTAGGAAAAACATGGTCAAACCAAAAAACAGATGAATTCAGCGTAGAAGATGACTTCGTAAGAGCTAGATTTATATCAAATTACAAAGATGATCTTCCATATAATGCAAGCTGTATATTTACTACATCATCAGCTGTTGAAATACTAGGTTTTTAAAGGTAAACTCTAAAACTATATATAAACTAAAAAACTCCTCTAGCTGTCGCAATATAAACGACATATAGAGGAGTTTTTATCAAAAATATCCCGAAACACCGTTGAGCTGTATAAATTCATACCCGAGATACTCCCAGGTGGGTGATCTGTTAGTAGTTTTTAACGTCCTAACAAAGTAGGCATGTTATAATCCACTAAACACAATCTCCCGTATAACATTTGTCGGTTGAATTTAAACAAGCTTCATCGCATGCTTCAGGATTTCATATATTTATTATATAATAAATCCTGTATTTTTTAAAGTGGTTTTATATAGCAATTCATGTAATATTATATTTTGAAGCTATTAAATTCCACATAGTTTATCATTATTTTATACACTTATTATTAACTTTTTTCGTCTTAGTATGTAAATTTTTTTTAATTTTCTTTGGAATTATCTTCCTCATCATCTTCATAATCCTCGTATTCTATATATTCATACTCGTATTCATATTCAACATCTTCACCTTCGCCGTCATCTTCATCATTATACTCCTCATCTTCGTATTCACCATAGTATTCATATTCATCATCTTCATAATCCTCATAAGTATCCTCTCCTCTTAGGAGACTTCCTAATAATTTAAGGTTATTTGCACTTCCTAAGTTATTTATACTAGCTAGTGAACTTAAACTAAATCCTCCCTCTCCAAAATCATCTGGTAAAAATAGTTCTGCGAATAATTCAATTTTCTTTTTCATATCAATAGCCTTTTCAATTGATTCTTTTCTTTTTTCAGGGAATACTTCTAATATTTCTTTTATCATCATATTTTTTTTATCTTCTTCATCCATACTCCTAAAGAAATTACTTTCCTCATAATCTATTGTATCAATATTACTAAGCTTTTTGATCCCCTTTACCAAATCCAATAGGCTTTCTACTTTTATCAATATCTTTTTTTCATCAGGAGACATATATTTTTTGGTCCTTACTATTATATCCATACCGCGCTCCAAATCATCATCGCTTAAATCCATCAATTTAATACCTCTATTTATATCGTTCATATTAAATTTAATCATATTATCACTATCCCCTTTTAAATCCTTACTTTTTCGTTTTGATTTCTTATTGATTTTCTTGGGATTTGAACTGCTTTTCTCACTCTGATTACCTTTAGGTTTTTTCTTTTTTACTTTCTTAGGTACAGATTTATTTTTATTATCAAATAATGATATATTTCCATTACTTAACGCAATCATTCCGATTATCAACAATAGGTTATTCAATAAAAGTCACCCCTTAAAATATATACTACTACCTTATATATAAAATATGTTTTCTATTCAATTAACGTTACTTTTTTTTAATTCAACTGCATATACATTACCTATAAGAAATTTTATTTACTGTTTATCAATCACAATTATAGGTTTATATCTATATATAAATACTATGACTTAAACCCACTATATATTATAGAAAGGAGTATTTTTTATGAAAAAAATAGATACCGATTCTTTAGAAAAAATGGCCAAACAAAAAAATATAGATAAAGATAAAATTGAGAAAATAGCTGATAACTATAAGGGTAAATCTGAAAGTGAATTGATGGATGAACTAATTAAAATAGGTAAAAATTTGGAAGGACGCGAGGAAGTCGTTTCAAAATTTAAAGCATTTTTAGATGAAGATCAAAAGAAAAAGTTGGATTTTATTATGAATAAAATTTCAAATGCAGAGGTAGAAAGCAAGATAAAAGAAAAAAAATCTGGTAAAAAAGTTAAAAAGGTCGTTAAAAAGGTAAAAAAATAAGGAGTCATATGACTCCTTATTTTCTTTCTATAACACTTTCTCTGTCTATAATCTTATATGGCAATTCCACTTTTTTATTATCTAATATTTCCTTATTTATTAATTTTATTACCATTCTTATAGCTACAGCTCCCATATCATATAGAGGTTGATGAACAGTAGTTAATTTAGGCTTATACATTTTTGCAATCTTAACATCATTGAATCCTGCTACTGATATATCTTCTGGAACCCTATATCCTGCATCACATATAGCATTAATTGCACCTATAGCAGCCTCATCACCTGTAACAAATGCAGCATGAGGTATTATTCCTTCATCTAATAATTCCTTCATACTTTGGTAACCATTTTCATATTCTGTTCCACCATATTTAATAAGATTTTTATCTAGTTTTATATTATTTTGTTCAAGTGCTTCTTCATAACCTGCTAGTCTTTCCATTTCTAAGATAGTATCATCTTTGCTTGTCATTATAAAAGCTATTTTTTCGTGGCCCTTATCTATTAGATACTTTGTCATATCAAAAGTTGCCTTTTTGTTGCTAGTACTAACCGTATATATATCATAATCCCTAGCCGTTTTACTTATATATGTAGCAGGTATACCGCAGTTTTGCATATAGTTTATATGCTCTTGTTCTACTATCCAAGATATCATGACTATTCCTTCTACTTGTTTTGCTCTAAGTAGATTTATACTTTTTAACTCTTGTTCTTTATCAGAGTATGTATTTGCTAAAAGTATATCATAGTCATACATCTTAGCAACTTCCTCTATACCATTTAAAATTTCGTTTACAAATGAATCCGACACCTCTGGCACTATAACTCCTATTAACTGGCTTTTCTTAGTTACTAAGCTTCTAGCAAGTGGATTTGGTATGTATCCCGTTTCCTTTATAACATCTAAAACCTTTTGTTTTACTTCGTCCGTTACTGGTTTTGAGTCATTTATAACTCTTGATACAGTAGATATAGAAACTCCTGCTTGTTTTGCAACATCTTTTATTGTTATGTTATTTTTCAAGTACAATTTCCTCCTTCTATTAATTCCTATTTGTATTTTAACTTTTATCTATTTAATATAAAACTAGTTATCTGTTAAGTAAAATTATATTTTACCATAAATTTATATTCATATAAATACTATATAGATTATATTCTTTATTTTTTATAGAAATATACGTTTATCCTCTTCTTAATTATATCCTTTATATTAATTTGTAAACTTTTTATATTAATTTATATATATCACAAAAAACAATAACAATTTTTTATCTACTGCATACTATATTATGGGAATATTACACGACAACTTTGTACTTACATAAATAATTCATTATTAAAGGGGGATTTTTTTTATGAATAATAAGTTTGGAAGGGTTTTTGACTGTTTCGGTAACAGTGGTTGGTGGATTATAGTTTTATTCTTTTTATTCTTGGCATTTCAAGAATGCTGGAATGAAATATGTATAACTGATTGGATTCCTTTTTTAATACTACTATTAATAGTGTGTTCATGTTCTAGTGGATTTGACGGAAGCTGCGGATGTTTTGATAACAATTATGATTGCGGTTGCTAGTATAAAAATCACTAAAAAAATTTTCATAACAGGTACGAAAGTATTATCAAAATTCACTTAACTAGCATAGTATATCTTAAGAGCGAAAGCTCAATAAATTAAATATCAACAGGAGGTAACGTACTATGCTAGATAGATTTTTCGGTGATGATGGATTTTTTGGAGCAGGAGCATGGTGGATAATAGTATTATTCTTCTTATTCCTAGCTTTTGGTGAGAGTTGGGTAGACATAGACATAATGGCTTGGATACCTTTCTTGATAATATTATTAATACTTTGTAGCTGTGGTGGATGTTTAGATTAGGGTAACAAAATATATATAATCTCATATAATATAACATACTAAAAGTATTTTAACTAATCATCAGTTAAGGGTTAGAACTATAATTTAAATCAATTTTATTAAGGGGAGGACTTAATTATGCTAAGTAGATTTTTTGGTGAAGATGGATTCTTCGGAGCAGGAGCATGGTGGATAATAGTATTATTCTTCTTATTCCTAGCTTTCGGTGAAAGTTGGGTAGACATAGATATAATGGCTTGGATACCTTTCTTAATATTATTATTAATAACTTGTTCATGCGCTGGATTCTTTGAAGATGACGGATGTGGATGCTGCTAATATATAAATATATCTAAGATTAGTAGATATTCAAAAGGTGTTGGTTATATTCCAACACCTTTTGTTTTTTTATATAATAATGGAACTAAAGAATAGGCAATTAAAAATCTTTGCCTATCCCCTAGTTCCATTATTTTTTAACTAATTGTTTATATACTATAATTAGCAACAACAACCATCATCAAAGCTAGTTAAAAGAAGTATTATTAGTACTATCCATATTAATGCCATGTCATCACAAAATAGCCACTGTATTATATCTTCTCCTAGTGCAAGAATTGCCACTATTATAATTAGCACTATGAACCCAGGCCCAAATAGATCTTTGTTGCATGGTCCACATCCAAAAAATCTTGACAGTTTATTCTCATTTGACATATTTTTAGCCCCCTTATTTATTTTTTAGGTGTTTATTCTCCTATTTACTACATATTATGTAAATATAGTAAAAATGTTCCTGGATTTGTCCACATTTGACTTCTATAAATAAAGTTTATTCTTCTAAACTAATCTATTAACTCAAAAAAAAAGAAACCCCACAGGTCTCTTTTTTTGGATTAAGTTTTTATTATATAGATAGATCTACTAGCAACAACAATCATCGAAATTAAATAATAATAATATCACTAATATAACCCATACCCAGGCGTTTTCATCTTCCAAGAAAACTTCTAAAATATCTGTACATAATAGCAAGAATACTATGACTATTACTACCAACATCTTATTACCAAAAAGGCCATCATCTCCCCCCAAGAAACGTGATAAAGTATCTTCTAGTTTTGCCATGACCTTCCCCCCTCAAATCTTATTTAGTCAAAATTTATCCTTAACTAAATATATGCTTTATTAAATAAATAAGTTACCTCTAACCCCTTAGCTTGTTGTGTACGAACTTGCCTATTAGATGGTCTGGATAGAATAGAAACAAATTTTTTATTTATTAATCCCTCTAATTCATCATCACCTAATTTACTATATAGATTAAAGTCATTTAAATATTTATCTTCATTCTTAGATATAGTCTTTATCAAACTATCTATAGATTTAATTTTGTATTCCTTATAATCACATACTAAAAATGATGTTTTACTACTTTTTATACCATCCTTAATTTTAACCAATCTATCTACATACTCTTTTTTATTTTTATCTATTTCTGAACTATTTTTTATTACCTCTTCTGAGATTATATTAATTTCCATAACATAATCCTCCATCTTTTGCATATCCAAAGTTATTGAGTTATAATAAAAATTCACCAGCACTACTAAAGTAACACATATAGATGATACTAATAGTCCTACATACTTCATAACATTCCTCCTAAGTTTATTTATTAATATATTAAATTTATATTCATTTCTTAAAAAAATATTACTTTTTACCAATTGGATATTGAAAATTATTTAATATTATATTAAACTACAATTAAAATTACTTAACTGCTTTAGGAGGATTAATATGTTTGAAAGAATCAAAGAAATAATAGCAGAACAATTAGGATTAGACAATTTAGATGAGATAACTTTAGAAACATCTCTAATAGATGATTTAGAAGCAGACTCTTTAGATGCTGTCGAAATAATTATGGCCCTTGAAGATGAGTATGAAATAGAGATACCTGATGAAGAAGCTGAGCACTTCAAAAGCATCGGAGATATATGTAGATTTATAGAAGATATCAAATAAAAAAAAACCGAGTTATTAACTCGGTTTTTTTGTTTTAGCAACAACATCCATCATCATAACTATTGCTAAATAAAAGTACTATTAAAACAACAAGTATAATCCATACTAACGAATCACTTTGTTCGAAAAAACAACATAAATTATCTGGTCCTATCAATAAAAGAACTACTGCCCCTATTATAATAAATAATAATAAAGGGTTATCATCTATACAGTCAAAACCTCTCAACATATCCCCTAAATTTGCCATAGCTGCCTCCTTTTAAAAAATATAATCCTTGATGCAAATTTATATACTTAATTATATATATGTTGATTCTAGGTTATAAATGCTTGTACCTACTCTATTAACTTTTTATTTTTCCTCATAAAATGTAACATTTTTTATTACAATATCTATAGTACCATCTTCATTTTGTCTTACACTATATTTCATAGGATCTTCAAAATCAGATAGGTTCCCTTTTATATCAAACCCATTGTCTGTCTTTATATTTCTCTTTTTAAGCTTCTTCTCTACCCATTTTTTGTCTATATTAAACCTTTGGTCTAATCCCTTCTCTTCCATATGTTCTTTTAGGCTATCTCTAAGATTAGAATCCGATATAGAGTTTTCAACAAAGTCATCTACATCTATTTCATTTTTTTCTTTCAATGTATAATTGAGTATACTTCTTACGTCCTCCGCCTGTTTTATATCGCTACTCAATGCGTTTGTTATCCAGTTTTCAGTGGTATTTTTAAATACCTTGGTCTTGTATTTATCATCGTCTATTTTTTCTACATTTAAAAATTCTGTCACAAACTTAGATTCCACACCTTGTTTTTCTGCATCTTTGTCTAAAAGTCTTAGATGATACTCATCATTTATACCATTTGGCCCTATTAAAGCACACTGTTTTTGCTTTTGTGTTTCTGATATACCTATTTCATTAGACACCATTTGAATATTAAATTTATCGTCTACAAATTCTATAGAATGAGTGTAAAGTTTTTTATAATCTAATTTTATTATAGCAACATTTTTTTCATCCTTAACTGTATAAAGACATATAGCCAAATCACAAGACTCTATTTCTGCATTTATTTTCATAATTTCAAATAGATATGCTGCTATTTCTTTGGAGTTTTGTAAAAATGTATTTTCATCATATATAATTTGTTCACAGCAGTTTTTTATTATATTGTCATTATAGTTTTTAAATACTCCTTTTCTTAAATCATCATCCTTTGTAACTCTTTTTATTATCTTTTGAAAAAACTTATCCACTTCTTGATTTATTTTACCTTCATAATCATTTAATATTGGCATTTCACTGTTTTTGTCCAAAACGTGAATAATAAACTTATGTATTATCATAATTCCACCTCTATTTAACATCCAATGTATACAACAACACCAGATTATATTTTCTTTATTTCTATTTTAACCTTTCTATTAAAAGCTCCATATCCTTTGGAAGTTTCGCCTCAAACCTTAATTTTTCCTTAGTTCTAGGTTGATTAAATTCTAAGCTATATGCATGTAGAGCCTGTCTATTTATTAAACTCTCATCTACATAACCATAAAGTTCATCACCTATTATCCCATGACCTATATAATCCATATGAACCCTTATTTGATGTGTTCTACCAGTCTCTAGCTTCACTTCTAATACAGTAGCTTCATTTAAACGTTCTAATACCTTATAGTGTGTTATAGACCTTTGCCCTCTTTCATCTACAACTCTTTTTATTGAATCTTCAGATGTTCTATATATCGGCTGATCTATAGTCCCTTCTTCATTTTCTACTATACCTTTTACTACTGTTATATATGTTTTCTCTACCTTATTTTCCCCCATATCTGTTGATAGAGTATGATGGGCATAAGCATTTTTCGCTACAACTACAAGACCTGATGTATTCATATCAAGCCTATTCACAAACCTTATTTTTACAGGCTCTCCCTTTTTAGTTATATGGTAAGTTACACCATTTGCAATGGTATTATCAAAATGACTTTTTGTCGGATGAACTACCATAAAAGGTGGTTTATTTACCATTATTAAATCAAAGTCATCATATAAAATTTCAATACCTAGATCCTGTGGCTCAAACCCTGCCATCTCTTCTTCTATTTTAACTTCTATTAAGTCTCCTTCTAGTACCTTTTCTGAAGGTTTTTTATATTTACCATTGACAAATACAGATCTGTTTTTCTTCATTTTTGATAAAGACCTTACTGAGAAGTTTAATTTATCTAATAATATTTCTTTAAGAGTCAACTCTTCTTCACTTATGTATGACATGAGATTATATCTTTGTTCTTCTTTTTTAAACAATTTTACACCGCCTTATATGATTTTTGCCTTTAATTATATATTTTACACTAATTTTTAATTATAGGGTAATGTATAATATAAAATTTTCTATCTAAAACCTTTAAAGGATAATTTTTTTGAAATGCATATAATTTCCTATACATTATAAAAAAATAAATCTATACAGCTAATTAAAACTATATAAATTTATTTTTTTAAAGCTATCTAAATTTATTCTTTTAAACTTATACTTGTTCCTTTAAATTCTTGCTTCTTCCAAACAATAACGATGTAACTAATATGCAACAAATACCGCCTAAAACAAACGGTAGTCTATTTCCATAGTCAAATATAAATCCAGATACCAATGAGCCTGTCACCATTCCTATAGCCTTAAATGAACCTTGTATACCAATGACTTCTCCATAATTATTTTTTGCCAATTTAGAAATCAAGCTTTGCTGTATCGGTGTTATTAGTGCACTGACAGCCAAAAATACTATTATCATCATCAAACTAAACCAAATGTTTGAACTTAAACTTGCAAGCAAAATAGAAATACCAGCTATTGCCGATGCTATGTATATAGTTTTTATATCTTCTACTCTTTTGCTTAAATAAGGGTTTACAAATAAATTCATGCATAGGGCAACGACTCCTGCTAAGGCCATAACCATACCATTTATCGAAGTGGACATATGTAAAACTGATTCTACATAATAATTTATACTTGAATTGTATGCAGTCGTTGAAATGGTTATAAGGGTCATTACTACCATCATAACTCCAAGTGTTGAACTTAGGTCTATATATGTTTTTCCTGGCTTTAAGTGCTTTAGATAAATCTTAATCTTATCAGATTTAATACAAACAGTTTCATCTAATATAAAGTAAATTACAGCTCCAGATATAATACAATTTATAAATTGAACTAAAAAAGTATATTTGTACCCATATCCTCCTATAAATCCTCCTAATAATGCCCCAACCGATGCTGCTATAGATATAGTAGCGGTTTGATAAGACATATACTTGATTCTTTCTTCCTCTGTAGAGATATCTGTGATATATGCTATTGATACAGTAGTGAAGGCCACTGACATAGCCCCTGCCATTATTCTAAATATCAAAATTATAAACTGATTAGGAATAAATCCAAATCCTAGCTGACTTATACCATAACCTACTACTCCAATAATCATTATATTTTTTCTTCCTCTTATATCAGATATTGATCCCCAAATGGGTGACATTACAAAATTGGATATTGCCATAGTAGAATAAAATACTCCAAACATATAAGTCGGTAAACCTAAAGTATTTATTAGATTTGGAGTTACTGGGTGTGCCATGTTGAAAGTTGCCATGGTTATAAAGCTTATGAATATTATTTTTTTGATTTTGTTACTGTCCATTATATCTCCTAACTGTCTTAAAATTTCTAGTTATATTATACCCTATAACATGGAAATCTTAACAGATTAGTTTTTTTACATTTTCTCTAAATAAAATAATTTAATATTTTTCAATTCGAATAGATATAGTTATTTATAGTTAATTCATTAACATTTTTTCAGTCATTTTTCAGTCATTTAAGTTTATTTATATACCTGTACTATTAATTATAAGTTGTTAATCTCATTTATACTGGCACTATATATTATAATACTTCCTATTGTTTTGTGTTATAATACAAAGTATATGGTAATACATATATTTTGTACGATATTCAAAACTCAAAATTCTATAAATTTCTATGTGTTATAAAGAGGTGGAAATATGAATAAAATTATAACTATAAATTCAAATAAATTGAATAAATCTATTGAAACTAAAGAGCTGTTAAATAAAAAACTTACAGAGGCTGGATTTGAGGTATGTTATGATTTCCATCCAGACACAGAACTTATTATATCAATAGGAGGAGATGGTTCTTTCTTAAAGACCGTCCACGATTTCAATTTTCCTCAAGTTCCAATTATGGGAATAAACACAGGGCATCTCGGTTTTTTCCCTGAGATTTACCCTGATGATATCGATAGATTTATTGAAAATTATAAAAAAGAAGATTACCTTATCCAAGAAATAACTCTTCTTCAAGCCGATATCTATACAAAAAAGGGAAAAGAAAGTGTCTTCGGGGTAAACGAGGTGGTCATAAAGGGAGATAGGTCGAGAACTATACATCTTAACCTCACAGTTAACGATAGGCATGTTCAAAATTTCAGCGGTGATGGTATGATTATTTCTACTCCTACTGGTTCAACTGCATATAATTATGCTGCCGGGGGTAGTATTGTTGATAGTAGACTAGAAATCATGCAACTAACTCCACTGCACCCGATAAATACAAATGCATATAGGTGTTTTACATCTAGTATAATATTCTCTAATGATTCTTTGATAAAAATAACACCTGAATATAGATTTGAAGACTCTATTTTGATAGTAGTTGATGGTGTTGAAAGACGAGTAAATAAACTTTCTAGTGTAAACTTATTTTTATCTAATCTAAAAATAAAGCTACTTAGAATGTCAAATTATGAATTTTGGGGAAGAGCTTCCGAAAAATTCTTATAAGTTATAATCAGTTTAGGAGGAATTAATATGAAAATAGGAGTTATGAGTGATACTCATGGTAGTTCACTTTATTTTGAAAAAGCATTAAGTATACTATCCGACTGTGACGTATTACTTCACGGCGGAGATATTTTATACCATGGACCTAGAAATGATATACCTAAAGGCTATGATCCAAAAAAACTTATCGAAACTTTAAACAATCTACAAAATATTATAATATCTAAGGGAAACTGTGATGCAGATGTAGACCAAATGGTTATAAATCATCCTATACAAAGTCCCTATGTTATGAGTCAGTTTGAAGAGGTAAGAATCCTATTAAATCACGGGTATACAGATTCTAAAGATAAAATCATTGAAAATGCTAAAAGAATGGGTGCTGATATACTAATTCTTGGCCACACCCATATAAAAGAACTTTACCTTGATGATAGTTTAGTAGTTTTA
Source organism: Asaccharospora irregularis DSM 2635 (assembly GCF_900129815.1). Taxonomy (GTDB): domain Bacteria; phylum Bacillota; class Clostridia; order Peptostreptococcales; family Peptostreptococcaceae; genus Asaccharospora; species Asaccharospora irregularis. Next base: position 69,477 of record NZ_FQWX01000013.1, read on the forward strand.
AACCCTGGTAGTACATCAATCCCTAAAGATGGTACTCACTCAGTAGCTATAATTGAAATAATAAATTCTGATGAAGATGAATTTGAACTAGATATCAATTTAATAGATATAGAAAATGGTGAAATTATAAATATTGATTAATACTAAGATTATATATAATAATATAGAAAAATTTTTCTATGAATTATAAAAAGTAAAGGAGCTACTTTTTTGGGCTGTATAATATTTAGCGTTGATGGTAATAAAAAATCCATAATTGTCGTTAGACAAAAATGGACTAATTACTATCAGCGCTATTATTTTTTAAAAAAATAAAGAACACATGTCAAACTCGTTGTATAATTAAGTCACGACAACAAAATAAACGAGGAGGTTTGACATGTGCTCAAATGATATTATATCAAATATTCTAGGAATTAGCGATAAAAATTTAGTATTTACAGGAGATGGAATTGAAAAAATAAGAGGTATTGAGTTTAAGGTATTAAACGCAGTGCTTACATATGTTCCAAAAGCA
>NZ_FQWX01000055.1 GCF_900129815.1 Asaccharospora irregularis DSM 2635
ATTTCAGAAATGCTATCAAAGGATTTAAAAGACTGTCCTTCATGCTTTAGAACAAGCCTTAAATCTTTGAAGGATAAAAAACAGTACGTATTAAATGCACTAATTACAAAATATACAAATGCTAGAGTTGAGGGTAAGAATAATACCATTAAAGTACTCAAAAGAGTATCCTTTGGATTTAGAAGTTTTAAAAATTTAAGATTAAGAGTATTACTAAGAGAAAAAATACAAGTAATTTAAAAACAGCATCTATACATGAAAACTGTATTAGATGCTGCCTTTAAAAATTAAATATTGACTTCATCAACGTTATTTGACAAAGAGCCTTTCATTATAGAACTTTTTAGTGAAATGTATCATTATTCTAACACTTATTACACTTCCTATTATTGCTCCTACATTTCCTATAATTGCTGGTAGAACGAACTCTTTTCCTTGAGATATCATAAACGTTGTTAATATAAGTCCCATCCCAAATGCTGTCCCTAGGTTACATAAGGCTGGTATTTGATATTTCTTGAAATATTTTGTAAATGATTTGTCTTTCGCAAATGATATAATGGCTGGATTATCTGATAGATAAGTCGTAAGTGCCCCAGCTATACTAGCGCCAGGTAACCCGTATAAAGGTTTCATGAATACAGCGAACATTCTATTTAGTAGTGAAATTACTCCAAATTCTGAAAGTAACCCACTTAAGGCTCCTGCTAAAACGGCCATAGCCATAATTAAAAATACTGTATCTAATAATAATGAATGTGCTGTACTCATTATTACTTTAAACATTATTCCTAATCCCATAACACTTCCTACATATCCAAATCCAATTACTAGTACCGCTAAAAATGCAAATGTTTCTAAATTGACCGACTTTACTTTTCTGGTATTCCTAGTTATTTCCATTTTGTTCACTCCTTGTTATTTTTTTAGTAGATCTACCTATGACTTATTATACCCATATTCTTTATACATTTCAACTTTATATGCCATTTTTCCACTTTTCTGAATATTCATTTCATATTTAATTTAACTTTTTATTTTAATTTTCTGAATATTTTCCAAGGAGTAATATCTATTTTCTATTAGCTTTTTCATATAAAAAATTTCCTATGCATTATAAAAAAAGGTTATAAAAACTCTAAATTCAGAATTTTCATAACCTTTTTATAAATATTTATTTCATTTTCTTAGCTACATAACTTACTAAATCAAGAGTTCTAACTGAATAACCCCACTCATTATCATACCAAGAAACTACTTTTACCATATTATTATCTAATACCATAGTTGATAATCCATCTACTATAGATGATCTATCATCTTGTCTATAGTCTATAGATACAAGTGGCTTATCAGAGTATCCCAATATACCTTTCATTTTACCTTCTGAGGCCTTTTTGAAAGCATTGTTTAACTCTTCTACCGTAACATCTTTTTTAAGTTCACAAACAAGGTCTACAAGTGAAACTGTTGGAGTAGGGACTCTTACTGCGAAACCATTTAATTTACCTTCTAATTGTGGTAAAACTTTAGATACAGCCTTTGCTGCTCCTGTAGTAGTAGGTATCATTGATTCACAAGCTGCTCTAGCTCTTCTTAGATCCTTATGAGTCTTATCTAGTATTCTTTGGTCATTAGTATAAGAATGTATAGTAGTCATTAATCCTCTAACTATTCCAAACTCATCGTCTAAAACCTTAGCAAATGGCGCTAAACAGTTTGTAGTACAAGATGCATTTGAGATTATATGATGATTTTCATTATCGTAATCTTCTTCGTTAACACCCATAACTATAGTTACATCTTCTTGCTTTCCTGGAGCTGTTATTATTACTTTTTTAGCACCAGCTTCTATATGTTTATAAGCTTTTTCTCTTTGAGTAAATATACCTGTAGATTCTATAACTATATCCACACCTAATTCTTTCCAAGGTATTTCAGCAGGATCATTGTATCTTAGTATTTTTATCTCTCTTGAGTTAACTAATATAGTGTCTTCATCTTTAACTTCTACAGTACCTCTGAATCTTCCATAACATGAATCATATGTGAATAAATGAGCTAAAGTTTCAGCTGTTGCTCTTGCATTTATTGCTACTATTTCTATATCAGCATCTAATCTTTCTTCATATATTCTCAATACAGCTCTTCCTATTCTTCCGAAGCCGTTCATCGCTACTTTTATTTTCACTTAAAATCCCCCTCTATCACTATGTTTTTCATATTTATTGTATACTAAATATTTTATTTATTCAATACTTTTTATATGTTAAATAATTATTTTGAGATATTATTGCATTTTTTGCCTATTTATCAAGTAATTTTTATATAGTTTTTATATTTAATGTACACTTTTATTTTAAAATGCTACACTATAGTTTATATTATTATGACTGGCAAAATAGATAATAATATATAATATACCCATAATATTACTCTTTATCCTATAATATTTTTATTTTAAATTCATTGTCTATTATTACAAATAAGTCAAATTAAAAAAGGTGAACTTCTCATAGAGAAATTCACCTTTTTTGATTGATATCTAGCTATTTATTTTGAGATAGCTCCCAATACATTTCCATTATCTGTTTTAGTATTAACTCTGTAATAAATGAAGTCTATTACTTTTCCACTTATAGTCACCGCTATTAAAGAATAAAAAACATCAAATACTGATAAGTATAGTAGTGACAGCAATAAAACTATAATGTCTGTTAGTAAATATACCTGCCCTACGTGTAAAGATGTAGTCTTAGAAATCACTAATGCTAAAGCATCATCTCCTCCAGCCGCACAACCAGCCTTAACTATAATACCAACACCTATCCCAACAGTTAACCCTGCTAGTATAGTTGATAAAAGCATGCTATTCGATTGAGGTACGAGAGGCCCTATTGCTTCAAATATACGGTATAATCCCGAGAAACTTAAAGAAGCAATTAAAGAGTATATGAAAAATTTCTTACCAAAGAATCTATATCCTATCAATAATAGTCCCCCATCAATTATGATGTTTGCTATTGAAGGTTCTATATTGAATAAATTCTTTAGCAGTAGTAAGAGTCCTAACACTCCACCTTCTGTTATATTATTTAGATAGTAAAAATTATAAACTCCAAAAGCTAATATTGTAGAACCTAATATTATAAGTCCTAAACTTTCTGCAAATCGCCGCCTGGCCATGTTATCCCTTCCTTCTTTATATGTTTTACTATATTATATAGGATAATTCAGGCTTTGTATATCGCACTTTTAGAATATTTAATTATACATTTTTTTTAAGTTTTTTTCAAGGTATTTTTCAATATTTTTTCCAAGTTTTTTTAGAATCACTCCAAAGCTAGACATCCCAATGATGTAGATAGCCTATTTTTCTAAAAAAGTTCATATTAATTGCTTTTTAATTTAGTATAAATAAGTATTTGTTTATATAATTTTTTTATTTGTTTACAAATACTATCCTTAATATCTGCTAGATTTCAAATTATATTCTAATTGTAATCAATTTATATTTTAATCATAATCAGGTGGGTTATGCTCTATATCACTATTTTTTGCCCATACATAGAATATAACTCCTAAAATAGCCCAAGTTATTATAATTCCCCATTCATATGGCCAAACAAGAGATGCTGGAGCTCCTGGTAAATACATCAAACCTAAGAATATACACATACACACTGATATAGCACCAACTAATTTTACATTTTTAACTTTGTACGGACGCGGCATATCTGGTTCTGTTTTTCTTAGAACAATGAATGACAACGACACCATTGAGTATGAGATAACTATGCTAAATCCACCAGCATTAGAAAGCCATACAAGCATATTTTCACCTAAAAACGGTACTAGTGTTGTAATTATACCAATCAAAATTATCGCATTAGATGGTGTTTTATATTTTGGATGCAGTTTAGATAGGAAAGGAGGTAACATTCCACATGCAGCCATAGAGTATATAGCTCTACTTCCCCCTACATAAAATGAGTTCCAACTGGTAAGAATACCTGCTACTCCACCGAATATTAATATTTTTGATGCAAGAGGACTTCCCCAATATACATTGGCCATTGCATCTGCAGTAACTAATCCAGACGTTTCAATTTGCGAACTTGACATAGCTAATGATACGCCAAATATTATCATCGCATACCAAATTACTGCCATTACAACGTATAAAATTAAAATCTGACCTATTTTTTTGAACGGAATATTCATTTCTTCTGCTGCTTGAGGTATAACATCGAATCCAACATACATAAACGGTGTCATAACTGCTACTGATATAATACCACCTATGCCATCTTTGAAAAGCGGTTGAGCATTTGCTATGTTTCCATGAACAAACGATCCCCCTATTAATGATAAGCCTACCAAGGTAATAATAACCGTCAACACACCCTGTAAAAAGGCTGCCGTTTTTATTCCAAGATAGTTTACTATAGATATTGCTATTGAACTGACTACTCCCACTAATACCCAGGTAAAATAAATATCAAACCCAGCTACATTATACATATACCCCTTTACATAATTCGGGAATATATATTGTATGACAGTTGGAAGTGCTACTGTCTCAAATGCTATAACAGACACATAACCTAAAATTATAGCCCAAGTACAAATAAACGAGGCATCTCTGCCCAATGCACGGTAACTAAATACCTGCTCTCCTCCACATTTTGGCATCGCCGAGGTTAATTCTGCATAGGCCTGACCTACAAATAAAACTACAAAACCACCTATTGCAAAAGCTATAATAGCTCCCAATGTACCGGCCCGTTGTATCCACTCTCCTGATAATACAACCCAGCCCCAGCCAATCATTGCACCGAATGCTAAAACAAATACATCTCCTTTGTTAAGAACCTTATCAAAATTACTATTTTTACTCATAACTCTAATCTCCCCTTTTTTGGTACTATTAGTAGTATTAGTATACTTAAGTATATTGAATCACTCTCTAATACAGTTTGTATTAATTATATTTACACACGTCTGTGTATTTATTGATTATATTTTATCACATTGTTCACAATTGTTCAAATATTAAGAATTATTATTCGTACATGTAGGAAAACTTTTATCTGTTAAATCCCTTACAATATCTAGCTTGTAGTTTTTTATATTTTTTTTAAAAAAATATTTTTTTAACCTCATTTTCTAGCCATTTGTTTGAATTTGTACATAGAATCTAAGAGTTTATTTCAATCTGTAAAAAATATTTTTTATGTTTAATTTATTTTTTATAGAAATTTATGTTTCATTATTAACAATAATGTTATATAATACCATTATAGCAATTGATAAATGATTAACTTACTCTGTTTGATATTTTATCGACTTGCTACATTTTGAAAACGCCTTAATATAAATTTAATATACCTTTATTTTTAGCCTTTTTTTAAAGGCTCTTTTGTTGTAAAAAATCTTTTTATTTTATAATAATCTATTAAACTCCCTATATAGTAGATATTTTATAGATCATCTATTATATAGGGAGTTTAACTACTTACTCTAATTTTAATCCTACTTTTATTTGTAAGATTATTTATTAATTTATTTTTATTAGCTTATTTTTACTAACTTATTGATATTTTTACAATATCCCCTATCTTTGATTAGACAAAGACTATTATTTATCTCATACTCAGAATTTGCATATACCATAATAGCTAACTCATCTTTATCATTCAAAACATCGTATTCCACTATACAACTTTTTATTATATCTATAATCTCGTTCTTTTTAAAACTACTAAATCTAAGAAGAGCACTACACTTATTTTCTAAAATTTTATTTATCTCTACTTTATTTTTCATAAAAGAGTCTATGCAGTTTATTCTATTATCTATTATATCTATAACATCAGAATAAACTGCACTCCCTGTTGCCAATTTTCCTGCACCTTTTCCAACAAAAGATATTTCTCCGACTGAGTCTCCATTTACAATTACTGCATTAAATTCATTGTCAACTTTGGCTAATATACTATTATTTTCAACTAAAACAGGTCTGACAAATGCACTTACTTTATCCTCTTTTAAACTACTTTGCCCAACTAGCTTGATTTTACAATCCAACTTTTTAGCATACTCCATATCTCTTTCGTCTATAGAAGTTATTCCTTCTAAATACAGGTCTTTCCAATAAACCCTATTATTATATGCCAAAGTAGAGAGTATTGATAGCTTTCTAGCAGCATCATACCCCATAACATCTGCCTCAGGATTAGCCTCTGCAAATCCAAGCTCTTGGGCTTGTTTTAAGGCTATATTATAAGGCAAATTCTCATCATACATCTTAGATAATATAAAATTAGTAGTTCCATTTAATATAGCACTTATACTCTCTATATTGTTCCCCTCCAAAGACTCTATTAAAGGTTTAAGAACTGGAATGCCTCCGCCAACTGAAGCCTCGAACTTTATATAGACACCTTTTTCATTTGCTAATTTGACTAGTTCATCTCCGTATTCAGCTAATAAATCTTTATTCGCTGTTACAACATGTATATTGTTATTTATTGCTCTTTTTATATAATCTAAAGTTGGATTTAATCCACCCATTACTTCTACCAAAACATCTATATTTTCTTCAAAAATGTCTTCTATATTTTCAGTGATTTTATCAAAATACTTTTTACCTTTGTGTTTGTATTTGTCACTTACAAGTATTTTACATATCTCTATATCTCTTTTATCTCTATTATTATCTATAACATCTATAAATCCACTTCCTACAGTTCCATATCCTAAAATTCCTATCTTCATTTAAAATACCTCCTAGTTATATTTTTTATAAAATAAAAACAAAAAAAGACTAATCCCTATAAAGGGACGAGTCTCTCGCGGTTCCACCCAATTTGGTTTTTTATAATAAAAACCCTCTTTGTACTTTAACGCAGTTAACGTCTATTCTTACTAAAACCCTAAAGGTTACTTCAGATAGCAGCTCCTAGGTAGTTTTCAATCCCTCTAATTTAGAAAATCTTTCAGCCTTTGAATTTTCCTCTCTGTTAATCGAATTAGATTTACTCTTCCTATTCATTGCTTTTATTTATTTTGAATTTTATTTTATGAAATCAATAAAAATCTATTTGCCGGCATAGTTTTTATATTTTTATACAAAAAAACTCCCGTCCTTAATATAAGGACGAGAGTGTATTTCCCGCGGTTCCACCTAATTTAGCTTTATATAAAAGCTCTCTTTTCGCTTTAACGTAGCTAACGACTATTCTTACTAAAACACTAAAGGTTTCTTCAGATAGTAGCTCCTAGGTAGTTTTCAATCCCTCTAATTTAGAAAATCTCGCAGCCTTTGAATTTTCCTCTCTGTCAACCGAATTAGATTTACTCTTCCTATTCATCGCTTTTATTTATTAGATTTTATATAATTCTAAGGTAATATAAAACAAATGTCAATACTTTTCTGAATATTTTTTTATTTATTATTATTTATTATATAGTTATATGTCTGAAAATTCTATTTCCATCTTCATTCCTATATCATTTATTATTTTTGAGTTTATATAAGAATCCTCGTTTTCATTTAGGGTTATAGGAATTTCTACTATAAATTCACTACCTACACCCAGTATACTATTTACTCTTATATTACCTCCGTGCAACTCTACCAAAGATTTTACAAGAGATAAACCTATACCTGTTCCCTTAACTCTACTTGCCATCTTATCATTTACTTGCTCGAACCTATTAAATATTTTATCCAATTTTTCTGTAGGTATACCTATTCCATCATCTGCTACCTTTATTATAAAGTTTTTATCATTTTTAGATAAATCTACATAGATTTTACCATTTGCTTTATTATATTTAATAGCATTTGAAAGTAAATTAAGTACTACTCTTTCTATGCTTTCCGTGTCAAAAGCCATTACAAATTCTTCAATCTGTGTATCAAATACAAGCTGTATATTGTTTTGATTTGCAAATTGGGTAACAGACATACAAATCTCCTCTATAAAGTATACTATATCTTCATTTTGTAGCTTTAGACTAGTGTGTCCAGATTCCAGCTTTGTCAGGTTTATTATGTTCTCAACCAATTTCAGTATACGATTCCCATTTTGCTTTATTATCTTTACATTTTTATTTAAGGTAATATTTTCTTTTAAGAGCTCTTTTTCCCTTCTCTCTATAATTTGAAGAGAAGATATTATTAAGTTTATAGGTGTTTTTAATTCATGAGATAGATTTACAAAATAATCTAGTCTCAATTTTTCAATACCTGTTTCTTTTATTGTTCTTTTAGAAACATCTCTAGCCACACCAGCTATACCCATAACACTTCCACAATTATCAAGGAACGGTATTTTTATAATTTCTATAATTATTTTTTGATTATCAATTTCAAGTTCTAAATCATAAATCCTCTCCCTTTTATTCTGTATTATATCATTATCAATTTCATGAACTTTTTTATAGAACTGCTTAAATACAGGTATTTCAGAAGCATCTCTTCCTATTAACTCATCCCTACCAATGCGAGTTAATTCAAGGAAACTAGAATTAAAACCAATAATTTTCATATTTATATCTTTGAAAAATATATTATCAGGAATATGATTTTCAATAGCTCTAATAAAATCCTTAGTATTATACTTTTTATTTGTGTTTTTTCTTACTATAGAATTTATAGTTCCAATTTCACCTATAAATTCATCTTTATCATATATAAAGTATGTTCTTATAGAGAAAGTTTTTTCATCATCCTCTATCATCACTCTTCCTCTGACTTCTTTATTTGATAGTGCCTTTTCTCTAAACTGTTTAATTGTATCTGCATTTCTTTTTCCCCAGATTTCCAAATCAGTTTTACCAAACAACTCATCTTGTTCTTTATTCAGTATTTTTAGCATATTTCTGCTACAATCTAAATATAGACCATCTTTATCTTTTATATAAAACTTCTCCTCTAATCTGTTTGATTCATCTATTAATTTTCTATAATCATACATTAAAAAGTCAAAGTATAGTAAGATATATTCTTCTCCTATAAATTGCTTTTTTATATACATCCAATCATTAATTTTTGGTATATATCTTTTAATAGTTTTGCATTTATCATCAAACAATTCTTTGTAATATCTATCTTCCTTAAAAACCGGTAATAACTCTAGTATATCTTCGTTGTATATTTCTTGATCTAAATTCAAAATTTTGACCATAGCCTCGTTTATATACTCTACTTTATAAATTATATTTATATCATTTTTTATTATCTTGCAATATGTAATAGGCAATGGCACATCCTCTAAAAATTCTCTATAGTTAATATTTTTATTCATATTATTTATCCATTATCCCCCTTGTATAATGTAGTTGTAACATTTGATAGAAAACTTTCTAATAATCTAACGAACATTAACAACTTTTCTTAATTTTTAAATTTGTATAAAATCCTATCGGATCTTAATTCATTTCTTTAATTGTTTTCTATTAAAATTCTCCCTAATGGATGATTCAACTTTGACAAATATAGTATAATCTTTACTGAATAGAGGATAGATGTATCCCCCCTGGGTGATCTTAGAGATCCTATACCCGAAAAATAGCGTATCATTCCATCAGTAATAGTTCTATGTTTAGCTGGTTGAATTTCCCCGAAGGGAATTATTCGTGTCACAGACAAGGT
>NZ_FQWX01000012.1 GCF_900129815.1 Asaccharospora irregularis DSM 2635
GAATAATTCCCTTCGGGGAAATTCAACCAGCTAAACATAGAACTATTACTGATGGAATGATACGCTATTTTTCGGGTATAGGATCTCTAAGATCACCCAGGGGGGATACATCTATCCTCTATTCAGTAAAGATTATACTATATTTGTCAAAGTTGAATCATCCATTAGGGAGAATTTTAATAGAAAACAATTAAAGAAATGAATTAAGATCCGATAGGATTTTATACAAATTTAAAAATTAAGAAAAGTTGTTAATGTTCGTTAGATTATTAGAAAGTTTTCTATCAAATGTTACAACTACATTATACAAGGGGGGAGATTTAGAGTTGAGAATTCTTCATATAATAGCTCAAAAACCAAACAGTACGGGTAGTGGAATTTACATGAGTGGAGTTATAAGTGGTCTGAAAAGGTTGGGACACGATCAATCTGTAATTGCGGGGATAGATGTAAATGATAGCTTGGATTGTTCTTTAGAAGGAATATCATTTTATCCGGTTATATACAATACTGATAAATTAGATTTTAATGTTTTGGGAATGAGTGATTCTATGCCTTATGAAAGTACTAGATACAGGGACCTTGATGGGGATATGATTAAAAAATTTAAAGAGGCATTTAAAGAAAAAATAGAATTAGTTATAAAAAAATTTAATCCAGATGTGGTTATATGTCATCATTTGTACCTTTTGACTGCATTTGTTAGAGAACTTCTAGAAGATAAAAAGGTTTTGGCCGTGTGTCACGGAACTTGCCTTAGACAGCTTAAAACTATAAATTTAGAAAGAGACTATATTAAGTCTAATATTAGAAACTTAGACCTAATATTTGCTCTACATGATGAACAGAAGAAAGAGATTATAAGAGAGTTTAAAATAGAAGATGATAAGGTAGTGGTGATAGGAAGTGGCTATAATGATAAAATATTTACAAATAAAAAATATACATTGGATAATAATAAGGTAGATATAACTTTTGCTGGCAAAATATGCTTATCAAAAGGTTTGGAGTCATTGATAAGGGTATTAGCAAGGCTTAAGTATCCAAAGGAAAGTATAAGGCTTAATTTAGCGGGGACCGGAAGTGACAAGCCATCATTTGACAAGATAAAACGTCTTGGAAAGGAATGCCCTTTTGAGGTGAACTTCCTAGGTAGATTAAATCAGGTAGATTTAGCGGAAGTATTCAATAAATCACATATATTTATTTTGCCTTCATTTTATGAAGGCCTGCCAGTTGTTATACTAGAAGCCTTAGCCTGTGGTACAGATGTTATAACTACAGATATAAATGGCGTAAGACAGTGGATGGGAGATGAGATAAATAATTCGGGTAAGATAGAATACATAAAACTTCCAAATATGAAGAGTGAAGGAGTTCCTGTAGAGGAGGAATTGCCTAGGTTTGAAAACGATTTATATGATATGCTAAATAAAAAAGTAGACAGTATACTTAATGGTTCTTATTATTATAAGGAAGTAGATATGTCGGATAAGACATGGGATGGTTTATCATTTAGGATTTATAATTATATAAATAGAAATTTCATCTAGATTAGAAGTCATGAACAAAGATAAAAAGATTAATAAATAAGTAAGAAAATACTTTAGAAAAATATTCTATAGTTAAATTAAGCATTAATGAAAATAATAAATTGTAAAATTTACTAATAGGCATAAAAATAAGTAGGCATAAAAATAAGTATGTTATAAATTTTTCAACAGGATTTATAACATACCTATTTTAAAGTTAGGATTACATCATACCTATAAACATGCCTATAAAATACGGTATAAGCCAAATTATCCAAACAATAATACTAAATTTATGGAAAATTTTCTTTTTATTATCGTCATTTTTATATAGTACAAAGGTAGCCCAACTTGCATGGAACAACATAAGAATAATAGCTAAAAGGCCTGTTACTCCATGTAGATTTTGAGTTAAAGTACTGTTAGACACAAAAGAGTTACTTTTAGCAATGTTACTCATAGTTAATGTTCCTAGTGTATCGCATATTAGTCCTAACCAAAATATGATTACATGTTTTTGTTTAAAGTTTTTGCATTTCTTTCACTAAATACTCCCACAGTATATAAGACTAAAGCAGATGTTATAAAAGATATTGCAAGTATTAGTTTAGAATCCAATATTTTCACACCTCTTTATATATTAATAATATTATTTTTTACCCAAAGTAATTTAATAATAACATATTTTATAAGGATTTATTAAGCTTTATGTTATAATTTTTGGTAGGTATAAATTTATTAGTGAAGAGGTGAAATAAAAAATGATAAAAGATTTATTTAGTAAATTGTTGCAATTTATTTTAGCTATTTTTATCTTATCTTTTATAGTATTTTTTATTGCAAGACTTTCACCTGGAGATCCGTTGGCATCGTATTATGGAGAGGGAGTAGATAGGATTAGTACACAAGAAAGAAAAATAGCAACGGATAAATTAGGTTTAGATAAGCCAATTTTCACCCAGTATATAAAATGGGTGTCAAATGCAAGTAAAGGAGAATTTGGGATATCATTTAAATACAAGCAAGACGTTATTGAAGTTATAAAGGGGTTATATATGAATACTGTAGTACTAAGTGGTGGAGCGTATATATTAACATTTATACTTGCGTTATTGCTGGGGTTGGTGTGTGCATTTAATGAAGGTAAATTAATTGATAGATTAATATGCAAATTAGGAATAATAACAAATAGCGTTCCGTCGTTTTGGATATCTTTAATATTAATACTTATTTTTAGTATTAATCTAAAACTCCTACCGACAAGCGGGGCGTATTCTATAGGAAAAGAAAATAGTTTTATAGATAGAGTTCTGCATTTAATACTTCCAATGACGGTTATTATAATAAGTCATTTGTGGTACTATGCATATCTAGTTAGAAATAAGTTAATAGAAGAAAAAAAGCAAGAATACGTACTTTTATGTAAAGCGAAAGGGTTAAGTGACAAACAAATTATGTACAAGCACTGCCTAAGAAACATTATCCCATCTTATATAAATTTGATGGCGGTATCTGTGCCACATATAATAGGAGGGACCTATATAGTAGAAAAAGTTTTTTCTTACCCTGGGCTAGGAACGCTTTGTTTTGAAAGTGCAAAGTACCATGACTATAATATGTTATTGGTACTTTCTCTAATAACAGGAGCTCTGGTTTTATTCTCAAGTGCTATTGCTCAAATAATAAGCAACAACATAGATCCTAGAATTAAACATGAATCTTAGGATGAAACGCGACGGAAGTGATAAATATGAATTTTAAAAATAAATATAAGTTTAACAGTACTAAAATACCACATATATCTATCTTTACGTTATTTTTTATTGTAATGGGATGTATATTTTCAAAGTTTATTATAAATCATAATCCGATTTATATGGATGTATATAATATTAACGTACCGCCAAATGAGGTGTTTTGGTTTGGAACGGACTCTATGGGTAGAGATATATATTCTATGATTTGGTATGGAGGGAGGATATCATTATTTATAGGTATTTTCTCAACTCTAATTTCTACTTTTATAGGGATAGTTTATGGTAGTGTAAGTGCTACAGCTCCAAAAAAAATAGATAACATAATGATGAGGTTCACTGAAATTATACTTAGTATACCATCTATATTATTGATAGTATTCATTGAATCTATATTTAAAAGTTCAAATCCAATTACAATATCTATAGTAATAGGTATAACTAGCTGGACAACTATTGCCAAGGTAATCAGAGCTGAAGTTAGGCAAATTAGAAATTCAGACTATATATTATATGCAAAAATATCAGGGGGTAGCTTTTTTTATATATTAAATAAACATTTACTACCTAATTTTATAGCATCGATAATGTTTATTGTGGTAAATAATATAGGCCATGCGATATTACTTGAATCAACACTTAGCTTTTTGGGAGTAGGATTGCCTATAGAAATAATATCTTGGGGAAGTATGCTTACATTAGCACAAGAAGCATTACTATCTAATAGATGGTGGATAATAGTAATACCAGGTTTTTTCTTAATAACAACTTTGGTTTGTATAACAAGTCTAGGTAATTATATAAGAGAAATTAATAGCAAGAAAATATAATGGTAAAAAAATATTTAAACATAAAAGGGGAAATCTATAATGAAGTTGACGAGGTTAAAAAGGTTAAGGTTGATCGGTATAATCATGGCTTTAGGTTTGATGATTGGATGTTCAAAGCAAGAAGATTCTAATAAGGAATCATCACCAAATGAAAAGGTGCTTGTATATGGAAGTAATGATTATACAAATATAAACCCAGCGCTATATGAGCATGGGGAAATAAACTCGCTGATATTTAACGGTTTAACAGCTCACGATAAAGATAATAAAATAATACCAGCTTTAGCTGAAAGTTGGAATTTTGATAAATCAACAAATACATATACTTTTAATCTAAGAAAAGATATAAAATGGCATGATGGACAACCGTTTAGTGCAGATGATGTTAAGTTTACGGTAGAATCTATTAAAAATCCTAAAAATGCATCAGAAATAGCATCAAATTACGAAGATGTAACTGGTGTAGAAGTAGTCGATGATAATACTATAAAAATAAGTTTAAACGCACCGAATACTGCTATGCTTGATTATTTAACTGTAGGGGTGTTGCCAAAACATATATTACAAGGTAAAGATATAACTACTGATAACTTTAATCAAAATCCTATAGGTACAGGTCCATTCAAACTTGAAAAGTGGGACAGGGGTCAAAATATAATCCTTGTAAAAAACAAAGATTATTTCGCAAAACAACCTAGTATAGATAAGGTTGTATTTAAAATAGTTCCTGACGATAAGATTAAATCAGTTCAATTAAAATCAGGAGAACTAGATTTAGCACAGGTAACCCCTAAGGATATTGAAAATTTTGAAGAGGATAATAACTTCGATGTTAGGATTATGAAAACGGCTGATTATAGAGGGATATTATACAACTTTAATTCAAAGTTTTTTAAAGAAAATAAAAGTTTACCAAATGCACTAAGTTATGCAATTGATAGAAATGCAATAATCGATAGCATATTGTTAGGTCATGGTGAAGAGGCATATTCTCCTCTTCAAATGGGTGAGTATAATAATCCAGATATAGAGAAGTTTGAATATGATAAAAATAGAGCAAAGGAAGAAATAGAGAAGTTGGGTTGGAAACTAGGTAAGGACAATATATACGAGAAAAACGGTGAGAAGCTATCTTTTGAAATAGTATGTGGAGAAGGAGATCAAGTTAGAATAGATATGGCTAATTTATGTTCTCAACAGCTAAGAGAAATAGGTGTTGAGAGTAAAGTTAGGATTAATTCGAAGATAGACTGGGAAAATCAGGATAGCTACTTGATTGGATGGGGAAGTCCTTTTGATCCGGATGACCATACTTACAAGGTTTTTGGCACAGGTAAAGGTTCGAATTATAGTTCGTATTCCAACAAAGCCATAGATGAGTTGCTTAAAAAGGCTAGAGAAACAGATAATAATGAAGAAAAAATTATGTACTACAAAAAGTTCCAAGAGGAAATGACAAAGGATATGCCTTATACATTTATTTCATATATAGATTCTATATATGTAGCTAAATCAAATATAAAAGGAATAACTGATGAGACTGTATTGGGACATCATGGAGTAGGTATATTTTGGAATATAGTTGATTGGACGATAGAATAAGATTTATAGGCACTCCCTAATTGTATTGGTACAATATCTATAAAATAGGCAAAAACCCTCTTTTTATTGAAAAAAATACCATATAATAGTAAGATTTTAATTAAGATAATAATTAAAGGGGGATACAATATATGTCAAACAAACCAAACAAAAACTTAGCAGAACTTTTAAAAGGTGGAGTAATAATGGATGTAACTAATCCAGAGCAAGCAAAAATAGCACAAGAAGCTGGAGCATGCGCAGTTATGGCTTTAGAAAGAGTTCCTTCAGATATAAGAAGAGACGGGGGAGTAGCCAGAATGTCTGATCCTAGTATGATAAAGAGTATCCAAGATGCGGTTAGTATACCGGTTATGGCCAAAGTAAGAATAGGTCACTTTGTAGAGGCACAAATACTAGAAGCTCTTAAAATAGACTTCATAGATGAGAGTGAGGTACTAACTCCAGCAGATAATAGATATCATATAGAAAAAGAAAAATTCGAAACTCCTTTTGTATGTGGTGCTAGAAATTTAGGAGAAGCACTAAGAAGAATAGGTGAGGGTGCTATGATGATAAGAACTAAAGGAGAGGCTGGAACTGGGGACGTTGTAGAAGCTGTGAAACACATGAGAACAATGAACGATGGAATAAGAAGAGTTGTTTCTATGGGCAAAGAAGAACTTATGAACGAAGCTAAAGAAATAGGTGCACCATATGACCTAGTAAAATATGTTCATGAAAACAAGAAACTTCCTGTAGTCAACTTTGCAGCTGGTGGAGTTGCAACTCCTGCTGATGCTGCACTTATGATGCAATTAGGATGTGATGGAGTTTTTGTTGGTTCTGGAATATTTAAATCAGATAATCCTAAAAAAAGGGCAGAGGCTATAGTTAAAGCAGTTAAAAACTACAATAATCCAGAAGTTTTAGCTGAGGTATCAAAGGATTTGGGTCCAGCAATGAGTGGGATAGCGGTTGTAAGTTTAAGTGAAAGTGATAAATTAGCGGGAAGATAAATAATAAATATAAAACAATATAAATAATAAATATTTTAAATAAGATAAACCTTGAAAATGATCGACAAAACGGAGATAAAAGAGGAACTAGCTAATACAAGCTAGTTCCTCTTTTTATAATGCATAGAAATTTTTTATTTGTCTTATTATTTATCTTATTATTTTTCTTCAGTAGTTATGTATTTTATATTTTTTTGTTTTGGTTTTTCTAGAGATAGAGCTTTTAAAGTTCCTTCATTTACTATTAGTTCAGTGTCTTCTAGAGTAGTTACAGGCATTTCGGAGATAGATTCTCCATTTAAAACTTTAACTGCCATCTCACCAGTTTTGTACCCTAGATCAAAGTAGTTTATACCTTGGCAAGCAAGAGCTCCCTTTTTAACATGACCATCTTCAGTACCAATTACTGGTATATTATTTTCTGTTGCAACTTTAGCTATTATAGGCATAGAAGATGCAGCTAGGTTATCAGTCGGTACATATAATACATCAGCTTTTCCTACTAAACTAGAAACAGCTTGATTGACCTCATTTGAAGTTGTAATACCTTTTTCGATTACTTTGAAGTTGTTTTTAGAAGCGTATTTTTTTAGAGCGTCTATTTGTAGTTTGGAATTTATTTCACTAGTGTTACATACAACTCCGATAGTTTTTGCATCTGGAGAGAACAGTTTAACTAATTCTAAAGCTTTATCAACAGGGATAAAGTCTGAAGTACCAGATACATTTCCTCCTGGCTTTTCTAAAGATTCAACTAAGCCAGCTTTTACTGGGTCTGTAATAGCAGTCATAAGTATAGGAATATCTTTAGTGGCATTAAAAGCTGCTTGAGCTGATGGTGTTGATATTGCAAATATTAAATCCTTTTTATCTGATGCAAATTTACTGGCTATAGTTTGTGTAGTAGGCATATCGTTTTGTGCATTTTGGAAATCGACTTCTATATTTTCGCCATCTTTAAATCCATTATCTTCTAATGCCTTTAAAAATCCCTCTCTACTACTATCAAGTGCAGGGTGTTCCACGAGTTGTGTTATCCCTATTTTTTTCATTTCATTATTACCTTGATTTGAGTTTTCTCCTTTAGAACATCCTGTAAGTGCTGATACGCTAAGCATTCCAGCTAAGATAAAGCTTACTACTTTTTTTGTTTTAATCATGATATTATTCCCCCTGTTTATTTAATTACACTGCGTATTCGAATTTTTCAAGTATATCTTCTATAGTCATTTTAGATTTTTCCTCGCCTTTTACATCTAATATAACTTTTCCTTTGTGTAGCATTATTAATCTATCTCCATAACTAAGTGCATGTTTTAAGTTGTGAGTTACCATCAAAGTTGTAATATTTTTTTCTCTAACAATTTTGTCAGTCAATGCTATTATTTCGTTTGAAGTTTTAGGGTCGAGTGCCGCTGTATGTTCATCTAGAAGCAAAACCTCTGGATTTGTTAAACTGGACATAATTAGAGACAATGACTGTCTTTGTCCACCAGATAAATACTTCACCTGTACATCTAAGTATTTTTTTAGGTCTAGAGAAACTCCTTCAAGTAAGTTTTCTAGCGAATCTGTCTTATAGCGAAGACATTTTCTTAGGTTTAATAGTTTTCCTTTGTTTAAAGCTAAAGATAAGTTTTCTCTAACTGTCATAGAAGGACAAGTACCAAGACTTGGATTTTGGAAAACTCTACTTATAATCTGAGTTTTTTTATGTTCTGGTAAACTAGTTATGTTTTTATTTCCTAATAAAATTTCACCGGAAGTCTCTTTTATAAGTCCAGAAATTATATTAAGTAAAGTTGATTTTCCAGTACCATTACTTCCTATTATGCTTACGAACTCACCTTTTTCTATATTTATAGATAGGTTTTCAAATATTGTATTTGGCTCACCGTATGGGTTAGGGAAGCTTTTAGATATTCCTTTAATTTGAAGCATTTGAAACATCTCCTTCCTTAAGTTTTATATTTTTTTTTGAATTCTTTTCTGATAATATACTCGCATTTCCTAGTCCTAAGAATGCGACTATCACCAATGCAGTTATTAATTTTAGATCGCTAGATAATAAACCAAAGTTCATTGCGAAGTATATTGTAAATTGGTATATAAATGCCCCTACAAGTAAAGCGGTAGAATCTTTGAAAAAAGTTAATTTTTTAAATAAAGACATACCTATTATTATTGATGCTATACCAAGAACTAGGGTACCAATACCCATATTAACATCTGCAAAGCCTAAGAATTGGCACATTAGACTTCCTGATAAAGCTATCAAAGCATTTGATATCATAAGACCTAATATTTTTATTGAACCTATATTTATACCTAAAGATTTTATCATTTGGTGGTTGTCGCCGACACCTTTTAGAGTATACCCAAGTCCAGTTTTTAGGAATAAATCCAAAAGAATTTTACAAAGAAGAAATACAAGTAAAGCCATAGCTATTTTAGGAAGTGTTCCGCTGAATAAGTGTGGAAAATTAAATAAAGGTAAATTTGATTTCCCTCCCATGACTCTTAGGTTTATAGAGTAAAGCATACCCATAACTAAGATTCCAGAAAGTAAATTTGAAATTTTAAGCTTAACGTGAATAAAACCAGTAATAAGTCCAGCTATTGCACCACATAATACAGCTAATAAAGTTCCTATGATTGGAGAAATTCCATTGACCAAACAAGATGCTACTACAGCAGCTCCTAATGTATAACTACCATCCGCAGTCATATCTGGAAAATCCAATATTTTGTAAGTGATATAAACTCCTAGAGCTAAGATTGATAAAATTAAACTCTGAGTCATTACAGATATAATACCTGACATAATAAAGCCCCCTTTTAAGTAAATGATTGATAAATAAAGTGATAAAAATGTAAAAAAGCCACATAATTTTACATATGTGGCAACGCGAAAAAGCCACATAATCAAAATCCATGTGGCTTTTATATATTTTAATGAAAAATTTATATAAACAATATAGCCAACACAGATACAACCCTAAATTTAAAATCCTAAGGGGTTTGCATCTATGCTAGAACATACCTGCAAACCCTAACAATAGTGGCTATAATAATAGTATTTTTTATTGTTTAATAAAGTTTCCATAGTTAATATCTCCTTATTTTAGTATAGTTTAAAATATTTTATTAGAAAAATTAGAAAAAACATTTTTTTCTTAATTTAATAAAAATTATAGTTTATATTTTTAGAAAAGTCAACAAATAAAAATATATTTTTTTTATAATGCATAGAAAATTATATTCATTTCAAACAAAATATCATTTAAATTTTTAAATAGAAAATTTTTTTATTATATATAGGGAATTATATATTAAACATAAATTATGTCACATTTCTTTATCTCGTTTGTTACTATTTATAAGAGTGAAGTATATATGTATATTACAAAATTGATGTAACATATGATAGTATATAATTTAACATCTGAAACTAGTTATTCACTACTTATATTATTAGTTATTTTATAATAACTAATAATATAAGTAATGGATAACTTGGTGATTTTTAAATGTAATATTCAAAAATAGTATAAACAAGAATAAGGGGTGAATAAAATATGAGCATGAAGTTAGTATGGCTTATAATAGCTATTGTATTTGGCGTAGGAGAGTTATTAACTCCGAGCTTAACTTTAATCTGGTTTAGCATTGGAGCCTTTATATCTATATTTTTAAGTAGCTTTATAGATAATATAGTTTACCAAATTGTTATATTTGGAATAATTTCAGTAATACCTCTTGTGATAGTCACTAAGAAAATGGTAAAAAAAGATGCAAGTTATAAGTATAACACTAATTTACAAGGAATTATATCTAAACCAGGGATTGTAAAGATAGAAATCCTTCCTAACAAACCAGGTATAGTACTTGTAGGTAGTGAAGAATGGACAGCTATATCTGTAGACAACGAAAAAATAGAAGCGGGGTCTACTGTTGAAATAGTTAAAATTGAGGGTGTAAAGTTAGTTGTAAAATCAAAAAAATATGCAACTAATAAATAAGAGGAGGTACTTTTATGAAAATTATTGAATACCTATTACCTATAGTATTGATAGTTATTGCGGTTGCAATAGCTGTATCTTGTGTAAGGGTAATAAAGCAATCCAAGGTTGGTATAATTATGAGACTTGGGAAATTTAAAAAGACAGCTGATACAGGGATACACTTTTTAGTACCATTTATAGACACTATGGCATATGTAATTGACTTGAGGGAAATAGTAATAGATTTTCCGCCTCAACCAGTTATAACAAAGGATAACGTAACTATGCAAATAGATACAGTTGTATATTACCAAGTTACAGATCCTACTAGATATGTATTTGAAATAGCAAATCCTATTTCAGCAATTGAAAACCTAACAGCTACAACTTTGAGAAATATAATTGGTGAATTGGACTTAGATGAAACTTTAACATCTAGAGATATTATAAATGCTAAGATGAGGTTAATCTTAGATGAAGCGACTGATAAGTGGGGAATAAAAGTCAATAGAGTTGAGCTGAAGAACATAATGCCACCTCATGATATTCAAGTTGCTATGGAAAAACAGATGAGAGCAGAAAGAGAAAGAAGAGAATCTATATTACAAGCAGAAGGAAATAAATCAGCGGCTATACTTCAAGCAGAAGGTGAAAAACAAGCAGCTATACTAAGAGCTGAGGCTAAAAAAGAGTCTATGGTTCGTGAAGCAGAAGGTGAAAAAGAATCTGCTGTATTAAAAGCCCAAGGGGAAGCAGAAGCAATAAGAGAGTTAGCTATAGCAAAAGGCAAAGGAGATGCAGAAATCATACTTAGAACTCAAGAAGCGAAGGCAGAAGGTATGAAGGCTGTATTTACAGCTATAAAGGAATCTAATATTGATGATAATATGTTAGCCCTAAAATCTATGGAAGCTTTAGAAAAAGTTGCAGAAGGAAAATCAACTAAATTAGTATTGCCATCAGAAACAGTTAATTTCCTTGGATCATTTAAGGGAATAAAAGAAGTTTTAAATTATGAAAATAAAAAAGAAGATATTAAATAAAATATTGTATAAAAGAACAAATGTTTGGTAATTATCCTTAGTAGGTAGTGTTTCGAGCAAACATAAATCTATATCTCTTTTAATTTAGAGATAAATATATAATGTATAAGGATGATTATTATGAACAAAGTTACCTTGGTAGGAAGACTAATCAAAGACCCTCAAATAAAATATATTGGAGAATCCCAGATTCCTGTTGTGGACTTTATGTTGGCAGTGAATAGATCATACAAGGACAAAGAAGGAATAAAAAAGGCAGATTTCATAAGAGTAGAAATATGGAACAGACAAGCTGAAGTATTTTGTGAACATCTCCAAAAGGGAAGACTGATTGCTATAGAAGGATCGCTTAGGGTTGATGTGATTGAGGACCTCGAAGGTAAAATTAAGTACTTTACAAAGGTAAAGGCTAGTAAATTTGAGTTTTTAGATTATAAAAAAGTTAATAAGAGCCTTGCTCTAAGTTGAAATTATAAAAGCTATCCCAAACTAAATTTAGTTTGAGGATAGCTTTATTATTAACTATGAACTATAGCTAAAATAGTATCAGGGTTTGATAATACAGTCACTGATTCAGGTATAGCTATATCTTTTACTAATAATTTGTCATTAAAATTCATGTCGGCTACATTGATTTCTATGAATTCTGGTATTTCTTCAACGTTTCCTTGAAGTTCTATGGATTGATTGAATGTCTCTAACACTAATCTTTTAAGTTCTAAGTTTTCTTGCCCGAAGTATTTAACAGGAATACTCATTTTAATTACTTCATTTGGTTTAACATATTGTAAATCCATATGAAGTATCTCATTGACATTACTTCTTTGAACTTCTTTAACAACACAGTTAAATGGTTTACCATCTAAATCAAATGGTATTATAGAACCGCTGTAGTTTGCTTTAAGCATCTTAATAAGTTCAGGTTTGTCCATTTTTACAGGAATTGATTCCTCTAAAAACTCTCCGTAAATTATACAAGGAACTTGACCAGATTTTCTCATATTTTTTAAATTCTCTTTTGTATCTCTTTGATATACCTTAAATGCTACGTTTGACATAATAAATACCTCTCCTATCGTTTTTAATTTTAAATAATATTTATTAAGCTCTATAGATGTTAAGGTTAAACTGTAATAAAAGTTATAGTTTAAGTTCGATTAACTAAATAAAGAGCTTAAAACTAAAACTCCACATATGCATCAGCCTCCTAGAAAATAATTGTTAGAATAAGTATACCATATAAATTTTAAAAAACAAAATTTACATAAATCTATAAAGTTGTATAGAAAATAAGACTTATATTGTTAAAGTTTTAAAATATTAAAGATATAATCACTAATCGATATGTTTAAAAATATTATAAGTTATAGATAATGAAAAATTAATACTTGAATAAAAAGGGATGATAAGTTTATTAATACTAAACTATATGTAAAGTAGTTAAAAAATAAAAAGTTTAGCTCAAGTATACATATCATTCAAAAATATTAAACAAAAAACATTAGAAAATCAACTTGTTAATAAAAAAATAGGTGAAAATAGAAAATTAAATATTATTTAAAAAATTTATATATACTAAACTTATAGAAAATTAATGTGAACACAAAAAATAAAAATACGCAATTAAGCATTGAAAATGCTAGGACACGGCTAATGCTACAAAAAAATAAAAAAATCAAAAAAAGTACTTGTAAAAAATATATAAACTTAATATAATGGATATCATAAGTTTAATAAAAGTAAATTTTAAAAATATAAATAATAAATTTTAATATATGATTAAAATTGAGATTAGTATTTGAAAGGAGGTATCTAAGTGGGGAGTATAAAAAATGAATTTGCAAAGGATATTAACCCTAATCATGAACAAATACCTTTATTAGAATCGCTAAAGAGTTATTCAAATACGGATATATCTTGTTTTGATGTTCCAGGGCATGTTAAGGATCAAGGCGTAGAGATACTAAATCGTTACTTTGGAGAAGAAGTGATGAAGATGGATATAAATTCATCGCCTAATATGGATAATGTAGCTAACCCTAAAGGGGTAATAAAAATGGCTCAAAAGTTATTGGCAGATGCATATGGATCAGATGAGGCTTTCTTTATAACTAATGGAACGACTCAAGCGATACATTGTATGATATTGAGTGTATTAAATCCTGGGGATAAAATACTTCTTCCTAGGAATATTCATAAATCGGTAATAAATGCGTTGATACTTTGTGGGGGTGTTCCGATATTTGTTCAACCTGAATTTGATTATAATTTGGGGATAAGTTTAAACATTAACCCAGATAGAATAGAGCGTGCTTTAGAGGAAAACAAAGATGTAAAAGCTGTGTTTTTACTTAATCCAACATATTATGGAGCCTGTACTGATTTAAAGAGGGTAGTAGAAATTTGTCATAAGAAAGGTGTTTTGGTGTTAGTTGATGAGGCGCATGGAGCACATTTCCCTTTTCACTTTGATTTGCCACCATCAGGTATGAGTGTGGGGGCAGATATGGCGGCTGTCAGTATACATAAGACAGGAGGAGCTCTAACGCAGGCATCTGCTCTTTTAGTAAACAAAAAAAATATAGATTATAAAAGTGTTCAGCAATCTATAAATATGATGCAATCAACATCAGCTTCATATCTTCTTATGGCTAGTATTGATGGAGCGAGGGCTAATTTGGTTGAAAACGGTGAGGAGCAATTCTCAAAGGCCTTAAATTTATCGAGATACGCAAAGAGTAAAATAAATAAAATTAACGGGATAAAACTTGTTTCTACTGAGGTTTTAGAAAGTGAAGGTGTAGAGTTTATAGATGAAACAAAGCTTTGTATAAATGTTAAGGGATTAAACTTAACTGGATTAGAAGTATACGACTTGCTTTATCAAAACTTCTCTGTTCAAGTAGAACTTGGAGACTTATATAACATACTGGCTCTTGTATCAATAGGGACTACGAAGAAAGATATAGATAATTTAATAGAGGCACTTAGTATTATAGCTAAAACACACAGAAAAAACGATTCTTTAAAAGAACTCAATATAAAACAAATAAACCCGGAGATTAAATTAAAACCTAGGGAAGCTTTTTATGCAAAAAAGGAAAGTGTAGATATAGATAAGTGTGCAAATAGAATATGTGCAGAATCTATAATGGCATACCCTCCAGGGATACCGATAGTTTCACCTGGCGAGGTCATAACAGAGGAAATTATAGATTATATAAAACTACTAAAGAGAAATAATGCATATTTAACGGATATGAAAGATAAAGATCTAAATACGATTTTAGTTATAAAAGAAGTTATATTAAATACTGTGAAATAGAAAGGATGATTATTATGAACGTTGAAACTTTAGGAAGACATATATTAGTAGAATATTACAACTGCGATGAGGAAATTTTAAGAGACCCTCAATTAATTGAAAAATATATGAATGATGCGGCTTTAAATGCTAAAGCTACTATAGTAGACTCAGTTTTTCACCACTTTAATCCTTGGGGAGTTTCAGGTGCAGTTATAATAGCTGAGTCTCACCTTACAATACACACATGGCCAGAATATGGATATGCAGCTGCAGATTTCTTTACTTGTGGAGATATAGACCCATGGAAGAGCTTTGAGCTATTAGAGGAACTTTTATGTGCAGAAAGAAGTGAATCCACTGAAATACCAAGAGGATTAGTTAGTAAAATAAAGAAACACTCAAAAAAAGATTTAGGCAATATTACTCATAAGCCTGAAGCTATATAAATAAATATACCTAAATATAAAAAAATAAAACAAAATAAATTTAATTGTGAATAAATATTTTAACATATAAATCTAAAATATGCAAAATATCAGTAGATTTAGAGATATATAAATAAATATAAATATATAAATAATAAATATAAAATAGATAAATAAAAGTAGAAAAATCTTAGATAAGAAAAGTAATAGATATACAAAAATATTATAAACACGGAGGGGAAATATGGAACTTTGGTATACAGAAGAGTGGACTGATAACGTACGTTTTTCAATAAAAACAGATAGACATTTATTTAGTGGAAAGTCGGAATTTCAAACAGTAGATGTTTTTGAAAGCAAGGAATACGGAAGATTTTTGACTTTAGATGGACTTATGATGGTAACGGAGAAAGATGAGTTTATATATCATGATATGATAGTTCATGTTCCTATGGCTACAAATCCTAATATAAAGAGAGCTTTAGTAATAGGAGGAGGCGATGGAGGAACGGTAAGAGAGCTTAGTCGTTACTCAACAATTGAAAAAATAGACATGGTAGAAATAGACAAGATGGTTGTAGATGTATCTAGAGATTATATAGATATATGTGCTTGTAAGTTGGATGATAGTAGAGTTAATCTGTATTATGAGGATGGGGTAGCATTTATCAAGAACTCCAAAGATAAATCTTATGATTTAATAATAGTTGACTCTACGGATCCAGTGGGACCAGGAGAAGGTTTATTTTCAGTAGATTTCTACAATGATTGCTATAGAGTTCTTAGTGATGATGGTATACTTGTAAATCAAAATGAAACACCGTATTTTGAAAGTTATGCAAGAGAGATGAAAAGGGCGAACAATAAAATATCTAGCATATTTCCAATAACTAAAGTATATCAAGCACATATACCTACGTATCCATCAGGGCACTGGTTATTTGGATTTGCATCTAAAAAGTTTGATCCAATAAAAGATCAAAATAGAGAAGCATGGGAAAGTTTAAATCTAAAAACTAAATACTATAATAGCGATATACATGTAGGGGCATTTATGTTACCTCAATATGTAAAGGATATGCTAAATGAAGACAAATAATTTTTATTACTTGGATAAATTCATGGCAATGGACAGTGAATACGATTTAGCTGATATTGTTGTGTACGGTGTTGGATTTGATGGAACTACCTCAAATAGACCTGGGACTAGATTTGCAAGTTCTGCTATGAGAGGTGAGTTCTATGGATTAGAAACATACAGCCCTATTTTGAAATTAGATTTAGAAGATTATAAAATATGTGACTTAGGTGACTTAGAGTTAAGCATAGGCAATACAGAAAGAGTTTTAGATGAAATCTACCAAGGCACGAAGCAGATAGTACAAGATAATAAATTTCCAATGATGATAGGTGGAGAGCACTTAGTAACGCTACCTGCATTTAAAGCTGTTTATGAGAAATATAAAGATATATATGTACTTCATTTTGATGCCCATACGGATTTAAGAGAAGAATACAACAACAATAAAAATTCTCATGCAACTGTTATAAAGAGAATATGGGATATATTAGGTGATGATAAAATATTCCAATTTGGAATTAGATCAGGAACCAAAGAAGAATTTGATTTTGCTTTAAATAAAAATCATACTTATATGGAAGTTGGTGGGATAACAACTTTTGAGGAAATTTTGGACAAATTAAATAACAAGAATGTCTATTTAACTATAGATTTGGATATACTTGATCCATCTATATTCCCTGGAACAGGTACTCCAGAACCAGGAGGAATTACTTACAAGGAACTTGAGAAAGTTTTTTCGATAATAAAAAAATCAAGTATAAACTTGGTTGGTTGTGACATAGTTGAGTTGAGTCCGGATTACGACAATACAAATGTATCGACTATTACTGCTTGCAAGATTTTAAGAGAATTGAGTTTAGTAATTGGAGACAACCTAGAAAATAGAAAGTAAAAGAATAGATAATTAGTAAAATAAAATGAAAAAGATAATGAAAGGTGAGATGAAAATGGCAAGACATTTATTTACTTCAGAGTCAGTTACAGAAGGACATCCAGATAAAATGAGTGATCAAATATCGGATGCAATATTAGATGAGTTATTACGACAAGATCCTTTATCTAGGGTTGCGTGTGAAACTACAGTTACAACAGGTCTTGTGCTTGTTGCTGGTGAGATAAGCACAAGTGCATATGCAGATATTCCTAAAATAGTTAGAAATACAGTAAAAGAGATAGGATACACTAGAGCGAAGTACGGGTTTGACTGTGATACTTGTGCAGTCATAACATCTATAGATGAGCAATCAAACGATATTGCTATAGGAGTAGACGAAGCATTAGAAAATAAAGCTGGAGAAATGGTAGAAGATGAGATAGAGAAGGTTGGAGCAGGAGACCAAGGTATAATGTTTGGTTTTGCTTGTAATGAAACAGAGGAATTGATGCCTCTTCCAATATCTTTGGCTCATAAATTGGCTAGAAAACTTACAGAAGTTAGAAAAAGTGGTAAATTAGACTACCTAAGACCGGATGGTAAAACACAGGTTACTGTTGAATATGATGATGATAAGGCCATCAGAGTTCACACTGTGCTTATATCTACTCAACACAGTGAAGATGTTGAAAATAATACTATAAGAGAAGATTTAATAGAAAATGTTATAAAAGTGGTAATACCTGAAAATCTATTAGATGAAGAAACAAAAATATATATAAATCCTACAGGTAGATTTGTCATAGGAGGTCCTCAAGGGGATACAGGTCTTACAGGAAGAAAAATAATAATAGATACTTATGGCGGATACTCTAGACACGGAGGAGGAGCATTCTCAGGAAAAGACCCTACAAAAGTTGATAGATCTGCAGCCTATGCAGCTAGATATGTTGCTAAAAACATAGTTGCAGCAGGACTTGCCGATAAGTGTGAAATAGAGCTTGCATATGCGATTGGAGTAGCTAGACCATTATCTATATTTATAGATACTTTTGGAACTGGAAAAGTTTCAGAGGACAAGCTAGTTGAACTAGTAAACAAGCACTTTGATCTAAGACCAGGTGCAATAATAAGAGATTTAGACCTAAGAAAACCTATGTACAAAAAAGTTGCAGCTTACGGACATTTTGGAAGAACTGATATAGATTTACCTTGGGAAAGAACAGATAAGGCTGAAATTCTAAAAAAAGAAGCTCTAGATAAATAGTATATAAACATAAAAAAACTAGAATAAGAGATTTTTATTCTAGTTTTTTATAATGTATAGGAAATTATATTCATTTTCAAAAACAAAAAAAGAACTCTTAAGAGTTCTTTTTTTAAAAATATATATATAAATTAATATAATTATATTCTATTTACGTTTTCAGCTTGAGGTCCTCTAGCACCTTGAGTTATTTCAAAGCTAACTTCTTGACCTTCTTCTAAAGTTTTGAATCCGTCACCTTGTATAGCTGTGAAGTGTACGAAAACATCGTCTCCACCTTCAACAGATATGAATCCAAATCCTTTGTCACTATTAAACCATTTTACTATTCCGTTTTTCATTGTAAAAAACCTCCGATATATTTAAAATACAAACTAAAATAAGTCTGTCATATTAATATATCATAAATACGGATTATAAACAACATTTATTTTTTGGAAATAAAAAAATAGCTACAATGTAAACATTAATTGATGTTAAGGAGGCATATAAATAATATGAGTACGAAATAAATTACTATAAACACAATTAACTTAGTAGGGGATTAACAAAGATTGGGAGGTTAAAATGAATAGGAATGGTAACTTTAAAGAAATTATTAAGTTTGCCGGAACTTATATATCTGTATGTATAGGTTCCGGGTTTGCAACAGGGCAAGAAATTATGCAATTTTTTTCGGCACATGGGATGATTAGTATTTTAGGAAGTATGATATGCATGGTAATACTATCTTACTGTGGGGGGGAGTTATTAGAGATTGGAAATACTGTGAGGCTAAGATCAAGTAATGACATATTTACATATTTGTGTGGTGATTTTGTAGGTAAATTTTTCAAGATGTTTATGCCGTTATTCTTCTTCTGCTCATTTGTTGTTATGATTTCAGGGTCAGGGGCTACCATGAATCAATACTACGGAATAAGTAAGAGTATAGGAAGTTTAATTTTAAGTGTTGTAGTGGTTCTATCAGTTTTATTAGGAATCAATAGGGTTATAGACATACTTGGGAATATTGGACCTGTAATAATATTTGTATCTATAGGTATAGGGGTTATAACTATTGCCAGAAACTATGAAAGTCTTTTACATATAAATGAAATACTTCCAAGCTTAAATATGACAAAGGCGGTTGATAAATGGTGGTTGTCAGGGCTGATTTATAGCGGCCTAAATATAATAATAGTAACACCATTTTTAATTGGAGTAGGATCGACTGCTAAAAATAGAAAAAATTGTATATGGGGTGGAATTTTAGGTGGAGTAGCATTTATGGCGGCAGCTATAATTTTGAACTTTGGACTAATGGCTGATATAAAAAATGTATACACTACAGAGATTCCGACTTTATATATGGCGGATAAGATTTCACCTCTAGTTGGGACTATGTTTTCATTTATTTTAATTGCTGGTATATATACTACAGCTGTTCCTCTACTTTGGAGCGTATGTAATAGCTTTGCAAAAGAAAAAACGGTAAAGTTTAATATAATAGCACTTATATGCGGTATACTAGGTTTTTTTGGTGGTAGGTTGCCATTTGCAGCTTTAGTAAATATTATATATCCTCTATCAGGAGCACTAGGGATAATTATTATAATAGGCATAATTTTAAGAAAAATTAAAAAAAATAGGTGGGCAAAAATCTAAAATTATTTGTGTTAGAAATACTACTAATAAACATTTAAAAACATTGACAATTATACAAAAAGATGTCAAAATTACCTTATAATGACTAAGAAATTATATTCCTTTAATATCGCTGATAAATATAGTTTCACAGTAGTCATTTTTAAAAAGCCGATTTTAAATATATTTTAGGAAAGGCTTTTTTGCAAATACATATAGCTTACACATTAGGAGGAAATAGCATGAAATTCAAAAAAGTAGTTGCATTAGCGACAACAGCTATACTGTCAACATCTTTATTAGTTGGATGTTCAGGTTCAAAATCAGAGTCTGATGATAAAAAGAAGGACGTTACTATAGCAATGGTAACTGATACAGGTGGAGTAAACGATTTATCATTTAACCAATCAGCATGGGAAGGGCTTCAAAGAGCAGAAAAAGAATTAGGAGTAAAAGTAAAATACTTAGAATCACACAAAGATTCAGATTATATGTCAAATATAGAAACATTAGTTGATGAAGAAGTAGATTTAATAGTTGGGGTTGGATTTAAAATAGCACCAGCTATAGAAGATTCAGCTAAATTATTCCCAGAACAAAAATTTGCAATAGTAGATGCTACTTACGACAAAGTTCCTGAGAATGTAAAGAGTATACTGTTTAATGCTCAAGAGGCTGGATATTTAGTTGGGGCAGTAGCAGCTAAAATGACAAAAACTAATAACGTAGGATTTATAGGAGGGGTAGAAATACCTTCTGTACAAACTTTTGAATATGGATACTTAAAAGGTGTTGAAGATACAAACCCTGAAGTAACTGTACAAAGACAATATGCAAACTCATTTACTGACTCAGCTAAAGGAAAAGCTATAGCTCAACAAATGCACAACAAAAATGCTGATATAATATTTGCAGCAGCAGGTGGAGTTGGAACAGGTGCTATAGAAGCGGCTAGAGAAAATAATAAATTTGCAATTGGTGTAGATAGAGATCAAAGCAATGAAGCTCCAGATAATATATTAACTTCAGCTATAAAGAGAGTTGATGTAGGGGTATTTGAAACAGTTAAAGAATTAGTAGAAGATAAGTTCCCAGGAGGAACAAGTAAAGTTTATGGACTAGAAGAAGACGGAATAGGTATACCAGATACTACAAGTAAATTAGTTCCACAAGAAATAATAGACTATGTAAAAGAAATAGAAGGTAAGTTAAAAAAAGGTGAAATAAAAGTTCCTGGTACTCCAGAAGAATACAAGGAAATGTCAAAATAATAGAATAAAAAAATAGCGATGAGAAATTTCTCATCGCTATTTTTTTATTGTACGTTATACATACCTTTTTGGCTCATATAGTTAAATATTTTCTCACCGTGTTCTTGTTCTTCTTTTTGTATATGATTTAATAACTGTCTTACGTCTTTATCTACAAACTCAAATATAGCAGTATTATATGTAGATGAAACATATTTCTCAGTTGAAAGGGCATCAATACATAAAGTTTTATCATGTTCGCTATAAGAATTATTTTGTAGTCCAGAATTCATACTTGATGAATTTAAATTCATGAAATTTTGTTGGGAGTTTTGCATTTGTTGACTTTGTTGTTGGCCTTGCTGTTGATTTGTGCTTGGAACAACACCACTTAGAAGTTGGTTTATTGAGTCTAAATGTTCTTGTTCCTTTTGTGCAAGTTGTGAAAAAAGATTTTTTAATTCAGGATCTTCTGCTTTGTTGGCAAAACTATTGTATTTGTCCACGCATAGTTGTTCTTGTTGTTTTTCATCTTCTAATAGAAATTTTTCTTTTGTAGTTAAATTTATCATAATAAACACCTCCAACCATAGTATTTGTATAAATGTATGTATTATTCACAAAAGAATATATAAATTTTAAAAAATAGGTTTATAAAACTTATATAAACAAACAATATATATATAAACAACTAAATATATATAACCAATTAATTTATATAGAAAATATATTTATATATTAGAATAAATAGATTTTGATAAATATCTTAGAAAGGAAATTTATAGATATGAACAAAGAAAAAGTAAGAGTAATTCCGTTAGGCGGACTTGGAGAAATAGGAAAAAACATAACTGCGATTGAATACGGTGATGAAATAATAGTAGTGGACTGCGGTATATCATTTCCAGATGAAGAAATGTATGGAGTGGACTTAGTGATTCCAGATATAAATTATTTAATAGATAAAAAAGAAAATATAAAAGGTCTATTTTTAACCCATGGGCACGAAGATCATATAGGAGCAACACCGTATATCTTACAACAATTGAATATGCCTGTTTATGGTACAAAATTGACACTTGGTTTGGTTGAAAATAAATTAAGAGAGCATAATATGCTATCTGATTGTGTTTTAGTGCCTGTTGATGCAGGTGAAGATGTAATACTTGATAAGATAAGGGTTGAATTTATTAGAGTAACCCATAGTATAGCGGATTCATGCGCATTGGCAATACACACGCCTCTAGGAATCATTCTTCACACAGGAGACTTTAAAATAGACTACACTCCTATAGATGGATTAGTAATGGACTTAAATAGAATAGGTGAACTAGGAGAAGAAGGAGTATTACTTTTATTAGCAGATAGTACTAATGTAGAAAGAAGTGGACACTCAATCTCCGAAAAAACAATAGGAGAAACTTTACTTAGGATTTTTTCAAATGCAAAGGGTAGAGTAATAGTAGCTACATTTGCATCTAATATTCACAGGATGCAACAAATAGTAAACGCATCTCTAAAATATAATAGAAAGATATCCTTTAGTGGAAGAAGCATGGAAAACATATCCAAAGTTGCTATGGATTTGGGTTATCTTCACATACCAGAAGAAAGCATTTTAGATATAGACGATACATCAAAATACTCAGATGAAAATATAACTATAATAACAACAGGTAGCCAAGGTGAACCTATGGCTGGACTTTCAAGGATAGCTTATGGATCTCATAGAAAAATAACTATAAACTCAAATGATTTATTTATAATATCAGCCTCTCCTATACCTGGAAATGATAAGATGATATCTAAAGTAATAAATCAACTATTTAGAAAAGGTGTAGATGTTATATATGAGGATCTAGAAGAGGTACATGTATCAGGTCATGCATACCAGGAAGAATTAAA
The DNA here is from genome assembly GCF_900129815.1 of Asaccharospora irregularis DSM 2635. Lineage (GTDB taxonomy): Bacteria > Bacillota > Clostridia > Peptostreptococcales > Peptostreptococcaceae > Asaccharospora > Asaccharospora irregularis. The sequence goes on from NZ_FQWX01000012.1 coordinate 23,502, forward strand.
ATTAGTTCACACCCTAGCAAAACCAAAGTATTTTATGCCTGTTCATGGAGAATATAGACATTTAAAACATCACAGTGATTTAGCTATAAGGTTAGGTATGTATCAAAAAGATGTATTTACATTAGAAACAGGACAAGTATTAGAAGTCTCTAATGAAGGAGTTGATACGTCTAAACGAGTTCGTACAGGGGGTATTTATGTAGACGGAATAGGAGTTGGAGATGTAGGAAATATAGTCCTTAGGGATAGGAGATATTTGGCTAAAGACGGCATGGTGACAATTGTCATAGCTATAGATAGAGAAACATATAGTATAGTAGCAGGTCCAGATATAATAACTAGAGGATTTGTATATGCAAGAGAGGCGGAAGAGCTTATAAACGACATAAAAGAAATTTCAAGAGAAGAAGTAGAAGCTTGTTTAAACAACAATGTAGTAGAATGGCACATACTAAAGACAAGTGTAAAAAAATCAGTAGAGCAACTTCTATATGATAGAACAAAAAGAAGACCTATCATATTTCCTATAATAATGGATGTTTAAACCTGTATTATAAATACTACCAAAGGTTATCTTTAATAATAAAAAAGATAACCTTTTTTCATTATGCGGTATAGATTTAAACCTTATAAGTTAGTAATAAAGTGTAGGTAAAATAAATATATTGTTATGATATAATATACTAAAAACTAGATGAGAATAGAGGGAATATTGTTGAGTAAATATATTGAATTCAAAGATGTAAAAAAAGTATATAAAATGGGAGAAGTTGAAATTTCTGCATTGAGTGGTGTTAACTTTTCAGTGGATAAGGGAGAGTTTGTAATAGTAGCAGGAGCTAGTGGAGCAGGAAAGAGTACTATACTAAATATACTAGGAGGTATGGACAGCCCTAGTAGTGGCGAGGTAATTGTAGATGGTAAAAAAGTAAATAACTATTCAAACAAGGAACTTATAACATATAGAAGATATGATATAGGGTTTGTGTTTCAATTTTATAATTTAGTTCAAAATTTAACTGCCAGAGAAAATATAGAGTTAGCTACACAAATATGTAAAGAGCCCTTAAACATAGACGAAGTAATGGAATCCGTAGGACTTGAGCAGAGAAAAAATAATTTTCCAGCTCAACTTTCAGGAGGTGAGCAGCAAAGGGTTGCAATTGCTAGGGCACTTGCTAAAAATCCTAAAATCCTTCTATGCGATGAACCTACAGGAGCATTAGATTATAATACAGGTAAATCAATACTTAAACTTCTTCAAGATACATGCAAAAAAATGGGTATGACTGTGATAATAATCACTCATAACTTGGCATTGGTGCCTATAGGGGATAGAGTTATAAAAGTTAAAAATGGAAAGATAGAGAGTTCTACTATCAATGAAAATCCAGTACCGGTAGAAAGGATTGAATGGTAGATATGAAGAGTGCTTTATGGAAGGATATTATTAGAGATATAAAAAAGAGTAGGGGCAGGTTTTTATCTATAATGTGTATTGTGGCTTTAGGGGTTGCTTTTTTTTCGGGAGTAAAAGTTTCTCCTATGGTGATGAGAAATACCTCAGACAAGTACTTTGATGATAATAATCTAATGGATATAAGGCTGGTATCTACACTAGGGCTTACAGATAAAGACGTAGAGGAAATAGTTAAAATTGATAGTATTGAAGGTGTTTTACCGACTTATTCTTTAGATGTATTGGCAAAATATAGTAGTCAGGAAAAGGTATTTAAGATACACGCACTTCCTTTAGAGGATATAAAAAAAGAAAGTAAGGATTATATAAATAGAGTAAATGTGCTAGAAGGAAGATTACCTCAAAAAAGCGGTGAGTGTGTAGTAGAAAAAAGTAAAATAGATCGCTTAGGTCTGAAGATAGGTGATAAACTCAACCTAAAGTCTGGGACAGATGAAAGTCTAACAAAAAGTTTAAATAACTCAGAATATAAGGTGGTTGGATTTATAGAAACACCGTATTACCTATCACACGAGAAAGGTAGTAGTAGCATAGGAAGCGGTATTGTAAATGGTGTAATTATGATTCCACAGAGTGATTTCATAATGGATGCTTACACAGATATATTCTTGACAGTTAAAGGTGCCAAAGATGAAAATTCTTATACCGATGAGTACTTTAATATAGTTGACAAGACAACAAATAAATTAAAAGATATATCAGATTCCAGGATAAAATCAAGATATAAAGAGGTGCGACAAGAGGCATATGAAGAGCTAGGTAAAGGCAAAAAAGAATTTGAGCAAAATAAAGTAGATGTAAATAAAAAGCTGGATGATGCACAAAGAGAACTTGAAGATTATAAACAAAAAATAAATACTGGTGAAAAACAGTTAAAAATAAAAAAATTAGAAGTACAAAGTCAGATAAAGAGCGGAAAATCTAAAATATTAAATGCCGAGAAACAATTAATTCAAGGGGAAAAAGAGTATGAGAAAAATCTAAAGCTTTTTAACCAAAATAAAACTTTAGCAGAAAATGAGTTTTCAAAAGCAGAAGTACAAATAAATGAACTAGGGATTAAAATAGCAGGATTAAAAAATTTAAATTCAACTTTAGAAACTAGGTTAAATGACACAAATTTAAGTGAATCGGAAAAAGAGATTATAAAACAGGAAATGGCTAAGAATAATGCTATAATAAACAGTATTGTACCTCAATATGAGAGTAGCAAAAATCAATTAAATTCAAAAAAACAGGAACTAGTAGAAACTAGGGAAAAATTAAAAAAAGCAAAAAATGATATAGTTATAGCAAAAAATAAATTACAAAAAGAAAAATCTACTTTGGACTTGATGGAATCTAAATCAAAGGTAGAGTTCAAAAAAGCGGAAAATGAGTTAAGTAAACAAAAAAATAGGATAAAAGAAGCAGAGTATGAATTGATAGACAATAGGAAAAAAGCAAAAGATGAGTTACAAAAAGCAGAAAATAAAATAATTGATGCAGAGGACAAAATAGCAAAAATAGAAAAACCAGAGTGGTATGTTCTGGACAGAAACAGTCACTACTCATATAGAGAGTATTCAGGATGCGCAAAAAGTATAGATGCCCTTTCTGGAATATTTCCAGTATTTTTCTTTTCGGTGGCAGCCCTTGTTTGCCTAACAACAATGACTAGGATGGTAGATGAGCAAAGGATAAATATTGGTACGCTTAAGGGACTTGGATATACAACTTGGAAGATAGCTCAAAAATATATAATATATTCACTAGCAGCTAGCTTAATCGGAAGTGCTATGGGGCTATTGATAGGGTATACTTTGTTTCCAACCATAATATTTGATGCTTATGGAATGATGTACAATTTGCCTAAAGCTATTTTAACATTCAATATACCTTTAGCACTAAATGTAACAATAACATCGATAGCTATAACCACACTATCAGCTTATTTAGCTTGCTACAAAGAACTTAAAGAGTCTCCGTCTGTATTAATGAGACCAAAGGCTCCGAAAAATGGCAAGAGGATTTTACTGGAGAGAGTAGACTTTATATGGAATAAGATAGGTTTTATAGGAAAAGTGACTATTAGAAATATATTCAGGTATAAGAAAAGATTTTTAATGACAGTTTTAGGTGTTGCAGGGTGTACAGCTCTAATATTGACAGGTTTTGGAATTCGTGATTCTATTCAAATGATAGTAGACGGTCAATATGGTACTATATTCAAATACGATATGACAATCACCCTTGATAATAATCCTAAGTTAAGTGATATAGATAAACTATCAGAATATATACAAAAAGATAATAGAATAGAAGATTATCAATTTATAAATCAGCAAAATGGAAAGTTAAGATCAAAAAACAGTGAGAAAGATGTTTCTATTTTAGTTCCTAGTGACATAGATGATATGAGTAAACTTATACATCTGCAAGATAGGAAGAGTAAAGAAAGTATAAAGCTTGGAAAGAATGGTATTGTAATAACGGAAAAGATAGCAAGGGAACTAGATATTAAAACAGGAGATATAATTGAGGTTGTAAATAGTAGTGACAAGAAAGTAAAAGCTGAGGTAATGGGAATTGCAGAAAACTATGTTTCACATTATGCGTATATGTCAGAGGAGTATTACAATAAACTATTTGGAAGAAAAACAAAACATAATACAGTTATAGCAACCTTAAGAGATACATCAAAAAACTTAGAGGAAAGCTTATCTAAGGATATAATTAGAAGTACAAATATAAAAGGAGTTAGTTATAACACAGCAGTAAAAGAAACCTTTGGAGATACTATAAAAAATCTAAATTATGTAGTACTGATAATGATTTTATCTGCGGGATCTTTAGCGTTTGTAGTTCTTTACAACTTAACAAATGTAAATATATCGGAGAGAATCAGGGAAATAGCAACGATAAAAGTTTTAGGATTTTATGACAATGAAGTATCGGCATATATATATCGAGAAAATATAATTTTAACTGTAATTGGATCATTTGTAGGGCTTGGACTTGGAAAATTATTGCACCAATTTATAATGATAACTGTTGAAGTTGAAAATATGATGTTTGGTAGGGTGATAAGTATTAAAAGCTATTTGATAGCATTTGTGTTAACAATAGTTATGGGAGTAGTGGTCAACCTTGCAATGTACTATAAGTTAAAGCAAGTACAAATGGTAGAATCGTTGAAATCTGTTGACTAATATATATTTATCCAGAAAGTAATGTCAAAATTATCCCCAGATACATAGTATATATTAGAGTTAAAACTCATTATTAGAAATCAACAAGGGGGTAACATATATGTTAGAAAGATTTTTTGGAGAAGATGGTTTTATGGGCGGTTGTGGAATATGGATAATAGTTTTATTCTTTTTATTCTTAGCTTTCCAAGATAGTTGTGTTGATATAGATTTAACTGCATGGATACCATTCTTAATATTATTATTAATAGTTTGTGGAGCAGGAGAAATGTTTGATGGTGGATGTGGATGCTGCTAATAATAAAAAAATAATTAAAATAGAGACTATCGTCTAATTAGACGATAGTCTTTGTTTTGCGTTATAAATTGTCTTGAAAATTTATTTTTTTAGAGTTATAATATTAGCTTAGAAAAAATATAAAAACTGGTTATCAATAATTAATTTAATTTAGTGAGGTGCAAAAAATGAAAATAGGATTTGACCATGAAAAGTATTTAGAAGAACAGTCAAAATACATACTAGAGAGGGTCAATAATTTTGACAAGCTCTATTTGGAATTTGGCGGAAAGCTTATTGGAGATCTTCATGCTAAGAGAGTTCTACCCGGGTTTGACGAAAATGCTAAGATAAAAGTATTACAAAAGATAAAAGAAAAAGTAGAAGTAGTCATATGTGTTTATGCAGGTGATATAGAAAGAAATAAAATAAGAGGCGATTTTGGTATTACCTACGATATGGAAGTTTTAAGACTGATAGATGATTTGAGAATGTATGAATTAGATGTAAACAGTGTGGTTATAACAAGATTTGAAGGTCAGCCTGCAACAACAGTATTTATAAATAAACTAGAGCGTAGAGGTATAAAAGTATATAAACATACTCCTACAAAGGGATATCCATCAGATGTAGATACTATAGTAAGTGATGAAGGATATGGTGCCAATCCATATATAGAAACAACTAAGCCTATAGTTGTACTTACAGCTCCTGGACCAAACAGTGGTAAACTTGGAACTTGTTTAAGTCAGCTATACCATGAAAATAAAAGAGGTAATGTAGTAGGATATTCGAAGTTTGAAACATTCCCAGTATGGAATGTGCCTCTAAAACATCCACTAAACATTGCATATGAAGCTGCGACTGTAGATTTAAAAGATGTTAATATGATAGATTCATTCCATCTTGAAAGATATGGGAAAATGTCTGTAAACTATAATAGAGACTTAGAGTTGTTTCCAGTGCTTAGAAAAATAATAGAAAAGATAACAGGAAAAGAAGCTATATACCAGTCTCCAACAGATATGGGTGTTAATAGAGTAGGTTTTGGAATAATTGATGATGAAGTAGTAAAAAAAGCATCTATAGAAGAAATAATAAGAAGATACTTTAAAACTTCATGTGAATATAAAAAGGGTCAAGTAGACAAAGGCGCTTACGATAGAATGAGCATGATCCTACAAGAGCTTAATTTAAAACCAGAAGATAGAAAAGTTGTTATGCCCGCAAGAAATTATAGCAATAAATTAAGAGAAAATGCCGATAAAAATGATATATGTCCAGTAGTAGCAATAGAATTAAACGATGGGACTATATTGACAGGTAAGGGTTCTGATTTAATGAATGCAACAGCCGCTGCAATATTAAATTCAGTAAAATATCTAGCAAGTATTTCTGATGATATGCATTTGATATCTCCAGTAATACTAGAACCAATTATAAACTTAAAAACTAAAACACTATCTAGTAGAAATGTTTCACTTAGTTGCCAAGAGGTATTAACTGCACTTAGTATATGTGCTGTTACAAGTCCTATTGCACAATTTGCGATGGAAAAATTACATATGCTAAAAGGTTCCCAAGCTCATTCAACTACTATACTTAGTAAGGATGATGAACAAACATTTAGAAAGCTAGGTATAGATGTTACTTGCGATCCTGAATATCCATCACAAAATCTTTATTATAATTAAAAGTAAAAAATAAAAAATCAAAAAAAGTAGACCATATCATTGCTAAGAGGTATGGTCTTTTTTAGTAACTGGTTATCAATAAGGAATTATAATTTAGTTCCTTGGAATATTTATTTTAAATCTTTTTTTAGTATTTTGCAAGGATTTTTTAGAAAATATTTATTAATAAACGCTAAATCTAGGAAATCTATAGAAATACAACTATTATTTGATATAATTATGATACAGACAGAACATAAGTTCGAAAAATATAGATTTTAAAAGGTGATATTATGGAATATAATAGAAAAATAGTACATATAGATATGGACGCATTTTATGCATCAATAGAACAAAGAGATAATAATAAACTAAAGGGAAAACCGGTTATAGTTGGGGGGAATCCTCAAAGTAGAGGAGTAGTGGCTACTTGTTCATATGAAGCTAGAAAATACGGTATTCACTCTGCTATGCCGTCAAAAATAGCATATAAAAGATGTCCTTATGCAATTTTTGTCAAACCTAGATTTGAAGTTTATCATGAAGTATCAAACCAAATTAGAGAGATATTCTATAGATATACAGATATAGTAGAACCACTTTCTTTAGATGAAGCTTTTTTAGATGTAACCCATAACAAGAAAAATATTAAATATGCTACCTCATTAGCAAAAAGTATAAAGTCAGATATTTTAAATGAACTGGGCCTTAGTGCATCAGCAGGTGTATCCTATAACAAGTTTTTGGCAAAGGTTGCTTCAGATTATCAAAAACCAAATGGATTAACCGTTATAACCAAGGAAAATACTCAAGAAATTTTAGATAGTTTACCTATAAATAAGTTTTTTGGTGTTGGAAAGGTTACAGAAAAAACACTTAGACGGTTTGGGATAAACAATGGATATGATCTTAGGAGTCTAAGTTTGTATGAACTTGAGAATATGTTTAAGCAAAAGGGATATACACTATATCAGTTCGCGAGAGGAATAGATAATAGAGAAGTTAAAACGCATAGAGAGAGAAAATCTGTAGGGGCAGAGACAACACTAAATCATGATATATTTATCGATGACGAAGAGGCAAGTGATATTTTAGATGCTATTAGTAAAGAGGTATCAGATAGATTAATAAGATCAGGAAAACTATGTAAGACTATAACCTTGAAGGTAAAGTATGATGATTTCAAACAGATTACTAGAAGCATAACCTTAAGTGAATATGTAAACTCACATAAAAGAATTAGAGAAACCGTATATTCACTTTTAAAAAATATAACTATAAAAGAAAATCGTGTAAGGCTTTTGGGGATAACAACATCAAATCTAATAGATGGAGAAGATGAGTATGTAAATATTACTTTAAATGAGTACTTAGATAGAATAAAATGATTGGTTATAATGGTAGTTTGAAAAATTTTATCAATGTTTTAACAATGTTTTAGTGATATAATATTTTTAATTAGACTTTATAACAAAGAGGGGAGCATTTTATGAGATATACAGAGTATGGAAAAACCGGGAAAAAGGTTTCAGTTGTAGGATTTGGTGGACTGAGATTTGATTTAGAAAAAAGTAATGAAGATCATGCAGAGCTAATAAAATATGCATATGAAAAAGGTATAAACTACTTTGATACAGCGCCAGGTTATTGTGATGATAGAAGTGAAGATATATACGGAATAGCATTTAGGGATATGATAAAAGAAGGGAAAACGGATTTTTACGTATCTACTAAAGGTATGCCAGAAACCTATGACACAGCAGAAAAGGCAATAGAAGCTGTAAAAAAATCTATAGAAAGACTAGGCGTAAAAAAAATAAATTTCTACCACGTATGGTGTGTTAGAAAAATGGAGCACTACGAATTAGCCATGAAAAAAGGTGGACAATACGAAGGTTTATTAAAGTGTAAAGAAGAGGGTCTAATAGATCATATAGTATTCTCATCACATCAAGAAGGAAATGAAGTTATAAAGGTCCTTGATGAAAATAAATTTGAAGGTGTTACTCTAGGAATAAATATATTAAACTTCCCTTATAGAATAAAAGGGGCCCAACATGCAGTAGATAATGGGTATGGAGTAGTGGCTATGAACCCATTAAATGGTGGAACTATACCAGCACATAACAAAGAGCTATCATTTTTAGCTAAAGATGGAGAAACAGCAACAGAGGCTGCACTTAGATTTAATATAGGTATTCCACAAATAAATATTTCATTAGTTGGATTTAGCAAAAAACAGGACATAGACGATGCTTGTAGAATAGCAGATGAAAATATAGATTATTCACAACAAGATATAGATGAAATAGAAAGTAAAATTGGCGAAAACATGAATGCAATATGTAGTGGATGTGGTTATTGTAGAGTATGTCCAAAAGAAATAAATACAGCTGCGTATATGCTTTTCTACAATGAAAAACAAATGTTTAAGAAAAACGATGAAGATATGACAAACCTGTTATTAGGAACTAGATATGGGAACTATACAACAGGTAGCAAGGTAAAAGCGAGTGAGTGTGTCTCATGTGGCAAATGTGAAAAAGAGTGTACACAACACTTACCAATTATAGACAGATTAAAGGAAATATCTAAGTGGGAAGAAGATGTAAAAAAAATTAAATAATTTTTAGGGGAGAGTCTATCATGAGATATGTAGATTATGGAAAGACAGGCAAAAAAGTTTCGGTAGTTGGATTTGGTGGGTTAAGATTTGACTTAGATAAGAGCAACGAGGAAAATGCACAGTTAATAAAATATGCATATGAAAAGGGAATAAACTACTTTGACACGGCTCCAGGGTATTGTGATGATAGAAGTGAGGATATTTTTGGAGTTGCGTTTAGAGAAATGATAAAAGAGGGTAAGACTGATTTTTATGTATCTACTAAGGGAAAACCTAAGATGTTTGATACATCAGAAAAGGCAATAGCTGCAGTAAAAAGATCTATAGAAAGATTAGGGGTAAAAAAAATAGACTTTTATCATGTATGGTGTGTTAGAAAGATGGAGCACTATGAGTTGGCCATGAAAAAGGGTGGACAATACGAAGGGCTACTAAAGTGCCAAGAAGAAGGTCTAATAGATCATATAGTATTTTCATCTCACCAACCAGGAGATGAGGTTATGGAAATACTTGATAAAAACAAATTTGAAGGGGTTACTATGGGAATAAATATATTAAATTTCCCATATAGATTTAAAGGTGCTGAATATGCAGCTAAAAATGGATATGGGGTAGTAGCAATGAATCCTTTAAGTGGAGGAACAATTCCAAAACATAGTGAAGAATTGTCTTTTCTAGCAAAACAGGGAGAAACAGCAATAGAAGCTGCACTTAGATTTAATATAGGATGTCCAGAGATAACGGTTTCTCTAATTGGATTTGGCAAAAAACAAGATATAGATGATGCCTGCAAAATAGTGGATGAAAATGAAGTTTATTCAAAGGAAGATATAGAAAAAATAAAAAATAGACTAGGCGAAAATATGAATGCAATATGTAGTGGTTGTGGGTACTGCAAAGTTTGTCCAAAAGAAATAAATACACCTGCATATATGTTATTTTATAACGAAAAACAAATGTTTAAAAAGACTGATAAAGAGATGACTGAATTGGTTTATGGACTTGAGTATTGGAATTATACTATGAATAGTAAAGCCCAAGCATCTGAGTGCATAGCCTGTGGAAAGTGTGAAAGTGAATGTACACAGCACTTACCGATAATAGAGAGACTAAAGGAAATAGCTAAATGGGAATCCGAAGGTGTAAATGATGTAACTGTATAGTATTAATTAAAAGAAGAAATAGAAAATCAAGTTTTAGTTAAAAATACTCTCATTGATAAAAGTTATATTCATGGGAGTATTTTTTTGAAATTGGGATGAAAATATTATAAGAAAGTAGTAAGTATTGCTGGTATTAATGGTATAATATTTACAAAGTTATATAATTAGGAGAAAGGATGTATTATAATGACAAATAATTTATCAATGCAAGAATTGCTTGATCAAGAAGAACAAGCACTTAGTAAGATAAAAGTTGGAGAGATAATAACGGGAAAAGTAATAAAAATAACATCTGATGAAGTTATATTAGGGTTAGATTACGGCTTTGATGGTTCTATATCTATAGACGAATTAAATATAGAAAAAGGTAAATACGCTGATGAAGTATATAAAATAGGTGATGAAATAACAGGAGTTATAACAAAGGTTTATCAAAAAGATGGAGTAATCAAACTATCAAAATTAGCTGCTGATAAGGCTAATGATTTCGTAGAGATAGAAAAAGCATTTGAAGAGCATAGAATAATAACTGTTAATGTGGAGAGAAGTATAGAAAAAGGGTTATTCGCTAACTACAAAACTCACACATTCTTTATACCTATATCACATATAGATACTAAATTTGTTAAAAATACAAATGAGTACATAGGTAGAAACCTAGAGGTATATATAATAGAATTAAACCAAAGTAAAAATAAATTTGTAGCATCACATAGAGATGTTTTACAGGAGCGTTTAGATAAGGAAAGAGAAGAGAGAAGAGCGCGTATAAAAGCGGAAAAGGAAGCTGAAAGAGCACGTATAAAAGCTGATAGAGAAGCAGAGAGAGCCCGCATAAAGGCAGAGAAGGAAGAATTATTTGACTCTTTAGAAGTAGGTCAAAAAAGAGAAGGTAAGGTTACAAAAATAATGACTTACGGAGCTTTTGTTGACATTGGAGGACTAGAAGGATTGGCTCATATAAACAACTTATCTTGGAAAAGAGTAGAATCTGTAGAAGATGTGCTACAAGAAGGTCAGGATGTAGAGGTATATGTTTTAGATGTGGACAGGGAAACTAGAAGAATAGCCTTAGCATTAAAAGACATAAATAATGACCCTTGGAATCTAATATCAAAGGAGCTAGAAGAAGGGGATATTATAACTGGTAAAGTAGTTAGAATAATAGAAAAAGGTGCATTTGTTGAGATAAGAGAAGGTGTAGATGCATACTTACCTATATCTGAACTAAGTGATGATAGAGTTGTAAAAGTTACTAATGTAGTTAATGTTGATGATGAGATTAAGGTAAAAGTTCTTAATTTCAAGCCAAAGGACAAGAGAATGTTAGTATCTATAAAAGAAGCAAATAGAGAGCCAGAGGAAGATATATCAGAGTATATGGAAGTAGAGGAATCTTTAGGAACTTTAGGAGACTTACTTAAAGATAAGTTTAAAGACTTAGAGTTATAATAATTATTAAAACTAGCCATATTTGCATAATGCAGTATGGCTTTTTAATATACGGGTCATTATAGTGTATAAAGACCTTGTTTGTAACATATAATCCAAGAATATATATACAATATATAGTGTGGAAAAATTGCAAGATAGGAGAAAATAGAAATGAAAGCTATATTAGATGTACATTGTCATACTATTGTAAGTGGTCATGCTTACAGCACATTAGAGGAAAATATAAAAGGAGCTAAAAAAAATGGTATTAAGTATCTAGGAATATCAGACCATGCACCTAATATGCCTGGAGGACCTCATCCATTTTACTTTCAAAATATGCATGTAATACCAAGAAGGGTAGATGGTGTAGCAATACTTAGAGGAATAGAGGCAAATATAATAGATTACAATGGAAGTATAGATGTAGACCAAGAAATATTGGGTCGATTAGATTATGTAATTGCGAGTCTTCATAGACCTTGTATAGAACCAGGTACAAAAGAAGAAAATACAAATGCAATACTGAAAGTTATGGATGAACCTAAGGTAAAGATAATTGGTCATCTAGATGATAGTGGATTTCCTGTAGACTATGAGCCTATAATAAAGAAAGCAAAGGAGCGCAATGTTCTTTTAGAAATTAATAATTCATCTTTGAATACAGGTTCTTATAGAACTGGTGTAAAGGATAACTTAAAGGTGTTACTTGAGTATTGTAAAAAGTATGATGCAAAAGTCATATTAGGAAGTGATTCACATATATCTTATACAATAGGTAAGTTTGACAATTGTAAAGGAGTATTAGAAGAAGTAGAATTTCCAGATAAATTAATTATAAATTATTACGAAGATGAGATTGTGGATTTCTTTGGAATAAATTTTTAATCTAAATGATATACAGTGGATTATAATTCGGTGGGGAGGAACTATTTTGAAGCATAAGGTACTAAAGAAACAAAACGTTGGCAGAAGGTGTATTGTTTGTGGAACAGACAATGATTTAGGATTAAAAACATCTTTTTATGAACTTGAAAATGGTGAACTCTTAGCTGTTTGCAATACTAAAGACTGGCATCAAAGCTATCCAGGTAGAGTTCATGGAGGAATTTCTGCTGCTCTTCTTGATGAGACTATAGGAAGGGCTATTAGCATTAATGATGAAACTATATGGGGAGTGACTGTGTCACTAGAGATAAAATATAAAAAACCAGTTCCAACAGACCAACAAATAAAAATAGTGGGTAGGATAACAAAAGAAAATAGAAAATTATTTGAAGGAAGTGGAGAAATAATTTTAGAAAATGGTGATATAGCAGCTACAGCCACAGGAAAATACATGAAGATGCCTATTAGCCAGATAACAGATGAAGAGTTAGAAGGCGATGAGTGGATAAATACAGAAGACGAGTTACCAGATTATATAGAATTTTAATATTAAAAAATAGAGTTTTAACTAAAATATATATCTATACTAGAAATTTGTATTATTGTCTTGTATATTTGATTAAAAGTTATATGGTATTTTAAAATTTTTAAAAAAATATACTAAACAATCAAAAAAAATGTTAGAATTATACAATAAATGTAATATTATGTAATAATGTCTTTTAAAAGACATTATTACATAATAGTAACAACTTAAAATTAAGGAATGATTATATGAGGATATTTAAACAGAAAATAGTTGCTACGGTATGTATAATATTTTTTTAAAGTACAAATACTGCTATGGCTAAAGTTAATAGTGCCTCGAAGACCACAGAGGATACACTTAAAGTAGGTTTTTATGAGGTAAATCCGTACTATTTCATAAATGATAGAGGACAGATAGATGGTTATTACAAAGAAGTATGGGATTTGATATCAGACGAATTAGATGTAAAATACGAATATGTAATGGCTGATTTTGCAGACTGTATAGATAAACTGGAAAGCGGAGAAATTGACCTTCTTTTCGGATTGCATAGGACTGATGAGAGGCTTAGAAAGTTAGAGTATACAGATAATTATATCACCGTTGAAATGTATGGACTGTATACCAATAAAAATATTAATTACGGTGAATTAAAGAAACTAGATGGAGGCAAAATCGCCTTTGTAAAAGATGATATAAATTCAAGGTGGATGAAAGATTTCTTGAAAGAAAAAAGTATAAGTATAAATCAAGTCATAACAAACTCTTATGATACATCAGCAGATCTTTTAGAATCAGGTAAGGTTGACGCTATGTGTAGTGTAGCTGGAGACTCCGATGTCAAAGGTAAAAATATATATGAATATTCATTAGGCCCAGTGTATATATGTGGGAACAAAAATAGTATGGAATATATAAATAAAATAGATAGATTGCTAGATCAATATAAAGAAAAAAAAAGAAATCCAATAGATGATATACAAAAAAATATCATCAGGAGGATCATGGTAAAAATAAATACAAAAATAGATATAGGTTAAGAATACTTTTAAGTATAAGTATTTTACTAATTCTAGTTATGATAACTATTGTACTAAATAAACTAACTCCACTTATAATAAAAAAGAGAACACAAAATATAATAAAAAATAGAATGAAGAATAATGAATACCTATTATATTACCAGCCTATAATTGATCCTAAAAAAAATAGTATAATGGGGTTTGAAGCATTATTAAGATTAAACGATTCTAAAGAAGGGATACTACCTCCAAATAAATTCATAAAAGAAATAGAAGATAATGATATGATTTTTGATGTATCTTTATGGATATTAAAAAATGCAATAAACGACTATAAAATAATAAGAGAGTATAAAAATGTAATTAATAAAGATTTTTATATATCTATAAACGTTTCTTTAAATGAGATTGAAAATGAAAAGTTTATAAAAAAAGTAAAGGAAATTAAGCAAGAAAGTGGAATAGGTAGAAACAAGATTTGCCTAGAGATAGTAGAAAAAATAAGGATAAATGATTTGTTTAAAATGCAACAGTCAATAAAATCTCTAAAAGAAAGTGGAATAATGATAGCTATAGATGATTTTGGTGTTGAGTATTCAAATCTAGATATATTAGAAAAATTAGACTGTGATATGATAAAATTAGATAAATATTTTATAGATGATATAGAAAGGTCAATGCTTAGAAAAGAGATACTGGACTTTTTATCTAATATTTCTATTGCTACAAATAAGACAATAGTAGTTGAGGGTGTAGAAAGTGATGATCAAAAACAAATTATACAGGATAATAAAAACACCAGATTCTATATTCAAGGATATTATTACTCAAAACCTGTTCCTATTGAAGAAGTAAAAAATATTAAACTATAAAAATATAAGATATTATAAAAATAGTGGGAGAATAGCAATTTTGGCTAATCTACCACTATTTTTAGTTTATAATATGGGTATTAAACAAAGTATAATTCGCTTAACAGTTTAACAGGAATTTGAACCTGGGTAACGTACTCATCTTCTAAAGCTGTTTCGTATATATCTATCTTATAAATTTCAACGGGATCCCCAAGTATTGTATAGTTATTAGCGGTTATAAACTTATGTAGCATGGGAAGTATTTGGGAAGATTTTTTATAGTCACCTTTATATGTATAAGTGACATAATAACCTTCTTCTAAAACAAAATTATAATTGGTAGCATCATCATCAAGTAAACAAAAGATATATTTAAAATTATTAAATATTCCTTTTGATATACTCTTAGAATCAAATACAGCACCAAAGTTACTATTTCCTAAGAGATAAAATTTATCATCGAACTTTTCATTTAATCTCTGTATAAGAAAATCTACATTTTCATCAAAAGTGACATTAGTGTTTATAGTGAGTGCTTTTCTTTTAGGCATATACAAGAGTTCTATTCTATTGAAGTTAGTATGATTTATAGTATTATCTATAGATGATAATCTTTTTTTTAATGATTCCTTGTGACTAGCTAATTCATTTAATTTTTCATCTATAAGTGAAATTTCTTCTTGAAGCATATTTTTAGTACTATTAATATTCCTATTCTGCAAGTATTCTTTTATTCTTTGCATAGAAAAATCAAGGCTTCTAAGCTCTCTTATGAGATTGAGGTTGCAGATATCTTTAATAGTGTACATCCTATAAGAATTGGTGTCACGGTCAGGATTTAACAGACCTAATTTTTCATAGTATTTTATAGAATCTCTACCTATTTTATATATTTTTGAAAGCTCACCTGTTTTATAGTATTTTCTTTTTATAATAGCCACCTCCTAAAATTAAAAAAACTTGACTTGAGTATTATACCACAGTTTATAGTTTTCTAGGAAGAAGGAGGGATTTATATGGAATCAATAAAGGATTTAAAATCACAATTTAAAAAATATGTAATACCTTCGGTATCAGCTATGTGGGTATTCTCTTTATATTCAATGGTAGATGGAATATTTGTAAGCAAAGGAGTAGGAAGTGAGGCGTTGGCGGCTGTAAATATATCAACACCTTACATAAATACTATATTTGCTTTATCTATACTGTTTTCAACAGGAGCAACAACCGTGGTATCTATGACACTAGGTAGAGGCGATGACAAAAAAGCAAGTGAGTACTTTACACTAAATACAATTGTTCTAGTAATTTTATCTGCTATTATACTTGTGCTTAGCTTGTCTAATTTAGATAGAATAGCAGTATTTTTGGGGGCAACTACATCGACACTTGAATATGTGAAAGGTTATTTAGGAAATATAATCTTGTTTGTAGGGTTTTATATAGTATCGTATTCGTTGGAAGTTCTTATTAAAAGTGATGGATATCCTCACCTTTCAACAATAGGTGTTGTTATATCGGCAATAACTAATATAGTACTGGACTATGTATTTGTACTTAAATTAAACTGGGGAGTTGAGGGAGCAGCGATTGCAACCGGATTTGCAAGAGTGTTCTCTTTTTCATTTTTCTTTATACACTTCCTAAGAAGAAAAGGCAAACTAAGATTCACTAAGTTTAAGTTTGATTTTGACATTATAAAAAGAATAGTGTCAATAGGTATACCTGATTGTGTAACAGAGGCTAGTATGGCGGTAGTAGTATTATTATTCAATCAAAGTATACTAAGATTTATTGGAGAGGATGCACTTGTAAGTTATAGTGTTATTTGCTATGTAAATACATTGATTTTAAGTACAATGATAGGTATTTCTCAAGGTATGCAACCAATTTGTAGCTATTATTATGGCAAAAAAGACAGGGAAGCTGTGCTTAATATCTTAGATATGGGATTAAAAGTCGTAAAGGTAGCATCTGTAGCATCATTTTTAATAGTTGTTATTTTTACTAATCAGATAGTATCAATGTTTATTGATAAAATAGATGAAAATATGTTCAATTATACTGTAACGACTTTAAGAGTATTTTCATTTGCATTTTTAATAATGGGATACAATGTAATTACCTCTGGATTTTGTACTGCGATAGGAAGACCTATGTTAGCGGGGGTAGTTTCTATAGGAAGAGGAGTTGTTGTAATAACAATTAGCTTAGTAGTAATGCTGTTTTTATTTGGAGGCAAGGGTATATGGATAGCGACTGTGGTATCTGAGGTTGTAGTTCTTGTTATGGCTAGAATGATAATGAGAAGTTGTAGAGATGAAATTGAAGAAAGTAAGTATGCTGATGTTAGAATAGCTTAATGTTTAACTATTAAAAATAAACTCTAAATAGATTTTAATAAAATCCTTTAGAGTTTATTTTTTATATAGAAAAAGATTATAGAAAATAATTACTTTCTATCTCATCCAAAAAGCTGTGTTTTAAATAAGACTCTATTTTTTTATATGTAAATTCATTTTGTAAGATTTTTTCTGATTGATTGTACTGAATCCATGCCATAGAACACCACGTAATACCTCTTAAACATGTAAGTGGCATATAGGTTTCAAATCTGTCGATTATATTTGATGTGTCGAATCTATCTTTGACTAAATCTATATAATCATTTATGAATTTATACATTTTAGTTTTTTCTAGTATTACGTCTGTTTTCCAAAAAGTTGTTGTTGGTGCAAGAAAGTGAGCTAGGTCTTGTGCAGGCTCCCCAAGCAAGGGTTTTTCCCAATCAATAATATAATTATTTTTTTGTGGACCGTTAATTAAAAAATTTCCGGAGTTTAGTTCAGTATTTATATAATGACGGTCTCCATCATAGTCCTTTTCAAATTTAATTTTTTCATTGCAGTAATTTATAAGTCTTTTAATTTGATTTTTAGTTCTAGTATCCCCAAGTGGCGAATCTAAGTATACTTTTGCCATATTCTCACATTCATCTACCATTGCATATAAAAGATTTTTAGGTGAAATTAGAGTGGTATCACTAGATACTTTTGTACTATGTATATCTGATAGACACTCGGCTGCTATTTTTAAATCCGTTAAATAATTTAGAGGTTTTCCTTCTAAAAACTCCATAACGAGAACCCCAAAAGGAAAATCTTTTTTAGTGCCATCCACATAATAAACCTGAGGAGTTCTGCCACTAGAAAATAATTCTTTAAGAGCATTGTACTCATAATCTATCTGGTTATCTAAATGCATCTGGCTACCTGTGTTTACTCTAAGAAGTAATTTTTGGCCACTGGATGGATGGATGAATAGATAGTTGACATTGTATTCACCCTGGGCTAGTAATTTGAATTCTAGGTCGTACTCAAGTGGTATTTTTAGAGCATTTCTAAATTTAGATGTTTTTGCATATCTATTTAAGTATTCTAGTTTATCCATTGTAAATAACCCCCTAGTATATAGTTACTTTTAAGTATATTAACTATTATTTATTTTTTAAAAAATTAATTGTGTTTATACAATCTACAGTTTTTCTATTTTGTATATCTTTTTTTAATATACTTAGGTCCTGTTCATCGTCTATGTCTAAACAAGTATCTACAAGTTCGTATGAAAGACCTAATCTTTTAAACTGTCCTATAGTATTTGATAAAACATCACCACTACCATAAGTTTGATTTTCAAAAATCCCCCTATGAACTTTTTTCATTCCAATTAAATAGTAGCCTTTGTCATATGTAGGGCCTATGACTACATCCTTATTATTTAAATAATAAAAGGCATTTAGTAGTGTTACTGATTTTATTTGAGGAACATCAGTGCCTATAAGTACACATGATTCATAATTTTTATCAAGTACATATGAAATAGCATTTGCCATTTTTTCACCTAAATCGGAGCCCTCCTGAGGAATATAGGTATTATTTTCTCCAAGCAAATTTACTAGAATATGCTTGTCTGATTTAGGAGTATAAAAAATAAGAATATCTTTTTTAGTTTTTTTACATACATTAAAAATATCTTTCAAAAAATTACTGTGTATTAAAGCACAGTCTTTTGGAGATAGACACGTCTGTAGACGAGTTTTCGTTTTACCTGGGATAGGTACTCTTGTGAAAATTATAATTGCTTCTTTTTTCATATAAATCACCTTATATCTCTATACATTTTTGATATTAAATTAATATCTTCGCCATTTCTAAACATCCTTTGAAGTTTTTGCATTTTCCACATGGTCTTAAAGATTCCAGTATCTAAAAATCTTCTTGAAGAAGTTGTAATTTTGCTGTTTACTTGGCAAATTTTATATTTTTCCTTTAAATATATGGATAGTTGATAGTCTTCCATTATAGGTATATCTGGAAACATTCCGATATCATAAAAAACTTCTTTTTTTATAAATATACCCTGGTCTCCAAATGCAATGCATCTTAATTTGACTCTTAGGTTTGAAAAATATGCACAAACTTTCATCCATATATTTCTAGAATCAAATCTAAGCTTAAAACAACCTACAGAGTAACCATCGTTTATTTTATCTATTATTTTAGTAAGTGCATCTTTTTCTAGGGTACTATCACAGTGAAGGAAAAATAATATATCACCTGTAGCATACTCAGAACCGAAATTCATTTGATTAGCTCGTCCTTTTTTGCTATGAATTACAGTATAATCATTTCCAATTATAGAAAGAGTATCATCTGTACTTCCTCCATCACTAAATATAACTTCAAAGTCTCCTTCAAGAATTTTGAGGTTATCTATTAAAGACTTAATTTGTTTTTCTTCATTGTAAGTTGGAATTATAATAGAAATTTTCATACTCACTCCTTATAAAAATTACGTCTATGTCAATAATCTAATTTATAACATTTGAGTTTTGACAATTTTATAATATTAAATAGTTAAAAAAGTTCTGATACTTTAAATCCATAGATAACCATATTTTTTATGTGAATTATGGATTTATTTAGCGCTCATTATATTATATCAAAAAAACTTAGTTAGAAATTTCAAAATGATGTTTCAACAGATTATATTTGATATAAAAAGTTTTAATTTAGTGATATAATTAGAGTTTAGGATAAAATAAATTACTATAGAAGTTTGAATATAGAGAAATAGGTGATGTTAATGGAAAATAAATTTTTGCCAATATGTAAGCAAGATATGATAGATAGAGGATGGGAACAATTAGACTTTGTACTGATAACGGGAGATGCTTATGTTGACCATCATAGTTTTGGAACTGCGATAATATCTAGAGTCTTAGAGGCCGCTGGTTATAAAGTTGGTATAATAGCTCAGCCTGATTGGAAATCAACTGATGATTTTATGAAACTAGGAAAGCCTAGACTTGGATTTTTAGTCAACTCAGGTAACATGGACTCAATGGTAAATCATTATTCGGTAAGTAAAAAACGTAGAGATAAGGATTTATATTCCCCAGGTGGGAAAATGGGATGTAGACCAGATCGAGCTGTAATAGTTTATTGCAACAAAATAAGAGAGGCATATAGTGATGTAGCTGTTGTAATAGGAGGACTAGAAGCTAGTTTAAGAAGATTTGCCCACTACGACTATTGGGGTAATAAAGTAAGAAAGTCAATGCTTATAGATAGTGGTGCGGATTTATTAGTATACGGTATGAGTGAAAAGCAAATAGTTGAGGTAGCTGATGCATTAAATGATGGGTACGATCCTAAATATATTAGACATATAAATGGTACATGCTATTTAGCGGATAGTTTGGATGAAATATATGGAGATTATATACAAATACCTTCATACAAAGAGGTATGTGAGGATAAGATGAAATATGTAGAGGCTTTTAAAGTTCAATATGATGAGCAAGACCCATTTAGAGGAAAGGTTATAGTTCAGGGACACGGAAATAAGTACTTAGTACAAAATGTACCAGAAAAACCTTTAAATAGAGAAGAATTAGATGAGGTGTATGGACTTCCTTATCAAAAGACTTACCATCCGATATATAAGGAGATGGGAGGAATTCCAGCTATAGAAGAGGTAAAATTTAGTATCGTTAGTTCTAGAGGGTGTTTTGGAAGTTGTTCGTTTTGTGCAATAACATTCCATCAAGGAAGGGCCGTACAAAGTAGAAGCGAGGATTCAATAGTAGAAGAGGCCAAGTATATAACTACACTACCAGATTTTAAAGGGTATATTCACGATGTGGGTGGACCTACTGCAAACTTTAGAAAAGCCGCATGTAAAAAGCAGATTACAAAGGGTGCATGTAAGCATAGACAATGTTTATCTCCTGATGTGTGCAAGAATTTAGATGTAGATCACGAAGAGTACTTACATTTACTTAGAAGGGTTAGAAATCTGCCTAATATTAAAAAAGTATTCGTGCGTTCAGGAATTAGATATGACTATGTTATGGCAGATAAAAGCAATAAATTCTTGAGAGAATTAATAGAACACCATGTAAGTGGTCAACTAAAGGTTGCTCCTGAGCACGTTGCAGATGAAGTATTAGAATATATGCAAAAACCAGCAGGAAAAACATATGATAAGTTTAGACAAAAATTCTTTGCAATAAATGAACAGCTAGGTAAAAAGCAATATCTAATACCTTATTTAATGTCAAGTCACCCAGGCTCAACATTAAATAGTGCAATTGAATTAGCTGAATACCTTAGAGATACACATTACCAACCAGAGCAGGTTCAAGATTTTTATCCAACACCAGGGACTTTATCTACAGCAATGTTTTATACAGAGATCGATCCACTTACAATGAAACCTGTATATGTACCTAAGTCAAAAACTGAAAAGGCTATGCAAAGAGCGCTTCTTCAGTATAGAGCACCAAGAAATTATGACCTGGTATATAATGCTTTGGTTGAAGCAGGTAGAGAAGATTTAATAGGTTATGGACATAGATGTCTAATAAAACCTAGAGAAGATAGATATTATGGAAATAGATATGGATCTAATAAACAAAAGAGCTCTAAAACTGAAAATAAAAAAGATAAAAATGGTAAGAATAGAAACAATAGGGATAGAAATAATAGGGATAAAAATAATAATTTTAGCAAAGTAGACAAAAAATCAAATATCAAGAGAAAAAAGAAAAAGTAAAAACTTTAGTAAATAAAAAAGGAAATTATATAGTTTTAAAGAAACTATATAATTGGTAGACAAAATAATTATGAAATGTATAAGGTTCTTGAGTTAATATCATAACTTTATACATTTCTATTTTTTTTATAATTTTAAGTATAGATCAAATAAATTATTTGTAGCCTATAGTCTATACGTCTTATAGGTAAATTAAATCGGAAAAATAAACTTAGTAAGCCCTAAATTTGATGATAAAGATTAATTTATTAATATAACTAGGTCTGAATTTTCTGAAAATTACTTGAGAAAATAATAATTATTTGGTAGAATAACATAAACCATATTATCAATTTATGAACTAAAATAATGTAGAAACTAATATGTTAAGGGTTTCTGAAGGGGGAAATAATATGAGAAAAACTATCTCTATACTTGTATCTATGGTGTTAGGTATGACTCTTTTAGCAGGGTGCGCTAGTCCTAAAGAGAATAAAAAAGAAGAGATTAAAGAAGCAGTTAAAAAAGTAAACATAGTAGCCCCAGATGGATTGCCATCTATAGCTATAGCTCAATTAGCAAAAGAAAATCCAGAGATAAAAAATGGCTATGATTTAATATATACAGTAGAGAAATCACCTGAGTCACTTTCAACTACAGTTATGAAACAAGAGGCAGATATAGCTATAGTTCCATCAAATATGGCAGCCATAGCATATAACAAGACATCAAATTATAAAATAGCAGGAACGGTTGGAATGGGTTCGTTTTACCTAGTATCCACAGATAATATATCAGAAATTAAGGATTTAGAAGGTAAGGAAGTAGGAAATACTGGAAAAGGCTTGACTCCAGATATAACAGTGCAAAGTGTGTTAAAAGCCAATGAAGTAGATCTATCAAGTTTGAAGTTTAACTATGTTAATTCAGCAAGTGAATTAGTACCTTTATTGGCAACTGAGAAGATATCTACAGGATTTGTACCAGAACCAGCTTTAACTGCGTTGATGATTAAAAATCCAAATATGAAGATAGTAAAAAGTTTAAATGATGCATGGAAAGAAGCAAACAAAACAGAGAACGGCTACCCTCAATCTACAGTAATTGTAAAAGCTGACTTTGCCGATGAAAATAAAGAATTTGTAGATTCGTTTTTAGGTCAATTATCAAATAGCATTGAGTGGGCAAACAAAAATTCTAAGGAAGCTGGAGAATATGCAAAAGAAATAGGTGTATCTACAGAACCAAAAATAATAGAAAAATCTATGGAAAGATCAAATTTAAAGTTTATTTTAGCAAAAGATATGATTGAGGATTATAACAATTACTTTAAAAAATTATTTGACTATGATATTAAGACGGTAGGTGGAAAATTACCTGATGAAAAAATTTATCTTTCTGAATAATAAAGAAAATAAAGAAGATTTAATAAGCAAAATAGAGATAACACTTTCATGTGTTATCCTATTGTTTTTGTGGCAGATTATTGCTATAAAGTTAAACAATAATATATTTTTGCCAACTATAGGTGAAGTTATAAAAAGTATGATGGAGATATCTACTCAGGAAAGGTTTTATTTAGATATAACCGCATCTATGGCTAGGTGTATTTTTAGTTTTGTATTTGCTATTCTTTTTGCTTTTATTTTAGGAGTATTAGCTTATATAAGTAGAGTGTTTAGAAATCTTCTAAAACCAATAAGTGCTTTAGTTAGCTCAATACCCACTATGGTACTTGTAGTACTTGCACTTATTTGGTTTGAAAAGGATAATGCACCATTTGTTGTTGGATTTGCCATAGTTTTTCCTATTTTGTACGATAGTGTTTTAAGTGCACTGTTAAATATAGATAGGAATTTAATAGAAATGCTAAGTTTGTACAAGATAAACACAAAAGATAAAATACTAAAAGTATATCTTCCGTCAATAAAGTTTCAGCTGGTACCAATTCTAGTATCCACATTTTCCTTGGCATTAAAGGTGGTAATAGCCGGAGAAGTTCATGGACAGCCTACATATGGGATTGGAACTATGATACAAATTGAAAAAATAAATTTTAATACACCAGGTATATTTGCATGGATAATAATTATAATTTTAATCTCTATTATATTAGAAATAGTTCAAAGAATATTAGTTAGGAGAACATTTATATGGAAGAGATGACTTTTAATATAAAAAATATAAATAAGACATATGGAAATAAAGTTATATTTAGAGATTTTGAGATTGATTTTTATAGGGATAAGGTAAATTGTATAATAGGAAAATCTGGTTGTGGTAAAACTACTCTTTTAAATATTATAAGTGGAGTTATAAAAAGCGACATAGAGGATTTTGAAACATTAGAAAGGTTCAAATTAAGCTATATATTTCAAGAGGATAGGCTTATACAGTGGCTAACGGTTGAGGAAAACATAAAATTAATTGGTAAAAAATATTATGACGAATCTGTTATAGACAGTGTATGTGACAAGTACTTAGAATTGGTGGGTATTGGAGAGTATAAAAAATATTACCCTCAAATGCTTAGTGGTGGAATTAGACAAAGAGTAAATATAGCAAGAGCCTTTATTTGTCCATCAAAAGTTATTATTATGGATGAACCATTTAAATCAATTGATGCTAAAAACAAAAAAATGATAATAGAACGTTTAAAGGAGATTTTCAAAAAAGAAAAGAGAACAGCTATTTTTGTAACTCATGATATAGAAGAAGCACTGCTTTTAGCGGATAAAATATTTATATTAGGGGACTCCCCTGTAAATATAAAGGATATATTAGATAACAATAAAAACTTGGAAAAAAACAGCTTATATAGTTTAATATAAGTATAGAAAATTTTTTTGTTGATTCGATATGGAGGATTTAGAATTATGTCAAAAGCAGTAAAAACAAACGCGATGAGGATATTGGACTCTAATAAAATAAGTTATAACACTCTATCATATTCAGTCAAAGATGACCATGTAGACGGAGTAGAGGTAGCGAACCAAATAGGTAGAGGAGTGGATGAAGTTTACAAAACTCTAGTAACCCAAGGAGTTAGCAAAAGTTTATATGTATTTGTAATACCAGTTCACGAAAATTTAGATTTAAAAAAAGCGGCTAAGATTGCAAATGAAAAAAGTGTTGAAATGATCCATGTAAAAGATATAAATAAATTTACAGGGTACATAAGAGGAGGATGTTCTCCTATAGGAATGAAAAAGCTGTACAAAACTTTTGTAAATGATACTGCAAAAAATTTAAAAACAATGATAATGAGTGCTGGTAAGATAGGATATCAAATAGAGCTATCTCCACTAGATTTACAAAAAGTAGTAGGGTGTGAGTTTGCTGACATCATTAAATAGAATGAAAAGAGGTCTTGTTTTAATAAGGCCTTTTTTATAATGCATAGAAAATTTTTTTACTTTATTCTAAAAATATTCATTTAAGTTGTTAAAAATAAAAAAAAATGTTAAAGTGTAAATATAGATGCGAATATTTTTAATAAAGCAAGGAGGTACGTTCGTTTGAGGATAGTACAGTCTGAAGAAATAGTAGAAAAAGTAAAGGAACTTTGCATAAATGCGAACCTTTACTTGGGCGATGATGTAAAAAGTTGTATAAGATACAACTTGGATAATGAAGAGAGTAGTGTAGGTAAAAATATATTAAATATACTGCTTGAGAATGCAACTATAGCAGAAGAAAAGAGTATACCACTTTGTCAAGATACGGGTATGGCTGTGTTTTTTGTTAAATTAGGACAAGAAGTAATTGTTAGGGGAGATACTCTAACTGATGCTATAAATAAAGGTGTAAAACAAGGATATGAAGAAGGATACCTAAGAAAATCTGTAGTGGATCCACTTAGTAGAATAAATACGAAAGACAATACCCCGGCAATCATTCATTATGAAATGGTAAAAGGAGATAAAATATTTATAGAATTTGCTCCAAAAGGTTTTGGTAGTGAGAATATGAGTAAACTAAAGATGCTAAAACCTTCAGATGGAATAGAAGGAATCAAAAAATTTATAATAGAAACTGTCTCAGAAGCTGGACCAAATCCTTGCCCTCCTATAGTAATAGGTGTAGGAATAGGTGGTACAGTTGATAAGTGTGCACAAATAGCGAAAAAGGCACTTCTTAGAAATGTTGGAGAGCATAGCACAGATGCTTTTTTAGCAGATTTAGAAAGAGAAATGCTAGAGAAAATCAATAAGTTGGGAATAGGGCCACAAGGTTTGGGTGGTAATACAACTGCACTTGCTATAAATATAGAAACTTTTCCTACTCATATAGCAGGATTACCTGTTGTAGTAAATATAAATTGCCATGCAGCGAGACATAAAAAGGCAATAATATAGGAGGAAAACTATGAAAAAGATAAAAATGCCAACAAATAGTGTAGAGATAGAAAATTTAGTTTCTGGAGATGTAGTAAGTATAAGTGGAGTTATTTACACAGGTAGGGATGCAGCACACAAAAGAATGATAGATAGTATAAATAAAGGTGAAAAATTACCATTTGATGTCGATGGACAAGGTATATATTATGTAGGCCCAACTCCAAGTAAACCAGGAGAAGTAATAGGTTCAGCAGGACCTACTACAAGTTATAGAATGGACGACTTGACAGTACCTTTACTTGAAAGAGGATTAAAAGTTATGATAGGAAAAGGGAAGAGAAGTCAAGAAGTAATAGAAGGGATGAAAAAATACAAGGCTGTGTATCTTGCTGCAATAGGTGGAGCAGGGGCTTATATATCTAACTCAATAAAATCATGCAGAGTAATTGCATATGATGACTTGGGTGCAGAAGCTGTAAGAAAACTTGTCGTTGAGGACTTACAACTGATAGTTGCCATAGATAGTAAAGGCAATAATATTTATGAAACTGGAAGAAAATTATATGAAAAGTAAAGAAATATAAAAACTGAAATATACATATAACGCAGGAGGAAAATTTGATGGCTAAGGATTACAAAAAATTAGCATTAGATATGCACGAAGAAAAAAAAGGAAAAATTAGCGTAGAAAGCAAAGTTAAGGTTGAAAACAAAGATGATTTATCTATTGCATATACACCGGGAGTTGCTCAACCTTGTTTAGAAATAAATAAAAACAAAGATGATGTATATAAATATACTTCAAAAGGAAACCTAGTAGCTGTAGTAAGTGACGGGAGTGCAGTACTAGGTTTAGGAGATATCGGAGCAGAAGCATCTATACCAGTAATGGAAGGAAAAGCAATACTATTCAAAGAGTTTGCGGGAGTGGATTCATTTCCTATATGTCTAAAAACAAATGATGTAGATGAAATAGTTAGAACTGTAAAGTTATTAGAGCCAGTTTTCGGAGGAATAAATTTAGAGGATATATCTTCTCCTAGATGTTTTGAAATAGAAGAAAAACTAAAAAAAGAATTGGATATACCAGTATTTCATGATGATCAGCATGGTACAGCTATAATTCTTGCAGCAGCCATAATAAACTCAGTAAAATTAATAGATAAAAAAATAGAGGATTTAGAAATAGTAATAAATGGACCAGGTGCAGCTGGTATGGCCATAGCTAAAATATTACTTAGTATGAATGTGAAAAATATAGTACTATGTAATCTAGAAGGTGCACTTCATAAAGATATGGAATCTTTAAACTGGGCTCAAAGAGATATGCTCCCTCTAACAAACAAGAACAACGAAAGAGGACTTTTAAAAGACGTAATAAAAGGTAAAGACGTATTTATAGGAGTTTCAGGGCCAAATGCATTAACTAAAGAAATGGTCAAAACTATGGCAGATAAACCTGTAATAATGGCAATGGCAAACCCGACACCAGAAATAATGCCAGATGAGGCAAAAGAAGGTGGAGCATTTATAGTTGGAACAGGACGTTCAGACTTCCCTAATCAGATAAATAATGTATTGGCATTCCCAGGAGTATTCAGAGGAGCGCTAGATGTTAGAGCTTCTGAAATTAACGAAGAAATGAAAATAGCAGCAGCACACGCAATAGCAAACACAATAAGCGATGATGAAATATCACCAGACTATATACTACCAGATGCATTTAATAAAAAAGTAGTCGAAAACGTAGCCAAAGCAGTAAAAGAAGCAGCGATAAAAACAGGAGTAAATAGAATATAATTTAAGAAATATTATGATTAACTCAAAGGAAAATCTCTATATGTATTTTATACACGTATAGGGATTTTTAC
The DNA here is from genome assembly GCF_900129815.1 of Asaccharospora irregularis DSM 2635. GTDB lineage: Bacteria > Bacillota > Clostridia > Peptostreptococcales > Peptostreptococcaceae > Asaccharospora > Asaccharospora irregularis. Next base: position 51,948 of record NZ_FQWX01000012.1, read on the forward strand.
TATACCTATTTTTAGGTATAACTTATTTCGACTAATAGCTGTACTATGTGTATTGTTGTTATGTTAGCAATTGTGCAGTCTAAAATAGAGCATTAGTTATAATGATAAGGCATTATAAAAATAGTGGTTATTGCAAAACTTATAAGCATATCAGTTTCACAATAACCACTATAGAATCAACATATAAAAATGTAAAGTATTATCCAGCGAGGGGTGGCGTATATATAAACTTTAACGACATTGCAGCTTGACTGTCTGGAGCAAAGTTTATATCAATCAATCCCTAAGTGATTACATATTCACTTATCAAAAAGTCCTTTCCTCGTATCGATGCCGATAAAAATGTAAAGTATTATCCAGCGAGGGGTGGCGTATATATAAACTTTAGCGACATTGCAGCTTGACTGCCTGGAGCAAAGTTTATATCAAGTATAATCCCTAAGTGGTTAAATACTCATTTATTAAAAAGTTCTTCCCTCGTATCGATGCCGATAAAAATGTAAAGTATTATCTAGCGAGGGGTGGCGTATATATAAACTTTAGCGACATTGCAGCTTGACTGTCTGGAGCAAAGTTTATATATAGCCAACCCGAGCGGCCAATACAAACATTTATTTCAAATAAGTCCCTTCTTCGTCCTGAGTAATAAGTCCTTTTTTCATCAAAACCCCAAGAGCACGTTTAAAGTTTTTCTTGCTAGAATTAAATAATATAGAAATATCATTAGGATCAGATTTATCATTAAATCTCATATATCCGTCAGAACCCTCTAAATAACTCAAAATCTTTCTCTCAAGTTTATCTAATTCATTTTCTCTGCTTACTCTAGGAGAAAGTCCTAATTTCCCGTCTTCATATACCTTTATAACTTTTAATTCTTCTAAACAGTCACCTATTTTTAGTTCTGTGAAGTATTCATTGTGAAGAATAACTGCTGCATACTTATTGTCAACACAAACCATAGCAGAGTCGTTAGTTTGGAAACCATAAACAATTCCACTAACCATATCTCCAACATTATAAGTGTGTTCTGTAGATAGATAAGGGTCTATATCAGTAGTTGCAGCTATTCTAGAACTCTTATCTAAGTAAATATAAAACAAGTATTTTTCATCTCTAAATATAGGATAAGTTTTAGCTTTAAATGGTACTAATATATCTTTAGGAAGACCCATGTCAATGAAACTACCTATATCAGTATTATCGACAACCTTTAAATGAGCAACCTCACCAACCTTAGCTAGAGGCTTAATTAAAGTTGCAGCAACTCTATCCTCTGAATCTTTAAATATAAAAGCATCGACTTCATCACCAACAGATACTTTGTTATCTCCTAAAAGTCTATTGTGAAGAAGTACATCATCTTTAGTATTCCCAGTTTTGGCATCTAAAAAAAATCCAAAGTCAGTCTTTCTTTTTACTTCAAGTCTATTATAATCGCCTATCTTTATCACGCTTAAATCATCTCCTTAATTGGTCATCATATGTAAATGTAGAAAGTATTAACAAATTATTATAACACAATATCTACCATAAATATATTATATACAAATATCACAAATAAGATAGGCTTAAAAAACAAATTCATAAAATGATAAGCAAAAAGGCGCCTCACCTAATCATTTATAAAAGTAATAACTAATTCGAGCGAAGGGTAGGAGAAGATATGAGCCGTACTGACATTGCAACTTGATTGCTTGGAAGGAGACTTATATCGAACCTACCCGAAGCGCCCTCACCTAATCATTTATAAAAGTAATAACTAATTCGAGCGAAGGGGAGGAGAAGATATGAGTCGTACTGACATTGCAACTTGATTGCTTGGAAGGAGACTCATATCGAACCTACCCGAAGCGTCGATAATAGTATACCTTTATAAAACTATATAATCATTTAGTGCCATTTTAGCAGATTTTACAAAGTCGAAAACAGGTTTTTCAGCTTTTTCTTTATGTTTTTCTACTAATTTTACAATAGCGCTTCCGATTATAACGCCATCGCAGTACTTTTTCATTTCTCTTACTTGTTTTGGGGAAGAAATTCCAAATCCTACTGCATATGGTATACTTGCTGATTTTTTGATTTCAGTAAAAAATTTATCAAAATCAGTGGAGAATTCATTTCTTGTTCCAGTAACTCCAGTAGAGGATACACAGTATAAAAATCCTTTGCTATTCTTTGCTATCTTTTGTATTCTATCTCCAGATGTAGGAGCTACAAGACTTATAGAATGAACCTTGTATTCATCAGCATAACTTTGGATTTCATCTTTTTCCTCAAACGGCATATCTGGAACTATAACTCCATCAATTCCACTTTCATTGCAAAGGGAGAAGAATTTCTCTGTTCCAAATCCGAATATTGAGTTTAAGTATAGCATTAACAAAATTGGCTTTTCGGTATTTTCTCTCAGGCGTTTTACAAGGTCAAATATATGAACTAGCTTTGTTCCATTATCAAGCGAACGTTTACTAGCCATTTGAATTACCGGGCCTTCAGCTATAGGGTCTGAGAATGGAACACCTATCTCTATAATATCGGCACCAGCTTTATCCATAGTTAAAACTAAATTTTCTGTCATATCAAGGTTTGGATCTCCTGCTGTAATAAATGTAATTAAGGCTTTTTTGTTTTCTTTTTTTAATTCTTCAAATTTCATATCTATTCTATTCATTAATATCAACTCCTCTGTATCTAGCTATTTGGTATACATCTTTATCTCCGCGACCAGATAAACATATAATTATGCTTTGGTCCTTTCTCATAGTAGGTGCAATTTTTCTAGCAACTGAAACTGCATGTGCAGATTCTATAGCTGGGATAACCCCCTCCATTTTGGATAAGTATTCAAAAGAAGAAACAGCCTCTTCATCTGTGACACTTACATACTCAGCCCTACCAGTTGAATGTAGGTTTGCGTGTTCTGGCCCTATTCCAGGGTAGTCAAGACCAGCAGAAATAGAATAAACTGGAGCTATTTGGCCTTCTTCATTTTGTAAGAAAATAGATTTCATACCATGGAAAATTCCAGTTGAGCCCTTGGCAATTGTAGCTGCATGAAGTTCTGTATCTGCTCCCTTTCCAGCAGCTTCTGCACCTATAAGTTTGACAGAAGCATCTGGTATAAAATCATAGAACATTCCCATAGCATTAGAACCACCTCCAACACAGGCTATTACACAATCTGGAAGCTTGTTTTCAAGTTCATAGTGTTGTTTTTTAGCTTCTTCACCTATTATTTTCTGGAAATCTCTCACCATTTGAGGGTAGGGATGAGGTCCCATAACAGAACCTATTAGATAATAGGTATTTTCTATATTAGTAGCCCAATCACGCATAGCCTCGTTTATTGCATCTTTAAGTGTACTAGTTCCGCTGTTTACACCTGTTACTTTTGCTCCAAGAAGTTCCATGCGGTAGACATTTAGGGACTGTCTTTCTATATCTTCTTCTCCCATATACACCTCACACTCTAGACCAAATAATGCAGCAGCGGTAGCTGTAGCAACACCATGTTGACCTGCACCAGTTTCTGCTATGATACGTTTTTTGCCCATTTTCTTGGCAAGAAGGATTTGACCTAAAACATTATTTATTTTGTGAGCACCAGTATGATTTAAGTCCTCACGTTTAAGATATATTTTAGCTCCACCTAAGTCTTGAGTCATATGTCTAGCGAAGTATAGCATAGAAGGTCTATTTGCATACTTTTCATATAAATCGTGAAGTTCTTTTTTGAAATCTTCATCATCTTTATAGTAGTTATAAGCTTTTTCTAGTTCGCAGACAGCATTCATTACTGTTTCAGGGACGTACTGTCCTCCAAATTGACCAAATCTTCCTATTTTTTTCATTTACTTTCTCCTTATACAATTTATTATTTTTTCTATTTTATTTCTATCTTTAAAACCATCAGTTTCAACACCACTTGAGATGTCAACACCATACGGAGATACCTCAGACAAAGTGTTTAATATATTATCAATGTTTAATCCTCCAGCTAAAAAGAATTGATTTTTTATAGTAGAACTTTTTATAATATCCAAATCTATAGTTTTTCCGGTTCCTCCATAAGATTGTTTTGAAAAGCTATCTAAAAGCAGACAATCAACAGGGAGCTTATCACCCGATATTATATCTTTTTCTCCTTTTACCCTTATTGCTTTCCAGACAAGGGTATCTTTTAGCGATGTAGAGTTTTTAAGTATATTTTTTAGATCAAGTATATATTCCCTTGTTTCATCGCCGTGAAGTTGGATTACATCTAAATTAGCAACTAAAGTAGTAGAGATTACTTTTTCTAAGGATTCATTTACAAATACACCAACGGTCTTTATAGAAGGATCTAATTCTTTTTTTAAAACTAAACATTCTGCCGATGTTATCTGTCTTTTACTTTTAGCAAATATGAATCCTATATAATCAGGCAAAAATTCATTTACATACTCTATATCCTGATGACGCCTTATACCGCAAATTTTAATTTTCATTATATCTCTCATTTGGGTATTTAAGTTCTTCAAAGGTTTTTTTAATATCACTACTTTTCATCAAAGTTTCTCCTATCAAAACAGCATTTGCACCAGAGTCATAAGCGGTTTTCATATGTGATCTATTTTTTATACCGCTCTCAGAAACTATAGTAAGGTTGCTAGGTATTAACTTACTAAGTAGTGTAGTGGTTGATAAATCTGTAGAAAAAGTCTTTAAATCTCTATTATTTATACCTATGATACTCGAATTTGCTTTTAGGGCAGAGGATAGTTCTTTTTCATTGTGTACTTCAGTGAGGCAGTGGAGCCCTAAATTATTAGCAATATCTAAAAATTCCATAAGTGTATCAGTATCTAATATGGAGGCTATAAGTAAGATAGCATCAGACCCAATAGCCTTTGATTCATATATTTGATATGGATCTATAATGAAATCTTTTCTCAAAATTGGTAAATCTATGTTATTTCTAATATCCTCTAGATAGCTTTTATCACCCTTGAAGTAGTATTTTTCTGTAAGAACCGATATAGCACTTGCTCCATTTTCTTCGTATTTCTTAGCGATTAGAGTAGGATTAAAGTTATGACTTATAATTCCCTTTGAAGGTGACGCTTTTTTTACTTCTGCAATTATAGATAGTGTATTTTTTTTATCAATAGCTGATTTAAAGTCTTTTATGTCTCTAGTTCTACAATGAGATAGATAAATTATTTCTTCCAAAGGAATATTATTTTTTTCATGTTCTAATTGCTCTTTTCTTTTTTTTACTATCTGGTCTAATATCATGAATTTCCCCCTAAAAACTATTTGAAAATGTTTTTAATTCTTCTAACTTAGAAAGCGCAGCACCAGAGTCTATAGACTTTTTGGCCATTTCAATACCTTCAGATATAGTGCTAGCCTTGCCTGAAATGTATATGGCACACCCTGCATTCAATAAAACTATATCTCGAGTTGGGCCAGTTTTTCCATTTAGTATATCTAATGTAATTAGAGAATTGTCATAGGCACTACCACCAACTACCTCAGATTTATCTGATAGCTTAAATCCATAATCTCTAGGATCTAATTCGTATTTAATTAATTTTTCACCCTTAATTTCACAGATTTTTGTTGTGTCTGATATAGTTATTTCATCTAAACCATCGCTACCATGTACAATCATAGCTCCTTTTATTCCTATGTTCATAAGAACTCTTGCCATAGGTTCTAATAAATCTTCCTCGTATACACCGAGAATAATATATTCAGCAAGTGCAGGACTTGCAAGCGGTCCCAATATATTGAATACACTTCTAACACCGATTTCACGTCTAGGAGTTGCTGCAAATTTCATAGATCCATGGAAATTAGGTGCAAATAAGAATGATATACCACATTCATCTAAACAAGAAGAAGCCTTTTGTGGATCCATTTTTATTTTTACCCCAAGGGCTTCAAGCACATCAGCACTGCCACTTTTACTAGAGACACTTCTATTGCCATGTTTGGCTACCTTTAGACCGGCACCTGCTATAACAAATGACGAAGTAGTTGAAATATTAAATGTATTTGCCATATCTCCACCAGTTCCAACTATATCAACGGCAGGATGTGAATGTATTACTTTTTTTGATTTTTCTCTCATGACCTTAGCAAATCCCGTAATTTCATCTATAGTTTCCCCTTTCATTCTAAGGGCAGTTATAAAGGAACTGATTTGGGAGTCAGTAGCATTTCCACTCATGATACACTCCATGGCACTAAATGCCTCATCTTGTGATAAATTTTCACCATCTATAACTTTAAAAATGAATTTTTTAAGACCATTTTTATTTGTTTGATCTAAATCCTTTTTTGAATTATTTTGTATAGGATTAGAAAGTGTGGATATAAAGTTTTCTATTATTTTCATACCAGAGTCTGTTAAGATTGATTCTGGATGAAATTGCAATCCGTAAGTTGGATATTCATTGTGTTTAACAGCCATTATTTCTCCAAAATTATCTTTTGCAGTAATAGATAAACATGATGGAAGAGTAGTTTTATCAACTATCAAAGAATGATATCTACCTACTGAAATTTTATCTGAAAGACCGCTAAAAATAGGGCATTTTAGATCAATATCTATTTCACTTGATTTTCCATGTAGTTGTTCTCTAGCTTGGATAACCTTACCACCAAATACCTGGCAAATTGATTGATGACCTAAGCATACACCGAGTATAGGTATTTTAGGGCTAAAGTATCTAATAGCCTCAAGAGAGACTCCCGCTGAATCAGGAAAGCCAGGACCTGGTGAAATTATTATAGCTTTCGGATTTAGTTTTTCTATTTCTTTTATATTTATCTTGTCATTTCTAACAACCTTGATATTTTCATAGAGTTGCCCAATTGCCTGATAAAGGTTGTATGTGAATGAATCATAATTATCTATCAACAAAATCATAACTTACAAGCCTCCTTAATTGCACTTAAAACAGCAAATGCTTTGTTTTCAGATTCCTCAAATTCATTTTCTGGTACGGAATCGAGTACTATCCCTCCGCCAGCTTGGATATATGCTTTATTATCTTTAAATAAAGCGGTGCGTATTGCTATACAAGTATCCATGTTTCCGTCAAAGGCAAGGTATCCAACAGTGCCACCATATAGACCTCGTTTTTTATTTTCGATTTCATCAATTAATTCCATAGCTCTTACTTTTGGAGCACCAGATAATGTGCCTGCAGGAAGTACTGATGAAAGAGCATCAAGGGCGGTTTTATCATTTTGTAAAATACCTTTTACACCACTAACAAGATGCATCACCTTTGAATATCGATCTACTTTCATAAACTCAGTTACTTCTACTGTTCCAAATTTTGATACCTTTCCAACATCATTTCTTCCTAAATCTACAAGCATAGTATGTTCAGCTCTTTCTTTAGGGTCAGCTAAAAGCTGTCTTTCAAATTCTTTATCTTCATCTTCAGTAGCCCCACGGCAAATTGTTCCGGCAATAGGCTTTGTAGAAATTATTTTTTTAGTTACATTTACCAACATCTCAGGTGATGCTCCAACAATTTGGTAATCATTAGTTTTGAAGTAATAAAGATAAGGAGAAGGATTAGTCGAGCGTAGTACACGGTAAACATCAAAAGGATCTGGTGTGTTTTGTACCTCAAATCTTTGTGACAAAACGACCTGGAATATATCACCGTTTTTTATGTGCTCTTTAGCCTTATTAACATTATCCATAAATTCTTTTTTAGTAAGATTTGACTTAACTTCAATTTCTTTATTTTGTTTTGGTTTATTTTTTATAGGGATATAATTTTTTATTAAATTAGATATTACTTTTGAACGTCTTATACAACTTTCGTATTGTTTACTTGCATCATCCTTAGACGATATGTTTAATATAACAACTGTCTTATTTGTGAGATGATCAAAAGCTATTATTTCATCAAATAAAAATAAATTGCAATCTGGTATACCAATGTCATCCTCGGGTATATTTACAAGAGTTTTTTCAAAATATCTGACCATATCATAGCCAAAGTATCCGATAAGACCTCCCGTTAGCTTAGGTCTGTTAGGGAAGTTTGGGGATTTATATTGATTTAAAATACTCTGTAGAAACTCAGTAGGTGAATCTATTTTCTCAGTTGAGGACCCTTCTTCTTTTATGATACAGCCTAAACCATCTTTAATTTTAATTTCTGCTTTTGGATTAATACCTATAAAAGAATATCGACCCCAGTTATTTTTATTATCAACACTCTCTAATATAAAGCAGTTATCACAAGTATCCTTAAGTGCATTAAAGATATATATTGGAGTGTAATTGTCAGATAGCACTTCGTAGAAAACAGGTACAGTGTCGTATTGCTTTAACAAATCTTTTACACAGTTTAAATTGGGATATAACATATTTATTAAATCTCCTTCCTAAATCTATTTATTTAAAAACAAAAAAGAGCCTATCATCCCAAGGGACGATAGACTCGTGGTGCCACCCAAATTTAAGAATAGCAAAATAAGCTATTCAACTTTAATAAGGTATCTCACAAATTAGTTTTAATACCCTTTTTCTATAACGTGAAAAAAACGTCAACAGATACTAAGATAAAATCTTTTCACTGTGCTCCTCACAAACCCATTCACTAATATCGTATGTATTGGCTCTCACCAAGTGCCAACTCTCTGTACCATCGTTTTATTAGTTACTTACTTTTGTTCTTAGGATTTTAAGTCTTAAATTATTAATAATTGTATGCTATAAAAAATCTAAAGTCAACATATTTTAAAAAGATTAAGAAAATTAAAAAATATAAGTTTTTACCTAAAAAAATAAATAATATACAGCGATATAGAGTGTATTAAATTAAAAAATAAGTAGTTTATAAGCGTTTAAAAAAATAGTACCTATTTAGTTTTTAAATATTAACTATAGAAAATTTCTATAGTTAATATTTAATGTATTGAAAAAAAGTATATTTCTACTATAAAAATATAATATTTTTAGGAACTGTGTTTGCTATAATAACTCTAGAGACTTATAACTAGGAGGTGCAATATGAGAAAAAATTTTTGAGTGTGTTTTTGTCTTCTGCATTGGCGATTTCTATGCTTTCTGGATGTGCTAAAAATGAAGAGAAAAGTGACAAAAAAGCTGAAAGTAAATATGAAACTGTTACAACAGATGATTTAAAGTCAGCTTTAAAAGATGAAAAAGCTGTCGTTTTGGATGCAAGGCTAAATGATGCATATAATGGATGGGCAATTGATGGAGCTAAAAGAGGTGGTCACATACCAGGTGCTAAAGATTTCTCTGCTAGTTGGATAAATTGCGAATATGATGATAAGGAAAATCTTGAAGGAGAAACAAGAGAAGAAGTATTAAAAGAAGCTATAGAAAATAAAGGTATATCAGCTGACAAAAAAGTAATAGTCTATGATACTAACGGAAAAGATGCTATTGAAGTTGCCAATTATTTGACTGAAAAAGGAATAAAAAATATTTATACTTATGATGCCAATGAATGGATAAATGATGAAAGTTTAGATATGGAATCATACCCTAATTATAAAATGCTTGTTCCTGCAAGTGTTGTAAAAGAGATAACAGATGGAAAAGTTCCAGAAGGTTTCACTAAATCTAAAGATATAAAAATAGTTGATGTAAGATGGGGAGATAACAAAGAGTCAGGGTATTTAGATGGACATGTTCCTAAAGCTGTGCATATAAACACTGATTCATTTGAGCCTCCTAAAGAATATGTAAAAGGAATAGAGGAGTGGAGACTAGCAGATGATCAAACTTTAGTTAAATTACTTCTTGATTCTGGTATAAAAGCAGGGGACTGTGTAATATCTACAAGTCCTGAGCCAATGGCGGCTTCTAGATTTGCTGTTATATGTAAGTACCTAGGTGTTGAAGATGTTCGTGTTATGAGTTCAGGTCTAGTTGGATGGAACCAAGCAGGATATGAATTATCTAAAGAAGATATAAAACCTGTAGCTGAAAAAGAGTTTGGAGTTGAGGTTCCGGCAAATCCTGATTGGATAGACACTATAGAAGAAGTTAAGGAGCAGTTAAATACTCCAGATTATACATTAGTAGATAATCGTACCAAAGAAGAGTTTATAGGAAAAGAAACAGGATATAGCTATCATAAAATAGCAGGTCGCATTGAAGGAGCTGTATTTGGATATGCAGGTAAGAAAAATTCAAGTTCAGTGTCTTATTACAGAAATATAGACAAGTCTATGAGAAATGCAGATGAAATAAAAGCGATGTGGGATGAATGTAAAATAGATACTAATAAACGTTTAGCGTTTATGTGTGGAAGCGGATGGAGAGCTGCTGAAATACTATGGTATTCTAAAGTAATGGGACTTGATAAGACTACTTTATACAGTGATGGATGGATAAGATGGAGTAATGAAGGAAATCCATATGTAACTGGAGAACCCGGAAAATAAAAATCAATATGAATAAAAAAGTACGCAATACATTATTTTGTTTTATCTCTCTAATACAAATTTCAATTATTTATGCTATAAGTATCCTGAGTAAATTGTCTAGAAAAAGAGCGGGTATAAACCATCACCTTTCATATAATAGGACTAAGTATAATTCACATATATTTACAGATAATAATGTTCTTATAATGAAGATATTAGTTTTTTTACTAGCTATTATATTTATTGTTCTTTTACTTAAGACGTTAAGGGATAGATCGAACAACAAAAGCTTGTATTTAAAAATAATTATGATAATTGCTATAATTTGTTTTGGAGTTCTTTTATGGGAATTGAGTAGTTCAACATTTAAGTCTGTCATATATTACCCATATGCTGTATTTGCAACAGTTTTGATAATTTCACTTCAAATGTTACAATTATTTATATACAAGATTATTAAAATTACCTAATTATTAAAATTACCTAAAAAATGCGAGAAAATTTTCTCGCGTTTTTTCTAGTGCTTTTTTGTAGCGATGCTATTTCTAGGTGAATTTCAAGGTATGGTATTATAATAAACCATAAAACTATATTTTAAATATATGAAAGAAAATAAAAAAAATAACTGTGTATTTCAATTTTGTGAAAAAAATAATGGAAAATTTCATATAAATATAGTCATTTTTGAAATAATGATGTATTATATATTTGGGGAATTAATCTAGCATAATTAGGGGGAATTATTTTGTTAAAAGACACGGTTTATAAATTAATTAGATTAGTCCTGGGGCTATTCATATGTGCTCTTGGGATTGTATTCTCAATAAATGCAAATTTAGGATTGGCACCTTGGGATGTCCTTCATCAAGGAATATCTAATCATGTTGGAATAACGATAGGAACGGCATCAATTATTATAGGGATTACAATTGTCCTGGCAAACGTTTTACTTGGGGAAAATATTGGATGGGGAACGATTATAAATATACTATGCATAGGAACATTTATGGATTTAATAATAGCTAGCAAATTAGTTCCAAGTAGTAATAGTATATTAAACGGAATTTTAATGATAATTATAAGTATGACACTTATGGGATTTGGAATGGCAATGTATATGGGGTGTGGACTTGGAAGTGGTCCTAGAGATGGAATGATGGTTGCCTTGCAAAAAAGAACTAATAAGCCAGTAAGTATTGTTAGAGGTTCTATGGAAGTTGGGGCACTAACTGTAGGTTATTTATTAGGGGGAAAAGTTGGAATCGGTACGGTTATAAATGCTTTTGTATTAGGGTACTTTATAAAGATTGTATTTAGAATATGTAAATTAGATAGTAGTAAAATAAAACACAGGTTTATAGTAGACGACATAAAATATATAAAGTCGCTATCTATAAAAGGGAATAGAGAATTGGCCGATGTTCAAGATAGTATATCTGAATAATTACTAAAATATAGTAGATTATAATAAATAAGAATGAAATAACACTAAATATTTGGTGTTATTTTTTTTACTTAAGCTACAAGTAATTAAAATATAAATAATTAGGCATACTAAACTTTATAAATATTAATATGAATACTTTGTGATATACTTAAGTAGAAGTATTTAAAATGCTAGTATTTTTGTTATAGTCAAAAATAAAAAATATTTTTAAAGTATTGAATTATATTAGGATTTTTTATATAATTACTTTTGTTGTTTAGATATTTTAAACAGAATGTTTAGTAAAAAATAAAATTGGGAGGTGTAAATATGGATATAGGTGAAAAGATAAAAAGACTAAGAATAGAAAAGCAACTGACCCAGGAAGAACTGGCTAATAGGTGCGAATTGTCTAAGGGATTTATATCTCAGCTAGAGAACAATTTAACATCACCATCCATAGCTACTCTTATAGATATATTAGAAATATTAGGAACAAATTTAAGAGAGTTTTTTAATGAAATAGATGACGAAAGAATTTCATTTACAAAAGATGATATGTTTGAGACTGAGGATGAGGAGTTGAAATACTCGCTGAAGTGGTTAATCCCCAATTCTCAAAAAAATAAAATGGAGCCTATAATAATAAGTTTGGATGCTGGAGGTCAATATAAGGAAGAGAAACCTCATGAAGGAGAAGAATTCGGTTATGTGCTTTCAGGATTGATATACGTCCATATAGGTGACAAAAAGAATAAAGTCAGAAAAGGAGAAAGCTTTTACTTTAGGCCAAGGGCTAATCACTATATATCTAATGCAGGAAAGACTACAGCAAAGGTGATTTGGGTAAGTACTCCACCGTCATTCTAGAAAAGAGGTGTTATAATTTGGTAGAAAATATAATTGAATTAAAAAATATATCAAAGTCATATGAGGAAAATAGAGTTTTAGATAATTTTAATTTAGATATAAAGAAAAATGAATTTTTAACTTTGCTAGGTCCTAGTGGATGTGGTAAAACTACAACACTAAAAATAATAGCAGGGTTTGAATATGCAGATGAAGGTAGTGTTTTATTTGAGGGAAAAGAAATAAGCAATAAGCCTCCCTATGAAAGACCATTAAATACTGTGTTTCAAAAGTATGCTTTGTTTCCACATATGGATGTGTATGAGAATATAGCTTTTGGATTAAAAATAAAAAAGACTCCAAAGGATCAAATAGACAAAAAAGTTAGAGAAATGCTAAAACTAGTTGCACTTGAGGGGTTTGAAAAAAGAAGTATAGACTCACTAAGTGGAGGTCAACAACAGAGAATTGCCATAGCAAGAGCACTTGTAAATGAACCGAAAGTTCTTTTATTAGATGAGCCACTAGGAGCATTAGACTTGAAATTAAGACAAGAAATGCAAACAGAATTAAAGAAAATACAACAGCAATTAGGAATTACATTTGTATTTGTTACTCATGATCAGGAAGAAGCACTAACTATGTCTGATACTATAATAGTAATGAATAAAGGGAAGATACAACAGATGGGTAGTCCAGAAGATATATACAACGAACCAGAAAATGCATTTGTTGCTAGATTTATAGGTGAAAGTAATATATTTGATGGAATTATGCATGATGATTTTAAAGTAGAGTTTTGTGATACTCACTTTGACTGTGTTGATAAAGGTTTTGAAAAAAATGAAAGTATAGATGTTATAGTAAGACCAGAAGATATAAAAATGGTTGAATCAGATAAAGGAATGTTAAAAGGAATAGTTGAGTCTACTGTATTTAAAGGTGTACACTATGAGATAACAGTAAACGAAAATGGAAGAGAATGGATACTTCATAATACTAAAAATGCCGAGGTAGGTAGTATGCTAGGCATGGATATATATCCAGAAGACATCCATATAATGAAAAAGGTAAGTGATTAATAATGAAAAAAAATTCTAATTCATACTTAGCCTCACCTTACATAGTATGGAGTGCCATATTTATAGTAATTCCTTTACTTCTGATAGTATTTTTTAGTTTTACAAAGCAAGAATCTGGACAATATGTATTTTCATTAGACAATTTTAATAGATTAATAAATCCTATATACATTAAAGTATTCGGACGTTCTTTATGGTTGGCCCTATCATCAACTATAATATGTTTATTAATAGGGTATCCTGCAGCTTACATAATTTCAACGGCAAAAGTAAGTAGAAGAGGGACTTTAATTCTTCTATTTATACTACCTATGTGGATGAATTTTTTATTAAGAACTTATGCATGGGCTGCCATACTTGGAAAAAATGGTGTTATAAATACAATACTTACAACACTAGGATTTAATGCAGTGAACATTTTATATACAGATGTAGCTGTTCTATTAGGTATGGTATACAATTTTCTACCATTTATGGTGTTACCTATATATACTGTTCTATCTAAAATGGATAAGGACTTGGTAAATGCAGCTGAAGATTTAGGAGCTAATAAAATACAAGTATTTACTAAAGTTATATTTCCTCTTAGTATGCCTGGAGTAGCATCGGGTATAACTATGGTATTTATGCCAGCAGTATCCACATTTGTAATATCAAAATTACTAGGTGGAGGACAGTTTATGTTGTTAGGAAATTTAATAGAACAACAGTTTATGTCAGTTGGAGATTGGCACTTTGGTTCTGCAGTATCGATATTTATGATGATAATGATTCTGCTTTCTATGGCATTTATGAATAAATTTGACAATGACTCTAATAAAGAAGGCGGTGGATTATTATTTTAAAGAAGCTAACGTCTAATATATATTTAACACTCGTTTTTATATTTCTATACGCACCTATAGTTGCCCTAGGAGTATTTTCTTTTAATGATTCAAAGTCTATGGCAAAATGGGAAGGCTTTACATTTGAATGGTATGGAAAGTTATTTGAAAATGACAGAATAATGAACGCATTATACTATACAATACTTATTGCAGTGGTATCGACATTGGTTGCTACTATTATAGGAACAATAACCGCAATAGGTATACATAAGATGAGAAATGGCAAAGGCAAAAAACTTTTATTAAATGTAAACTATTTGCCAATACTAAATCCAGACGTAGTTACTGGGGTATCATTAATGACATTGTTTGCATTTATAAATATAGAGTTCGGATTTAATACAATGCTAATTTCTCATATAGTATTTAATATACCCTATGTTATACTTTCAGTTTTACCTAAATTAAAACAATTGCCGGCAAATATAGAAGATGCTGCAATGGACTTAGGTGCAAAACCTATGTATACTCTTAGAAAAGTAATACTTCCTCAAATAAAACCCGGTATAATATCTGGGTTGTTAATAGCGTTTACGATGTCTATAGATGATTTTGTAATAAGTTTCTTCACTGCTGGTAATGGAGTTAGCAACTTGTCTATAGAAATATACTCAATGACCAGAAAGGGAATAAGACCAGAAATTAATGCCTTATCTACAATTATGTTTGTAGTTGTGTTGGTTTTACTTATATTATCAAATAGAAGTGAAAAGAAACAATCTGTAATAAAATAGGAGGGTAAAACATGAAATTTAAAAAATTAGTATCGCTATCTACAGTATTTTTATTATCTTCTACAATGTTAGTAGGTTGTGGAGGTTCAAAATCATCTAAAGAAGTTCTTAATGTATATAATGTAGGAGATTATATAGATGAGAGCTTAATAGGGAAGTTTGAAGATGAAACAGGAATTAAAGTTGTATATGAAACATATGACACTAATGAAGCTATGTATCAAAAAGTTAAAAGTGGAAGTTCTAAGTACGACCTAATATTCCCATCTGACTACATGGTAGAAAAAATGATAGAGGAAGATATGTTACAAGAATTAGATTACAACAATATACCTAATTATAAAAATATAAATGAAGATTTTAAGAAAGCAGATTATGATAAAGAAGCAAAATACAGTGTACCTTATTTATGGGGAACATTTGGAATATTATATAATAAAACTATGGTAAAAGAAGAAGTAGATAGTTGGAATATACTTTGGGATAAAAAATACTCAGGACAAATTCAAATGCTAGACTCTGTAAGAGATAGTGTTGGTATAGCTCTTAAAAAATTGGGATACTCAATGAATAGTACAAATCCAAAAGAATTAGAAGAAGCTAAAAAAGAACTTATGAAGCAAAAACCTTTAGTTCAGGCTTATGTTAATGATGAAGGAAAAGATAGATTAGTAGCAGAAGAAGCAGCTATGGGGATAGTTTATTCAGGGGATGCTTTAACTTTAATAGAAAGTAATCCAAACTTAGAATATGCTACACCTAAAGAAGGTACTAATAAGTGGGTAGATGCTATGTGTATACCTAAGGTAGCTGAAAACAAAAAAGAGGCTGAACAGTTCATAAACTTTATGCTAGATCCAGAGAATGCAAAAGTAAATGTTGATTATATAGGATATTCAACTCCAAATGATGCAGCTTTAAAAATATTAGATCCAAAAATGAGAAACAGTAAGATAGCTTATCCAGCTAAAGAAGTATTAGATAAGAGTGAAGTATTTATAAATTTACCAAAAGATATATTAAAATTATATGATGATGCGTGGACAGAAATAAAATCAGAATAACATAAACAGTGAAAAAGATACCTTAGATTACTAGAATTGATTTTCGAAAACTTAGGTATCTTTTTTTTACGTATAAACAAATTATAATTAATTTAAAATTATGAATAACTTATACAACTTGGAAATTTCAATATACTGGTTTTGAAAGTGAAAAATTATAAAATAGAATATACAATAAATAGCAAAAAACTTGTACAATATGTACAAGTATGAGTAAAATAATAAAATATATATAGAAAAAAGTAAAAAGTAGTGATATTATCATGTAATATAATTATTTCTTAATAAAAATGTGTAAGTAAATATTTAAATACAAAAATAATATAAATAATTTAATAGGGAGAGAGTATGGGCAAAAGTATAGGAAAATATGTGACAAAGAGGAAGAGGACAAACTATAAGCTTAGAAAGATAAGTACTACACTACTTGTTGTACTAAGTATAGTGACATTTATAAAAATTAGTAAGACATTGGGTAGTTTATACAAAGGTAGGAATGTAGAAAACTCTAAAATAGAGTTTTATATGAGTGTTGCCGATGAAATTGGAGAAAAAAGAGTACAGGTGAACTGGCAGGAGTTGCTAGCTTTAGATATGGTTATAAATGATGGAGACTTAACTAATATAAGAAAAAAAGATACATTAAACTTAGGAGAGAAATTTATAGAAAAACAAACAAGTTTAAAAGGTGAAACAGTTTATAAGATTAAATCATTAGATGAAGTTGCCGATAAACTTAATTTTTCCAAGGAGCAAAAAACACAGCTTAATAAGAATATAGACAATCTAAAATACACATCTTTGAGCAAAGAAACCCTTAATGAAAATAGTAGCAAAATTATATTTATAAATCAAATAAAAGGTGTAGCTATAGAAAATTATAATAAATACGGTATACTTCCATCTATAACAGTGGGGCAAGCTATATTAGAATCAGGCTGGGGGAAATCTGAGTTGACTAAAAGAGGAAACAACCTATTTGGTATCAAGGCGGATGATAGATGGAAAGGTGATAAGTTAGAATTAGAAACATCTGAGAATTATGATGATAAGTTGGTAGCGTCTTTTAGAGAGTATAGCTCATTAACTGACTCTATTAGAGATCACGGGAAATTCCTTGCAAAAAATCAAAGATATACAGAACACGGTCTATTTGAATCTTATCATTATACAACTCAAGCTCAGGCATTGGAAGATGCTGGATATAGTACAAAAACAAATGAAAAGGGCGAAAATATATATGCAGATATGCTGATTGAAATTATACGTAATTATAATCTACAGCTATTAGACCACAGTGTAGAACTAACTAAGGGGTACTGTAAATAAAATAAGGTATATAGAATAGAATGTAAAAATTTATAAATTAAATAAAAATATTTTAAAAAGTGTTGACGACTATAATTAATCATGGTATAGTATTACTTGTCCTTAAGAAAAGGGCAAACAAGAAAAATAAAAATAAAAACAACAATAAAAAGCTTGACAACATATAAAAATTTTGTTAAACTTAAGAAGTTGTAAAAAAGTGACTAAGTCACTAAACTTGAACTTTGAAAATTAAACAGTAGGTTAATTTATAGAATTGAAACAACACAAACCAAGCCAGATATTCAGATAATGATTAGTCTGAGCAAGGAAAACAAAACTTTTATTTGAGAGTTTGATCCTGGCTCAGGATGAACGCTGGCGGCGTGCCTAACACATGCAAGTCGAGCGAACCCTTCGGGGTGAGCGGCGGACGGGTGAGTAACGCGTGGGTAACCTGCCTCATACACATGGATAACATACCGAAAGGTATGCTAATACAGGATAACATATTTTTATCGCATGATAAAAATATCAAAGCTCCGGCGGTATGAGATGGACCCGCGTCTGATTAGCTAGT
>NZ_FQWX01000009.1 GCF_900129815.1 Asaccharospora irregularis DSM 2635
TCAAAGGATTTAAAAGACTGTCCTTCATGCTTTAGAACAAGCCTTAAATCTTTGAAGGATAAAAAACAGTACGTATTAAATGCACTAATTACAAAATATACAAATGCTAGAGTTGAGGGTAAGAATAATACCATTAAAGTACTCAAAAGAGTATCCTTTGGATTTAGAAGTTTTAAAAATTTAAGATTAAGAGTATTACTAAGAGAAAAAATACAAGTAATTTAAAAACAGCATCTATACATGAAAACTGTATTAGATGCTGCCTTTAAAAATTAAATATTGACTTCATCAACGTTATTTGACAAAGAGCCTTAAATTATACAACTTTAGAGCAATACTTTTAATATTTAAAATCATAAAATAAATCCCCCTATATCTTTTTATATAAAAGTTATAGGGGGTAAAATAATCCTATTTATATTCCTCTGATTCATAATTATTTACAATATTAACAAAGTCAGTTATAGTAATATCTTTTTCACTATTATCCTCTAACTTATGATAATACCAGTTTGCAAACTCTGAATCTGCTAATTTAGCATTCATTTTTTCAAAATCCAAATTATTTTGATCTAAATTGTTATCCATTCCTATCACTCCTTAAATTAAACTTATTATTTATCATATAAGTATAATTTATACTAAGATCAAGCCATTCCCAAATTTTATATTACTTGTTTATCTCAACTTGGTTAGATTTAAGGTCAATTGATACTTTTACCTTTTCATCTGGGTTATCATAAGAATATCCTACAATTTCAACCTTGTCAGCCTCACTTGAACTAATTATATCTATATTCTCTTCTTCCGATGGTTTCAATACCTCATAAAAAGGTATATGATTTATCATTATATATTCTCCAGATTCGTTTAACTCTGCAACCTTTAATACTACATTTCCTAGTTCTTTTGGAAGTAAATTTTTAATCTTAACTGTATATGCATTACCTTCGTTGGATTCATTGACTTGCTTTACATCTGAAATAGCCAAAGCTTCATATGTTTTACTATCGTCCACTTCAATATTCTTATCTTTTATTTCTATAGTATCTTTATTTAAATTTACTATTACTATTTTTCCTCCTACCCTATATTGGTATCCTGTTACTGAAGCACTGGTAGCATATTTTTGATGAGACATATCTATGTAAGCTACTTCCCCTGGAGATAAGGTTACATCTAAAAAGGATTTTGATTTAAATATAACATTTTTATTTTTATCAAGCTCATCATAGTGTATATATATATTGGATGTATTAAAGTTAGAAGTATTTTCAACCTTAGTTATAGTATTTAGCTTTCCATTGTCTTTGCTTGTATCTTCTGGTTTCCCTATATTTAAAGCCTTCGCATTTTTTTCATTTATTTTAATTTCCTTTTTTATCAACGGAACTCGTTGTTGTATTTTTTCTCTTTTATTGGTTACACAACCTACTAAAACAAGTGTGGTTGATAGAATTACAATTAAAAGTAGATCTGACTTCCTTAGTAGTTTATTCATATTAACACCTCATAATAATTAATGTATAGTAAATATAGTTAATGTTATATTAAGTTTTTATATTCTTTCATAAAGTCTTTCAAGGCCTGTGTTATTATTTGTTGCTTGTTAAAAGTTGAATTACTGCATAGCCTCTCAAAATCCTCCCAAGTCTTCTTATCTACTCTTATATTTATAGATTTTAGGTCTTTTAAGTTTTCATCTTCTAGTAAAATATCTTTTTTTCTAGTAGACTTTTTAGGTTTCATATTTTTAAAATCTTTGACTTGCAAATACCAATCGTATACTTCACATAATTTGTCCAAATCTTCTTCGGTTATGTTTATTTTTCTATCTCTTTTAGGTTTTACATTTTTTTGGGATTTTTTAGTGCTTTTTTTATCATCTTTATTATCAATTTTGCGGTCAATAACTTTGTTATTTTCTTTTTTAAAATTATTTTCCTTTTTTAATATGTACTTTCCATTTTGCGATTTATAGCCTTTTCTATTTAAAAAATTTCTCAGAGTTCCTGGAGTTATACTTAATTTTTTAGCTATTTGATTAAAGTTAAATCCTTCATCTTGAAATTTTAAAAAATCTTCAATTCTTTTATTACTATTCATCTATATTCCTCCGTCAATTTCTATATTAGCCTTTTCTTTTCATGCTTCTTATAAGATCTTTAGTATCTTTATCTACTCTATTAGATTCTATTATCTTTTGTAAAGCCTTATTATAAGTAAAGTTGTCCAATTCATTACTAATTAAGTATATCATAGTTTTTTCCTCAAACTTGACAAAGCATACAGAGATTAACCAAGCTATAGCCATTTTTACATAGTATTCATCACTATCTATATCATTACAATACTTAAAAATTTCATCTATATAATCATCATCTACAAAATATTCCAGCATCATAACTACAGAAAATCTTACTTCCCATGGATTTTTTGAATATAAATATTGTTTTAGAAACTCAAACATATTTTCCTTATATTTCTTTGTTTGTTTTAGTCCTGAGCAAAATGTATCACAGATACTCCAATTATTTATTTTAGGTACAAATTTTCTTATATAACCTTCGAGTTCAAAAAACTCCACCTTCATATTGCCAATTACCATTCCTTGTAGAACAATTTCTTCAAAATAATCATCCCTGGATATTTCCAAGTAATCACGCCAGTTTCCCTTTGATATATCCTTTGATATTTTTCTTAGATATGGAATTCTTACACCTATCAAGTCCTTTACTCCTGGTATAATTTTTTCCTGAAAACCTATATATTTAATATCTTTAAGAGATTTGATGTAATTTATTAATTCAAAATAATCTTCATCATCCCAACTTTCTTTAATAAGTATCATCTCGTATCTCCTTATAATTACAAAATATAAAATTTAATAGTCTTGTTATTTATTGTATCATAATTTTAGTAAAAAAAAAGGTTCAGTGAATAATCGGACATACTAGTATATAGATATAATTTTATTGTATGTAAATACGCTGTAGCATATAACTATTTAAATCCATAAATTATAAAAAACTCTCATTTTCTATGTATATATATAAATTTAAACTTAAGTTGCATTTTTTGTCTAAATTAAGGAAAATATATTTAATATTAACTTAAAAGAATAATTTTTTTATAAATTTTTTTAAATTTGTATTTACTTTTTTATTTGTTTATTTTATAATCATAAGTATTCTAATCATTCTTATAAAATTATGTAGTCGGGGAAAACAATACCCTTTAAGTCTGCATAAAATTTTTACATCTAGGAGGAAATAAGACATGGTACAGATTTTAACAGGTACTGCATTACTATTAGTAGTACTGGCATTATTCACATTATTTAGTTACAAAGCACCACAAGGTATGAAGGCAATGGGTGCACTTGCAAGTGCTGCTTGTGCAAGTTTCTTAGTTGAAGCTTTCCACTTTTCATTCTTTGGTGAAGTATTCGGAATCAAATTTTTAGAACAAGTTGGTGGAGCAAACGGTTCTATGGGTGGAGTTGCAGCCGCTATATTAGTTCCACTTGCACTTGGTGTTTCTCCAGTATATGCTGTATTAGTTGGTTTAGCATGTTCTGGTTTTGGTATACTTCCAGGATTTATCGCTGGTTACATAACAGCATTTGTTGTTAAATTCTTAGAGAAAAAAGTTCCAGCTGGACTTGATTTAATAGTTATAATAATAGTAGGTGCTCCTTTAGCAAGAGCTATAGCTATGGGAATGGATCCAATAGTTAAAGGTACTTTATTACAAATAGGACAAGTTTTAATACAAGCTGCTGATGCATCTCCTATAGTTATGGGTCTTATACTTGGTGGTTTAATAACAGTTGTTGCAACTGCTCCACTTAGTTCAATGGCTTTAACATCTATAATAGGTTTAACTGGTATTCCAATGGCAGTAGGTGCTTTATCAGTATTCGGTTCTTCTTTCATGAACTACGTATTCTTCTCAAAGATGAAGTTTGGTTCTAAGAAAGATACAATATCTGTTGCTATCGAACCTTTAACTCAATCAGATATAATATCAGCTAATCCAATACCAGTATATGTTACTAACTTTATCGGTGGGGCTATGTCTGGTATAATAGTAGCTATGATGGGTCTTGAAGTAAGTACTCCAGGTACTGCTACACCAATAGCAGGATTTGCTATATCTTTAGCTCAAAACGGTACTCCAGCACTAGTTGCAGCTGCAGGATGCGTTGTTGTGAGTGTATTAGCAGGATTTATAGGATATGCAATATTCAAAAATACTAAGATAAAGACTGCAGCAGAAATACGTGGTATAAACCCTGAAAACGACGCTGCTTAATTACAAAGTATTTTAAAAAACTTTATATATAAAAAAATATATAAAAAATAAACTCGATATCTTCTAATGGTACCGGGTTTATTTTTTATATTAACTATAATTATTTTAGTATTAATTAATTTTTTTCATTTTTATTAAATATTATTATCCTTTTTATTAAAAAGTCTAGAAAATAATGTTATAAATATATATAATATACTTGTATACTAATATACATATAAAACTAGGGAGGTATTAACATGAGTGAATTCAAAAATGTAACAGCTGTAAAAAAGGCAAACGTATACTTTGATGGAAAAGTAAGTAGTAGAGTAGTTATTTTCCCAGATGGAGAAAGAAAAACATTAGGATTAATGCTACCAGGAGAATATACTTTCTCAACTAAAGAAAAAGAAATAATGGAAATGTTAGCTGGAAGTATGGATGTGAAATTACCTGGAAGCAATGAATTTGTTACATTCAAAGCTGGAGAACAATTTATAGTTCCTAGTAACTCAAGTTTCGACTTAAAAGTTAATGAAGTGGTAGATTACTGCTGTTCATATATAAATGAATAATTATACTATCTAAATATCTTTAGACTTTATTTCAATAAAATTAATCTAAGAAAACTATGTTTATAGATTTAAAAAATAACCTAACTCATATCGAGTGAGTTAGGTTATCACTTATTATCAATTCAACTTATATTTTACTGTCTTTGACTCCAAGTTAATATAGGTTTTTTAACTGCTCTAGCATCATCTACTCTTCTTACTATAGTATTATGAGGAGCTGATTTCAATAGTTCTGGGTTATCTTTAGCCTCTTTTGCTATAGTCTTCATTACACTTATAAATTTATCAAGTGTTTCTATACTTTCAGTTTCAGTAGGCTCTATCATAAGAGCTTCATGTATTATTAATGGGAAGTAAATTGTAGGTGGATGATATCCATAATCCAACAATCTTTTAGCTATATCCATAGTTTTTATATTAGCTTCTCCTCTTGGAAGTCCTCCTAATACAAACTCATGTTTACATACAGTGTCTATTGGTAGTATATAATCTTCCCTTAAATTTTCTTTTATATAATTAGCATTAAGTACTGCCATTTGACTTGCTTCCTTTAATCCTTCTTTTCCCATAGTTAATATATAAGAATAAGCCCTTACCAAAATTCCAAAGTTTCCATAGAAATTTTTAACTTTTCCAATGGTCTCTGGTCTATCATAATTTAATATATATCCTTCTTCTTGTTTTTCAATAACTGGAACCGGCAAGAACTGAGCTAGTTGTTTTTTAACTCCAACCGGACCACTTCCTGGTCCTCCACCACCATGAGGAGTTGAAAAAGTCTTATGAAGATTTAAATGTACTACATCAAATCCCATATCTCCTGGTCTTGTTACACCCATTATTGCATTCATATTTGCTCCATCATAGTATAAAAGACCCCCAGCTTCATGAACCAACTCTGCAATTTCTTTTATATTTTCTTCAAACAAACCAAGTGTGCTCGGGTTTGTAAGCATAAGTGCTGCTATTTCATCACTTAAAACTTGTTTTAATTTATCTAAGTCAACCGCACCATATTCATTAGATTCTATCTGAACTATATCAAAGTCTGCCATAGCCGCACTCGCAGGATTCGTCCCATGAGCTGAGTCCGGAACAATAACCTTTGTTCTTTTAAAATCTCCTCTGCTTTCATGATAAGCTCTTATTAACATAAGTCCAGTAAATTCACCATGAGAACCAGCAGATGGTTGTAAAGTAACTTTATCCATTCCTGTTATCTCTGAAAGTTGCTCTGATAAGTTGTACATAAGTGCTAGAGATCCTTGGGCAGTGTTCTCTGGTTGATATGGGTGCATCCCTGTAAAGTGCGGTATAGATGCCATGTCCTCATTAATTTTTGGGTTGTACTTCATTGTACATGAGCCTAGAGGATAAAATCCTGTATCTACACCAAAATTTTTATTTGACAATAGAGTATAGTGTCTAACTAATTCTAACTCACTTACTTCTGGCAAATTTAAATCACTTTTTCTTATCATATTTTCATCTATCATATCATTTATTTTTATGTCTTCTACATCTAGTTTTGGAAGTGAATAAGCTTTTCTGCCCTTTTTAGATATTTCTATTAGTAAACTATTATACTCTCTCATTATATCCCCTCCATAATCCCAACTAACTTATCTATCTCGTCCTTGCTTCTCTTTTCAGTCACACAAAGTAAAGTTGCATTTTCAAGTTCATTATAATTATTGTGTAAATCGTACCCTCCTAGTATATTTTCATCTAGAAGCTTGTTATTTAATTTTTCTACGCTTAAACTACCCTTAACTGCAAATTCCTTGAAGAACTTTCCTTTAAATACTGGTTTATACTTTCCTGTAGCTATAAGTTTATTGTAAGCATAGTGTGCCTTTTTCATTGATTGTTCTGCAACTTCTTTAAGTCCCTCTTTACCCATAGTTGCCATATATATAGAAGCAGTAAGCGCATTTAAAGCTTGGTTTGAGCAAATATTAGAAGTAGCCTTTTCTCTTCTTACATGTTGTTCTCTAGTTTGTAGCGTTAGCACATATGCTCTCTTTCCATCTACATCTAAAGTTTCTCCAACTATTCTTCCTGGCATTTTTCTTGTATATTTAGATTTACTTGCCATAAATCCTACATAAGGTCCCCCATAATTTAATGGATTTCCTAGTGATTGAGCTTCCCCTACAACTATATCTGCCCCTAATTCTCCTGGAGTTTTAATCACCCCTAAAGATATCGGATCTACGCTCATAACTAACATTGCTTTGTTTTCATGAACTATTTTTTCTATTTCCTCCATACTCTCTATTACTCCAAAGAAGTTAGGGTTTTGTATAAGAACGCATGCAGTATCTTTATCCACTGCACTTTTTAGTTTTTCTATATCAGTTATACCGTACTCGTTGCAAAAGTCCACTTCCACTATTTCACACTGCTTAAACTTCATATATGTTTTAAGTACCATTATTGTTTCTGGATGAGTAGTTCGTGATACTACTACCTTACTTTTCTTAGTTTGATTCATTGCCATTATACAAGCTTCTACTGCAGCTGTTGCACCATCATACATAGATGCATTGGCTATCTCCATACCCGTCAGTTCTGCTATCATTGACTGGAACTCAAATACTACTTGAAGTGTTCCTTGACTTATTTCTGCTTGATATGGTGTATAAGCTGTGTAGAATTCAGATCTAGAAGTTATATGTTTTATAAGTGATGGTATATAATGATCATAAGCACCTGCTCCAAGAAAACAAGTCAATTCATCTAAATTAACATTTTCATTAGCCAACCCTTTTACAATCTTAGATACTTCTAATTCTGATTTACTACTCTCTAAGTTTAGCTGTCTATTTAACTTTAAATCTTTCGGTATATCTAAAAATAAATCTTCTACAGAATTAACTCCTATAGCCTTTAACATTTTTTCTTTATCATCAGAAGTAGCTGGTATATATGAGAATTCATTGTTCATATCTTTAGATACCTTTTTTTCATCTTTTTTATATTGTTTTTTATAAAAAGGTTTTTTGATTATTTGTGCTTTAACCAATTTTTTTCTTATCGCTATGTCTATTTCCGTTCCAACTACAGCGTATTCTGCATCAACTATAGCCATACCAAGAATTTTACCTAATGTTGGGGATGC
This sequence comes from Asaccharospora irregularis DSM 2635, assembly GCF_900129815.1. Lineage (GTDB taxonomy): Bacteria > Bacillota > Clostridia > Peptostreptococcales > Peptostreptococcaceae > Asaccharospora > Asaccharospora irregularis. The sequence continues at coordinate 7,999 of NZ_FQWX01000009.1, forward strand.
CAGCCCTGTAGTCACAACCCCAACAACCTTATCTCCTACTTTTACCTCGTATCCTTGTCTTGCTATTCCCTTTCCTATCATTTCAAACCCGACTAATTTTTTCTTTAATCCCTCTTCTTTAGCCTTAGCTAAAACTTCTCTTCCTATAAATTTTTCTTTATTTATTTTAACAAAGAAGGAAAGACCTGCATCTAGAGGAGATATATCCTCTGTTATTTCATGACCATAAAGAGGCAAACTAGCCTCAAATCTTAAAGAATCTCTAGCTCCTAAACCTGCAGGTTTTACTTCCTTATATTTTAGAAGTTCATCCCATATTTTAACTACATATTCATTGTTGCAATATATTTCAAACCCATCTTCCCCTGTGTACCCTGTTCTTGAAACCAAACATTCTAAGCCACATACCTTTACACTAGGATTTGCCTTATAAAATTTAATTTCCTCTAAATTTGTATCCGTCAACCTTTGCAGAACTTCCTGAGCCTTAGGTCCTTGTAGTGCTAATTGAGAAATTTCCCCTGACGTATTTTTTATATCGACATCATATCCTTTACTATTTCCAATTATCCATTCTACGTCTTTGTCTATATTCCCAGCATTTATCACCAATAAAAAATAATCTTTCCCCAATTTATATATTAATAAGTCATCTACTACTCCTCCATTTTCATAACACATAGGCGTATATATAATATCATTTATATTAAGAGCACTAATGTCATTGGTAATCAGATATTGAATAAACTTTTCAGCCTCTGCACCTCTTATTTCAACTTCCCCCATGTGAGATACATCGAATAGCCCCGCACTTGATCTGACTGCTTCGTGTTCTTTATTCATTCCTTCGTACTCTAGTGGCATGTCCCACCCTGCAAATCCACAAAATTTAGCATTAAGTTTTTTGTGAGCGTCATACAGAGTTGTTCTTTTTAATTCATTCATCAAATACCCCTCCCTATTAAAAGTGAAATCGAAGCTTTTTAATCTGTTTTATATAAAAAAAAGAATACACTGGGTCTATATAATCCTAGCCAATATATTCTCTGTTTCTATACTAAAAGAACTATTACTTCATGATGATTTCTCTAATATCAACTGGTAAATATTCTATTTTTCAATTCAATTGTATGAATTTTCATTCAAAATGTCAACAATAATTATAAATTTATTTTATGTATAAAAAATTATAGTCTGATACCATATTAATATTTAGTATTATTAAAAATATTTTTTAACGAAATAATTAAATCTAAGTGGTGCTTTATTTTATCATAAATACTATTTCACTAATTTTTTGGAATAAAATAAGCTTTTTCTAACTATTTAAGCAACTAAATTCTGAATATATATACTTTTTTATGTATTATAATAGTTGTTTGCATTTGTATATGAGTTTCATTTTATGATATTTTATTCTCAAACTGACTTCGTAAATATTATATAAATCCACTTTATTTTTTGTATAAAGCTTTAAATAAAAATTATTTTTAACAATCTAAAACAGCAAGAAATAATTTATTTCTTGCTGTTTTAGATTTTACTATACAATTTTAAATTATCTAACTATTTTTCTAGTTAATGTTCCTATACCAACTCCCATCATTAATATACCTATCAGCATTTCAATGTTTGAAAGCATATAACTAGATTCAGTTGGCTTAGCAGTATTAAACCCTACGCCTCCAAACATACCTACACTTAAATTTATAGTCTCATTCAAATCTCTCAAAAGTCTACCTATATTCAAATTTCCTATGGTCTTAAAATTATACATCACTATTTCATTATTTATATCTATACCAGAAAATAAGTATAATACGGCAAATATAATAATTATTGAAATTGATGATAAAAGTGCATACTCTGGTCTTTCACCATATCCACAGGTTATAAAGTATATTCCTGATAATATTTTTTGAAAAAATGGTACACACTTTCGCTGGGTACACTTACATAAATAATAGTACTCGCCGAAGTTGTTATTCAGGCTATTTTCTTTAAACTTATCCGCTATTGCTTGGTATATCATATATATACCTTCATATTCCTCTCTAGTTTTTGTTTTTATTGGTATTTTATCAAAGTATGTTTTTTCATCGAATTTTGTACAATTTTTATCATTAAACTCCATGTTTTCTATATAGGTATTTATAACTTTTAGCCCACAAAAGTCACTATCTTCCACTGTAATCATTTTCAGATAACTATCAGCTATTATTACATTTCTCATGCTGCTTTCTTCAAAATATGTATCTTTTATACTACAGTTATTAAACATGCAAAAAGATATATCTGAACCCAAAAATTTAGCATATATATTACAATCATTAAATTCACAAGAAAGGTTGTCTTTTCTATTTAACGACGGTAATTTTTCACTGTCTTCTTTAATCATTATACAATTTTCAAAGACAACTCCACCTGCACCAAATGAGCATCCCTCAAAAATACAAGCTACAAAACGACAATGAGTAAATTTTACATTATTAAACTTACAATTTGTAAACTTACTACATACTATATCCTCATTTTTTATTTCATAAAAATTATTTTCGTCCAAAACACCCTTTTTCCCTATTTCAGCGTCTACTACATCTAAATAACTATATTTTTTACTTGGAGTATACCCTTCTAGATTGTATCTATTTTTCATAAGCTCTATATATAATTTTGTATTGTTTTTTTTTCTTATTTCTATTTGTTTTCGTGTTACAGTATTCTCTTCTTTAAAATTTATATAAGGCATAAAGTCCTCCTTTTATAATTACATATAAATCACTAAGTTTAGATATAATTTAACTTTTCATAATAAAGTATAAATCTCTATTATCTTTTCCTTATGTATTTAATATTATCCATAAATTTATAAAACAAAAACGCACTTATAAGAAAGTGCGTTTTTGTTTTATAAATTTATGGACTCTCTATCTAAACCTCTACATCTTCTACTTTCTTTCCAAGTATTTGAACTCCTATAAATATAGCTAGTAATGAAATTGGAAGAACTATATATATAGGCAATCCAAAGCCCGCTGGTATATATCCAAATACTACAGTTATAACTGCTACAAACAATGCATAAGGCATTTGGGTATTAACGTGGTCTATATGATCACATCCAGCTCCCATAGATGACAATATTGTTGTATCCGATATTGGCGAACAGTGATCTCCAAATATTGCCCCAGTTAAAACTGCACTCGTACTAACTATTACATAAGACATTTCTGGGTTTGTTGAATGTGCAAGTGGTATCGCAAGAGGCATAAGTATCCCCATTGTTCCATAAGCTGTTCCAGTTGCAAAAGACATTATAGCACCCAATACAAATATTAAGCTTGGTAAAAGGAATGGCGGTAATGAACCTGATAGTAATTTTATTATATATTTAGCTGTTCCAAGCTCCTTTATAACTGAGCTTAATGACCATGCAAGTATTAATATTACTCCTGTCATTATTAGACCCTTCATACCATCTATCCATACTTCCACAGCTTCTGAAACCGTGAATATTTTTTTAGCTACTCCCATAAATATTCCAACTATACTTGCAAATAAAGCTGACTGGAATAACGCTACAGATGCATCAGAAGCACTAAAAGCCTCTTTTATTGCCTCGAATGATAATGGAGAGTTATTAAATAATTGTATTAAAGCTTGATCATCTCCCCCCATAATTGATGAATATCCACTGTAATAAAATGATACTAAAGCCGCCATTATTAATGTACCTATTGGTATAATAGCATTCCATACACTTAACTCTACACCTTCTTTGGGAGCTAAATCATCTGCTTCCTTGAATCCTCCTAGTGCTACTTCTGAACCCTCACTATTTCTAGCTCTTAGTTCTGCATTTCTCATAGGACCAAAGTCTTTTAGTAAAATTGTTGTTATCAATATAAACGCTAATATTAGGATATTATAAAATCTATAAGGTATTGTATTTAAAAATACACCAAATGCATCAACTTCTACTCCTATTGACCCAAATGCATCATGTATTAATCCAACTTCTAGACCTATCCATGTAGATATTATAGCAAGACCCGCTATTGGTGCTGCTGTAGCATCTATTATAAATGCTAATTTTTCTCTAGATATCTTCATTTTATCTGCAACAGGTCTCATTATAGGACCTACTATTAATGAGTTAGCATAATCATCAAAGAATACTAATATACCTAATAGCCAAGTTATAAGTTGTGTTCCTCTAGAAGTCTTTGCTTTTTTTGCAAGTGTTTCAGCTATAGCCTTTGCACCTCCCATTTTCGCAACAAGATTTATAACCCCTCCTATAGCCAAAACTTGAAGAATTATACCTGCATTCCATGGATCTGCCAAAGACCCTAATGCTCTACTTACTAAATCTAAAAATGATTGTATAAAAGCTGATAATACATTTGCCCCAGATATATTTATTATAAATCCTCCAGATAAAATTCCTATAAATAATGAAACTACAACATTTTTAGTTATAAAAGCAAGAATTATTGCAACTAATGGTGGAATTAAAGTTAACATTCCAAACTTTTCAGAGTTTACAATTGCAGGATCTATCTCTTCTGCAAACGTGAGCATCGTCGACATAACAAATATTATACTTGTAATAAAAATTATGTTGATAGTATTTTTTTTCATATAAAGTCCCCCTTTTTATTAGTGAATATTATTAGGGTGATACAAAAAAGCCTTGAGTTAACACTCAAGGCCTGATAAACAAAGCATATTAATATATATAATAAATTTAATATACTACAATAATTCCTTAAATGATAGCTCTTCACAAACTAGTGACAGTGATACACATATTCTATGCACCCCCAGCTATATAACCTTAAAGCATCGGTTATACACTTCGGCAATATTTCCTTTCCTAGTAAGTCAACGTGCTTACCTCGTTACTAGTATTAATAAATACTGCGCCTCTACCCTTTTAATTATTCACTTTTTGATTATTAACTTAGATTATATATCACATATATAAATTTTGCAATCTATTTTTTACGTATAAGGAAATTATAGTTAATCTTAAACTTTGAATAACTTATACAACTTAGATACTTCAATATACTGGTCTTGCAAGTGAAAAAAATTTTGAGCAACGGACGAAGTCGTTGGCGACATGAGCGAATAGTATATCTTCTAACTTAAATAAAAACATATAATTTTTCAAAAATTCAGTATTTTTATATATCATCTTATAGCATTTAACGTTATAATATAATTGTAGTAAATATTGTTATTATTACTATACAATTTTATAGTCAAAAATATGAATGGGGGACTAATATGTTACTAATTTACAACGAAAAAACAAATCCATATTTTAACTTGGCAATGGAAGAATATCTATTAAAGAACTTTGACGAGGATATGTTTATATTATGGAGAAATGAACCATCCATAATAGTCGGAAAAAATCAAAACACACTGTCTGAAATAAATTTAGAATATATTAAAGAACACTCCATCCCTGTTGTAAGAAGACAATCTGGAGGTGGCGCTGTTTTTCATGACTTGGGCAATATAAATTTCACTTTTATAGCTTGTAATAATAATAGTTTTAGTGACTTTAGAAGATTTACTCAACCTATAATAGACTTATTGAATACCCTAGATATTAACGCTGAATTTTCTGGTAGAAATGATTTACTAATTGACGGTAAAAAATTCTCAGGAAATGCACAGTATAATTATAAAAATAAGGTTATGCATCATGGTACTCTTTTATTTTCTTCTGAAATAACTAATTTATCAAATGCACTAAAGGTAAAACCTATAAAATTTGAAGGAAAAGGAGTTAAATCCGTAAAATCTCGTGTTACAAATATAAACGATCATTTAAAGCAACCTATGGATATTTTGGAATTTAAAGATTCTATTATGGAATACCTGTCAAAAACTGATACTAGTAATACATATTATTCTCTAAGCGAAAAAGATATAGATGGAATAAATAGATTATCTGAGGAAAAATATAAAACCTGGGAATGGAACTTTGGAAACTCTCCTGAGTACGCCCTTTCAAGTGAACTAAAATATCCTGGTGGCAACGTAGAGTTTAATATTAATGTAGAAAAGGGAATCATTAAGAAAATAAAATTCTTTGGAGATTTCTTCGGTAAATGTGATGTTTCTTATGTAGAAGATGCTCTAATTGGGGTTAAACACGAAGAAATAAGCCTAAGAAAAGTTCTTGATTCTATAGATATAAATGACTATTTCTTGGGTGCAAATGTAGATATCTTATTATCTGGAATTCTAGGAGTTACAAATAAATAACTTATTTATAAAACATATAAAAATGTCTGCCTAAAATACACAAAGCGTGAATTTAATCAGACATTTTTATTTTTCCTATAAGTTCATCACTACTGTTGAGCTGTTCTCATTTAGTATTTCAAATAGTATTTCTTCTGTTGCTTTCATTCCTTCCTTAGCACTTACTTTTAAGCCACTAATATCTATATCTTGATTTTGATTTAATAATTCTCCATGTTTTAGAATATATCCGGTATCTGCAGACTTAAGCATTCCATAATCCATAGATGAATCGCCTATTGCAAAAAAATCACTTATTCCCATCTCATTTACAACATGGTTTATAGCATTTTCCTTGTTTATACCTTTAGGTAGAAAATAAATCTTCCTACCACTTATATACATTTTCCAATTATTACTGTCTAAATCTTTTATATACTCCTCGATCATATCAATATTAAATTCAAAATAGTCAACTACTATATAAAAAAATAAATCTTCTGCAATTTTAAATGACTTAATTCCTGGTAAATCTTTGTACTTTTCAAACTTTTCTACCATAGACTCTATATCTTCAGATTTTTTAACTATATCTTTTATTTTTTTTTGCCAACTCTCTAAAACTTTATTGTCCTTTAATATTACTCCACCGTTTGAGGTTATCGCCCAAGGAAAGAATATCTTGTTTTCACAAAACCTTATTCTACTGAACTGTTCTTTTGTTCTTGTTGTCGTTGGTATAAACATTCCTCTTTCCTGTATTTTTTTGATCAACTTCAGCGTATCTAGTGATATATAAGAAATCTGCTTACCATTATAGATTTCTATGTTTTTATACTGAGTCTTTGTATCCAAAAATTTATTAGAGTATATAATACTTCTATCTAAATCTGAAAAAATAACCATCTACTAACTCCTCTATTTTTATAAATCCACAATATATCTAACCTATATATTTAGGATTTTTATTTTTGTATTTTTACACATCCTTCATACTCTTTATAACTCCACAGCATCTATATGCACCTAGATTTGTCTGCTCAACTATAACATTTTTTTCATTGGCTAAAACAAATATATGCTGTAGAGATTTATCATTTAAGTCTCTAACTAAAATTTTATCAGGCACTCTCCTAATTAAAACTCTTGTAGTTTCACCTACCCCAGGCTTTATAAAATTTATATCCCTGACATTATATCTTTCTTTAATATTAAATACATCCTTATCTCCGTCTCTAGTTATCAAATCTTCAGACCAATTTATAATACTATCATCTATATGTTTGTACTGACATTCAAAACAAGCTTCTATAGTCTTTATGTAATTCATAGATTCATCTTTATCCTTAAGATGACTATAAAACTTAGCCCCATGAAAATCATTTTCTCCTATTATATCATCGCTTAAAACAGTTCTGCTTATAAGACCAGATACTGTAGAATTTAGACATGCACTAGGAATTAAAAAATCTTCTCTTACACCATATAGACTAGAGTATCCACCTGGATCTGCTAGTACTGCCAGTGTAGAATCAAATTTCTTATCAAACCTTCTTTCTAATTCTAAACAAGCCTTATCCAATTCTCTTGATATTGTTCCTTTGCCAGTCCATCCATCTATAAATTGTATTATAGATGTAGGATGATTCTTGACTATATATCTCATAGCATTCATATCGATTCCCTTGTCTCTGATTATCGATACTGTATAATGCTTTAGATTTAGGTTATATCTTTTTTTCAAATATCTTTTGGCCAAAATTCCTATTGGTGTACCAGCTCTTGCAAGAGATACTAATACAACATCTCTCCCATTTTTCTTGATTATTTTTTCACACATAAGGCCTATTGCAAAAGCTAGCCTTTCTTTTGTTTCATTTAGTTTTTTATAATATAAACTTAAATACTGTTCACTTACTTCATATTCTATTGGTATCATCTCTGAATAATGTCTACCATTTTGAATTTTAATCTCACGCTCTTTGTTACCTTCCTCTTTAATCAAATCAGAAATATCCTTTAATAAAAAAACTACATCATCCTTACAATATGTACTAAATTCTTTATTTTGACTACAACATACTATATTTAGCTTCTTTATTGAAGTTTGCTTAAATATATCTATTATCTGAGAGTAATCTTCTTTTTTGTTGTTAAGTTCTACAAATAAAAAACACTCTGAAAAATCACTTTTATCTATGTTATAAACATAGTTTACTACATCATTATTATAAAAACTATTTAGTGTAAACTTAGATTTTATAGGATAATCTTCTCTACAAGATTCTATAATTGGACTTCTCGTAGTTGAGTGATAATACACTTCTCCTAAATTCTCTTTTTCCTTTGCAAACAGCATGGGTATATACATAAACTCTTCCGTCCCTAAAAATAAGGTTTTTCCACTTACTTTAAGCTTTGAACTCTCTCTTTTTACAATCTCTTTTAATTTTTGTTGTTCATTTTTATCAACTCCCCAGGCACCTGTGTATTTAACATAACCTTTATTTCCAACATACTCATCCATATCTACGCTTATATAATTTATTTCCAATTCATTTGCTATTAGTTTGTCCTTTTTTTCAGGATTTTGTTTTTCAATATTCAACCTATTTTCAGTGCTCTTTATGCTACATTCGTCTATACTAAATTTAAAATCACCCTTAAAAAGATAAATAAAGTCTATTATGCAATCTAATTCCTGTTCAACACCTCTAATTTTTTCTAAATCTTCTTTGCTTACCCAGTTAAATACAGAACATATTGTATATTTTTTTTTAGGGTAAATATTTTGTATTTCTTTAATAAGATTTATACAAGTATTTGCAGTTGTTATTTCATCATCTACTAGTATTACTTCTTCTTTATTTTCTATATTCTTTAAATTCTCAAAATATAGGTTGTGATTAGTTGCATGAGAATGTGTCTCTAAAAAATCTAAACTTCTAAGACCTTCAAGTTCTTCCCTAGTTGTGTGTATAAATTCATAGTCACCATTTAGATAATCGAATACACTATGCCCTATGCAAGTTGCAGTTTCTGCAAATGATATAACAGTCCCGCCTTTTAGGTCTAAATTTTTATTACTATAAATACTAGCTATCATTTTGCCTAAATCATCTACATCAGTAGGTCTACAGGCTAGGTGTTTTCCAAGTGTTTTTGATATAAAAAGAAATCTCCTTTTAGGATTGTTTCTTACTGCTACTTCTAAAAAATCGTCAATATTTAAATCTAGTGGATTATCATTGATATTTATATCACATTTAAAATTTAAGTAATTCATTGTAGTCTATCCCTTCATTTAAAACACCGTATATATTAGATAGTGTTAATACTCTCTTTGCCCATAAAAGATGTGGATTTATTTCATTCATCCTCTCTTTAGATACACTCTTATTAACACCATACTTGCCATCTATGTTTGCTATAATATTCTGAGCATCTATAAAATCTTCGTAATTGATAGTGCATAATGCTTGTGTTATTGGAATTTGAGATGGATGGATTACAGTTTTCCCTATAAATCCATTAAATTTATCCAAAAGTATTTCCTCTGTATACTTACTTTTTATTTCTTCATCTTTCATATTAAAAAACTCTGATACTCCTCCGCTTATAGGTACATCAAGTTCTTTTTTATTTAAATATCCTATGGTATCTCTCATAAAATCTGTACATATTAAGTTATCATATATAGAAAATTTCTTGCTTCTTCTAATACTGTAAATACCTAATATATCAGTAATACCTATTCTTATGCTCAATATTCTTTTTTTATTTTTAAGAAGAACCTTATATAAGTTCTCAAATGCCTCTTTTTTACTTTCAATATTTATAAACTCTGCACTCTCAATTATAGTTATTATATACATAGAAAATAGTCCCATAGAATTTAGAGTTTCTACATATTTTTCAACCAACACACTATTTGCCTTTGGGATCAATATGCCTACGATTATGTCTTTATTTTCTACTATTATATCTTTAATTTTATTCAACTGTTCTACATTTCTAACTCTCAAAAAAATAAGTGGTATGTTATCTATATTAACTCTAAGATCAGTCCTTATGTCCCTAAATATTGACCTTAAGTTATTAATTGCCTCATCTTCTCCTTTGGCTCCTATAGCATCCTCTAAACATATTGCCAAAGGCCTAACTCCTTTTACCTCCCCTATAATACTTTTGTATATCATATTATATTGTGTGGCAGGAACATATAAAAAAGCTCCCAAAGCATACTTTAGCATATCTTTATCAGTATCTTTATTAAACTCACATGGTCTCTTAAAGAAAATTCGATTTAGATTTTCTTCGTCTATATAATCAAAATATCTCAATTTTACCCTCCTTTCAAACTACTTTATTCTATTTTCTATGTATATAATTTCCTATGAATCATAAAAAATCTCAAAATTAATTTACATAGATATTATAACTGATGATAAGCTATGAACCATTAATTTTGAGATATAAATTTTAATTATTTATTGTAAATTATCTTTGTATTTAATTCTTCTAACCTCTTAGTATTATCCTTTATAGACGCTCTACTATTTTCTTCTATTCTCATAGTCTCTTCTATTCCAGTTTTTATTATATTGTATGTCTTTTCCAGAGTTTCAATCTGAATAGAACTAGAGTTTGCCATTTTTGCTATTCTAGCACCCTGTGTACTTACATTTTGTGCATTTCTGATTAAAAGTTCATTTGTCTTATCATCAAGTGCTTGTAAAGACTGTGCTTGTAACTCCTGTTTTTTGATCAATATGGCTTGTGATAGACATTGCTTGAACACAGGTAATGTTACAACAAATGCACTATTTATTTTTCTAACTAAACCATAGTTATTGTGCTGCATCCCACGAAGCATTGGTATAGTTTGAATTGCTATATTCTCTGCTATTTTTAAATCATAAACCCTTTGATTTAGCATATCATATACTTTTAAAAGTTCTTGATAGTTAACTATGTCAAGCTGATCCCCTGTAGTCTCAGATTTTTCCTTAAAGAATGGTAGTATTTCATTGTCCATTTCCTCTACAGCCATCTCTCCAGCTACAATGTATTTTTGAAGCTCATTATAAAAATTAAAGTTTTCATTTAACATCGCTGATATTTGTTTGTTAGATGCTTGTATATCTCTTTCATATTTTTCAAGTTCTATTTGAATCTTCTCAACTTCGCCACCTAATGTTTCGTATTTTTTAAACATTAAATCAAGTGCATTATTTGCTTTTTTGAATATTTTTTGCATTAATGTAGGCTCTTTAGCCTTTTGAAAATCATCTAAATCAAATTTGTCCATTATTTTAGTTAATTGAACTAGCATCTTAGAATTTTCTTCATTTCTATTTAACTTTATCGTATTTAGTAAATTGTCTGAAATTTTTGCTACACCCTCTGATGCACTACGACCAAATTGAAGTATAGTATTTGGATTTTCTACCTCTATAAGAGATGTTAATGCCTCTACTTCCTTTGACTGTCTAAGCTCATTTTTTTTATTATTGGTATATTCTACAATATCAAAATTTTCTTCTTTAATCGAAGGTATATCATCTACAACTTCTACATTATTATTTTTAGATAATCCATTAACGTTTATCCCCATTTAAATCCGCTCCTTTTGCCAAAAATCTTCTTAAATATTGAAGTATCTTCCTCTATAGGTAATAACTTAAAATCATAAACCATTTTATCTAGTCTATGTACATCAAGCAATTGGGTATTTATTACATTTTCTATGCAATTAGCCCCTGCTGGAGATAGTATAACTATATCAAATCCAACCTTACTTAACAATAATATCAAAAAACTTAGTTCTTTCTCTATAACTAAACTCTCATTCATATAGATTATAAGTTTAGGATTTATAAGAGAATAGTCAAAACTATTTATTAGATGTACTAATCTTTTATCCATATTGAGTACGGTATATAGCCCTCTTATAACATCTTCTCTGTTTAGTCCTCCTACAAACATGTCTCCAGCTATAACTTCTTCTATTTTTTCCAAAATCATAGTCTGCTGACTTTCACTTAAGGTAGATATAGGATAAATCTTTTCATCTAAAATTAGTTTTTTGTCTATTATTCCATTGGAATTTATTGCAAAAGACAAGCTAAATGCATCCTTTGTAAACTCCTTTGAAATCTTTCTAAAGTCTCCATCGTATTCTATAAAAAATGCGTTTTCTACATCTCTAAGTAAACGAATAAAATCAAAATATTCTCTACTATCGGAATATACCCCATTTATCTTTGATAAAAATACAGGTGTTTCAACAATATTATTGTCAAATTTAAATCCCGGTCTTAATTTAAGGGGTTGTTTCCAATATATAGATATTTCATCTATTGTTGAACTTAAAAGTACGCTTTTCAATTTTCTATCTTGTAATTGCCAAGGCTTTATAAATCCAGCATCATTTAATAGTTCCTCGCTTATTCTCTTTGATGCCTCTGCACCTACTGTAAAAGCTTTTTTTACAGAAGCTTTATCTATCTTTTCTCCAAGTACTACTCTTTCCTCAAATGTTATTATATCTTCTGCTGTATCATTTTCTATTAACTCTATTTTGTATTTTTCTATATCTATTTTTTCTATTATACTCTTAGAATTAGGGTTAAGATACAAAATATCAAATCCAGCTAGGTAAAGAGATAGTAATAGGTATATCTCATGCTTTTTTATATCTCCATAAAATATTACCTTTGGTGTGTCATTTTTATCTATCTTTAAAGGATCTATATACGTACTTATCCATGACATAATTTTGATTATAAAGTTAAGCTTAACCCTTTCATTGGAAAATTCTTTTCCCTCTTGTTTCAAAACTATATCTAATCCTTCTTTTATTTTATCATTTAAGCTGTGATTTTTCACTATAGATATGTCCAAGTCTTTAATCCCTTTTTCACAAGAACCTAACTTACTCTTAAAATAATTTATAGTATCAAAATCACTAGGATTTGGTATATTCTCAGTAAATAAAGCCGTGTCTTCTCTATTTTCAAAATTGCATTTTAATTTAAATATTTCAAGGTTGTAAAGACCTTCCTCTTCTACTCCTATATAGGAACAAAAATAATTTAAACATTCATTATATAAAGTTGTATTTCCTCTATCATATTGACTGGAGAATATTTTTTCAAATACATATGAGTCTTTCATACTTATCCTCCTTTTAAAACTATATCCCTGTATAGTTTATATTTTTATTATATATATTTTTAGGGCTGTCTAGATTAAAATAAATTTAGACAGCCTCATAAAAAAATTATGCCTCTTGTTTAGATTTTTTATTAGGTTTAAACATTCTTAATATCAGTTTCACAATCTCATTTACTAAAATTACTGAAGCTGAAACTGCCAGTATCTTTAACCACATTCCTACACCTAAAGCTACTGAATTAAAGAAAGTCTGAAATACTTGCGTAAATATTATTTGAGCTACACCTGTTACCCCAATAATTTTTAATGCTAGATCATTCTTAAAGAAGTTTGGAATTATACTATCAGAGTTAAATTCTCTACAGTTAAATGCATTAAACAAAGCACTAAACGCAAATAGTGAGAACATAACAGTTTCATTTTGTTCTGGTGTTGCATTTAATATATTAAATGTCGATTGTATCATCAGTATAGCTGTTATAAATAGCGCATTTCCTATTATCGTTATTACCATCGATTTAGATATAATATTCGCATTTCTATTTACAGGTTTTCTACTAAGAACATGGTCTCTAACAGGCTCTAAGCCCAATGCCAATGCTGGAGGCCCATCCATTATTATATTTACCCATAGCAACTGAATTGTTGTAAATGGCATTTCTTGTCCTACTAATTGAGAGATTATAGCAACTAAAAAGGCTATTACGTTTACCGTTAATTGGAACTGAACAAATCTCTGGAAGTTGTCATAAATTCCCCTTCCCCATTTAATTCCTTTAACTATTGTAGAGAAACTATCGTCAGTTAATATAATATCAGCTGCATTTTTAGAAACTTCTGTACCAGATATTCCCATAGCTACACCAACGTCAGCTTTGCTAAGGGCAGGAGCATCGTTTATTCCGTCCCCCGTAACAGCTACAACCTCTCCATCTGCTTGAAGAGCTTGAACTATTCTCATTTTACTATCTGGCTTACTTCTTGCAACTATTCCTATAGTTTTAATTTCTTCTTTTAACTCTTCATCTGTTAAAGTATCTATAAATGATGCTTCAACTGCTCTCTTATTATCTTTTAATAATCCTAATTCTGCCCCTATAGCCCTTGCCGTATTTATATTATCTCCTGTAAGCATTTTTACAGAAACCCCAGCTTTACTAGCTATAGCAACAGACTCTATTACATCTGGTCTTAATGGATCTCTAATTCCAACAAATCCACTAAATACTAGGTTATTTTCTTCTTTATTTATATCTATCGCTTCATTTTCCAAAGTAACAGCGGCCTCTGACTCTTCACCGCTTAGAATAATTTCCTTATATGCAAATCCCAATGCTCTCATGGATTTAACTTGTAATTTTTCTATTTCGGATAAGATTTCAGTTTTTATTTCTTCAGTTATTGGAACTATTCCTTCTGGTCTTTGTACATGTGAACATAGTTCAAGTATAACTTCAGGTGCACCTTTTGATAAAAGTACATAACCATTGTTATTTTCTATAACTGAAGTCATTCTCTTTGTATTAGATGTAAACTGGTTTTGTGCAACTACACTTGATGATTTTCTTATATTTCTATAATCTTCATTTTTGTTATAAAGTAGTAATGCACATTCTGTAGCACTTCCTAAATAGTTGACTCCACATTCGTTGACTTCTATATCTGCAGTGGAGTTTATCAAACAGTTTTCTTTAAAATAACTACTTGTTTTTTCGCTACTATCTTCAATATATCTTCCATCTATATAAGCAACTTCTACTGTCATTCTATTTTGTGTTAATGTACCAGTTTTATCTGAACAGATTACAGAAACAGATCCTATTGTCTCACAAGCTTCCTTTTTAGTTACTAATGCATTTATTTTTGCCATCTTTTGCATCGTTATTGCAAGTGTCATATTTATCATAGTAGGAAGTCCCTCTGGAACTGCTGCAACTATTAATGCAACACATACAGTAAATGCTGTTTTAACAGGTCCTATCGAGTTTAAAAATGGAATAATCCCAGATGTATCTAAATTTAATACACCTGTAGTTACCATTTTAAATATCATAAATATAAATAGTAAGCCTGCAACTGCTGAAGATACCCTAGCTATTGTAGCTCCAAGGTTTCCAAGTTTTACCTGTAGAGGGGTTTGTTCATCTGCATCAGTTAGATTCTTAGCTATTTCACCCATCTCTGTATTATCTCCTATTGAGGTAACTACCATAGTACCTCTTCCATAGGCTACTAAAGTTCCACCAAATACCATGTTTATCTGTTTTGCAGGTATTGGCTCTTGCTCTAGAACTTGTCCTTTTGACTCTATTTTTTCCATAGAGATTATTACATCAGCCTTTTTAGATACATCATCAGATTCACCTGTTAACATATCTTCTCTTACCTTTAGGTTTACACTATCTATAAGTCTACCATCTGCAGGGATCATATCTCCTGTCTCAATATATACTATATCCCCAGGAAGCAATTCATTTTTTGATACTTGATGAACCTCTCCATTTCTAAGAACCTTGACTTCTATATTCTCTGTAAGTTTAGATAGAGCATCTGCTGCTTTTTTGGATTTCCCCTCTGTTATCATACCTATTGCTATTCCTATTGCTATAGCACATACTATACCTATAGCATCATGTAACTCACCTACAACAGCACTTATTACAGCCGCTGCTATTAGTATAAGAATCATCGGCTCACTTAAACTATCTTTTAATTCATCCCAAAAGCTTCCTTCTTCTTGGGGAGTAAATTCATTTAATCCATATTTTTCTCGTCTAACACTTACTTCATCACATGAAAGACCTTTGTCTATTTCCACGGATAATTCTTTTAGCACTTCTTCTTTTTCTACATTATAATATCTCATTTTCACTATACTCCATATGCACATTCTATTTGAGCCAAGTTTGTCATTATATCTTTAAGCCCAGTATCTCTTGTTCCTTCTCCTATAGCACTAAACTTCCACGTATCATTGTATCTATATATAGTTCCTACTATAAGAGCTGTCTTTTCTGAATAGTCATCAGTTAAATTATACTTAGCTATTTCTTTTCCATTGTTATTATCCACAACCCTTATAAAAGCATTTTTTATCATTCCAAAATGCTGTTTTCTTTGTACACAATTGTATATGTTCACAACAAATAATAATTTACTTATATTGCTTGGTACCTTATCTAAATTAACTAAAATTTGTTCGTCATCTCCATCTCCATCACCAGTCAAATTATCACCTGTGTGTATAACTGAATTGCAACGATCTCTTAAGTTTCCAAAGTAAATTAAATTATTTACTCCATCTAGTTTTCCTTGTTCATTTAACATGAAAACTGATGCATCACAATCTATATTTGAATTTCCGCCCCCAAGTAGTGATTTGAGAAAACCACCTCCTGAAGTCGGTGCAGCATCCCATCCTAATCCTACCATTATATTATTTAATCCTGGGTTAGACTTTTTTAGGTCTATCTTTTGACCTTTTTGTAAGTTAATTGACATTGCTTTCCCTCCCATATTTTTATATTAAACACTTAATCCATAATTTCTACAAAGAGCTTCTAATCCACCTTCAAACCCTGAACCTAGCGCATTAAATTTCCATTCTCCATTGTGTCTATATATTTCAGCTACCACTACTGCTGTTTCTATACTAAAATCTTCACCTAATTCATACTTTATTAACTCTTCATTAGTATCCTTATTTAATACTCTTATATATGAGTTACTAACTTGTCCAAAATTTTGTCTTCTTTCTAAAGCCTCGTGAATAGTAACAGTGAACGCAACTTTATTTATATTTGATGGTATTTTTGATAAATCCACTAATATCTGTTCATCATCTCCATCGCCTTCTCCAGTTCTATTATCACCCAAATGTTCAACCGATCCTGATGAGTGTTTTAAGTTATTATAAAATACAAAGTCTAAATCATTAGTAACTTTCCCATTTTCATCAGTTAAGAATGCTGCTGTATCTAAGTCAAAATCAAATCCTCCGTCATACTTGTTAGTATCCCACCCTAAACCTATCAATATATTTTTAAGTCCTGGATTTCCTTTTGTTAAGCTAACTTTTTGTCCTTTAGCTAATGTTATCCCCATATACAATCACTCCTTATATATATTTTTTTTACACTTTTTATTCTTAATTTTGTGTAAGTTTATTATAACACTTTTTTATTGTATTAACTTGAATTTTGTGTGTTTTTGATACACACATACTGTAAAGAGTATTATATCATAATTTTTTATACTTCCCCACAACAAAATCTTTAACTTAAAGTTAAGTTTTCGCTTATATTTTCTAATTTTAAAAGCATACTAATTTTGAGGTGATTATTTTATGAAAAAAAGAATAATAGCAATAATACTAACTGTTTTTTGCTTATTTTTTCAATCTTTAAGTTCTCATGGCTTTGCTTTTAGATATCAAAAATATCAAGTTAAAGAGCTCCCTTATCAATACGATTCATTAGAGCCATACATAGATGAAGAAACTATGATTCTTCATCACGATAAACACTATCAGACTTATGTAAACAATCTGAACACAGCTTTGGATAAACACCCAGAGTTATATGAATATAGCTTAGCAGATTTATTAAAAGATACGGATTCCTTGCCTAAAGATATATCTGATGCTGTTATAAACAATGGTGGAGGCGTATATAATCATGAGTTTTTCTTTGACATAATGACACCTAAAAAAACCAATCTTTCTGGTAATTTAAAATCTGCAATTACCAGAGACTTTGGCTCGCTTGATAACTTCAAATCAGAATTTTCAAAGGCAGCCTTAAGTGTTTTTGGCTCAGGTTGGGCATGGCTTGTATCTGACTCAGATGGCAAATTATCAATAATAACTACTAAAAATCAGGATAATCCCATTTCTTTAAACCTTAAGCCTATAATAGGTATTGATGTTTGGGAACATGCTTATTATTTAAAGTATAAAAACGAAAGAAGTAAATATATTGATAACTGGTTTAACTTGATAAACTGGGACAAAGCATTGACAAATTACAGTGAGAACCCAAAGTAAACAGTAAAATCGCAATTTTTCTAATTCAAAATGCACCAATAATAAGTTATATAAAAAGTCATGTGTTTATTTTACAGACCAACATAAACACATGACTTTTTTAATCTTATACTATCATACTATGATATAATTTATTAAAGAACATACTAAGAGGCAATCTTTGATTAATCTCTACCATTGACACTTAATACATACATCTTAGGAGGAAACATGACAAAAGAAACACATGCACGCGGAGGCACAATATTTTCCTTGATACTTCTTCCGTTTATTAGTAATCAAATTCTAACTAATTACAATATTATATATAAATTAATCTTAATTATAATTTATATATACTTTTCATATTTAGGTTCTTTATTTCCAGATATAGATATGAAGGGGTCTTATATAAGTAAAAAGTTTGGATATTTACACAAATTATTTGGAAAGCACTTTAGGCATAGAGGATTTACACATAGCCTGCTTTTTTTAATATTACTAAATATCCTACAAAACTTTCTATTAAATTACTCTGAAAATAATATAGTTTTTATACTTTTATCCAAAGGATTTATAATTGGGTATTCCTCACACATACTTTTAGATTTGATCACTAAAGAGGGAGTTGAGCTTATCTACCCAATTCAAATAAACTTTTCTCTTCTTCCAATAAAAACCAGTTCAAAAACCGAAAAATTGATTTACAAAACATTTAATTTTTTTATAGTATTTCTACTGGGGTATAGGTTTTTCATACTCTTTCAATAAAATATACAAACAAATTAAAAGGTTGATATTTTATAATCTTAACCTTTTAATTTGTTATAACTGTTTCTAACCTAAATATCCTCATGTTCTTCTATATTTTTATTTATCTTACTTCCTATTTTCCACGATAATGCAACTAAAACAGAGAACACCAATATTTTAACCGGATTTTTTATAAAACCTATTATATCGCTTCCAATATAGCTTACTACCAAAAACATTACAAATTTACCTGCCAACATAGCTGGTATAAAATGGTTTAATTTTCTCTTACAAAACGCAGATGCTACCGTGACTAAGCAACCCGGCATGAATGGACATGCATATGCTATAAATAATAATTTAAAGCCTTTTTTCTCTGTCCAGCTTACAACTTTTTCAGTCTTTTCATTCCTTAACTTATCGAATAGTTTATTATCATTAAATTTGCTTATTATCAAGAATACAGATATAGTTCCAAGACCTGATCCTATCCATGATAGTAAAAGTCCTCCAAACAATCCAAATATAGCTGCATTTGCTGTCACTATAGCCACAAGTGGCAATACAGGCAAAAAACTTTCAATAAAAGTACTAAATAATCCAACCAATAAAGTAAGGATCCAGTAATTCTGCGCTAATTTATATAACTCTTGAATATACTCCACTAATCTCGTCTCCTTTGGTCAATATAAATCCCTCATCTTGTATAAGTAATAATCTGACTCATTTACTTTATTATATACGAAAATGCCCTATAAAATAATTTTTTTGTTCTTTTATAGGGCAAATTTCTATTATTTATCTATATTTGTTTTTTTAAGTTCCTTTAAATGTAAATCCATCTGCGGATAAGGAATTCTTATCTCTTCTTCATCAAATCTTACCTTCACCTCTTCTAGTAAATCAAAGTAAATAGTCCAGTAATCCTCTGTTTTACACCACACTCTAACAGCGAAGTTAACAGAACTGCTTCCATGTTCACAAATTCCTACAAAAGGCTCTGGATAATTTATTATTAATTTATGATTTTTAACTATTTCCTTTAAAACCCTTCTAACATGGAGTATATCCGCCTCATATCCCACTCCAAATGTTAAATCTACTCTCCTAGTATCTTTGGCTGAATAGTTTGTTAAACTTCCATTTGATAGTATGCCATTTGGTATTAATATAACTTTATTGTCAGGAGTAGCCAAGTGTGTGTAAAATACTCCTATTTGCTCAACTGCACCGTTATACCCAGCAGCCTCTATATAATCTCCTACTTTAAACGGTCTTAGGATAAGGATTATAAACCCACCAGCAAAATTTGATAAACTTCCTTGAAGTGCCAATCCTATTGCAACCCCTGCAGATGCAATTATAGTTGCAACTCCTGATAGCTCCATTCCCCAGTAGCCAAATACAAGTACTACTAGTATTACTTTAAGTGCACCTATAGTAAATGATTTTAAAAACTTAATTAAAGTAACATCTACTTGTCTTTTTTCTAAAAACGCTATAAAATGTTTAACTATCTTCTTTATGACCTTAAATCCGATAGAAATAACTATAAGCCCTATAACAAGCTTAAATCCATTTGTCATTGCCCAATCTATAAATTTCTCAGACAAACTAGTAACGTCTAACTTGCTTACGTCTACATTTTTAAGATCCATTTGTAAAGCCTCCAACCTAATTATTTTTAAAAGTCACCGAAATCTCAGTACATATCCTTTTAATTATAACATTAAAAGTCAATATATTTCTTATTTCTATAATTAATACCATAATTTTATAATATAATTATAAAAATTAAGACGTTCTAAATGCATAATCTAGTTTAAGAGTAATTATAACTTCCTTATACGTAAAAAAGATTACAGAGATATCTGCAATCTTTTTAATATTATACTAATTATACCTTTTATATAAAAAAATTTTCTATCTAAAATCTTTAAAGGATAATTTTTTTGAAATGCATATACGAAAATTATATTTATCAAAAGTCTGAAAATGAATATAATTTCCTATGCATTATAAAATATAACTACTCTAAATTCAGTTTTTTCTCTAAAATATAAGTTGTTCCTAAGAAAAACAATACAGCAAGTACTACTTCTAGTAATAACACCCAAATGCTAAAACTATCAAGAACAATGCTACTAAAGTTCATATATAGTTGGTCTCCAAGTATATTTTTTCTTGTTGTCATATTCTGTACCAAGGCTTCTAGCCCTGATCTTAGCGCATTTATTATAAAATATGTTATAAAACCTACTAAAACTCTATGATTATTAAACTTTTGAATCTGCCCCATAGATATAGATAAATATAAAAGCAGTATAAATGTAATATTTGATATAAATAACATAAACATAAAATACATCAATGCCCAGAAGTTATCATGGTTAGAAATATATCCTATTAAATCTCTATACCCAGATAAAATTTCTTGTCCATTGCTAAATGATAATACAATAATATTAAACGATATTATCGAAATTATTACACTTAAAGTAGTATATATAATTGATGCTATTAGCTTAGAAACAACAATATTTTTTACACTTACTGGAAGTGTGAAAGTTAGATAACCTTCATCTCCTAAAAGATTTTTATTAAACCTTTGTATTATAATTACTATTGTAAAAACAAATAATCCTATGATAAGTGCAACTAATAGCCCAAGAACAATCCCCCTTACGTTCATAAGACTTTCATTTGTAAACAGGCATTGCCCTAAAGACATTACTAAAATAGCAATATATATCGGCAAAAATAGTCTAGCAGTTGACTTTATCTCATATTTTAATAATTTCCCTAACATTTAAATTCCTCCCTAAATAATACATCTATAGATTTACCTTTTTTCTCTCTAATGCTATCTACTTCCCCTTGTAAGATTACTTCTCCATTAGATATAAATATAACTTCATCACAAATATTTTCAATTTCACTTATTAAGTGAGTAGCTATTAATAGTGTAGAATCTTCATTGTAGTTTTTTAATATGGTTTTTAGTATATAACTTCTAGCAGCAGGATCAACTCCCCCTATAGGTTCATCTAAAATGTATAATTTAGCCTTTCTCGACATTACTAAAATCAACTGTACTTTTTCCTTTGTACCCTTAGACATAGTTTTTAGCCTTTGATTTTCGCTAATTTGTAGACTCTTGAGCATATCCTCTGCTTTATCCCTATCGAAATCTTCATAGAACTCTGAAAAGAATTGTATTATATCTTTTACTTTCATCCAGTCATTAAGATATGTTCTTTCTGGTAGATATGATATATGTTTTTTTGTTTCTACAGACGGTCTTATTCCATCTATAAGTACCTCTCCGCTACTAGGTTGTAGCAATCCATTCATAATCTTAATCATTGTACTCTTACCACTTCCATTAGGTCCTAAAAGTCCAATTATTTTCCCCTTTGGAATTTTTAAATCGATGCCTTTTAAGGCACATTTTTTTCCATAATTTTTTTCCAGATTATTAAACTCCACTATATTATCCTGCATTATATATCCCTCCTCAAGTTTTGATTTATAAGTTCAATTAATTCATCCTCACTATACCCTAGTTTGAGTAGTACATCTCTTAAGTTACTAATTTCTAATGTTGCTATCTCCTTACGTATAAGGTTTATTTTTTCAATATCCTCAGTGACAAACCTACCTCTAGTTCTTTGAGTATAAACAAGGCCTAATCTTTCCAGTTCTGCTAAGGCCCTTTGCATAGTATTTGGATTTACCTCTACTTCCTCTGCCATAGATCTTACTGAATCAACCTTTGATCCAGATGGCATCTCTCCAGATACTATTTTTAATCTTAAATGGTCTACTAACTGAGTGTATATGGGTTTACTATTGTCAAATTCCACTTTCATTTTATCACCCTCTATCATTGTATTAATACTTTAATACAATGATAGACTTTTAAAAATAATATTTCAAGTATTTTTATGTTATTTAAAATCAAATAGACCAGCAATATAATCGCTGGTCTATAAACAAATTAATTTTAAATGAAATTTTATAAAGTATTCTATACTTACTTATAAGCTTATTATCTACTATAACTGCTTGTCTATTATAACTTATTCTAGTCTATTGTTTTGTAAGATTTAAATTCTCTTTCAACTACTAAAGCAGTTATTACTACAGCTATAATATCTGATACTGGTTGAGCAAGCCATACCCCATTTAATCCAAAATAATTAGGCAATACAATTATCATAGGAACTAGCAATATAACTTGTCTTAAAAGACTTAAAAATATAGAAACTTTCGCCTTCCCTATAGATTGCATATAATTTGAACCTACTATAGAAGTTGATACTAAAGGTAGGAAAAGCCCGTATATTCTAATACCTTTTACAGATATTTCCATAAGTTTATCGCCCTTATTAAATAGTCCAACAACCGCTTCTGGGAATACCTGGATTATAAATGCTCCTACTAAAAATATAATAGTTGATGCTATAACTGATAATCTGTATGTTTTTTTTGCCCTATCATACTGTTTCTTACCATAATTAAATCCAATTATAGGCTGTGCTCCTTGAACTATTCCAAAAGTAGGCATTAAAAATACCATCATAATAGAAGATATTGCAGCCATCGCTCCTATGGCTAAGTCTCCTCCATAAGTTCTTAGTGCATTATTGTTTATTACCTGTACAAGACTTGTTGCCAACTGCATTGAAAATGGTGATAAACCTATAGAGAATATAGTTTTTATTATATTTTTATCAAGTTTTAAGTTTGCAACTTTAAATACCAAGTTTGAATTTCCTCTTACATAATATAAAATTCCACATACAGCTGTTACCATTTGAGAAATTACAGTCGCTATAGCAGCCCCTTGTATTCCCATGTTGAATACAAATATAAATAATGCATCCAAAACTATGTTTATTAAACATCCAACAATCATTATGATAGCTGATAGTCTTGGGTTTCCATCACCTCTAATAGTACTGTTTAAAACAAACGCCATTATACTAAATACCGATCCAAATAAAATAATACTTACATATGATTTAGCATAGTAAAGTGTTTCATTACTTGCTCCGAATGCCTTTAATATACTATCTTCAAAAAGTAGACCTATTACAGTCAATATTACTCCAACCACTAGAGATAGAGTTATAGCATTTCCTATAATTTTCTCTGCCTCTTCCTTTTTACCTTGCCCTAATTTTATAGATATATTAGTTGTAGCACCTATTCCTATAAGCATTGAAAATGCTAATAGTATAGTTATAATAGGCATTGTAATTCCTAAACCTGTTATAGCTAACGAACCTACACTTGGAATATTTCCTATAAAAATCCTATCCACTATATTATAAAGTGCATTAACCATCATACCAATTATCGCAGGAATCGAATACTTTAGAAGTAATTTCCCTATAGATAATTGGCCCAATGTTTCTTCTGTCCTATTCATATATGTCCTCCCTCATAATTTATCTTTTGTTACTTATATAAAGCTAAATTCATCTTAAAATGAATTTAAAATATATTTTTAGTCAATCTATTAATTATACCACTTTTTTATATTTTTTCAAGTATTATTTTTCTATTATTTCCTAACCCCTGATTCATTTAAGATTATATTTTATTATATAAAAATCAATAAATTTATTTCTATTCTTTATAATATGGCTCAATATGAACTATAACCTGAGCACTTTTATTAATTTTTTCTCTTATTAGATTCTCTATATCATGATTTAGCATATGCGACCCTTCAACTGTTACATTAGGATCAAGCATAATATGCATATCTATATATACATTATTTTCACTTCCCCTACTTCTTATCTTATGAACACTCTTTATAATTTCAAATTCTTTAAGAACTTCTTTTATATCATCTTCATCTATTATTGCTTTATCTACCAGCACGTCAATAGTTGGTTTAAATATTTCATAAGATGCATGAAGTATAAAACCTGCAACAACTAATGATGCTACTGGATCAATAATAGCAGGAAGCCCTAGTTTTACACCTACTAATGTCATTAAAACCCCTATAGATACAAATACATCGCTCTTTGTATGAAGAGAATCTGAAACAAGTATATAACTATTGAGTTTTTTCCCAATCCTATGCTCATAAGTACATACAAGTATATTAATCAACAATGTAATAACTAAGACTATTAAACTAGTCATAGTTATATTTGGAACAACTGGAGTTTTAAATCTTAAAAATGACTCTATAATTATTTTAAAACTTAAAAATAAAAGCATTCCGCCAATAAATAGACCTGATATAACTTCAAATTTATTATGCCCATATGGATGTTCTTTATCTACTGGCTTTGATGCCAATAAAATCCCTATAATTCCTACTATATTAGATGTTCCATCTGATATAGAGTGAAATCCGTCGGCAGTCATGCTTGCACTTTTAATAGACGTACCTATTGTAATTTTTAATAATGCCACCCCTAAATTTGCAAATAATATTCCCCATAAAACTTGATTTACTTTTTTGTAATTAGTATTTCTCATAATCTCCCTCCTAAAATTAAAATATAAAAATCCATGGAAAAGTTATTTAAACTATCCCATGGATTTTTATTCCATTGCTACTAGAGCCCGGTAATAAAGCTATTACCTGATTAAATTATTATATTCCCTTTTTAGTATTAAGTTTCATTTTATCAATGAAATTTAACATTGTCAATATATATTAATTTTAGCCCGTAATCTTAACTTATTTCTCAAAATACCTATTTAATAATCCTAAAAATACCTTTCCGTGTCTAGCCTCATCTTTACACATTTCATGAACAGTATCATGTATAGCATCAAGACCTAACTCTTTTGCTCTCTTGGCTAATTTCAATTTTCCCTCTGCCGCACCATACTCTGCCTCTACTCTTGCTTTTAGATTTTGTTTTGTACTTGGTTCAACTACCTCACCTAATATTTCTGCGAATTTAGCAGCATGTTCAGCCTCTTCAAATGCTATCCTTGTATATGCTTCCCCTACTTCAGGGTGTCCTTCTCTATCCGCTTGACGGGCCATTGCAAGATACATTCCTACCTCACTACACTCAGCTAGGAAATTTGCTCTTAAAGCCTCTAAAACATCATCCTCCAGCCCTTTGCCTATACCTATTCTATGTTCATCAGCCCAGACCATTTCACCTTTTACTTCCTCAAATTTATCTGCCCCTACATTACATATAGGACATTTTTCAGGTGGTTGATCTCCCTCATGAATATAACCACAAACTGTACATACAAATTTTTTCATTACTATATCCTCCTATTTATACTTAAACTAGTTGTAATAACTTATGTCCACTTCGCATATTTATAGTATACCTATACTAAATTTATTTATTCCTTAATTTTGAAGTTAATGATTATATTTGAATTGCTATGAATATTTTGTATATAATAAATGTACACTATTTTTATGTAAGTTTTTATATAGGATAACTAAGGAGGATACAATATGAATTTTGTCAGTATTTTTTTTACTTCCCTTGCCCTTGCAATGGATGCATTTGCAGTCTCACTTACCAAGGGTATGACTCTAAAAGAAATAAATTATAAGATAGCAACAAAAATAGCTCTATTCTTTGGATTATTTCAAGGTATTATGCCTGTTATAGGATGGTTTCTAGGCGTTAGATTTGAAGGTTACATAAAATCAATAGATCATTGGATTGCTTTTTCACTTTTAGGATTTATAGGCATTAAAATGATATTAGGATCAAATGAAAAAGAAGATAGATGCGATTTTTTAATAACCAACAAAGAATTGCTGATATTATCAATTGCCACCAGCATAGATGCTTTAGCAGTCGGTGTTAGTTTCGCCTTCTTGAGTATACCAATAGCACCCATATCTACATCTATCGCGGTAATAACTTTTTTATTTTGCTTTATCGGAGTACTTTTGGGTAGAAAAATTGGGCCTATATTTAAGAGTTACTCTCAAATAATAGGCGGCATAATATTAATATTAATCGGTATAAATATTCTAAATGAACATACTTCAATAATATCCAACATATTATCATAAATCTAATATACTTTCTGTAAAATTATATAGGGATATCTAATCTTATAGATATCCGTATATAATTTATCTTCATGTCATTTTTACTAAAAATCTTTATTTGATGATGCTTTTTTATTAAATATCAAAGATACCGCTCCTAAACTCAGTAATATTGAAAAAACAATTGTTATTACTTTTAGATGTTTCATAATGTATAATCCCCCTTCGATATTAATATGCAATTTGAACTTTGTATCGTTTGTAGATAGTATATTACAATTTTCAGCTTTTGTCTTTATTTTTTTGTATTTTTCAAAATATTTCGTATTTAATTTATCATGTAATAATTAAAGATACTTATCTGTAATTTATTTTATATATAAAAAGGATTGGGGGTTTCCCAATCCTCTTAAAATTATAGTAAATAATGTTATGCTTACTTTTATCATTTTTTAGTTATTCAATATTATTTTCCTTAACATTTTTATCTTCATATATTCTTTTCATCATATATATCAACACTGTTAATGCAAATAATACTAACAAACCTGTAACCATAAGTTTAGCCCCACCAGTTAACATTCCACCTACATAAGAATAAACTATAGTCGCAGGCAATTGCCCAATCCCTGTAGCTACAAAGAATGACATAAAACTCATAGATGTCAAGCCAGCTGCATAACTTACAATATCGAAAGATATAAATGGAAGTAGTCTAGCTATTAATATAGTGTGCTTTCCATATTTATCAAAAAACTCGTCTATACTTTCTAGTGCAAACTTACTTGTAAGTTTTATTGCGACATCTCTTCCTAAAAATCTTGATATATAAAAACATAACGCTGCTCCTGCCATAGCACTACTCCAAGATAAAATAGCACCTTTTACCCATCCAAATAATGCTGCATTTGAAAATGTAATTAAAAATGCAGGTAATGGCGCTGCTACAGATTGAAGGAGCATAAGCAAAAATGATATCACAGGTGCCCATATTCCAAATGATAGTATATACTGTTTTATAGACTCTATATCCAACATACTCAAATAAAATATCATTTGATTTATATTTCTATTAATTGGTGGTACAAACAAATAAATTGCAAGTACTCCTATAACCACCGCTATTTTTAATAGTAGCGACTTCTTTTTTATTTCTATTTTAATCACTCCTATAGTCTATTTTTCAACTTGGTTGCTTTCATCTCCTGCCCATTCGTAGTATGATGCATCGTAGTTTCTAACGTTTTCATAACCTGCATTTTTAAGAACCAAAGCCATGTGTGCAGATCTTATTCCAGCTGTACAATATGTAACTATATTATCAGATTTTTCTACCCCAGCCTCTTTCATAACCTTGTCTATCTCTTCATTTGACTTTATAGTTCCATCTTCATTATAAAGTTTTGTAAAAGGAATATTTATGGCATCTGGTAAGTGTCCTCCTCTAGCTTCACCAAAATTAGTTGCGCCCTTGTACTCATCCTCGCCTCTAACATCGATTATTTTAAGTTCCTTATATTCTTTCTTTAAATCATCTGTACTTATATTTAAATCTGGTTTTATACTATCTAATTTCAAATCACTTTTAGCTATCTCTTTTGGTTCATCTTTAGTTACTTCTTTTTGTTCTGATGACCATAAATCAAATCCACCATTTAACATTCTCGCATCTATTCCAGCCCTTTGTAAGCACCAAACTATTCTTCCATCGTCTCCCCATCCATCTTTATTAGCATAAACTACAACTTGACTTTCTTTTTTTATTCCTAGTTTGCTTAAATTATCTGATAGAGCTTCTTTATCCTGTAAAGTTCCCCAATCTTTTTCTCCTGCTTTACCCTCAACTTTTGCTAGGCTTTGCCAAGCCACATTAATAGCACCAGGTATATGTCCTGCCTTATATTCCTTTTCCGCCCTTGCATCTATTATTAATAACTTATCATTTTTATCCATGTTTTCTTCCAGCCATGATAAACTTGTAAAGTAATCATTGTTGTCAAAATTATAATCATCCTTAGTTGTAGCCTCTGTTTTTTGATCTACCGCTTCTTCCTTTTTAGTATTCTCCTTGTTGCTTTGAGAATCATCTTTGTTTGCACATCCAGCAAACATACTTCCAACCATCACCATAGACAATAAAATTGCTATTTTCTTATTAACTTTCATATTTCATCCCCCTTATCATCTTTTTAAAACATATAAACCCCGCTTAATAAATTATAACACAGCAATTTATACTATGATACAGCAGGTATTTTCATATTATTTATATAAATAGATATTTTCTATATACTTCTTTATTACATGACTTTGAAATATTTTATAATACAAATTCCCCTTATAATATTAAGTGATTTATAATATTATAAGGGGATTATATAGAAAAACAGCCTTTTAATTAGCTTTTATACATTACTTTTTTAAGTCCTCTTCATACTCTTCGTACTCATCATACTTGTCACCATAGTTATTTTCTATAGTAACTTCGTCTTTATCACTTTCGGCAGTATTTAAATAATGTTGCATCTCTTCATTAGAAACATGTTCACAGTTATCATGACTTATTCTTTTTGAATTAAATTCGTTAACTTTGTCTACTAAATCACTTTTATATCCTGATGAATTATCCATTGTTTTATCATCATCTAAGTTAGCACCATTGTTTCCAAAACTGCTATTATTTAGATATGTGTCTTCATTCATATTACACTTGGAATTTCTTTTTTTTATTACCCTATAGGACATATATGCACCTGCCCCAGTTAATGCCAAGCCAGTGTAAGCCATAATCTTCTTATTATCCATTTTGTTCTTTTTTTTCATTTGTCTTTTTACTAGATATGTTAGCATAAAAATTCTCCTTTGTTATTATAGTATTTTTATGCTATTAGTATTTGTATTATTCAAATAAAAATTATAGTATTTGCATATTGTATATTTTTACTAGGCAAACCTTTTTAATCCATATGAACCTCTATCATTTATAGATCAGATAATTCCAATTGTACTTTTTGATTTAATTGGTCAAATTCCAGAACCTGATCTTGACATCCTCTTTTTTCTGACTTAGGAAGATTTACTATCATAGTAGTTCCCTCATTTTCTTTGCTAATTACATCTATACTTCCATTTAGTTTTTCTATCATATTTTTTACTATATTAAGCCCTATTCCACTACCTTCTTTATGTCTTAACACTTCTCTATCTATCCTATCAAATCTATTAAATAGTTTGCTTAATTTACTTTCTGGTATACCTATTCCTGTATCCTTTACACAAATACTTATAAATTCATTGTGATTTTCAATAAACACATCTATACTTCCACTATCACTATTATACTTTATAGCATTAGAAAGGAGGTTTAGCATTATTCTCTCCATAAAGTCTATATCAACATCACAAAACACTTCTTCCTCATCTGTATCAAAAATCAAGCTTATGTCTTTGTCCTCTGCAAAAGGCAATACAGACATAGTTATATCTTCAACCAATCTAACTATATTAATACATTTTTTGTTCATCTTGAGGTTGTCATTATCAATTCTACTGGAGTCAATAAAATTATTTATCAGCCTCAACAATCTATTACAGTTTTGTTTTACAATTCCGTTAAATTCTGCTATTTGATCGAACTTTTCTTTTTTTATATTTAAATCTTGCATTTGAATTGCTGAATAAATTACATTTACCGGAGTTTTAAAATCATGGGATATATTCGATAAAATTTCTTGTCTAGCTTTTTCCATAGTTTTCTTTATTTCTAATTCATTTTCAACTTTTTTTAGTTTTATAATAGAATCTATGTTTTTTATAATTATTATAAACAAGACTTCTCCTCCTATATCCTTTCTAAATATTGTGATTTCTCCATTAAACTTAGTATTATTAAAACAAAATTTCCTTTGCAAACCTTTTACCAAATCACCTCTATTGTCGCTAATAATACCTTGTTCAAATGGCTCTAATTCATAGATATTATAATCAAACTCTTCATCTAAAATATCATCCAGTGATTTTCCAAGTAGTGCATCCGGTGAATCCAACTTAAAGAATTCTCCGATTTTATTGTTTGCAAAAACTATTTCCATACCTTCGTAAATTAAAACACCATCCGGAAGACTTACGAGTAGTTGTTCATATTTTTCATTATAACATTCCAAATCCATTTTTATACTTTCTAACTTGTATATACTTTCTCTTAATCGATTTTTCTCCATTATTAATTGCCTAAATAATGTTTTATTTGGTCTTTTTATTATATCTATTATACATATCTTTAATATATAATAAGTATCAAAAAACCTCAAAATAACTGCTAATAAAAATACAGTATCTATTATTCCATTCCTATTTACATCAAATATAGAGTATAAATTATCATATGTTGTTATCATAATTATATTTGTGACCCTCAACATTATGTAAATCTTTAAATCCCTTATAGTTCTACCGCAAATATTTTTTCTGTTTTTCTTAAGCAATCTAAGGGCATATACATATAAGATAATATGGATATATTGCATTATATCTCTGATATTATAGGGTCCTTCATATATACTTAGAAATACATCTGTATAGATTGCAGCCCCTAAAATTAAAAATACAAAAACTATTCTTGAGAGTATATGTTTTTTGATACTTATTTCTCTGTTAACATATCTAGATGAAAAAACAAGCGATAAAGCCTCAAACCCACTAGAAATAAAGTTTAATTGCGTACTCTTGCTGACAGAAGCAGCACCAAACAACTTACTGACAATAATAAACATAGAAATCAAATTTATCATTCCTGCAAAAGCAAAAGTAATAGCTATATATTTATAAAAACTACTTTTACCTATATCTACCGAAACCATACAAATTAGTAAGCTTGCAATGCCAATAAGACTAGAATTAAAAATAGCCACATAATATACTAAACTCATACTAATTTCGCCAAGCAAAATGGCCATTATTAATATAGAAAAGATATACGCTGCCAAAAGTCCTAAAAATTCTTTTGAAACTTTTTTAGACTTTTCCATATTTACTATCCCCCTCATTGATAACGATAGACTACCCCCTTAGTATACTGAAAATTGTAAACATTTTAAATATATAAAGAAATATATTTTTTTACAAATATATTGCAGTATATTTTCTTTATAAAACTCTTAAGAAAAATTCACCTAATCTATCACTACCTAGAATTCCTTTAAAATATAGTTTTATACCATAGTATTTTTATAATTTGTCTCCCTGGTACACTTATATATTTCGTTTTGCTATATAAAAACTAATTTTTCCCCTTTTTATTCATTCAATAAAAATATCCAATATCCTTCTATCTTTCTACATTTTATACAAATATAATTTTATTTAAAAGTAAATTCCTTTTATATTTCACATTAATTTGAATATTCATGGGTTTTATAATACATTGAATTTATAGGTAAAATTTAAGTTACCCCAAAACAATAAAGCCAATTATTTTGAGGTAACTTAAATTTCACTTATATACTTTTACTTCGCTCTTGCATAGCTAGTTCTTTTTATTGAGATATCTACCACCTTGAATAAGAATAGTCCTGCCACTAAGTTTATTACTATAGCAGGAGCCACAGCTACTAAAAACAATGCCTTGAATGTTCCTGGAAGACCTACTAGTATCTGAGCTGCAAATAAAAATGTACATCCACTTACAAGAGTCCCTAATGACATTAATACAGCTGTAATAACCATATCTTGCTTCTTAGAATTTAATTTATTTAAAATTGGTAATTTGTACATAACATACATCATGATATACATTATATTAACTGTAACAATTTTGTCTATAATATTTGGAAATTGTCCTCCTGGAAATTTAGTAGTCAATGCTGTAAATATACCCGTTATTATACCTGCTACCAAACAAGTTTTATAATCTTCTTTATTTAACACCATTATGGTAAATAGCATCGCCAGTGCCATATCCGGCTGCATCGGCAAACCTAGTGCCGGTGTTACTTGATGTAGTAGTAATCCTATGGCTAATAGTATTGAATTTAAAGCTAACTTTCTCGTATTTGTTTTCATGATAAAACCCCCTAATATTTTCTAAATTATATAATCTATTTTCTTCAAAATTTTCCTCTGTCCAATGTTCAAATTCATCCTTTCATACCATAGTTTTCACCACCTCTCATAATTAGACCCTATATTCAAAATGAATTTCTATATTTAATGGTTCGTATATCCATTTTTGAAATTAAAAAACTCCGTCCTAAATTAATAGGACGGAGTAAATCCGCGTTGCCACCTAAATTGTGTATAACAAAATTATACACCTCTCTACAAGTACTATCATACTCTGCTCGCTATAACGCGCGACTCGCGGTAAAGTCTACTCTCATAAAATGATTTCAATTTACTCCTCTAAGGCCCATTCATCGAATTTCTTCTTGCCAAGATTCCACCATCCTCAGCTCTCTATATTGAAGCTAAACTCAACTACTTTCCCTTGTCATAGGATTTATACAATTTATATATATTAATAATATTCTAGTAACCATTTATTGTCAACCACTTTTTAAGACTTCCTAATTATATAAACTGATTAGTTTAATTCTCTAATATAATTGTGGCTAATTGGTTAATTTCAGCTAATAATTTATATCTAATCTTTCAAATACTATTACAGTATTATTCGAATAAATTTTTAATACCTTTCTTAGATATTATATTATTTTAAATGGGTTCAAATTTATATCACTTTTTATAATTTCTAAGTCTACGATATTATTTAGGAAATTAGCCATAACATCTTTAAATATATCTTCACTTTCAAAGTGTCCAATATCTATTATATTCATGCCCATATCTATTGCATCTTGAGCATCATGATATTTAATATCTCCAGTAATAATCACTTGTGCACCAGATTTTTTAGCAACCTTTACCATATCTGCACCAGAGCCTGTAACTACTGCTAACCTTTTTATATTAGAGTCGATATCACCAACCACTCTAATATATTTCATTCCAAACTTTTCTTTTATTGTATTAGAAAGTTGTTTTAAAGTTAAAGGTTTTTCCAAACAACTTATCCTCCCTAAACCATAGCTTTTTCCTTTATTCTCTAATCTATATATATCATATGCAACTTCTTCATAAGGGTGAGCCTCAAGCATACTATCTATTACATTTTTTAAATTATTCTTAGCAACAATAGTTTCAATTTTAACCTCATCAGTGTATTCAACTTCTCCTAAAGTCCCTAAAAAAGGATTACTACCCTCTAAGGGCTTAAATGTACCTACCCCTTGACTATTGAAAGTGCAGTGACTGTAGTTGCCTATATAACCTGCTCCAGATCTTCCTAATGCATCTCTAACTAAAGATATATGGCTATTGGGAACATATACCACAACCTTGTATAAAACCTCTACATCAGTAGCCTCTAGTACTTGTTTGCTGTCAAATCCCATAATTTCCATGAAGTAATCATTTAATCCATCAAATGCTATGTCAAAGTTAGTATGCATGGAATAGATTGATATTCCATTTTTTATAAGTTTATGTATTAGTTTACCTTTTAAATCATCAGTATTTACCTTATTTATTTTACCAAATATAAAAGGATGATGAGTTACAATTAAATCAACCTTTTTTTGTATAGCCTCTTGTACTACCTTTTCATTAGCCTCAAGTACAACTAATACTTTTTTTATATCTGATTCAAAGTCCCCTACTATAAGCCCTACATTATCCCAGCTATAAGCTAAGTTTAGAGGATATTTTTCTTCTATTTTTCCTATAAGTCTCTCTAATTTCATACCACCAACTCCTTACTAAATTATACTAATTTCCTAATATACACTTAAGTTTTTCTATTGATTTAGTAATACATTTTTTCTTTTTTTCTATTTCATAGCCAGTTTTCCCTTCTATATTTTTTAATATAGAAGTGTACGAACTTATTTTTCTATCTACAAACTCTTTAAGTAGTACATCTTTGTTTTCTATAAGTTTACTTCCAACTTCATAATATACTTCATCTTCTACAACAGTATTTTCTCCAGTGTATTTAGCTATAATTATCTCATATAATCTAAAATCCTCTTTTACTAATACCTCATCAAGTATTTCATATCCATTATTTAAAAGATATTTCCTAAGTTCATTTTGAGCTTGCATAGGTTGAAGTATTAATTTTTGAGCATTGTGGGATACTTCCTGCTTGGCATCCAATATTTCACTAATTAAAATCCCACCCATTCCAGCTATTATAATCTCATCTACTTCTCCTTTTTTTAAGACTTCTATCCCCGATCCAAGTCTTAAATCAACCTTATCTAGAAGATTATTTTGTATAACTTCTTTTCTAGCATTATCAAGAGGACCTTTATTGACATCAGATAATACTGCATATGATACATAACCTTTCTTTAATAAATACACCGGTATATAACCATGATCTGTCCCTATGTCGGCTATCTTTTTATCCTTAGTTACTAAATGTGATATTTTTAATAGTCTATCTGTTAATCTCAAACTTGCCATTCCTTTCAAAAAAATTCGCCCTATATAAAGGCGAATTTTTATTATATATTTTAGTCTAAGTAATCTCTAAGTTTTTTAGATCTGCTTGGATGTCTTAATTTTCTTA
The DNA here is from genome assembly GCF_900129815.1 of Asaccharospora irregularis DSM 2635. Taxonomy (GTDB): domain Bacteria; phylum Bacillota; class Clostridia; order Peptostreptococcales; family Peptostreptococcaceae; genus Asaccharospora; species Asaccharospora irregularis. The sequence continues at coordinate 43,870 of NZ_FQWX01000009.1, forward strand.
GTGCTTTTGCTTCTATTTGTCTTATTCTTTCCCTAGTTACATCAAACTCTTTTCCAACTTCTTCAAGGGTTCTAGCTCTTCCATCCTCTAATCCGAATCTTAGTTTTAGTACTTTTTGCTCTCTATCGTTTAAAGATCCTAATACATCTTCTATTTGTTCCTTTAATAGTGAGTATGCAGCTGCCTCTGCTGGTGCTGGTGCATCGTCATCCGGTATAAAATCTCCTAGATGACTATCTTCTTCTTCTCCTATTGGTGTTTCAAGAGAAACAGGATCTTGAGCTATTTTCATTATTTCTCTAACTTTATCTTCAGTCATTTCCATTTCTTTTGCTATCTCTTCTGGCTTTGGATCCCTACCAAGCTCTTGAAGTAACTGTCTAGATACTCTTATTAGTTTATTTATAGTTTCAACCATATGAACAGGTATTCTTATAGTTCTAGCTTGATCTGCTATTGCCCTAGTTATCGCCTGTCTTATCCACCAAGTAGCATAAGTACTGAACTTGTACCCTTTTGTATAATCAAACTTTTCAACAGCTTTTATAAGACCTAAATTTCCCTCTTGTATTAAATCCAAGAAAAGCATACCTCTTCCTACATATCTCTTAGCTATACTTACAACCAGTCTAAGGTTAGCCTCTACAAGTCTTTGCTTTGCTATTTCGTCTCCTTCATGCATTCTCTTAGCAAACTCAACCTCTTCATGCGGCTTAAGTAACGGAATCTTACCAATTTCCTTTAGGTACATCCTAACTGGGTCATCTATACTTATACCTTTTGGTAGAGATAAATCTATAACCTCTATATTGGTATCACTAGATTCTTTTTCTGAATCATCTACTAATGTATCATCTATATTATGAATATCTAGTTCATCATCATTAGATGAAAAATCTATGTCTACTTTGTTATTTTTACTCTCTGTTACTTCTATACCTAAGTTTCCTAAAGTCTCATATAAGTTTTCTATTTGATCTTTATCCAGTTCATTTTCCGAAAAAGCTTCCATTATTTCAGAAAGTGTAAGCGAACCTTGCTTTTTTCCTTTTTCAATTAAAGTTTTTGCAGTAACCTTCTTTGTCTCTTTTTTATTATTATTTTGAACTTCCACACTCAAACCTCCTTTCCTATAGGCTATTTACTTTTTTTTGTCTATCTAGTATCTCTTGACTAATTCTAATTTTAGCAATTTCCATATTCTCAAAATCTACCTCTTTCATGTCATTATTATGCTGCTTCGATTCCATTTCTTGTAATTCTTCTAGTAATTTATCTATTTCATGTTGTATTTTATTCTTTTTAACATTTTTGACTATCTCATCTATTTGTTTAATATTCCCTAAATTTATACTATCTAAAGATATATTTTCAAAACTTTGGAGATATTCTTCGGGTATGTTTAAACATTTTATTTTGTCAATAGTTATTTTGTCCAATTCTTTATTTTTAATTATGTAATTTAAAATTTCCTTATTTTCTCTTATTAAGAAATCAGACTCATCTACCCTTAAAAGAACTACCTCTCTTATTTTTTTGTCATACATAATTGCCTTTAAAAGTGTTTTTTCAATAAATGTTGTTCCATTTGTTATCGCTTTAGGCTTTTCGATTACCTTCTCTTCTTTTGACGCTTTATATTTATTTGTGTAAGATTTATTATAATCTTTTCCATATACTTCTCTTTTGATTGAATCAACTCCTATATCTGTTTGGTTACTTAAGTACTTTGTGTAGTAATCAACTTCTACAGGACTTTTTAACTTTTTAATTATTTTAGATGATTCTTTTACAAATTTTATTTTATGTTCATCTTTTTCAAAGTTAAACTCTCTCTTTAAGCAGTTTATTTTAAATTTTACGTAATGTATTGAATTTTCTATAGCTTCATTATATTTATTAAGCCCATAATTTCTAACAAATTCATCTGGGTCCTTACACTCTTTTAGATCCAATACTTTAACATTAATATTTAAATTAGTAAGTACATCTATAGCCCTTAATGTTGCATTTATTCCTGCTTCATCCGAATCATATGATATTATTACAGTATCTACATATCTTTTTAGTAATTTTCCTTGTTCCTGTGTCAAGGCCGTCCCTAATGTAGCAACTACATTCTTTATACCATATTGATAAAGGGATATTAAATCCATGTATCCTTCGACTAATACTACATTTCTATCTTTTAGATTTTTTCTAGCAAAATTTAAGCCGTATAAGTTTTGTCTCTTGTTGAAAATAATAGTTTCTGGAGAGTTTAAATACTTAGGTAAAGAGTCATCTAATACTCTTCCTCCAAAACCAATTACATTTCCTCTATAATCAAAAATTGGAAACATTACTCTATTTCTAAACTTATCATAGAAGTGAGTTTTGCTATCATTTTGATTTACAAGACCACAATTAAATAAATCTAATTTTGAGTATCCTTTCTTTACCAAATAATCACTAAGCGATTGCCATGAATCTAGTGAAAATCCAAGACCAAATTTTCTTATAGTCTTGTCGTCAAGACCTCTCTTCATTAGATATTCATACCCTTGATTTTTGCTACCTACCAAATTAGAAAAATAAAATCTAGCTGCTTCAACATGTATATCCTGAAATTTTTTTATATTTTCCAGTTTTATTTTAGCTTCTTTACTCATATTGGTATTTATTTCTAAACCACACTTATTAGCTAAAATTTTCACCGCATCCATAAACTCTAAGTTTTCCATTTTCATTACAAACCTTATTACATCTCCACCTTCACCACATCCAAAGCATTTATACATTTGCTTTGATGTACTTATGTAAAAAGATGGCGTTTTTTCACCATGAAATGGACACAGACCTTTATAATTGTTTCCAGATTGCTTAATGTTCATGTATTCAGAAATTATACTTGCTATGTCGCATCTAGACTTAATTTCTTCTATAATGTCTTTTATATCATCCATATTATCACCTTCTGGTGTACTTTTTTGTATTAACATTTCTATTTTACACGATATTGTAAATTTGTCAAACACTCATTGTACAGAATTCGACTTTTTCTGTTCATTTCCTTCTTTTAAATTAAAATTTTTTATATTATTTGTAATAATTTATTTTTAAAAGTGTTTGGGGGTTGACTTTTTTATAAAAAAAAGGTTATAAAGTTAATGTTTCCTGTTTTTGTGAAATTTAATACATTTTTTCTATAAAATTTAAAAAGAGGCAACTGCCTCTTTTTTATAATGCATAGAAAATTATATTCATTTTCATAATGCAAATAAGTATACTTATTTATAATTTGCTATCGAATTAATCAAATCATCAAACTCATCAAAGTGAAGTGATTGCATCCCATCTGAAAGTGCATTTTCTGGTTCTGGATGAACTTCTACCATTATTCCATCTGCACCACATGCCAAAGCTGCCAAACTCATCGGCTTAATTAAATATCTAACTCCTGTCCCATGGCTAGGGTCCACAACTACAGAAAGCCCTGTTTCCTTTTTTATAATTGGAACAGCAGCTAAATCCAATGTATTTCTAGTGTAATCATTATAAGTTCTTATACCTCTTTCACACATTATAATGTTGTAATTGCCTTCTTTTGCTATATATTCAGCTGCCCCAATCCACTCAGTTATTGTAGAGGCTATCCCTCTTTTTAGCATAATTGGTTTATCTTGTTTACCAACCTCACTTAACAGTGTAAAATTTTGCATGTTTCTAGATCCTATTTGAATTATATCAGCTACATCATATATTTTTTTTAGATCACGTACATCCATTAATTCTGTAATAACAGGTAAACCTGTTTTTTCTTTTACAGCCTTTAATATTCTAAGACCTTCTTCTTTTAGACCTTGAAATGAGTCAGGTGAAGTTCTCGGTTTATAGGCTCCACCTCTTAAAACATTTGCACCTTTTTCCTTTACAAACTCTGCAGTTTTCAAAAGTTGTTCATAACTCTCTATTGCACAAGGTCCTGCTATAATAATTTTATCTTCTTTTGAAACCACATCTTTATTTTTATATATTTTTTCTATATTTTTTCTATCGTCAAATAGGTTGTTTATCATAACCTAAGTACTCCTTTACCTCTTGTTTTTCCTCATTAGTTAATAAATTTAAGTGCTCTTTGATGCTTTTATCTTTTATGGCAAGTTCTTTATTCAAATCCATAAGAGGTATCAAAACAAAAGCTCTTTCTGTTATTCTCGGATGAGGTATTAATAATTTTTCAGATTTTAATTGTAAATCATTAAAAAATAATATATCTACATCTATTGTTCTAGGCCCCCATCTTATTATTCTTTTCCTATTTAACTTTTCTTCTATTCCCTGACAAAAATTTAAAAGATCCTCTGGAGATAGGTTTGTTTGTATTTCAACACACATATTTAAGAAATCATCTTGATTCTTATATCCCCAGGCCTTAGTTTCGTAAATCTTTGATTCTTTTATTATATTTATGTTATTGCTTTCTCTCAATATATCACAAGCTTGCTTTAAATATCCAAGTCTATCTCCTATGTTAGTTCCTAAACCTAAGTAGGCTCTATTCATATCTCATTCTCCTTATTTCCACTCCAAAATAATCATAAATACCTCTAACTGGAGCCTCTGGCTTTTTAACTCTTATGCTCAAACCTTCTATAAGTTGAAATCTATCTAATACCTCTTTGGCTATATTTTCAGCTAATGCTTCTATTAAGTTAAATTGTTTATTCTCTGTTATATCCTTTACCAATTCATATACATCTGCATAACTAACAGATTTATTCATATCATCACTTAATCCAGCTTCTTTTGTTTCTAAATAAAGCTCCATATCTATAAAAAACTTTTGTCCCAATGTATTTTCTTCTTTTAGTACCCCATGATATCCATAAAACCCCAAGTTATTCAATAATATCTTGTCCATTTTTATCCTACTTTCTACATATAGCATCTGCCATTTTTGCTGCATTTAGATTTTGGGCTACATCATGCACTCTAACTATGTCTACCCCAGATTTTATACCTAAGACTGTTGTAGCTATAGTTCCTTCAATTCTTTTTTTAGGCTCTACATTTAATACATTTCCAATAACAGATTTTCTAGAAGTTCCAAGCAATATAGGATATCCTAATTCTTGCAGTTCACTCAATCTATCTAAAACCTCAAGGTTTTGTTCAAATGTTTTTCCAAAACCTATCCCTGGGTCTAAAACTATATTTTCCTTTTTTATTCCTGCCTCAATAGCTATAGATATACTCTCTCTTAAAAAGTCTTTTATAGATTCCATTATATCCTTACTATATTCTGTGCCTTCCTGATTATGCATTATACATACTTTTGCATTATACTTTCCAATGACTTTTGCCATGTTATTATCTTTTCTTAGACCCCATATATCATTTATCATTTCAACGCCTAGCTTTAAGGCTTCCTCTGCTACTTCTGATTTATATGTGTCAACTGATATAGGTATATCTATTTCTTCTTTAAGTCTTTTTACCACTGGTACTGTCCTTCTTATTTCTTCTTTTATATCAACATAATTGTGTCCAGGACGAGTCGATTCTCCTCCTAAATCTATTATATCAGCACCTTCATTTATCATTTCTTTTGCATGTTCTACTGCAGCTTCTACATTTTCGAAATCTCCCCCATCAGAAAAGCTATCTGGGGTAACATTTAAAATTCCCATTATATAAGTTCTCTTGCCATAATCAAACATACTAATACTCCTAATTTAAATTTTATTTTTAGATATTTATCTCATATTTATTAAACTCATAGCTTCAGATCTAGTTGCTATTTCAGTTTCAAATACACCTCTAACAGCTGATGTTATCGTCTTTGAACCCGGCTTTTTAACACCTCTCATTGTCATGCACATATGTTCTGCCTCGACAACAACAATAACCCCATAAGGCTTAAGCTCTTGCATTAAAATCTCTGCAGCCTCTTTTGTAATTCTTTCTTGAAGTTGAGGCCTTTTTGCCAAAGTTTCTATAACACGAGCCAGTTTTGATAAACCTGTAAGTCTTCCATCTTTCGGAATGTATGCAATATGAGCTTTCCCAAAAAATGGTACTAGATGATGTTCACAACATGAATGAAATGGAATATCCTTAACCAACACCATTTCCTCATGCTTTTCATCCTGAAAAATAACCTTTAAATGCTCTCTAGGATCTTGGTTAATCCCTGAATAGATTTCTTCATACATCCTAGCAACTCTGGCTGGAGTTTCTAGCAGTCCCTCTCTATCTGGATTCTCTCCTATAGCTTCTAATATATCCCTCACTGCATTTTTTATTTTTTCCTTATCTACATTATTCATCATCGTTTAGCCCCCTTACTAGTAAGTAATCTTTATGCTTTTTGTATACTTTATTTCTTTAAAAATATGATTGTATAGTTGTAGCAAAAGGTTATAATCATATTCTTCATGGATCTCTTCTATAAAATTAAAAAGCTCTTTATTTTCTTTTTTTAATTCTTTTAGCAAGTTTTTATCCTTTGGTACCCACTTGTCATTTATCTTAAAGTACCCTATTATTATATCTTTTAAATATAAATTCGTCAAAAATTTATATTCAAAATTTTCAAATTTTTCTTTATATTTCAATCTTAGTATTTTAGATTCCACATCAATTTTTATAAATTGTTTTTCACTGTATGATAGTTTTTTAGGACCCTCTAAATAACTTCTTCTACATAGTTCTTTTATATGAATAGCAGTATTATTTTTATCATATATAACTTGAGCATCTTTCATTTCCTTCAAAAAGAAGTATTCTTTATTATTTACTAAGTATTTTAATCCATTTCTCGAGAAATAATTTATATCAAACTCTATATCATTTATATATTTAATTACTCTTTCTTGAATTTCTCCTTGATTTACAAAAACAAAAATATCAATGTCATTTAATTTCAAATTAGTTTCTCTTAAATCTAATCCTTTACTAGAGCCAACTAGGAATATCGCTATAGTATTGGAACTTTTTTTTATTTTTTCCAACTCCGTTTCATAAGTTTCATAAATACTGTTTGTCATATTACTTCTCCACTAACATATTTTTAATATAGGCAATCTAGAATTTTATCAAATAAATAATTTTTTCTATTATAAAATATTCCATCTATTTCTGTTACTCTCATTAACTCCATAAGACTATTGGTAATAAATACAAAATCAAATTTATCTAATTCTTCTAATTTTATAACATCCTCTCGTAAATCTATAGAAGTGTCGTTACATATGTTTAGAACTTTTTGTTTCATAGTTCCATTTAATATTGGCAAATCTGATTTAGGTGTATATATAGTATTTCCTCTGATAAAAAATATATTACTCATAGAACATTCTAAAACCATCCCATTTAAGTCCAAAAATATTCCATCATCAAACCCTTTTTTATTTGCATAATTCTTAGTATAAATACTTTCAAAATAATTCGTTGTTTTGTGTCTATATATTATACTATCTCCTCTCTTTATTGGAGATATATTCAACCTAAAACCCCTTTTATACGAGCTCTCATCATAAGGTATATCCCTTACGGAAATATTATACCCATCATCGAATATAGTCAACCTAAGGGCCTTGTTTACTATCTGTTCTTGTTTTATATATTCTAAGATTTTTTGTTCTAAAAAAGATCTCATACATATTAAATATTGTAAACTAGATCTATCCTCTGATTTAATGTTCTCATTTTCCAAATCTATATCTTCACATCTTATATTTATGCTTAAGTCCAACTCACTTATTGATTTAAACATTCTATCCATATGCAAGTCTAAATCCTTTACTTCCCCATTTTTAACTTTTATAGTTTCGAACAGCCCTATTCCAAATTTATTTAATGTACTGTTAAAAGATGTGCTATTCTTCATAATATCCCCTCAATGCTTTGATAATAGACTGAGCTTTATCCAAAGTCTCTTGATATTCATCATCTGGATTAGAGTCCCATGTCATTCCCCCTCCAACTTGGAAATATACATTTTCATCTTGTTTAATTATAGTTCTAATTGCTATATTAAAATCCATATCTCCATTAAAACCTATATAACCTATTGATCCTGTATATATATTTCTTTGAGTCGGTTCTAATTCATCTATAATTTCCATAGCTCGAATTTTAGGTGCCCCTGTTATAGATCCCCCTGGAAAAGTAGCTTTAATTACATCAATTGCATCCTTGTCATCTTCTAGTTGACCTACTACTGTAGAAACTAAATGATTTACATTTGCATACTTTTCTATTACAAATAATTCTGGGACTTTTACGCTTCCTACCTTGGAGATTTTTCCGATATCATTTCTCTCTAAATCTACTATCATAAGTAATTCAGCCCTATCTTTCTCACTTTCTAATAACTCATTTTGAAGCCTTAAATCTTCTTCTTTAGTCTTTCCTCTAGGTCTAGTACCTTTTATAGGTCTAGTTTCTACTATTTTGTTTGTACATTTTATAAATCTCTCTGGTGAGTTTGAAAGTACATGAGTTTTTTCAAAATTTAAAAATGCACCAAAAGGCGCTGGGCTAAATCTCCTCAAATCTCTATAAATTTCATAACTAGAAACCTTCGTTTTTCCACTAAATCTTTGTGTTAGATTTGCCTGATAGATATCTCCCTGAACTATATAATCTCTTATTTTTTGAACAGAATCTTTAAATTCTTGTTTTTTAAAGTTCGAGCTAAGCTTTATTTTTTCAATTTTATCTTCTCTATAACAAATGCCATCTATTCCCTTTTTCTCTGCCTCTTCTATTTTTGCTTCTATGTTTGAAATTAATTTTCTTTCTATATGTATATCTAAGTCTGGAGTAGCTATATAAGTCTTTTCTTCTAGATGGTCAAATACTATTACGTAGTTATATAATCCGAAATACAAATCATATACACCAGTATCATCTATAGCTGTTTTTTTTATATTCTCTATATAATTTCCCAGGTCATAAGACAAATAACCTACCGCCCCACCTATAAAAGGTAGATTTGTTTTATTCTCTACTTTATATTTTTTTAATTCAGCTTTTAATGTATCTAATGGATTCTTTTCACTATTTTTAAACTTAAGCACTTTGAATGGGTTGCTACTTACAAAAGAGTATCTCCCTAGTTTATTTTTATCCATGGCACTATCTAATATAAAACTATTATCATCGTCTTTAAATATAGTAAATATCTCAAAAGAGTTTAATTTAGTATTTAGCTGCTTTATCATTTTATAATATTATCCTTTCTCTAGCCTCTTTTATAAAGTTATTAAGCATTTCATGTCCCTGTTCTGACAAAATAGCCTCAGGATGGAATTGAACTCCCTCTATCAAATAATCTCTATGCCTTATTCCCATTACTTCATTTTTGTTGGTTAAAGCTGTTACTTCCAACTCCTCTGGTATATCTTCCAATATAAGAGAGTGATATCTAGTTACATTTAATGGGTTTTTTAGACCTCTAAATACCCCTTTATCATTATGTGTTATTAAATGTACTTTTCCATGAACCGGCTTGTCTGCTTTTATAACTTTAGCACCAAATGCATATCCTATAGTTTGATGACCTAAACAAATTCCGAGTATTGGCTTTATACCTTTGAAATATTTTACAATATCTATACAAATACCAGCCTCTAGTGGCGAGCAAGGACCTGGAGACAAAACAATTATCTCAGGATTTAATTTTTCTATGTCATCTATACTTATTTTGTCATTTCTTTTTACTACTACCTCTTCTCCTAGTTGTCCAATAAACTGAACTAAATTATAAACAAATGAATCATAGTTGTCTATCATAAGAATCATCTATAATCCCTCCTTTGAAATATATTTATACAATTGTCTTATCTTTGTGAGTTTATATAGTTGATTATATAGTTTCATAGAAATTTATGTCAAGATAGTTAAACTCTCAAAACAATTAAACAGTATAATTATTTGTTTTATACAAAAACTATAGAAGTATCTCCCTAAGTATATTTTTAGGGAGTTCGTTTAAAATATTTTTACCTGGAGGTTTTTTAATGAACAATTACATAATTATAAGGTCAGATAACAAATCTATATCACCTCCCATGTCAAAACATGAGGCTGTAAAAAAACTTAGAGAATACGATAAAGAAGGAATCTCTAGTTACTTAATCTATAGAAACGACTACCTAGAGTTTGATTATGTTAACAGGTTAAATGTCTACGAGGAATATCATTAAATTCATACCTTTTTTTAAAAACTAAAAAGGAGCTAAATGCTCCTTTTTGATAGCTTATAACCAGGATTATAATACTTTTCTTTCTTGCCTTTTTGTTCTCTAGTTTCTATTAATTGTTTTATCTTATAAATATAATCTTCGTCTTCACTTAACCTTATTAAGCTTGTGAGATAATATACATCTGTACTTTTTGGAATTTTTTTGTTTATCACTAAATCTATAGCAGTTTTTGCTGGTTCAAAATGTTTTAGGTGTGTATGACCCTCTTGAAAACTCTTTTTAGTATTATAAGCTATATATCCTTCTTTAACTTGAAATACTATAAAACCTTTTTTTTCATAAACTTTATTGTACATAAAATCAATTCCTTTTCAAGATAGTCTTACTAATATAATATGAACCTTTGCAAAAATAGTTTATATTTTTACAAAGGTTCATATTATTTTATATATATTAATCTTAAAAACTTATTAAATCAATTTAATCAATCAATTCTGAAACTGTTACAAACTCAAAGCCTCTGCTTTTCATCTCAGGTATTAATATATCTAGGGCTTCTACCGTATCTTTTGTTGCATAGTCATGCAATAAAATTATATCTCCATTTTTTGCATTTTTGATTATTGTATCAGATATACTTTTAGCTCCTGGGTTTTTCCAATCCTTTGCATCCAAAGTAGTCCACAACACTATCTTATAATCCAGTTTCTTAGCTATTTTTGCAAGAGATTCTTCTTTGTAGCTTCCATATGGAGGTCTAAATAAATTCGGTTTTTTACCCGTCAATTCTACTAGTGTTTTCTCGCATTTTAATATCTCATCTTCTATCTGAGAACTACTTAAGTTTGTTATATCAGGGTGATTAAATGTATGATTTCCAATCTCATGACCTTCTTTACTAGCTCTAATTAAAGGTTCTTTGTACCAATTCGCATGTTTTCCTGCTATAAAAAAAGTGGCCTTTACTTTGTGTTTATTTAATACATCTAAAACCTCGTTAGTTTCTTTTGGATGAGGTCCATCATCAAAGGTTAGTGCTATTAATTTCTTTTCCCTAGATCCATTTTTTATAAATATATCTCCTCCTAATTTTGCGTATGAACTAGGAGTGAATACAAAAATTAATGATAAGACTATAATACATGATAATATAATATTTTTGCATTTCATATTTAAACTTCCTTTCAAATATTTTATATTATATCCCACTATAGAAATTTTGAGTATAATATGTTTTATACGATCCTCCAAATACTACTCCAACTCCTATATTATTATAATCTCCTAAAATATTTTTTCTATGTCCTAAAGAATTCATCAAAGCCTCATGTGCGTATATAGAATTTACCTGACCAGCTGCTATGTTTTCTCCTGCTTTAGAATATAAAATCCCTTCTTTTTGCATTCTATCAAAAGGTGTTTCATTTTTTTTATTTATATGATCAAAAAAATTGCTTACCATCATATCATTACTATGATTTCTTGAACTTTGAGTAGCTGCCTCACTATATTCTAGTGATATAAGACCCCTTTTTAACCTAACACTATTTACAAGATCTACCATCTCTAGTTCAAAACTTTTTTTGATTTCTTCACTTTCTTCTGGATATATACCATTAAAATGATTTTCTATATATTCATCTACTATTAAATAAGAACATACTCTATTTTCATCGTGGATATCATAAAAAACAGTAATATATTTTTTCCCTTTATTTATTATGTCATACTCATCCTTAGAGTTTATCATATATCTGGTATTTCCTTTTTCCTTGTACTCAATTGGAGAATAATTACTTCTTATATACTCTCTATTTTGGTTTAATTGTATTCCTTCAGTTTCATAAGAATTCATAGAATTACTATAAAACGCTACTACAGCATCGTTTTCAATGCCTACCATAACAAATTTTTCCCCGTACTGATTGTATACGTACCAATCAAATGAATATTCACTTTTATCTATTCTCGAAGGTTCTCCTATAAATGACTTTACCGTTTGTGTACTATCGCCAATCCTTATATTTTCGTAATTATTTATATCCTGATTTACAGAGTTCTGCTCAATACTCTCACTTTGGATATCCTCTACTGCATTACTATGTTCTTCATTATAGTGCCTTTCAAATAGTGAATCCTTTAGTTTGTATCCAAAATCTAAAATATCTGAACCATAAAATACAAAAATTACTATAATTAAAATTATAGATACTATTTTTTTCAATTTTTCACTCTCCTAGGTAAAAATTAAGCTTTCAAGGAAAATATCTCATCTAAACTCATATTAAAAATAGAAGGTTTATCAAACTTCCAAGTTCCTTGATATACAAGTTCACCATTTATATAAAACGTTCCCTGACCATGTTTTTTACCATGTTTAAATTCACCCTCATACTTTTTACTCTCATCCCAGATATATATACCCTTCCCATGTATCAAGTTGTTTTTCCATTCACCGTCGTATATCACATTACCATAATTATCATAACAGGTTCCACTACCTTCCATCTTGCTACTTTTAAAATCTCCTATGTACATCCATCCATTTTTCCATCTGTATATACCAATTCCATCTTTTTGTCCGTCCTTCCAATTTCCTATATATTCATCCCCACTTGAGTATATCATCTGTCCTATACCATCTAGTCTGTCATCTTTAAAAAATCCTGTGTATATATCTCCTTCTCTAAAGGTAAACTCCCCTTTCCCGTCTTTCATGTTGTTAGAGAAATTTCCTATATAACACATTGAATCTTCCTCATTATCACTTTGCTTTTCTTTATTTAATTCCTCTTTTTCTGCGAAAATATAAACACCTTTTCCTTCCATTTTATTTTCAAAAATATGACCTATATATGTATCTCCATTAGAAAATTTATATATCTTTCTAATATTCTTCTTAGAATTTAGTTCAGCATTATCATCTATCTCATTTGACTCTATATTTAAAATTTCTTTTTCTGTTGCATATACACCTTTTTTTATGGCTTTTCTTCTTATATTTTGTATATATTTAACTTCTTTTTTTACTTCATTTATATTTTTTAAATATTGATTGTATATATCAATGTATTCATTAGGTATATTCATAATTCGTTCCTCCAATTAGTTAACAATTGTAGTATTTCTACTAAATTCATTATATATTAATAAGCAAGGTTATTTCTATATATTGAATAAATTTGTAGGCTAAAATACAAATAATTTTTTATACATTAGAAAAAAGGGTAAGCTCATCAAGTTTACCCTTTTTCTTCTATATAAATATTTTTTATAAATATTTTTCTTTAAATCCTCTTCCCTTTACTTCATTGACATCGTTTACTGATATAAATGCCTTATTATCATATTTAAGGGCAATTTCCTTTATTTTAGGAATCTCAGTAGATGAAACTATACAATATATAATTTTTTTCTTTTCATGAGTGTAAGCTCCCTCAGCATCTAAAAAAGTAACTCCTCTTATAAGTGTTTTCATTATGTCTTTAGCTATTAAATCACTTTCCCTTGATATAACCATAACAGATTTTTGACAGTTCATAGCATCTTTCATAAAGTTCATGGAATAAGCATTTATAAATAATGCTAATAGAGTATATAAAGCTAGCTTCATTCCAAACAATACGCCCCCTACACAAACTATAAGAATATTGATAGAAAATGTAGTATCTTTCATAGGTATATTTTTCTTAAACTTTAATATGGCAGCTATTATATCTGTCCCACCCTGAGAAGATTTTGTTTTAAATACAAGTCCTGTACCTATACCGGCTAATACACCACCGTATATACTTTGAAGCAATATATCATTTATAGGTATAATTCTACCAATTTCTTGAGTTATTCCTAGTAAAAATGAAAACAACAACATGTTGATTAAACTTGTAATACAAAAATCTTTTTCCAAATAAATAAATCCAAGAATAAATATAGGTATATTAATTAAAAACGTAAGTAAACCTACATTTATATCTGTTATATAATTTATTGATGCTGCTATGCCTGTTACTCCTCCACTTAGTAAACGAGCAGGTCTTAAAAAACCGTTTATCCCTATACATGCAATAAGCATTCCTAATATTATCACAGAATATCTTAAGAATATGTTGTCTTGTAGGGCGGTGTTAACTTTACTCATTTCTTTCTCCCTTCGAACTTTTTACACTGTATAAATACGTGTATTTATTTTTTCCCTTACAGTAAGAATCAATACATCTCATCGATTACATGATATATTATATTATTTTTTTCATATATGTCTAGTGTGTTTTTTGTTCATACTAATCTAGTATTCATACTTATTTTGCTTATTATGGATAAAACAAATAATCACCTCGCATCATATGATATTGTCGACGATCATTCTTGCAATATATTATTCGTCGACAGTTTTATATGAATATATATTTTCAAATCATATTGTACCTTTAGCATGATGTATACAACATTACTTGGAGCTTAAGTTTTATATATTGTTTAATAATGATTTTTAGAAATCATATATTGCAAGATTTTAAACTATATATTTCAATCTATGATTTTTTATTTTAATTAATTTCAAATTTCCTACCTAATAATTTCTTCATAAAATTTTAAAATAAATAATTTTTTTTATAATTTATCATTTTTATATTAATCTATTAAAAGTAAATTGCCTATTTTATCTATATAATTGTTATTATTGCCTTTTATTAATTGGGCGTACCCTTCTTCAAAATCTGATATAGAATCAAATTTAGGAGTAATTTGTACTTCTCCTAATTTGTTTAAAAATCCCCATAATCCTCCCTTAGGTATACTCATCCCTCTCGTAAGAGAATTATACCCTATATTAAACCTCGCTAAACCTTCTCTAAAGTCACAGGCATAGTCAAACATAGTATCTATAACAACCTCACCTTTTTTGTTTATATATCCCCATTTATCGTTTATACATATGCAAGCTAACCCTTCCGAAAATGGTTTAGCTCTATCAAACACAAAATCAATAATTACTTTTCCATTCAAATCTATATAACCCCATTTATCTTTGATTCTCACAGGAGCTAACCCTTCAGAAAATTCTGTACCTATATCAAATTCTGCAGGTATAACAAGATCTCCATATTTATTAATATATCCATACTTACCCTTGATCTCTACTAAAGACCTTCCTTCAAAAAATTGATTTACATAAGTGTAAGATGGATCTATTGCAACTTCTCCTTGTTTATCTATAAATCCCCACTTTTTATTAATCTTAACTCCAGCTAATCCTTCCCTGAAGTTAGCAGCGCAAATGAACCGCGGTTTTATTGCTTCTTCTAAAGATGTATCCAAGTATCCGTAGTAATTGTCTAACTTTATTCTAGATAAACCCTCGCTAAATTCGTATGCACTATCTAAGTGAAGAAATATTTGAGTATTTCCTAGTTTATCAATATATCCAAATACCCATCTTGTCGTCTTTCTTATTTTCTTTATATATGTTATTACACAATATCCATCCCTAAATCTATCTGACACATACCTAAACCTAGGATTTATCACTACATTTTTTTCTTTGTCTATAAATCCATATCTTCCATCCCTTAATATAGGAAGAAATAACTCTCTTTTTACCATATTTGCCCCCTTATAAATAAGTGTTATTATACATCTTATTACTTTATAGGGCTTTCTATTCTTCTAAGAAAATCTTCTAACTATTTATATTATCTTTTATAAATTTAAGAAAATTTTTATAAGATATCTTCTCTATATCATTCTGGCTATAACCCCTGGATTTTAATTTTACTACTATCTCTTGAGTCCTTGATACATCATACAGTCCATTTTTATTTACATCTGCTGTATCTAAGTCACTTCTTAGTTGGTCATCTATATAGTCACAATAATCAAGACCAAAGCATACTGAGTCTATACCTATAAGATCAACCATGTGATCTATATGGTTGACTAAATGCGTAGCATCTTGTTTTTCTCTATCTACATGTATAAAGTCTCTGTAAGCATTAACTCCTATAATACCTCCTGTTTCCTTTATCAGTTTTATCTGATCATCTAGCAGGTTTCTCTTTTCATTGCATAACTTTCTGCAATTTGAATGACTTGCAATTATAGGTTTTTTTGTATGTTTTACTATGTCAAAAAATGTCTTATCACTTGCATGAGATACATCTAGTACAATTCCTCTATTCTGAATTCTTTTTAAAAAATCCTTGCCCCTTTCCTTGAGTCCTGAATCACTTAAAGATTTTACTCCAGTTGCAAGTTTATTTTCCTCATTCCAAGTCAATGATAAAAACCTTATTCCATATTCATATATTTCATCCACTCTATTTATATCATCCTCTATAGATTTTGCCCCCTCTAAGTTCATCATTACTGTTATCTTTCCAGACTTTAGTGCATCATAATATTCATTATAATTTTTAGCAACACAGAGAAAATCCTTTGCAATTTCAATTTCCCTGTCTGCATAATCCATCATAGTTTTTAAATTTTCATAATCATTATATTTAGGATCTAACCAAAAGACAAAAATTCCTCCATTTATCCCTCCTTTATTAAATTTGCTTAAATGATATCTTTTTATAATATCACTTTCTCCTCTAATTCCTTTGTTAAATATATCCGTAAATATATCTGCATGGATATCAAGTATCATATAACCCCTCCAAATATATAGTTTAATAGCTTTTTTCCTACCTATTCAAAAAGCTTATCTTTCTTATCACTAGAAAATGCTAGCTGTAGAAAAATAAGCTTTTGTAAACTATTTTAAATTGTCCTATCTATCTTTTACTTAGAATATCTTTGACCTTAGAATTATTATACATACTGTCTGGAACCTCACTTCTTAAACTATAAAAAGCTTTTTTCGCTTTTTCTAAGTCTCCGTCTTCATAGTATAGCATACCTAATTGGTAATATGCATCATCATAATATTCTTCACTCGGAGTGTAAGTGTTTATATACTTATTATAGTATTTAATAGCTTCCTCTTTGTTTCCTATTTTTTGATTAGTTATAGCTAGTTGGTATATGGACTCTGATATATATTTTTTAGTTTTTCCAGAACTAACTACTCTTTTAAATCCAGATATAGCCTCCTTGTAATCTCCATCTTTTTTTAACTTAATAGACTTAGTATACAACTCCTCTTCACCTATTACTTCCACCGGCTTTTCTTCGTTTTTTGCCTTTTCTAATTCATCACTAGTCTGATTTAATTTTTGGGAAGCTTTTTCTAATTCTTTGTCTGCCTCACTTAATTTTTTATCCTTGTTACTAATCTGAGAATTAAGTTCATCCATTTTGTTTTTATTATTTATATAATATATTGATACTGCAATCAATAAAAACAATATAAGAGTATAAGGTAATATATTTTTCTTTGTCTTGTTTTTGTTCAGCTTAGGATCAATAGATTTTTCTTTCTCATCATTTATATCTCTAAAGTTACTATTTAATTTATCGATAATCTCATTGTCCATATCTACTTGTCTAAGTCTTTCCAGATATCTATCTCTTTTCTCGGTGTTTCCCATCTTGTCATATAATAAAGAAAGTATAACATAAGGCTCTATTAACTCTGGATCCTCATCTATTATATTGTTCATTATATGTATAGATTCATGATTCAAATCTTCATTTATAAACCTAATTGAATGATTATATCTTCCTAAAAATACTTTAAATTCCTCTGATGAAATTAAATCTACATAGTTTCTAGATAGATCATTGTTTTCATAACACATAGCTGTGTAAAAGCTTTCAAATGCTTTTGAAAAATCACACTTCAACAACTTCAACAATCCTCTTAAGTTTAATATGTCTACATCTTTAGGATTAATTTCTATAGCCTCATCTATCATAGCTAATGCACTAGTTATGTAGTTTTTATTTGCCAGATTTATAGCATTATTATATTTTTTATAAGACTCTAATTTAAGTTCTTTTGACGTAACCTTTGATTTATTTTTTAGTGTCGCTTGCAAGTTTAATATAGTTTCCTCTTTGTAATTTGTAGTCACATAACTTTGTTTTAATGCTTTTAAGGTTTCATTCTCTTCTTCGTCATCTATATTAAAAAAAGTTAAATCACTTTTTTCTTCTTCTATAGAGGATATATCCGTACTTTTCATCGGCATATTGCCTATATCCGTCTTAATTTTCCCTCCTAAAATAACAACCACCTCCTAAAATCTATATTTAAGATAACATATTTGATATTCTAAGTCAAAACTATACATATTTTACCATATGTATCCCTATTTATATCCATGAAAATATTTTTTTTAGCAACTTTAAACCTCTCTTAGAATATGGAGGATACTTAAGTTTCATATCCATTAACTTTGAAGATTTGAGAACTGTTTTCTGATGAGAAAAAGTTTCAAAGCTCTTTTTGCCATGATATGAACCCATTCCGCTACTTCCTACTCCACCAAAGGGAGCCTTAGGGTTTGTAATATGCATTATAGTATCATTTATGCAACCTCCACCAAACGATATTGAATTTATTATTCTTTTCTCAAATTTCTTATTTGTTGTAAATAGATATAGAGCTAAGGGATTTTTATTTTTTTGAACTATATCAAAAATTTCTTCTTCTCTTTCATACTCAATTATCGGTATTAAGGGTCCAAAAATTTCTTCTCTCATTACCAAATCCCCCATATTTACATTATCCATTATAGTAGGTTCTATTTTTAGCTTTTCCTCACTATACCCGCCTCCAAAAACTACTTTGTCATAGTTTATAAGGTGAACTATTCTTTCAAAATGTTTTTTATTTACTATACTTGTATAATCATCACTTTCTATAGGATTTTTTGAATAAAATTTTTGAATATAATCTGCCATTGTTTTAATAAGTTCACTTTTTACACTCTTATGTACAATTATATAGTCTGGAGCTATACATGTCTGTCCTGCATTTAAAAGTTTACCCCATATTATTTTTTTTGCACTTAAGTTTATATCCGATGTCGAGTCTACTATACAAGGGCTTTTCCCACCTAACTCTAGTGTGCACGGTATCAAGTTTTCTGATGCTGACTTCATAACTAATTTCCCTACACTTGGACTTCCTGTAAAAAATATATAGTCAAATTCTCTACTTAAAATATATTTATTTACTTCTAAATCACCTTCTATAACCGATATATATTTTTTATCAAAATACTTTTCTATCATTTTTGCTATTACACTAGATGTACTTGGGGCAAATTCAGATGGTTTTATTATAGTACAGTTTCCAGCTATTATACTACCTATCAATGGAGACATACTTAATTGAAACGGGTAATTCCATGGAGCGATCACCAAACAAACTCCATACGGCTGGTTATATATATATGTCTTTGATCCAAAACTAATCAAGGATGGCTTTACTTTTTTACACTTATTCCACCTCTTTAACATCTTTCTAGCATAACTTATCTCAGAAATTATTACACCTATTTCGGTTTCATAAGTCTCAAATTCAGACTTATTTAAATCTGACCTAAGAGCATTTAATATATCTTTTTCAGACTCTATTATTGCTTTTTTTAATATATCTAGCTGTTTAATTCTAAAATCTACATTTTTAGTTTCTTGCGAGTTAAAATATAATTTTTGTAACTCTATATTACAGTCTATATGTTTAAACTTTTCCATAAATAATTCTCCTATGTAAATTTCTTTATAAACTTCTTTATACAAAAATTAACCTTTACCATATGGAAAGGTTAATTTAAATTAGTACTTAATATCAAATTTTTTAACTTTTCTATATAGCGTAGCAATACCTATTTCAAGAGCATCAGCTACTTTTTTCATTCCTTCTGTGTTGCTTCCATATTTTTTTATAGCATTTATTATAGCCTCTTTTTCTAGATCATCAATAGTCTTTACTTCCTGCTTATAAAGCTCATCTAATCTAAACGATATTAAGTCAGACATACTTTTTATGAATATAGTAAGCTCTTTATCTTTTGAAAGTAAGTTATTCTTTTGCTCTTCATCAAATGCTGCTATGCCTAAAACGCCCAATATATCGTCTCCAAGCTTGACTGGTGTACATATATCAGCTAGTTCTTTACAGTGATCCTTGTGAGAACACCGACTACAACTAATACTCACTGCCTTATCAATAACATATGAGTTGCCTTCTCTTAAAACCGCTGAATATACTGCTTCCTCTGATATCTTCTCCCCTATTCTTTCTCTAAATATACCTGTTCCTGCTATCCTAGTTAAATCTTTAGTAACTAAAGTAACATCTACATTTAGTACATTTGAAATATTTTCACAGATACTTTGAATGTAATTAGTTATATCATTTAGCTTCAAAATAATACCTCCTAATCCGTGTGGTGTTATTCTACTTTCGTTTGCTGATCTGTGCTCTCTGCAGGCTTTTCATCTGTATCTCCACCCTGTTCGCCTGTATTTGGTGTTTCAGGCTTTGGTTGATTTTGTGGTGGATTTTGAGGTGTACTTTCCGGACTACTCTCCACAGGAGCCTCTTGTTTTACTTCTTCTTTTGTACCTATTGCTATAACTTCTTGCTTTTTAGGATAATATGATTTATGCACCCTAACCTTTTTTATAACATTTCCATTACTATCCTTGTATACTCTATAAGTTGATACTGTGTATGAATTTCTTCCTCTTTCTAAAACCTGCTCTTTTCCTTTAGGCAAAGTAGGGTCGTCTACTTTTTTAACAGGAGCCTGGCTACTTCCTTCTATATTAGTTACTATCTCTATATTCTGCTTATCTTTTGAGCTTCCGAATATTTGGCAAGTAACAATATTTCCTGAAACATAATTTCTAACATAAACAGGCGATTTAAAATTATTTTTGAATACAAAGTCTATCCCACCATCTGCAACTGTAGCATCTCTTCCCTTGCCAACATAGCTAGATGGTATTGTGTGATTTTGTATATTGACTATCTCTAGCCCTGAATATAAAACTGAGTTATATAATGTAGAAGATACCTGACAAACGCCTCCACCTATTCCCTCTTGCACTACTCCTTGCACTATAACTGGGGCATTCTTATATCCGTTTGATATAGTTCTTTCACCAGTTTGATTGTTATAAGAATAAGTCTCTCCAGGCATTAATAAAACATTGCTTGTTCTATCCGCTGATATTCTTATATTTTCACTTCTTCCTGCTATCCCACTATCAAATCTAGTAGAATAACTGCCCAGAACTGTATCTATATCTTTTAACTGTTCTTCTTTTATTTTTGGTTCGACAACATTTACAACTAGTTTTTCTTTAAATATGCCTTTTACGATCTCTTTCTCAAACGATTTTATACTTTTTTCTATGTTAAGTTTTAATCCACTCTCTTCTTTTATGACGCTTATTCCAGAACCACCTATATTTAGCTTAGCATCTTTAACGTCTACATTTATATCTTTTGCGATTTTTTCTACTTCTTTTTTAAGTTTACTTTTGTTGTAATCAAAAGTAACTGTTATATGATTTTTTTCTCCAAAATTTGTTTTTGTTGTTTTTACAATGTTTTTAAAGATATTATTGTTCCTATTTAATCCATATGCTTTTTTTACTGTGTCATCTAAATCATAGGAAAGATCTATATCCTTATGGGGAACTGACCATTTTCTATCATTGTATTCAAAGCTTATATTTTCCAATTTATATTCTTTACTAAGTAAACTCTTAGCCTCTTCTCTGGTCTTTCCTCCAACACTGACTCCACTTATATAGGTATTTTTGGCTATTTTTTCTCCTCTAATTTGCATAAATGTTATTCCTGAAAACAACACCAAAACTCCAACTAAAACTCCAATTAAAATAAATACATTTTTCCTGTTATTGCCCATTATATAAATTCTCCTTACTGTGCTAAAAATTATCTATAAATATTAGATACTATAACCTAGATCAAAACAATTTTCACTATTTATATATTGTTATATTCTTTCAGTCCGCTATAGAGTAACCTAGCTTTTTATTTTATAGATTATATATTCTAATACTCTTCTAGTTTACCATCTAATATAGTAAATATTTTACCACTATATATGTTTACTAAACATAATTGTTTCTTTTTAAAGAAACCTTTATTGATTAAAAAGTAGTTATACAAATCCTTTTGCTTTCCTAAGATTTCATCCAAGCTTTTTTCTGATTTTGTATATCTATCTACTTTTTGAACTGGAACTTTATTTATACTCTTATACTTAATATTCTTCTCATCTAAGATGCCTTTTAATATAAATTCCAATTTTTCATCACTTATACTAAACTGATATTTTCCTCCATCCAATATCCTAAAGTATCCATCACTATAGTTTGAATCATATTTTCTACTTGAGGATTTATATGAATACATACTTTTATCATCTGGGCTTATTAACAATTCATTCACTAATTTTTCATGTTCAAAAAGTTCAACATAATAATATTTTTTGTCATCTACCATCTGCTGTAGCGTATTTATAGATATGCTCTTTCTATCTTTACCACTTCTTTTTGAAATTAAGTTCAAAATATCATCAGATGTCATTGTATATAAAGATAGATTTTTTTGATAAGTTTTTTCTAACTCTTCTACTTTTTCATCTTCTTCATAATAAGGTTTTAAGTAGTCTATACATTGCAGTGCCTCTTCATAATTGCCTAATTTATTAAATTCTTTTGATTGTTCAATATAATAATCGTGCATTAAATCTATACACTCTTTTTTAGCATCTTGGGCCAAACTATAATACTTTTTATCTTCTTTTAATACCTTATCATACCCTTCAATAGCTTCATGGTATTTTGAGATTTTCTGATTATTAAGCGACTCCTCATATATTTTTCTTGACTCATAAACCACTTGTATTTCCTGTTTGTATACATCTAACTCTCCGTTAATACCGTTTAAGCTAGAGATTATATTCATATATGAAATTCCCACATCATATTTAAAGCTATCTGCTTTGTATAATTCACTAACTCTACTAGCCTGTTCTACTATATCTTTTAAATTTAAATTTATATCATATAGCGAGTTTATAGTATTTATCAATCCTATAAAGTATTCCTTTGTTATTTCTCCGTTTATGTACTTATCTCCACTAGCTAGTAATAACTTGTTTATTTTTTTTGAAACAGAGTTATTAAACCTTTTCATTTTAGTATCTGAAAATTGTCTATCCAAGCTTTTGTAATAATCTATAGCAATTGAATATTGTCTTCTTTCAATGTTTTTCAATAATTGATTTGATTCTTTACTTACTGTCATTTCGTCACTACTTATAAAAAAAACTGCTATTAATAATACAAATCCTAATACTGATAATGAAAATTTAATTATAGATTTTCTATTTCTATCTATGAAATCTATAAACCTATCAAGCAATTCATTAAATTTCATTAAAATTCCCTTTCCCTCTTATATAATAATTTTTATTATTGCAAAGTTTTGTTTTTTATTATATCACATATAGGGATTATTAACCATATGCTAACCCGGTAGTCTCATATTTGAAATAATTCTATATTATGTTTATAAATAATATACTAATATCATCTAAAGTACTATTTTTACTTAACTTCATTAGGTATTTTTCATAACCTTCTAACAGCTTTTTCTTAGAAAAAATATTCTTAGTATATTCATATATGGTTTTATCTAAACTACCAAGCATATCCTCGTTTGAGACAAAACTATTTTCAAATCCGTCAGTAAATAAAATTACCCACTGGGATTTACTTTTATCTATGCCCTTTTCTATATATGTTTTCATCTTCTTCCATGACATACTATCACTCATTGAATCTACAATATTATTTATATATTCATGTTTAAATACATTTTTATAGATATTTTCTTTTCTTATAATTATACTACTATCACCTAACTTTAGATATATTTTAAAATCATTTGTTATTAAAATAGCAGATAATGTAGTCCCATATTTTATATGCTTAACATTTTCTACTATTGGTTTTATTTTGTTGTGATGACATTCTACTAAATATACCCATTTTTCGTATATATCTCTTTGAATTTCCTTTTTTTCTATGGATTCTTCTATATAGTTAATCTCTCCTTTATATTTACATATATAGTTTTCTAAAACATCAATTGCTGCCATGCAAGCAAAATTAGCTCCTTCTTTGCTATATTCAAAAAAGTCTGTACTATGTCCATCAGCCACAGCTGCTATTATATAATCTCTTGAAATTTTATATTCAATATGATCCTGAGATTTATTTCCTTTTAATATATTTTTATATCCTGTAATTGAACTTTCATATATTTTATATTCCATAAAAATCCCCCTTAAAATCTATACCTATATCTACTATTATTCAAGGTATTTGTTATAAATTATAAAAACTTTAAATATTACTTTTAAAGTTCCCTAAAACAAAAATAAAAAAGCTCTCTCAAAATTAAAGCTTATACCCTTACACAAAGCCCTAAATTATAATATTTACGACCTATAAAAGTTGGTATATAAACTCTAAACTTCGAAAAAGCTTATAAATCTATATTCTATTCAATTGTTTTATATAATACTATACTTATAAGTACAATTTAAGATATTTTTCTTCTTTGTACTCTTGTATGTGAAACTTGTGTTTTTTTGACAGGTGCACGCTTTACCTTCTTTATAACCTTAGGTCTAGCAGCAAATAATCTTCTAGAGTTAAGTAATACCAACCCTGAGGATAAACATACAGTTAATACTGTAGCCATCATAAAATAATACCTTAATCCAATATGTATACCCATAATTAAATTTACTATAGCCATTACAAACGTTATTGAAAAACATATAATAGCTGACTTTATAAAAATCCTCAAAATCCCTTTAAAGCTGTTCACCCCATTACTCACCCCTTTTGATTGTACACTACTACTATAATACTTATTATACTTAAATATAACAAATTTGTAAAATATTTTCAATATATTTCCAACTTACTAATTGAAATTTCAACAAAATACCATACATTTTTTGTGATATTTTAACTAATTTTATTGCTATAACACTTGTAACATTGTCCCTTAATTATTAATACAATACAATAGATAATATTTTATTAAGGGGTGATTTATATGATATGCCTTCCAAGTTTAGGAGAAAAAGCTCCTGATTTTAAGGCTAATACAACTAGCGGTCCCATCAAACTGTCCTCATATACAGGTAAATGGGTCGTTCTATTCTCTCATCCTGGTGACTTTACGCCAGTTTGTACAACAGAATTTCTATGCTTTACAAAGTACTATCCTGAATTTAAAAAAAGAAATGCCGAATTGCTAGGACTTAGTATTGATAGTAATGCTTCTCACTTAGCATGGTTATATAATATACTTTTATTCTCAGGTGTTGATGTTCCGTTCCCTATTATAGAAGATAGAGATATGAAAATAGCTAATTTATATGGAATGATTGCTGAACCAAGTAATGATACTTCTGCTGTTAGATCTGTCTGTATTATAGATGACAAACAAATTTTAAGAACTATACTACACTACCCTATTACTACAGGAAGAAATATCCCTGAAATACTAAGAATAATTGACGCTCTACAAACCACTGATATGGGTAAAGTAAACACTCCTGCAGACTGGTTACCTGGTATGCCTGTTATTGTACCATATCCTGCTACATTTAAGGAATTAAAGGAACGAGTTAAAAGTTGCAGCAAAGGGTGTTCTTGTGCAGAATGGTATTTATGCTTTGTTCCAGACCCTAAAACTAAGACAAATAAATATTATAAAGCAAATAGTTTCCCTTTAAATATGTATTTAGGTAACTCCAACAATAATGCTAAAAATAATTCTAAATCGAAGAAAGTTAAGAATACTCCACCTAGAGCAGAGTTAGATTCATCTGGGTACAAACCAATAGATGTTAACTACTGCCCTAATGTAAACCCTATAGTTGTGGAATATGTATTTGGAAACCCTCAAAATCTAGATACTAGGTTACTTGATGCTGCTATTTATGCTTTTGTTGAAATAAATTCTGATGGAAATCTTTATGTTCCTAATCCTACATTTTTAAATCAACTGGTAAATATGAAAACCCAAAAACCTAGTTTAAAAGTAATCGCAGCTATAGGTGGTTGGGGGGCAGAAGGATTCTCAGATGCCGCTCTAACTCCTACATCAAGATACAATTTTGCTAGAAATGTAAACAATCTAATCAAAGAGTATAATTTAGATGGCGTTGATATAGATTGGGAATATCCAGGGGTTAGTGCTGCAGGCATAAAATCAAGACCTAACGACAGAGAAAACTTTACTCTTTTACTTACAGCCATAAGAGATGTCATAGGCAATGATAAATGGTTAAGTGTTGCTGGCACAGGGGATAGAGCATATATAAACAATAGTGTTGAAATACAAAATATAGCTCCTATAATAGATTATTTCAACCTTATGAGCTATGACTTTACAGCTGGTGAAACTGGAGAAAATGCTAGAAAACATCATGCCAATCTTTTTAACTCCGATCTTTCACTTCCTGGATACAGTGTAGACTCTATGGTTAATAATCTAGAAGAAGCAGGTATGCCTCCTGAAAAAATCCTTTTAGGTGTACCTTTTTATGGTAGATTAGGAGCTATAACTACAAAATCTTATGATGAACTTAGAAGGTACTATATAAATAAAAATGGATATGAATATAAATTTGATCAACAAGCTAAAGCTCCTTATTTAGTAAAAAATAATATGTTCGAAATGTCATATGATAACGAGCTATCAATATTCTTTAAATCTCAATACGTTCTTAAGAATTGTTTGGGAGGAATATTCGCATGGGCTTCAATTTTTGACCAGGCAAATATACTGGCAAATGCTATGTATGAAGGAATATATTCTCCTTCTAAACTAAAGAATGAATTAGAAAATATATATGGAAAATTTTAATATAATATATTTAATATAATATAATCAATAATATATTCTAAAATTACCAATAAAAAAAATATTACCGAAATCTAAAACTTTCAGTAATATTTTTTTATTTTATCTATAATCCTATGGCCTGCTTTGCCAATTTATCAGCCTTATCATTGTAATTATCTCCACTATGCGCTTTAACTTTGACAAACTTTACATTTAAATTTTCCTTTATAGAGTCATAATATTTTTTATAAGCTATAGTTCCAGGCTTATTTGTTTTCCAATCTCCCTTACACCACTTTTCTATTCCTTCATAATCAAAATAAAGTACTAAGTTCTCTATCTTATTTTTCAGGCAATATTCCATAGCTATCTTAGAAGCCTCTATTTCACCTGCAACATTTCTCATTTCTACAAGCTCTTTATCATTTCCAGCAACACTATAAGTTTCTACTACCTCTTTATTTTTTAGTATAACTACACCCGAACCATATTTTTTGATTGAGTTATCATAGCTCCCATCAACATAAGCCTCTAATAATTCCCCTGAATCTATAATATGTGTTTTATTTTTACTAATATAGTTTTTAGCCTCATCTTCTGTCTGAAAACTCTTATATTCAGCTCCCGAAAAACCATTTACTTGTTTTTTACATTCATCCCATGTAGTGTATATTCCTGGTTTTAAACCCTTTCTTACTGCATAAAATTTTTTCTTCGACAAAATATCACCCCTATATAAAATATTATTTTATTTAAAATATATAATCTCCTATCAATCTTAAGAAGTTTTAGACTATTATCTTAGCGCTTCAACGATTATTTTACCCTAAAAAAACTAACTTTAGAAGTTTTATTTTTGTATGCAAACTATTTTACTCATTTTACCTATTTAATATTTATTCAATTTATGTTATAATTTTCATTAAATTAAAATTTCGAATATAATTAATGGTAGAGGCGCATTGTTAATAAGTAATTTTGTGGAGGTAAGCACGGTGAAGCAAAATGAAAGGTAAGAATGCCGAAATATATAAATTAAGCTTTAAGTTTATATATTGGGGTCATATAAAATATGTATGACACTGTCACAATAATTTGTGGAGAGCTATCTTTTAGATCAAAGTAATTGAGCTTTATTTTTATAAAATACTTATGTCTAGGATAATTCTTTATTCCTAGACTTTTTTTATCCCTAATTTCTCATCCTATTTATATTCGATAAAATTATGGGAGGACTCTATGAACGTTAAAACAAAAAAACAGGCTACAATATTTGATGCCTTACTATGTATAGGATTTTTGGTTACAGTTTTAATTACATGTCTAGTTATACTAAAAAAATACGAGATAACTGCTCATATTCCACTACTTTTAGGAGGGATATTTGCCTCAGTTATTGCTATTTTCAAGTTAGGTTTTACTTGGAAAGAATTAGAAGATGGAATTTTAGCAACGATAAATACAACTATGCAATCTATACTTATTCTTTTAGTAGTTGGAATGTTAATTGGTACATGGATTTTAAGTGGAATAGTTCCAAGTATGATATATTGGGGGCTTAATATACTTTCTCCTAGTATATTTTTGGTTGCCACTACCTTAATATGCGCTATAGTCTCTATTGCGACTGGTTCATCTTGGACTACAGTTGGTACAATAGGAGTTGCATTACTTGGTATAGGCAGCACTCTTGGTATTCCATCTCCGATTATTGCTGGAGCTATAATATCTGGATCATATTTTGGAGATAAAATGTCTCCATTATCAGACACTACAAATTTGGCTCCTGCAATGGCTGGTACAAATATTTTCGATCATATTAAACATATGTTATACACTACAGTCCCAGCTTTAATTATATCGCTTGCTATTTATGGGGTAATCGGATTTAAATATGCTAACTCTCAAATAGATACATCACAAATCATACAAATACAATCAACTTTAAGCCAAAGCTATAACACACTTTCACCATTTTTACTTATAGTACCTTTATTAGTTATAGTGATGGTAGTACTTAAAGTTCCTGCTATACCTAGCTTGGTTATAGGTACATTACTCGGTGGAATTGTTGCTATGGTATTCCAGGGAACATCAGTTGCAGATGTGATTATATGCGCTAAGAGCGGTTATGTATCTAGTACTGGATTAGAATTTGTAGACCAACTACTTACTCGTGGAGGACTTGATAGTATGCTTGGTACTGTTTCACTTATGTTTTGCGCTTTAGTTACTGGAGGTATTTTAGAAAAAACCGGCATGCTTGAAACTTTAGCTAAATCCATACTAAGCATATCCAAAGGTACTTTTGGACTTATTGCAGCTACAATATTTACATGTATAGGCACTAACCTAGCTGTTGCGGACCAATATCTAGCAATAGTAATACCAGGAAGTATGTACAGAGATGCTTATAAGAAACACGGTTTATCTCCAAAAAATTTATCCCGTGCCCTAGAAGATAGTGCTACAATAACCTCTCCTCTTATTCCTTGGAATACTTGTGGTGCATATATGTCTGCTACACTTGGAGTTGGTTCTTTTACATTTTTACCATTTGCATTTTTTAACCTAATTTGTCCAATCATTTCTCTTTTCTATGGTGCAACTGGTATAACAATAGAAAAGCTTCCTAAGGATGAACAATATACATCTGAAGGTATAGCCTAGTACTAAAAAATGCATTTAAACTAAAATAGATTATACATATGTAATCAATTATGTTTTATACTTTAAAAAAATAATTGCAATACTTATGTATAATCTATTTTGATATTCTCTATTTTCTTATAATTATAAATACCATGTATAATATATAGGTCATAGTCAATATACTACCTTCTAACTTATTAATTTTTCTATTAGTTGCTGAAAGAGCGTAAGCTATTATAGTTACCAATAGCATAATCAGCATATCTACAAATACCATGGATTGTATTTGTAAATTACTTATTGTAGCAGATGACCCTAGAACAAACAATATATTAAATATGTTTGATCCAACTACATTTCCTATTGCAATGTCACTTTCTCCTTTTTTAGCAGCTATTACACTAGTTGCAAATTCAGGTAGAGATGTTCCTATTGAAACTATTGTAAGCCCTACTAGATTTTCACTCATCCCTAGAGATATAGCGATATCGCTGGCCGAATCTACAACCAACTTGCCTCCTATAAGTATCCCTATAAATCCTAAAATACCCATTACCACACTTTTTGCAATAGATATTTCCTTTTCTGATGATTCCTCATTAATATCTTCCTTAGATGTAATTGCCATCTCTACTAAATAGTACATGAATACAGCAAATATTGCTAAAAGAATTAATCCATCTGCCCTAGTTAATAAATTTGCATCATATCCTTGAAATTTAGTATCATAAGATAGTATCATAAGCACTACTGATGCTAATAATGCAAATGGAAACTCTTTTATTATTGTGCTTTTTTGAACTTTTATAGGACTTATAATTGATGCAATACCGACCACTGCTAGTATATTAAATATATTGGATCCTACTACATTCGCAATGGCCATGTCATTTTGACCCTGAATTGCCGCAGTAATACTTACAGCGGCCTCCGGTGCACTTGTACCAAATCCAACTATTGTTAGACCGATAATTAAACTAGGTATTTTCAACTTTCTAGCTATTGATGATGAGCCTGTTACAAAAGTATCTGCTCCCTTTATAAGAAATAAAAATCCTACCAATAATAATAAATAAACCATACATATACTCCTTTTTTATACAATTTTTTGTATCTATATTCACTTAAGGCATTTTATTTTTTAATACTTTTTTAGCTTAATCTTCTTATAAATATATATTTTCTAAAAAAAATTATATTATTCATTTATTTAATATCGACCATCTACAAATTTATTTATTATAATTATGCCTATTTTATAGTTTTACTTATGCATAAAGTTTTATTTGTACCTAAACTGTTCTTTATCTATAAGGTACTTCTTCCCAAAGTACTTTATCTTAAATAGTTTTTTAGTCTGATCTACTTGGTATACCTCGCTTTTTATACATCTATTTTTCATATGAACATTGATATGTTCCTTTATTTTGTTCATATCATTTTCTTCATTTAGCCCTGGTAATTTAAATATATCATGAAGAATCAATTTTAATATTTCCACCCTACATCTGTCTAAATGATTCTTTATATACTTTAGTAAATGCCTTCTACCTGTTATAACTATATTGCATCCATGTAATTCTCTTTCTAGTCTTTTTAGGCTAAGATTATTAGTTCCTACATCAAAAATCACAAAACACCCGTAATCATACCTACTTCTTAATATCCTACCCATAGCCTGCTTTATCTTTATAGACATCTTAGGATAATTGATTTCATAGTAGGATTTATTATATTTTTTCATTATTGAGAAATATAGCGGATCTTGTGGACTTATATTTGGAATCTTATCTAGCGTCACACATGTAAGCCCGTCACCAGGTACATCAACCCCTTCAAAGCAGCCTTTTGAACCCAAAACTATACTCCTTTTATTTTCGATGTTTTTTAAATATTTAATACCTGTTTTGTTCATATACACTGAGATATCTTTGTCGCTTTCACCCTTTTTTAATACATCGTAAGTTTCTTCTTGCCTTCTTTTGCTGTTGAATAACGATAAAATATTTCCGTCTGAAATTTCATATATATCACTTATTATTTTTCCTGTCTGTGTAGTGAAGTCAGCATTTTTATAACTACATATATCGTTTAATCCCAGCACCTTTACTCTACTTTTATAGTCATATAGGGGCTCTATTATTTTTGATACATTTTTTACTCTATCTATACCCAAAGTATTCTTAAAATAGTACATGCTATTATCAACACTCAATGTTGCTGATAAAAATACCGCCCCCTCCACCTTATCTAGTATATTATCTTCAAATAGAGATGCTAGTTTTAATGGAACTACTCTAAATTCAAAATTTTCAAAGTTACTATCTATATCAACTATTCTAGCAAAATCATCATCTTCACTATACTCTAAAAGCGCCTGTAAGGTGTCCCTCATCTCCTCTATATCGTTCATCTTAGATTTACCGTATATATATACTTCAGACTCCTTATCCAGGCTATCATCATCCATGTACCTACCTATTAAAAATAAGATTGATGTTAAATTTTTTATTATATTGTCACAACTTAGTTTTATATTTTCCGTATAATTTTCATATGTTATTTCAGTCCATACATTATTTTTAATTAACTTTCCTAGTATTTCATTTTTTTGGAGATTTAACTCCCAACTTAAGTTATACTCACTGACATTATTATAATTAAACTTTCCATAGTCTAAAATAGAATTCATTTCCTCAACTATAAGATTTATATTTCTACTTATTTTATCCTTTACATTTTTCTCAACTTTTATATAACTATAAAATCTATCAAAAGGCTTTATTCTCCTAGATTTATTTTTTGCATTACTATATAAAAGTGCACTCTTTTGTATATTATCATAAGGATATATTTCCTCTAAAAAATACTTTGCAGACTTCGAATTGACAACTCTGGAGAAAAATTCATATCCTTTTTCAGTTAAGTTATGTGCTTCATCAACTATTATGTATTCCAGAGGTTTTTCTTCCTTATAAGGCCATTTTGCAAGCAATGAATGGTTTATCACTGTTATGTGCTCTTCCTTTAATTCCTCTACCCTTTTTTTATATAAACAGTTTCTATTACATTTTTTAGGTCTACAAAGATTAGGATCACAACTTACATATTTTAAATGAGTCTTAAGTTCATTAAAATGTTCTAAAATCCAATGGCTTATCTCCTCTATATCTCCATACTCCCCACTCTCTACAAGTCTTTCTAAATATATAATAGAAAGTATGGATTGTCAACCTTTTTTAGCACACTTTTTTCTCGGACATTAATACTCTATACTCTACAGGGGTAAGATAATTCAATGAACTATGTATTCTATTATTATTGTACCAATTTACATAATCAAATAAGAGATATTCAAGCTCTTCAAAGCTTTCAAAGATTCTATTAAAAGCAAACTCTGTTTTAACAACTTTAAAGGTAGCTTCTGCTACTGCATTATCATAAGGGCAGCCCTTTTTGCTTAAGGAACGATTGATTTGAAATGTAGTTAATAAGTCATCTATTATTTTATTTTTGAATTCATTTCCTCTATCCGTGTGTAATATTTCAATATCCTTTAAGGGCC
>NZ_FQWX01000020.1:0-34844 GCF_900129815.1 Asaccharospora irregularis DSM 2635
ATACAATTTATCTTTGTGTGATAGGCTGGGTAGAGGTAATTTGACAGAGCAAACTATTAAAGAAGAGAAAAAACGTCTAAATAACTTTAGAGAATATTGCGAGAAGGAAGTAAGCGGGGGACTTTAAATGAAATTATTTAAGTTAGCAATTTTAGCAGTATCAACAATTTTTTTATTTACTGGATGTAGTGAAGATACACAATCTCCAGAACAGCTAGCAAAAAAACCTATATATAATGAAGAAAAAGAGATATTATATAAAGGGATAAATCAATTATTACCTCAAAATTCTTCATTAATACTACCGTCTAATTCAAAGGAAGTAGGAAAAATCAATAAAGTTGATTTGAATGGAGATAGGGTAAAAGAATTGATTGTATTTGAAAAAAAGGAAAATTTAAACGATAACACAAATGAAGTAGGATTTATGATATTAAGTGAAAGTGAAAATGAATATACAGATAAAGGCAATATTTTGCAAGAGGGAGATTCTATAGAGTATGCTAATTTCTATGATTTAGATAATGATGGAAATAAGGAGATAATATTAGTTATAAAAGAAAACGACACAACCTATATGCATATATATAACTTTGTTGACGATGAAATAAAAAAAATCTGTAGTTATGGATCTGAGTGGATTGAAAATAGCGAAGATTTTCACGATATGAAGGTAAAGATAGGATATGTAGACGATGATAATATTTTAGATATATTAATATTAAACCTAAATCCAAAAAACAATGAAATGTATGCTAGTATAGTTAATTTTGATAAAAATATTAAGCTAAAGGACTATGTTAAGTTTGAAAATGTAAAAAATTTAAACAATTCATATATTACTATTGATAATGTTGCAAAACTTACAAAAGATAAAATGGTAAAGGGAGTAATATTAGATATCCCGAATATTAAAGACAATACTTATATAACACAGATATTATATCTTAAAGATGGAAAACTCTATAAGGCTTTTAGTGACTACGATAGAAATATAGCTAAGGCTTATTATATTCCTGCAGAAGATATAAATAAAGATGGTATTATTGATATACCTATAGTAGTTGGAACTGGCAATACATACAACATAAAATCCTCGGTAAATACAAGTTGGTATAGATGGAATGGTAAGATGGACGAGTCATCTGGATTATTATTTACTAGTCAAATATACTATAGTTATCAGTATAATTATAAATTATTAATACCGAATAATTTGGTAAATAAAATAATAATAGAACCAGAGTACTCTAATGATAATGTATTATTTAAATTTTATTATTATGATATAGTAAATGGAAAGCCTAAGAAATTATTTACTATATCGGCAGAAAATAAAGTTGTTGCAGATGATAGTAAAGGTACTGGTACAAAGACTACTACTGTTCTTGAGGAGACTGAGGATTATAGATTTGTGTTATATCCAAATAATATAAAAGAAATGGAAAGGCTAGACATTACTAATTCTGCATTAAGAGAGTATTTCTCATTAATATATGAATAGTATCTATTGGGAGGACTTTGAATATGAAGGAAAAAATACTTATATTAGAAGATGAAATAGGAATTAGAAGTTTTGTTAGTATAAACTTAAAAAGAGAAGGTTATGAAATAATAGAGGCAGGAACTGGACAAGAAGCTATAGAAAAGATGAAAACAGAAGAAGGAATAAAAATAGCGTTATTGGATGTAATGCTTCCAGATATAAGCGGTATAGAAGTATGTAAGTTTATAAGACAAAATTTTGACCAAGTTGGAATAATAATGTTGACAGCTAAGGCACAAGAGGATGACAAAATAGAAGGATTTATATCTGGGGCTGATGACTATATTATAAAACCGTTTAGTATAAAAGAATTATTAGTTAGAGTATCTGCCCTAATTAGAAGGGTCAGCAAAGATGAATCTCAGACTAAAAACAATCAAATAGTGTCTCCACCATTTGTACTTGATATAGACAAGAGAAAATTATTCAAAAATAATGAGGAAATAGAACTTACACCGACAGAGTTTTCAATAGTAAAATACCTAATATCTAATGCAAAACAATCACTAAGCAGAGATCAAATATTAGATGAGGTTTGGGGAACTAACTACCTATATGATTTTAAAATAGTAGATGTAAATATAAGAAGAATAAGAAATAAAATAGAGGATGACCCATCAAAGCCAAAATATATACAAACTATTTGGGGTTATGGATACTGTTTTAGAAAGGAAGAATAATAGTGCTACATTTTGAAGGCTTAAGAAAAAAAGTAATAAAAAACTATTTCACTATAATTATTATAACTGTTACTTTATTTGAAGGATTATTCATGTTATATATTCAAAATTATTACTATGATTCTGTAAGACAGTTATTAAAATCTCAAGTTGACTATACAAATAATGTATATAATACAGTAACTATGGAAACAACAAGCTTTGAGAACAAAATAAATAAAATCTTTGAAATTCAAAGTGTAGAAAATAACCCCCGCTTTGGGATTCAGATAATAGACAAAAACAGGAATATAATAATAGATCAATATAGCTTTAATACTGAAGAAAAAGCGGAGTATGAGGATGTTGAAAACGCCTTAAGGGACTCAAAACATCTAACTCCATATACTTACAAAATAGAGGATACAGGGGAGCATGTTATGAGTATTTCAGCGCCTCTAAAGGTAAACAATATTGTAGAAGGAGTTGTAAGATATACAGTTTCTTTGGACCGAATTGATAATGCTATATTTAAGGTTGAAATAGGGCTTATATTAGCAGGTATATTTATTTTGCTTATTGCAATATCAATAAGTCTTAAATTTGCTGAAACTCTAATAAGACCACTTAGAGAATTAAAACAATTTGCCAATGAATTAGCCCATGGGAACTACAGTATAAAGCTAAAAAATACTAATATCCCAAATGATGAGATAGGTGATTTGGCTCAAACTTTTGAACATATGGCATCAGAAATAGACAAAAGTGAAAAATTAAAAGAAGAGTTTATATCATCTGTATCACATGAACTAAGAACACCTCTAACATCTATAAAAGGTTGGAGTGAAACACTCGGATATGATGGTATAACAAAAGATGAGTTGGATTTAGGGCTGGGTATTATCCAGGATGAGACTGAAAGACTTATAAAACTGGTTGAGGAACTTCTAGATTTTTCACGCCTTTCTTCAGATAGAATAAAACTTCAGATAGATATTGTCGACATAAAGGCATTGGCTACTGGAGTAGTAAACCAACTTAGAGTAAAAGCAGATGAAAAAGACATAGCTTTAATTGCTGAATTTGAAACCGAGAATATAGTAAGTGTTCAGGGGGACAAAAACAGACTAAGACAGGTACTTATAAATCTGATACAGAATTCAATTAAATTCACTAAAAACGAAGGCTACATAAAGGTAATAGTATCACAAGATGATACGTATACGACTGTAAAAGTTGAAGACAATGGAGCAGGAATAGAAAAACAAAATCTAACAAAGGTATTAGATAAATTTTTCCAAGAAGATTACAACAAAGCAGGAAGTGGTTTAGGACTAGCTATAAGTAACGAAATAGTTAAGTTACATGGCGGTGAAATGTCTATAGAAAGTGAAAAAGACTTAGGAACATGTATAACATTTACAATAAAAAATAAACTAATAGAATCAATTTAAACTTTGATTAAATTTTGAAAAGAGGAAAACATGAGAAATATAAAAATGGTAGTAGCATACGATGGTTCAAGATACAAAGGATTTCAAAGACTTAGAGATAACGATATGACAATACAGGGAAAACTAGAAACAGTTCTTAGTAAAATGACAGGTGAAGAAATAGAGATAATCGGATCTGGAAGAACAGATATGGGTGTTCATTCACATGGTCAGGTTGTAAATTTCAAGACTAAGTTTGAAGATTCTATACCTAAAATGCAAAGATATCTGTATGAGTACTTGCCAGAGGATATTGTAGTAAAAGAAATGGAAGAAGTTGATGAGAGATTTCACTCAAGATATAATGTAAAGACAAAAACTTATCTATATAAGATAGACAATAATAAATTCCACGATCCTTTTACTAGGAAATATGCACTACATATAAATAAAAAATTAAATTTAGAATTGATGATAGAGGCCAGTAAATATCTAGTTGGCGAGCATGATTTCACAAGCTTTGCATCATCTAAATCTAAAAAGAAGTCTAATATAAGAGAAATCTACGCTATAAATATAAAAGAAAATAAAAATCTAATAGAAATTTATATAGAGGGAAATGGATTTTTATATAATATGGTTAGAATAATAGTAGGAGCTCTTATAGAAGTTGGATTAGGGAAAAAGAAACCAATAGATATAAAGGAAATGTTAGAACTTAAGGATAGAACCAAAGCATCAGAGACAGCACTTGCAAAAGGATTATCTCTATACAAAGTAAAATATTAGAACAAAAAATAGCTTTCTATGATAATTTCTAAATAAATAGATTTTATCATAAAAAGCTATTTTGATTTTTATTTTAAGTATTTAAAAGGATATTAGAAAATATGATTTAAATCACATCTCTCACTTTCGACTATATTATCTAAAGCCATTTTGATTAGTTCAATCTGTTCAAATGATAGTGGCTTGTCATTCAGTGAAATAGCCTTATCTAAAATATTTAGATTACGAGATACATTATTGAAATATTCGTGATTTAAAAGTTTGTACCAAATATTTTTTTCTTTATGCCAAGATTTTGTTAAATCTTCAAGATCTTCTTTAGCATCATCCCAATTGTTTTCGATTATATGATTTTCAATTACGCTTATTTTATTTTCATATTTAGTTGAAAAATTTTCGATTTCTGTATTTATATAAAAACCTAGAAATAAAAATATAAAAGTCCATGTTAAAACTGAAAATAAAGACTTCAAAATTTAATCACCTCGATTGAGTTTAACTTTGTTTTTTCTGGATAAATATTTTGTCATTTTCATCTAAAACACATATTAATACGTCTTTTATATTATCAGCATTGTGTGATTTTAGAGTGCTTATTAGCCAATTTTTATCCTTAGCAAGCATATCAAGATTCTCGTCTATAATTTTACCATCAAGAACTAATACTAAAGGTAGATGTTTAAATTCCTTAGTTGGAGTACTATTATATTCAGACGAAGGGAGTACACTAAGGTTTCCGTCTGTTTCCAGTATTGCATATTGAACATCCTTAATATGAAAATAACCTTCTATTCTAAGTTGCTCTAATAACTCATCTATACTTATTCTCTCTTTTTTTAACTCCTTGTAATTAATTTTGCCCTTACTAATTAAGACAGATGGCTTCCCAGATAAAAGTGCGGCAAAACTTCTGCTTTTTAAGCACAAATATGAGATTAAAGTCTGCATAAGTACAAGACCAGTTATAGAAGCTATTCCGTAGATAATAGGCAAGCTATTATCCTCCATGGGAAGGGAGGCTACCTCTGCTATTAGCAGTGTTATAACTAAATCATAAGAGTTCATCTCAGCAATTTCGCCTTTTCCCATTACTCTAAGAGCTATTAGAACAGCTAGATATAGTATTATACTTCTAATTAATACAATAACCATAAACTTCTCCTTAAATTATCATAATAACATTAGTATTTACTAAAAAAATATAATAATACCAAGATCTTAGAAGAAAAATTTTACAATGTAATGAATTGATTTACTGTATAATTTAGATAGCAAAAACCTATAAGTAATTAAGATTTGATTTTACTTTAATTGAGAAATTTACTATAAATATGGTATAATTATTCTCATATGCAAAAACAGAACTAGGAGGAATTGACTATGGGAAAAAGAAAGCAAGTACAAGTTCCTATGGAGAAAATAAAAGAACAAGACAGATTTATAGAAGCTGTATCTGAAATAAATTCAAGGTATTATGCTATACATCAGCAAAAGCCTAAGTATTTAATTCAAACATTTGGATGTCAGATGAATGAGCATGACTCAGAAAAATTAAGTGCAATGCTAGAAGATATGGGCTATGTTCAAGGGATGATGGTAGAAGAATGTGAGTTAATAATATATAATACCTGTGCAGTAAGAGAAAATGCAGAATTAAAAGTATATGGGAACCTTGGTCACTTAAAATTAGCAAAAAGAAAAAATCCTGACTTAAAAATTGCAGTATGTGGTTGCATGATGCAACAACCTCATGTAGTAAAAGAGTTAAAATCTAAATATAGACACGTTGATTTAATATTTGGAACACATAACCTGTATAAATTCCCAGAACTATTAGTTAAATCTATAGATTCAGAAAAAATGTTAATTGATGTATGGGACGTTGATGGAGAAGTTGTAGAAGGATTAAGAAGCAATAGAAAATTTGAGTTAAAAGCTTTTGTAAATATAATGTATGGATGTAATAACTTCTGTACTTACTGTATAGTTCCATACACTAGAGGAAGAGAAAGAAGTAGGACTCCAGAAGATATAATAGCAGAAATAAAGGAATTGGTCGCAAACGGTACAAAAGAGGTAACACTACTTGGGCAAAATGTCGACTCATACGGCAAGACTTTAGAAAATCCTATAAAATTTGCTGAACTTCTGCGTATGGTAAATGATATAGAAGGGCTTGAAAGAGTAAGATTTATGACTTCACACCCTAAAGATATATCTGACGAAGTTATATATGCTATGAGGGATTGTGAAAAAGTATGTGAATTTCTACACTTACCAATTCAATGTGGAAGTAGTAGGCTTTTAAATAAAATGAATAGACATTATACAAAAGAATACTATTTAGAAATAATAGAAAAAGCTAAAAAAGAAGTTCCAAATATAGCATTTTCAACAGACCTAATGATAGGATTTCCAGGAGAAACAGAGGAAGATATTTTAGATACTCTAGATGTAGTTGAAAAGGTAAGATATGACTCTGCATTTACGTTTATATATTCTAAAAGAGAAGGAACTCCAGCAGCAAAAATGGAAGATCAGATACCAGATGATATAAAGCATGAAAGATTTAATAGAGTTTTAGAACTTGT
Source organism: Asaccharospora irregularis DSM 2635 (assembly GCF_900129815.1). Lineage (GTDB taxonomy): Bacteria > Bacillota > Clostridia > Peptostreptococcales > Peptostreptococcaceae > Asaccharospora > Asaccharospora irregularis. The sequence goes on from NZ_FQWX01000020.1 coordinate 7,019, forward strand.
AAATAAGATATCTGGCGAGATAAATGCAGAATATGAAGGAAAAACTGTAGAAGTTTTAGTAGAGGGAAGAAGTAAACAAGATGAAACTAAATTTGCAGGAAGAACAAGACAAAATAAACTTGTGAATTTTGAAGGTGGAAATGACGATTTAATCGGTAAGTTAGTAATGGTTGAGATAGTTGAAGCTAAGACTTTTGCATTAAATGGTGTTTTAAAAAAATAGATATATTTGATTGAGATAAAGTGTGCATTTGGAGTGATTAAATATCATTTAAATGCACACTTTTTAACTAGATTCCTAAGAAGTCAAAAAACCAAGAAAATTATACAAAATCCTTGCAGTTATCCCCCATATAATATAATCCTCATACTTATAAAATAAAGTAGGATATACCCCAGTCTCAAACTTATACTCCCTTTTATTAGGGATTATATCATAAGGAAAATCATCACTAGGAACAATCTTAATAGTATTGTTATAAATACTAGGAGGATTTTCTAAAAAATGCTTTATAGGAACAATAAAAACGTGATCTACCTCATCCTCGTTTATATCCAAACAATTCAAGTCCTTTATATAACCCAGATAAGGGTGTATTATATATTTTGCAGGAGTTATAAATAAATCTAGTGAAGAGATTATTTCTATATTATCTTTACAGGTACCAAGTTCTTCACAAGTCTCTCTAATAGCAGCCTTATAAGGGGTTTCATTAGGTTCTATTTTCCCACCAGGAAAAGAAATTTCATTAGGTTGATTTTTTAAATTTTTAGATCTAACTTCAAATAATATGTAATATGAATTATCTTTTTTCACAATGGGAATTAAAACAGAAGCTTTTTTCATTTTTTCTTCGCCATTTATGTAAGGTTTGAAATTTTTAAATTTTTCTTTAAGTTCATCAATCATTATACTCTCCTTTTAAAAATTTAAATGCTTGTATATATATTATAATATAGATATAATATTAAAATATACAAAAAATTAAATAGATCAGGAGAGATTATGAAGACAAAAAATAACTTTTTTTATGGATGGATAGTAGTAATTTGTGCATGTATAGTTATGTCAACTGTTTATGGAATTATATTTAATACGCCGGGGCTATTTGTAAAGTACATATCTAATGATTTAGGTGTATCGAGGTCATTAATTTCTGTTCAAATGGCGCTTATGACTATGACTTTTGCAGTAATATCATTTTTTATAGGAAAGAAAATAGATAAAATAGGAATAAAAAACTCAATGATTTTGGGAACTGTTTTTGCGAGTTTTGGGCTTATAGGTTTTTCATTTGTAGAGTCTTTGCCACTATTTTATATATGTTCTGTAATGACCGGAATCGGTATGGGATTTGCAACATCAGTTCCTGTAAATGTATTGATATCCAAGTGGTTTGAGGAGAAAAGCGGACTTATAACTGGGATAGTACTTTCATTTACTGGTGTGGGTGGATTTTTAGCAACTCAACTGATTAATTTTTTAATTAATACGAGAAGCTGGAGATCAGCGTATATGGCAGTTGGTCTTATATGTTTATTTGTTACCTTACCAATTATAATTATTTTTATAAAAGAAAGTCCAAGTAGTATAGGACAGCAACCTTATGGAGAATCTAAAAATAAAAATTTAAAACTAGATATTAGTGGGTATACATTAAAAGAAATAAAAAATAACAAGCATTTTAAATCGTTACTTTTAGGTGTGTTTATACTTAATTTTATAAACACAGGTCTTTTGTCTCATTTGCCTTCTTTTATAACAGATATAGGACATAGTTCAAATTTTGCAGCTACAATAAATTCTATATTTTTAGTAGGTCTTATGGCGTCAAAATTCTTAATGGGGAATTTATTAGACAAAATAGGTGGAAAAAAGGTATTTTTTATTGGAAGTATATGCTTTGTAATAGTTTTTACTTTATGTACAATTGGAACGAGCAAGCCTATATGTATAGTATTTAGTATTATATTTTCTATTGGGTCCAGTTTGGGGACAGTATCGTTGCCGTTTTTAGCTAGAGACTTATATGGTAAAAAAGACTATGCTTCTATACTAGGGATAATAACCTTTGTAGGAATGATGGGATGTTCTATAGCTTCACCATTTTCAGGATTTATAAATGATACCTTCAATAGCTACAATATAGCCTGGGTAATATATGGATGCTTGGGAGCTACTGTGTATTTATTTATAAAATATGCCTATAAACTAAGATACAATCCAGAAGTAATTGAAAAATAAATATAGATATATATTAGTACAATCAAACAAAGAGTCTTATACTACAATATTTGTTAAAATATGATAATTGTAGTATAATAAAATTTAGATTACATAGTTCAGGGGAGCGAATTAGCTGAGAGGAGATTTTTATCTCGACCCTTTAACCTGTATGGATAATGCCAGCGTAGGGAGAAAACAAGAGTGCTAAACAAACCTATCCCTATGGGATAGGTTTTTATTTTGTATTTTAAAAAATAATATATAAGAAAGGGTGATTAAAGTGGTTATAGCAGATGTTGCAGTAATGCCATTAAGACCTTATAAAGGTGAGGAAGAGATGTACAAGGTAGTGGATGCTTGTATAGAAGAAATACAAAAAAGTGGGCTTAAGTATGAAATAGGAGCTATGAGTACCACTTTTGAAGGCGAATTCGATGAGGTTTTTGATCTTTTAAAGAAGGTTCACAAATTACCATTTGAATTAGGATGTGAAAGAGTTATAACAGTGGCTAGAGTGGATGAAAAATCTGGAGGCTTAACTATAGATGAAAAACTTAAAAATCATAGATAGGATAAAATCCAGCATATATCCAATAACTACATTTTTACTTATATTGGTTATTTGGCAGGTAGTAGTTGAAACTTTAAACATACCACAGTACATATTGCCAACGCCAATAGATATAATAGAGGTATTTTCTAAGGACTACAAAAACTTATACATACATTCATTAGTTACCTTAGAAGAGGCAGTACTAGGATTAATTATAGCAATATCGCTTTCATTGATAGTAGGGGTGATTATGGATTTTATACCTATATTTAAAAAATGTTTTTACCCAATAATGTTAGTGACGCAGATGATACCTACAATAACAATAGCACCACTACTTATAATATGGTTTGGGTTTGGGGAGCTACCTAAAATTTTGATGGTATGCTTAACATGCTTTTTCCCAATACTTGTAAATTTCGTAGATGGAATAGAGAATATAGACAGAGATTATTTGAATTTATTTAAGACTATGCAATCAAACAAAATAAATACTTTTGTACATTTGAAATTTCCTATGTCCATGGACAAGTTTTTCTCAGGTCTTAAAATATCGTCAACCTACGCAGTTATGGCAGCTACTGTTGCAGAATGGTTGGGGGGTACCCAAGGGCTAGGAGTATATATGGTAAGATCTAAAAGTGCATATGCACTTGATAAAGTTTTTGCCTCGACTATAATAGTTGTGATTTTGAGTCTATTATTTGTAGGTGTTTGTGAAAGTATCAAAAAAGTAGTGCTTAAAAAGAACTAAAAATTAATTAAACTTGGAGGTTACCATGAAACTAAAAAAATTAGGTATACTGGGATTAGCAAGTGCACTTATGTTATCAACTCTAACAGGTTGTGCTTCAAATAAGTCAGATAAAAAGAAAGAAGACAGCAAAGAACTTGAAAAAGTAACTATGGTTTTAGACTGGACACCAAATACTAACCATACAGGGTTATTTGTTGCTCTTGAGAATGGATACTTCAAAGAAGAAGGATTGGATGTTGAAATAGTACAACCATCTGATAGTGGAGCTGCTACTTTAGTTGCTACAGGAAAAGCTGATTTTGGTATAAGTTATCAAGAAGAAGTTACTTATGCAAAAACAAGCAAGGATCCACTTCCTATAAAGGCTGTTGCAACCGTTATACAGCACAACACATCAGGGTTTGCATCACCTAAAGAAAAAAATATAACTACACCTAAGGATTTTGAAGGTAAAACTTACGGTGGATGGGGTTCACCATCTGAAAATGCAGTGTTTGAGGCAGTTATGAAGAAAAATGGAGCTGATTTTAGCAAGTTAAATATAGTTGATATCGGTCAAGATGATTTCTTTACAGCTACAAGTAAGAGTATAGACTTTGCATGGATATTTGAAGGATGGGACGGAGTTAATGCAGAGATAATAGGAAAAGAACTAAACTATATCCCAGTAAAAGATTTAGATGAGAGATTAGATTATTACACTCCTTTGATAATATCTAATGAAAAATTATTAAAAGAAAATCCAGAACTTGCAAAGAAATTTTTAAAGGCAACTACTAAGGGTTATGAGTATTCTATAGAAAATCCTGAAAAAGCTGCTAAAATGTTATTAAAACATGCCCCAGAAATAGATGAAAAATTGGCTATAAAGAGTCAGGAGTACCTAGCTGATAAGTACAAAGATGATGCACCTAGATGGGGAGAAATGAAAGACAGTGTATGGAATAATTATACAGAGTTCTTAACTGAATATAAATTAATAGAAAAAGGTATGAAGGCGAGCGAGGCTTATACTAATGAATTCTTACCACAATAAAAAAATAAAAATATCTATAGAAAATTTATGTAAAAATTACGATGACGTAGAAGTTTTAAAAGACATAAATATAAAGGTATATGAAGGTGAATTTGTATCTATCTTAGGGCCAAGTGGATGTGGGAAAAGTACCATATTTAATATAGTAGCAAATTTAACTAGCTATAGTAGTGGCAGTTTAAATATAGATGGAAAACTAAGCTATATGTACCAAAAGGATTTGCTTTTGCCATACAAGACTATAATAGATAATGTTTCTCTTCCTATTATTTTAAAAAAAGAGAAAAAGAAAAAAGCTCACGAGGTAGTAAAACCATACTTTGAAATTTTTGGACTTAGTGGGTATGAATATAAATATCCAAAAGAGCTTTCCGGGGGAATGAAACAAAGGGCAAATTTCCTTAGAACATTTATGAATTCTAATGACATAATGCTTTTAGATGAACCCTTTGGAGCACTTGACTCAATAACGAAAACTTCTATGCAAAAATGGCTATTAGATGTTAAAAAAAAGGTCAACTCTACTATACTTCTTATAACTCATGATATAGATGAAGCTATAATGCTATCAGATAGGGTTTATGTACTATCTAAAAGGCCAGCGGTAGTAAAAAAAGAGTTCTTTATTGATAGAAGTCAGGATAATGAATATAGTTCAGATGACATCTCTAAATTAAAAAAAGAAATACTTGAATTACTTTAGTTTAACTAGAAAATAATGCATGTTCCATATAAATATTTTGGGCATGTATTATTTTTTTGTCCAATATTAATAATACTTAGTAACTGTGATATAATAAATATTTAGAAGCAAAGGAGGTTCGAAGATGCAAATAGATAGAGACAAACTTACTCCAATGATGAAACAGTACTTTGATGTAAAGGATAGATATCAGGACTGTATCCTATTTTTTAGGCTGGGAGATTTCTATGAAATGTTCTTTGAAGATGCAGTTGTAGCTTCAAAAGTACTTGAAATAGCATTGACCGGGAAATCATGTGGGCTTGAAGATCGTGCGCCAATGTGTGGAATTCCATTTCACTCGGCTAATTCGTATATATCAAAGCTTGTAGAAAACGGGTACAAGGTAGCAATAGGAGAACAAATGGAAGATCCTGCTACTACAAAAGGAATTGTAAAAAGAGATGTAATAAGGGTAATAACTCCTGGAACTGTTTTAGAGGGAAATTTACTTGAAAATAAAAAAAACAACTACTTACTAGCTCTGTATAAAGAAGATGAGAATGTAGGACTAACATATGTGGATATAAGTACGGGAGAGGTAAACGCCACATATCTACATTCAAGCAAGGTAGTAGAGGAAATAGCTAAAATACACCCAACAGAAATAATACTAAATGACTTAGGGTTTATGCCAGAAATTAAAGACATAGCAATCCTTAGCAATATATACATAAATGAAAAATTTAGTGAAGAATACTTGGATACGGATATATTAAATAAATATTTTTCAAAAGAGTATTTAAGGAGTTTAAAGTTAGATAATTCTGGCGCAATAAAGTTGAGTTTATCTATACTTTTAAACTATATATACAATACTCAAAAGCAAATAACATCTAATATAAATAATATAAATATATATAATTCATCTGAATTTATGGTACTTGATATGTTCACTAGAGTAAATCTAGAACTAACTCAAACTATAAGAGGAAACAAAAAGAAGGGATCTTTGCTTCATGTGCTTGATAGAACATCTACGGCTATGGGTGGAAGATTGCTTAGGAAATATGTTGAGGAACCGTTGGTAAATAAAAATAAGATAGAAGAGAGATTAAATCTAATAGAAGAGATAAAAAATGATTTTGGGTTAAGAGAAGACTTAAACGATATATTAAAAAATATCTATGATATAGAGAGAATCTGTGGAAAGATAGCATTTGAAAAAGTAACACCAAAAGAGATGATAAACTTAAGAAACTCTATAGAAAAGCTTCCAAACCTAAAGGAAATCATAGATTTATCAACTGCAAAAACACTCAGAGAAAGTATAGAAAATCTAGATACATTAGAAGATATTTACAATTTAATAGATGAGGCTATAATTGAAGAGCCATCAATAACTATCAAAGACGGAAATATAATTAAATCTGAATTTAACAATGAACTAAAGGAACTTAGAGATATATCTAAAAACGGCGCCTTTATGATAAAAGAAGTGGAAAATCGAGAGAGGGAAAAAACAGGGGTTAAATCTTTAAAAGTTGGATTTAATAAGGTTTTCGGATACTATATAGAAATAACAAAGGCAAATTTACAATCAGCAAAAATTGATGATGGATATATAAGAAAGCAAACTCTAAGCAATGCAGAAAGATTTATAACAGGGGAATTAAAAGAGATAGAGGATAAGATACTTAATGCAGAGGAAAAAATAAAAGTATTAGAGTATGAAATATTTGTAGAAATTAGGCAAACTATATATAAAAATATAGATAGAATACAAAAGGTGGCTAAAACAATTGCAAATATAGATGTACTTACATCTCTAGCAACTGTAGCTCATATAAACGGATATATAAAACCAGAAATAAACGAAGAAAATAAGTTGGATATAAGAAATGGACGTCATCCCGTGGTTGAAAATATAATAGGAGAAGAAAATTTCGTACCAAATGATACTTATTTAAACACTGGGAAAAATATAATAAACATAATAACAGGACCTAATATGGCAGGAAAATCCACTTATATGAGGCAGAGTGCAATAATAGTTTTGATGGCACACATAGGCTCGTTTGTTCCAGCTGAGTATGCAAATATATCTGTATGTGATAGAATTTTTACAAGGGTTGGTGCAAGTGATGATTTATCACAAGGTCAGTCTACATTTATGGTTGAGATGACTGAAGTGTCTCAAATACTAAGGAATGCAACAGAAAAAAGCTTAGTGATACTTGATGAAATCGGAAGAGGGACAAGTACCTATGATGGTATAAGCTTGGCATGGTCGATAGTAGAGTATATTCAAAGTCATATAAAATGTAAGACTTTATTTGCTACTCACTATCATGAACTTACAGACCTTGAAAATAAATTTGATGAAGTTAAAAATTATTCAATAGCTGTTAAAGAACAGGGAGAAAGTATAATTTTCCTTAGAAAAATCATTCCACAAGGGGCAGATAAAAGCTATGGAATATACGTTGCGAAACTAGCGAAACTTCCAGATGAGGTAATAGATAGGGCAAAAAATATTTTAAAAGACTTAGAGAAAAACCATGTAGATAATAACATAAATATAAATAAAAAAAGAAGTGAAGATAGAAAAAATTTAGCTGTAGACAATAGAGATAAAGTAATTGAGTTAGAACAAGAAATATTTAGAATTACAAATAATGATTTTAAAAATAAATATGAGGCATTAAGAGCAGAGCACGAAATACTCTTAAAAAATTACAAACACATAAAAGTAGATTATGAAAAATTAGAAGAACAATTAAACAACAAAAAAGAGAGTAGTGAGGCTCAAACTACACAAATAGCATTTGATATTATGAAAAATGATGATACTGATGATATCTTAATAAAAGAAATTTTGGATTTAGATATCTTGAATATGACCCCATTAGATGCAATGAATGTGTTATATAGTCTTCACAAAAAGGCAAAAAACAAATAATATTTAAATTACCTCATGGAGGTGCAAAATGAAAAATAAAATTAATGTATTAGATGATTTGACAATAAATAAAATAGCTGCAGGAGAGGTAGTTGAAAGACCCTCTTCTGTAGTAAAAGAACTTATAGAAAATAGTATAGATGCCAACTCATCTAAAGTTACTATAGAGATAGTTGATGGAGGCAAAAAACTAATTAGAATTACAGATGATGGAATAGGTATTTTATCTAGTGAAGTTGATAAGTCATTTTTAAGACATGCTACAAGCAAGATAAAAAGGTTGGAGGATTTGGATAATTTATATTCTCTAGGATTTAGAGGTGAGGCACTAGCTTCAATATCTTCAGTATCAAAACTAGAGATGATTACAAAAACTAAAGATGAACCTATTGGGACAAAGGTAGTTTTAGAGGGTGGAAAGGTAATATTAAAAGAACCTATAGGATGTGTAAATGGTACTACACTAATAATAAGTGACATATTTTTTAATACACCAGCTAGACAAAAGTTTCTAAAATCAACACATGCAGAAACTATAAATATTAGTGATTTAATAAATAAGCTGGCAATAGGAAACCCCAAAATACAATTTAAATATATAAATAACAATAAACCAATGTTAAATACACCTGGAGATGGGAAACTTATAAATGTAATAAGGAGTGTCTATGGAAAGGATGTAACTGAAAACTTAGTAGAAATAGATTTTAAAAATAATCACTTTGAACTAAGTGGATATATAGGTACAAATAATGTATATAGAGCAAATAAAAATCTTCAACACATTTATATAAACAATCGATTTGTAAAAAGTAAAGTTATATTAGATGCGATATCTGAGAGTTACAAGTCTATTATACCTATAAACAAGCATGCTGTATGTTTTTTAAACTTAAAGGTTAATCCATCTACTATAGATGTAAATATACATCCAAATAAGATGGAGATAAAATTTGAAAGTGAAAAGGAAATATATGTAGAGCTTAAAGACTACTTAAAGGGTAAGTTATTGCAATCTAACCTAGTTGGTATATACAAAAACTATGATGATAAATATGTAAACAAAAAAGAGAATCAGTTATACAATACAGAAAATAACCCAGAAAATAATCCGGACAATAAAGAAGACAATAAAATAGAAGTTGTGACAGTTCCTAAGGATGAGGATTTAAATTCATTTAAATCTGTTAGTGAGGTTTTGGAATCTATAAACAAAAAATCAGAGAGAATGCTAGATACAAAGCTATCAGTTGACAATATAAATAAGGAAAGTTTAAAAATACTAGATAATATAAGCAAGGATTTAGATAATACTGTATCATATAAAGAAGATGACAACAATAGTGAAGATATTGTAGAAGATGAAGGTATTCAAGAGGGATTTTTTGAAGATACGAGTTTTGAAAAAGAAAAGACTTTGCAAAAAAGTACTAAATTTACTCTAAGTGGTTATAATGTAATAGGTGTAGTATTTAATACGTATATAATCCTATGCAAGGAAGATTCTATGTATTTACTAGATCAGCATGCAGCACACGAGAGAGTACTATATGAAAAGTACATGAATAAATTCTATAGCCGAGATATAGACATACAAATGTTAATTGATCCTATAGTAATGGAACTTTCAAGTGTTGATATTTTACAAGTTGAAAAGCACCTAGATTTGTTTTTAAAATTTGGTTTTGAAATAGAGATGTTTGGAAACAATCATATAGTTATAAGGAGTGTACCTAATATATTTGGATTACCAGAATCAGAAAAATTTATACTTCAAATAATAGACAATATAGATGATATAAAAAACAACTATGAGTTAAAGGGCGAGAAGTTTGCATCTATGGCTTGTAGGTCTGCAATAAAGGCAAATGATAAGATATATAATATAGAAATAGACAAGTTATTATCACAAATAGAGGAATGTGAAAATCCTTTTACATGCCCCCATGGAAGGCCTATAATGGTTGAAATATCAAAAAACGAAATAGAAAAAATGTTCAAAAGAATTATGTAAACAGTTAAACTTACAATGAAAATTTAGGGAAGGAATACTATGAATAAGATACCGATTATAATACTTACTGGTCCGACTGCTGTTGGGAAAACGGATTTATCTATAAGACTAGCTAAGAGATTAAATGCAGAAATAATATCGGCTGACTCTATGCAAATATATAAGCATATGGATATAGGGAGTGCAAAGGTTACAAATGAGGAGATGGATGGAGTAAAACACCATATGATAGACGAAGTAGATCCAGATTTTGCATTTTCTGTCTCTGAATTTCAAAGAAGGGCTGATATTTATATAGAAAAAATCAATAAAGAAGGCAAAAATGTTTTAGTAACAGGAGGGACAGGTCTTTATTTAAATTCTTTAATATATAAGATGGATTTTGCCAAATCCAGTGCAGACAATGAACTAAGAGACAAATTATCAATTGAACTAAAAGAAAAAGGTATAGACCATATGCACAACAAACTAAAAGAGTTAGATGAAGAAGCTGCAAATAGAATACATAAAAACAACACAAAAAGGGTTATAAGAGCACTAGAAGTATGCCTTAGTGGCAAGAAGATGAATGACTTTTCTAGTGATTTAAAATTTAATGAAAAATATGAACCTATAATAATAGTCTTAAACAGAGACAGAGAACATTTATATGAAAGAATAAATAAACGTGTAGATATAATGCTGGAAAATGGACTTATAGATGAAGTAAAAGACCTTTTAGATAGGGGATACACTAAGGACATGATATCTATGCAGGGTATAGGATACAAAGAGATAATAAAGTATTTAAATGGAGAGTATAGCTATGATGAAGCTATAGAAATAATAAAAAGGGATTCAAGAAGATATGCAAAAAGGCAAATAACTTGGTTTAAAAGGTATGACTTGGCTAAATGGTTTGATTTAGACAAATACGAGGACATTAAATTACTTGAAGAAGATATAATACTTCATGTTGAAAATTTATTATAAGTTCTATAAAATAGAAGATAGTAAATATACTAAAAAATAAAGATTGTGAATAGTATGGAGTTTGAAAATAACTAATATTTAATTTTTGGGAGGAACCAATCTAATGAAAAATTCGGTTTTAAATCTACAGGACTTATTTCTAAACAATGCAAGGAAAGAGAAAGTAGCAGTGGTTATATACTTGGTTAATGGGGTTCAGGTAAAAGGGTATGTTAGAGGATTTGACAGTTATATAATATTAGTAGAAGGGGAAAACAGACAGCAAAATATGATATATAAACATGCAGTGTCTACTATACAACCTGCTAAGTATATAAATTTACAAAACCAAAATCAACAACAGTTTAATGGATACAACAATAATAATAAATAGATAGAAAATAGAGGGATACCAATTTTACTTAGAGGTATCCCTTTTTATGTTATTTATCTTTAATATTTTTTATAGCAGTGTTTGCAAAATCCGTATTAACTATATCTTTGTAAGGAGGTTCTTTATCAAGTTCTCCAGCTTCTTTCATAACATTCATAAGACGGTTTAAACTTTCTTCTTTTAATACAGGATCTTGAGACCAAGCATCTATTGATTTATATCTATCAACAACTTTGACTAAATCATCTAAAGCTATATCTTCAAAGAATGGTTGCATTGCCTTGGCAACATCTTCACTAGAAGATTTTTGAACCCATAATTGACCTTTATAAACTGCATTAGTAAATCTTTGTACTAAGTCTTTATTGTCCTTTATAAATGATTTAGTAGTAGAATAAGCTGTAAAAGGAATTTCTCCAGCATCTTCACCTATAGATGCAACAACATATCCAGTTTTGTCTTTTTCCATTGCTGTAGCAGTTGGTTCAAATGCAGTAGTGTAGTCTCCTTCTCCACCAGCAAAAGCACCGGCCATTACCCCAAATTGAATATCTGTTCTTACTTTTGCTTCTCCAGCTGAAGTGTTTTCACCCATATCAATACCCTTTTCTTTTAGAAGGTACTCTAATGTCATTAGTGGAACTCCACCTTTTCTTCCGCCTAGAATTTCCTTACCTTTTAAGTCTTCATAAGAAAAATTATCTGATTTTTCTCTTGCAACTAAAAAGCTTCCATCTCTTTTAGTAAGTTGAGCAAAGTTTACTGCGTAGTTTTCATTTCCTTGGTTATAAACATATATAGAGGCTTCAGGTCCCATCAAACCTATTTGAGCTTCTTCTGAAATTAGGGCAGCCATAGTTTTATCAGCACCCTGAGTATTTATAAGGTCGACCTTAATACCTTCTTCTTCAAAAAAACCTTTAGTTATAGCTGCATATTGAGGCGCATAAAAAACAGAATGAGTAACTTCTGCAATGGTAACATTATCTAGCTTTTTATTTTCAGCACTTTGAGAGCTACATCCAGTTAAACATACTGATCCTAAAGCCACAGAACTGACAATTGCTATAATTTTTTTAAACATACATAAACCCCCCTTAAAAAACCTATACTATATAATATCTATAATGGGTATAATTGTTACAAATAATTAAATTCCTAGTAGGTAAAAAACGATCGACTAAATAATTAAATAAAAATACAAAATTTTACAAAAATTAAAATCATTCTGTATAAATTTCAAGTATATATCATAAAATTGGTTATTGTAGTATAATATATTTGCATTTAAAAGGAAATATATTTTTATAGGAGAGATACAATATGAAAAATATAGTTAGTGTAAATTGGTTAAAAGAAAATTTAAATAAGCAAAATTTAGTAGTGGTTGATTGTAGATTCGACTTAATGGACAAGGAGTACGGTAAGAGAAGTTACGAAAAGGAACATATAAAAGGGGCAGTAAGAGTCGATTTAGAAAAAGATTTATCAAGCGAAGTTAGAGAACACGGAGGAAGACATCCCCTTCCAAAAATAGAGAAATTAAAAGAAACTTTTGAAAATATAGGGATAAGTAATGAGTCTATAGTAGTTGCCTATGATGAAGGTGACTTAGCAGGACCTGCTAGACTTTGGTGGATACTAAAGTATTTAGGACACAAAGAAGTATATGTATTAAATGGTGGAATAGAAGCATTTAAATCAGTAGGCGGAGAAGTTACATCAGATGTAGAGCCTATAGAAAAATCAGAATTTAAAGTCAACGTTAATAAAGATATGATTGTAGATATGGAATATGTAAAAGATAGAATCGACAATGAAAGAGTAGCTATAGTTGATTCTAGAGAAAATAAAAGATATATTGGTGAATTTGAACCAGTAGACAAAAGAGCAGGTCATATACCAGGGGCTTTAAATTACTTCTGGATGGATATATTAGATAAAGCTGAAGATGGATTTACTATAAAATCACAAGATAAACTAAAAGAACTTTTTAGTAAATTAAATGATTATGATGAAGTTATAGTTTATTGTGGATCAGGGGTAACAGCATGCCCAAATAGCTTGGCACTTACAGAGGCTGGAGTAAATCACAAACTTTATGCAGGTAGTTATAGTGATTGGATAAGTTATGAGGAAAATACTGTAGATACAATATAATAAATAATATATATAAATATATATATACGATAAATTTAAACACAGGAAATTTGCTCTTAAATTTAAAATACGGAGTAAACTTCTTGTGTTTATATTTTTTTAACAATAATAGGAATAAAGATATATTTTTGATGTAATATATATAAATAATATAAAAAAGTTGGTGTTAATATTGCATATTTTAAATTTAGAAACTAATGAAGTTATAAATGGAACTAAGAGTTTTAGTAGAAAGTTTTATAAAAAGGATAATTCATATCTTATGTTAACGACACCTAAGAACTTAAGATTATTTAAAAAGCCTTTAGATATAGATGAGGTTACATTTGAGGAATGTTTGGAATTTGATGAGGTTATAAAGCTAGATTTATTTGATGACTATGATTTTTTAAGTCTAAATACATTTGAACTCTTAGGTGAAAAGTATGAAGTCAAAGAAGTGAATATATATCTATCAGAAAATTTTATACTTGTTGTTGTTGATGAAGATCACTTCTTGTATAAATTTATAAAAAATATAATAACTAAAAAACTACATATGGAAGAAAACCCTACAGTTTCTCTTTTCAAAATCAACTATTTAATTTTCAATGAGATAATAGTGCATGAATTTGAATCATTGGAAAAAGTTGAGGATATGATACTAGAGATAGAAGATGACATACTAGATGAAAAGTCTGATATTCAAATTACAAGAATTAATGATATAAGATCGATGACTAGAAAAATAGTGAAAAACACAAGACCTTTATTATATATAGGTGATAGGATAGTTAAAGGAAATATAAGATACCTAAAGTATTCTGATGTAAAAAAATTTAACTTAGAAAACGTACAAGGTATAGATTTTGGAATAGATAAACTATACAATTTTGCAATATCCACTAGAGAACTGGCAGATAAATTACTAGATATTTACTCATCCCGTATGGCAGAAGAGACAAATTCATTGATAACTAAACTAACAGTATTAACTGGGATATCTGCACCACTAACAATAATTACAGGGATTTACGGGATGAATTTTAAGTATATGCCAGAGCTCAATTGGGTTTATGGTTATCCTTTAATATTACTAGGAATGGCTGGTATAGTTATAGTGGGGATTATAATTTTTAAAATAAAGAAAATATTATAGAATAGATTATTTATAATATTTTCATTAGAATAGATTATTTATATTCAATAGGTTTATATTTAGGTGATTTATGTTTAGTATATTAAAATTAAAATAAGTTAAAGTATATAATTAAGTACATTATTATATATATATTGCCAATAATATAGTTATGATTATTAATTATAACTAGAGGTGTAAAATGGAAAAATTAAAAGAAGTATTATTAGCAGATATTCCAAATTTTAGAGAACAGTGTTTAAAATTTCTAAATAGAGAAAGTTCAAAAATGGATTATAAAGGTTTTTCTGGAGGATACGGTGTTTATGCACAGGGAAATCAAGAGTCATTTATGATTAGACTTAGGGTGTCTTCTGGGGTAGTATCTAGAGAACAGTTACGTACAATTTATGATTTTGTTAAAGAGTACAATTTAGATGGAATTCATCTCACAACTAGACAGGCTATACAGCTTCATAATCTAGATGTTGACTCAGTATGTAAGATAATGGAAGAGGGAATAAAAAAGGATATATTCACAAGGGGAAGTGGAGGTAATTACCCTAGAAATGTAGGTTTGTCCCCGTTATCTGGAGTTGATCCTGATGAAGCATTTGATGTAACACCTTATGCTGTTGCTACAGATAAATATTTTATGAATAAGATTACTACATATAATTTGCCAAGAAAATTAAAAGTATCTTATTCTAGTTCAAAAAAAGATGAGGCACATTGTACAGTACAAGACTTAGGATTTATAGCAACACTAAAAGATAACAAACCATATTTTAGTGTTTTTGTAGGCGGAGGTTTGGGTAGAAATCCTGCTGTAGGTCTAGAACTTGAAGAACTTATAGACCCTAGCGATGCCCTTTATTATGTAGAAGGATTAACTAAACTTTTTATGGACGAAGGTGACTACAAAAACAAGTCTAAAGCTAGAGTTAGATATATGGTTTCAAAGCTTGGAAAAGATTTATTCTTAGAAAAATTTAGGGAATATGTAAAAAGGGAAAAAGAAAAAGGAAGTTTAAGTCTCAATCCAGTTCCTATAGAATATCCTGACTTAGGAATAGAAACTCAAATAAAGGATCCAAGACTATTTAATCAAAAACAAAAAGGGTTTTATAGTGTTTATATACATCCAATAGGAGGTCAGTTATTACGAACAGATTTAGAGAAAATACTTAATGAGTTGGATAAAACAAAGTATGCCTCAGTAAGATTGGCAATGACCGAGGGAATATACTTAATAAATTTAGATGGAAAAGAAGCTGAAAGAATTTTGGATATAAGCAACTCAATAAGTGGTAATACTAGTTTAGAAAAGAGTGTATCTTGTATAGGTGTGCCTATATGCCAAATGGGAGTTCAAAACAGCCAAAAAAATCTAAGATCAATAATAGATTACTTTAAAAAACAAACCAATGGAGATAACACTATTTTAAATGCGATGCCTAGAATCTATATATCGGGATGTCAGAACTCATGTGGAGTTCATCAAATAGGAGGAATTGGGCTAACAGGTAAGATGAAAAAAATAGATGGAGAACTTACAGATGCGTTTGAATTATATGTAGATGGAGAATTTGGATTAAATAAAACTAGATTAGGTAACTCATTAGGCGATTTTAAAGCTAGCGATTTGCCGGAAATTTTATTTGATATAGGTAAAAGTGTAGCATCTAGTGGAGAGGGTTTTTATGAATGGCTATATAAAAACCCTAGTGAAGTTATAAGTATAACTTCCAAATATAAAGTATAAATAGCAGACATTATCTATTTGAATCTAAGTGAATGCCCATTTTCCTTAAGCCAATGTCTTTTAACTTTATAGTCTGGCACAATATTTTCTACTAATTTCCAGAAGTTTTTGGAGTGGTTCATTTCAATAAAATGGCAAAGTTCATGTACGAGAACATAGTCTATTATATCTATAGGGGCTAGAAGCAGATTATAATTTATGTATATATTGCCAAGAGATGAGCAACTCCCCCAACTGGTTTTTTGACATTTAACCTTTATCTTTTTAGGATAAATACCTAATTTTTTGGCATAAATAGAAACTCTCTCACCTATATCTATAGTTCCTTGTTTAATATAATAATCTATTAGCAGTTTGCTTACAATTTCTGATTGATTTTTATCTGAGTTAATATTTAATATAAATTTATTATCTATCACTTCCAATGATTGGAGTGATATTTTTTTTTCTAAATTATGTTTTATTATATTTATTTGATATTCTTTGCCCATATAGGATATTTTACTTTTATCATCTAGACTAAATTTAGATGAGTTTTTCTCGATATTTTTAAAAGTTATTATTTTATTAAAAATCCAATTGGACTTAGATTTCACAAAATCATGTATAAATTTATCAGTTGTATAACTAGGGGCAACTACACTAACTACACCTGGATACTTTACATATAGTGAGATATTTTTTTTCGTAGATTTTTTTGTTATAGTGTATTTTACACTCATATTTTTATAGTTTAGTTTGTACAAAATGTTCCTCCTTTATAGGTCTTATACTAGATATTATACTTATATAGTTTCATATAAACAATGTAAAAAGCAATAAATGCTTCTATACTTAGTTATTAGTTTACTTGACTGAAAATGAAATTTGTAAATTATAAAGGAAAAGTATCTATCTTTGTAGAAATACAATTAAAAAAGGGAGGCGAGAAGAATAAGTTTAGTAGGAAATACCTTAAAAATGATGGTACTTTTGCAAAGCAGGGGTAAGATGAAATGCAAAGATCTAGCACGAGAATTAGAGGTTAGTGAAAGGCAGATACAAAAGTATAAAACATATCTAGATGAAGCTGGTATATTCATTATATCTAAATATGGAGCATACGGGGGATATGAAATTGATAAGAGTAACAGTATATCAAATATCAGTATATCATTTGAAGAACTAATAGTTTTAGAATCTATAAGTGAAAAATTAAAGTATAGTAATGATATATATCAAAAAAAATTTAGTGATATTGTTGAAAAAATAAAATTAGTATCAAAGACAGATGAAGAAATCACACCAATGAATTATTTCACTATTCAATCAAAATGCAATTACAATCATGAATTTCAGAGAAAGAAATATGCAGATATAACTTTATCCTATATAACTAATAAAAAACTAAAAATAAAATATTATTCTATTAATTCTGGACATACCATAAGAACAGTTCATCCATATGGTCTTTTTAATTATAAAGGAGACACATACATGGTTGCATTTTGTGAGAAACGAGATAAATTTATAGATTTTAAAGTTTGCAGAATATCGGACTATACTATTTTAGAAGAAAAGTACAAAATAGATAAAACTTTTAGCTGGAGAGAATATAGTAAAAATAGTATAGGAATATATAAAGATGATGAAATTGATATTATTTTAAAAGTTAAATATCCATTTTCAATTATTATAAGTGAGAAAGTATGGGTAGAAAATCAGAAAATTATTGAATGTGAAGATAACTCTATAATATTTAAAGCTAAAATACGAGGATACACAGAAATAAAGAGTTGGGTTTTAAGTATGGGATCAAATGTAGAAGTTATAAAACCAGATAAATTAAAAAGTGACATAATAATGGAAATAGAAAAAATGAAAAATATATACTAAATTTTACAAATTAATTTTTAATCCCTTAGCTATAGTTCGGGGATGGGTGATAATATTGTGTTATAGAAGTGATATTAATACAAGGTTAATAATTTTCAACCTGTATAAAATATATATTTAATTAAAATTTATAAAAAGAGAGAGGTGATAATATGCGAATGAAGATTGACTTTAAGACAGAAAAGATTCCAATATCATATAATACATTATTTATGAGTGTTATAAAGGAAGCTATTAAGAAATCTAGCAATGAATACTATAAGAACATGTATTACTACAAAGATAAAAACAATAAAAGGACTAAGAATTTTACCTTTGCTGTTTATTTAAAAGGATACGAAGTAAATGGTGATAATTTTAATATTAAGGATAGGGTTATATTAAGCATAAGTACACCAGATTTAGAGCTAGGGCTGCATATATATAATGGAGTTATAAATTCTAAAAAAATTGTGTACAAAGAATATGAATTGTATAAAGAAAGAATTGATTTAGTAAAAGAAAAAGAAGTGTTGGGGAGGAGTGTTTTATTTAATGCAATATCACCAGTTTGTATAAAGTCAAGAGAGGGTAAGTTTTTAGATGTAGATGAGAGGGAATATTTAGATGAATTAAACTATATATCAAATGAAGTATTGAAAAACTATAGGGGCTATGGTTTATCAGAAAAATTAGAGTTTGAGAATGTAAATATGACGAAGGTAGTAGTAAAAGAAAGTTTGAGAGAATTTAAAAATATAACAGGAAAACCTTATCAATATGTGAATGGATATAAGGGGAAATTCATACTAAAGGGAAACCCAAAGGACTTGGATGATATTTACAAACTAGGACTTGGATTCAAAAGAGCACAAGGATTTGGCTATTTAGATGCGATAGAGTGGAGGTGATTAATATGAAATTGAGAGTTTATAAGGGAGAATGGTTCTTTAATATGGGTATAGTAGGTTTTTTAAATATCCTAGAAAAAGCAGAACTTAAAGGCAATGTTTTGAGAAAGGATGATTATATAGAATTTGATAGTTTATTACTAGAAAATTTTCATGATTACTATTTTGATTACTTTATGGACGAATACAATATGCTTAAAAGAATAAAAACAAATATAGACTTTAACGTGGGACTGGCAAAAAAAAATCCCGAGAAAACAAAGGATGTTGTAAAAAGAATTAAAAATAACATAAAACAACAAAATGAAAAAATTAAAAAATTTGATTTAGAAAACTATGAACTAATTAAAGAAAAATTAGATTGTATAGGAAAAATAAAGTCTATAAAAGAAATAGAAGAACTTGAAAAACTTCTTGAAGGTTGTATAGATGTTTTCAAAATAAAGTCTATAAATGAAAAATTAACAGCCAATTTATATAAATATATAATTAGCGATAATTATTTTGGTCAAGTTAGTTATTTCAATGTTGCAAAATCAAAATTATCTCTAGAAGAGTTAAAAATGGTAATGTATGGGGATTACTTACTATCAATACTATCATTAGGGGAATTAGATGATTTGATAAAGGAAGGAGACATAAAAAATCTAGAAAAATTTATAATAAAAAAACTAGAGTATATATCACATGAAAAGAAATCTAAGATATTTAGCACGTCCAGCGCTAAAAACTTAGAAAAAATCTTGAAAGATATAAATAAAAATTTTATAAAGAAAAAGAAAAGTATAGAAGATATAAAAAATTACATGGATAAGCTTGAGAGTTGCGAAATGTGTGGGATGTATAAGGGGATAATTGATGAATACTCAGAAAGTAGTTTTGTACCACTTGGTGTAAGCAACAGTAACGCTAAAAATATGTTTTGGAATCAAGAAGATGCATATGAAATATGTGACATTTGCAAACTTATACTATTTTGTACACCAGCAGGTGCAACTTACATAAGAAAAAATTACTTGGTTAATGAAGACAATCAATTTTATGGGTTTGTAAATACTGATTCATCGATAAATGATTTGTGTGACAAAAACAATAATTTGAAACTATTAAAGGATAAAGAAAATCCTTTCAACGATTTAATTATAAACATAGTTATGGAAAATGAAGAAAAAAGTAGATGGCAACTTAATAATATACTTTTTGTAGAATTTAAGGCTAGTGTAGATTCTAAAAAGTGCAAGATGAATTATTTTAATATGCCGACCTATCTAGCTGAATTTTTTGTTAAAAAAACCAAACTATTACAAAGTATTTATAACTCAAACTTCAAAGCATCAGTAGTAGACATACTATTAAAAAATAAGGATTTAAAGCATCTGATAAGCGATACCTTAAGAGATAAGATAAAGGGAAATATAGAAAGCAACAAGAAAACAAAGGTATTGTCATCAGATTGCTTTAAGGCAGTTCAAATAAGGGCAGTAATAAATAACTATAAAAAGGGGGTATATGATATGAATGATAAGAAGTTACAAGTAGTTAAATATTCAGGACATGATATACACGATTATTATGTTACAGCAAATGCTAAAAATAAAATAGATTCAGTAGCGTATAAACTTTTAAATGCCGTTAGAGTTGGGAATAAGAAAGATTTTATGGATACAGTTTTAAGAGTATTTATGTCTGCACAAAAAAGTATTCCTTCAGTATTTCTAGAAATAATGTCTGAAAAGGATTTAGATTTTGAGTCAATAGGACATGCCTTTATATCAGGTTTAATATCTGAGAGATACGAAGGTAAAAACAAAGAAAATAATGGGGAGGAAAAGTAAAATGAAAAGAGGATTAACATTTACTGTAATAACTCAAGCACAAAGCTTAAACTATGGAGAAGGTATAGGCAATATATCTGAACTAAAAAAATTAACTAGGGCAGATGGAAATATGTACACATTTGCATCTCGCCAGTGTATAAGATATGATATTGTAAGATTGGCGGCAGATGTGTTTAACTGGAATCTTCAAGTTGTTGATAAGGCAAAAGGAACAATACAGTTTAGAGATGACATGACTATAAAAGAATCGAAGGAAATGGATTTATTTGGGTATATGAAAACAAATAAGAAGGATGATAAGGATAAAGGTGGGTCATTAACTAGAGAGGCAACTGTTAGATTAAGTAATTTAATATCATTGGAACCATATAGAAGTGATATGGATTTTTTAAATAATAAGGGTCTGGCTGATAGAATTGGAGAACACCCAAATCTTGCTAATGTAGAGCAACACTTAAGTTATTATACATACACAGTTACAATTGATTTATCTAAAATAGGAATTGATGGAGAAATAGAACTTTCAAATGAGGAAAGATGTAACAGGGTAATAGAGTTTTTGGAAATAATAAAGATTCTGAATAGAAATATCAGAGGAAGACAGGAAAATTTATCGCCATTATTTGTAGTTGGAGGATTATATGATATAGCAAATCCGTTTTTCTTAGGAAGAGTTAAAATAGACATAGATAAAAATGGATA
This sequence comes from Asaccharospora irregularis DSM 2635, assembly GCF_900129815.1. Lineage (GTDB taxonomy): Bacteria > Bacillota > Clostridia > Peptostreptococcales > Peptostreptococcaceae > Asaccharospora > Asaccharospora irregularis. Next base: position 28,942 of record NZ_FQWX01000020.1, read on the forward strand.
CAAAATAAATAATGAGAGCATAAAAGATGTTGTAGAAAGTACTTTTTTAGGAAAAGAGCTAAAAGAATCAACTTATATGGGCATAGTAGAAGATGCATTTACAAATAAAAATGATTTTGAAGAAATATTAGGAGAAAACCTTATGACTGTAGATAAATTCTTCTCACAATTAATTAAGGGAGTAAAAGAATACTACGAGGTGAATTAAGATGAGAGTTTTAAAATTAAAACTATTCCAAGAGACGGCCTGCTATAAAAAACCTTTTGCTTTTAAAATTACAGAGACATATCCTTTACCACCATACTCAACAGTAAATGGATTGATACATAAAATATTAGAAGCAACAGAACATATACCACTAAAGATAAGTGTGCAGGGGAGTTATGAAAGTATATTTAATAACTATCAGACAACATATTTTTATAAAAAAGATAGTATTACAACAATGCCTATGAATAGCCATATGTTACTTAATGTAAATCTAATTATTCATATAAGTGCAGAAGAAGAAATATTGAAAAAAATTTATGATAATATGCTTAATTTAGAGGAACATTTATCACTTGGTAGAAAAGAAGATTTGGCTAGAATAGATGACTTAGTTTTTACAGAAATTGAAGAGTTTAGTGTTGATAATAGAAACATAGAAGAAAACGATTATGAAGAAAATGAGCTAGTTGAACACAGTATAAAAATGCCTATATATATACCTAAGTCTAAGTTGATTGATGATTCTGTCTCTGGTATAGGATATAGACTTAATAATTATTATACAAATGACGCGGTACATGATAAAAAAAGGATATGGAATAAGACTGATAGTTACTATGTTGAAAGCGGTAATAAGATAACTTATGGAGATATATTATTAGATGAAGATATGGATTTAGTATATTTCAATATATAAAATAATTTTTTAGATACCTAAAATTAATTTATGGGGACACAGGGGGAAATTGTATTTATGGTACAGACTAAATAAGTATAATTTCCTCTTTATTATAAGATAACTACTAGTGTATGGGAGGAAACTATGATTTATGCGAAGTCAGAACCGATTGAAACTTTAAGAGAACACACGGACGAACTTATTAGGCAGATGGATATCTTGAAATGTAACTATGGAAAAATTATAAATAAGTTAGAATTTATAGATGGAGAAGAGTTTTGGAAGATACTTGATATAGTAGTAGAATTTCATGATATTGGAAAGGCATTTTCTCCATTTCAGAAATTAATAAGGGAGAATATGGATGAAAAGTTAACTGACGAAGATATTATAACTAATCTAGAAAATAATATAAATCATAATTATATATCACCGGCATTTATTAAATATAGGGATCTAGGAATAAATGATAGAAAGCTAATGAACCTAATAGATCAAGCTATAGTTTATCATCATGAAAGAGATGTGGAGATTGATGAAAAATTTGAACTCTTAGTAAAGATAGCCTTGGAGGAGGACTTAATAAATAAAGTAGAAGAACTACAAAATGATTTTAAAGTTAGATATCCTATAAAAACCAAAAAACTTAACAACTCTTATTTACAGAATGTTAAAAAAAGAATAACAAAAAATGATGATTATTATTATTTATATGTTATGTTAAAAGGTATTCTTCATAAATTGGATCATAGTGCGTCAGCTCATGAACTAGTTGAGGCTGATTGTGATAAATATATAGGAAGGTATACAGAAGAATTTATTATAAATGAGTATGGGGATTTAAGAGATGTTCAGAGGTTTGCTAAAAATAATAGAGAAAAAAATATTATGTTAATCGCATCTACCGGTATGGGAAAAACTGAAACTGCTCTAATCTGGATAGATGAAGATAAAGCATTTTTTACACTTCCGCTAAGGGTTAGTATAAATGCCCTATTTGATAGAGTCGCAGAAATAAGAAATAATAATGATGAACCTTATGCCTATGCAGGACTGCTTCATTCAACAAGTATAGAGTATTTAGAAGAAAATAATTATAAGAATTCTCAAAATATAAATGACTTATCTAAGCTTACGTCTAAAAAACTAATATTTTCAACAATAGACCAGATATTTAAATTTCCATTTATGTATAAAGGGTATGAAAAAATATACTCAACATTATCTTATTCAAAAGTGGTTATAGACGAAATACAGGCGTATTCACCGGAAATAGCTGCTGTTTTAATAAAAGGGCTAGAAATGATACATAAAATAGGTGGCAAATTCATGATAATGACGGCAACAATGCCTACTATATATATTGATAAAATGAAAGAAAGAGGTATGTTTGATGAAAATTTAGTAAGTGCAGAGTTTAATACTGAAAAAGTAAGGCATAATATAGAGCTTATAGATTCATCTATAAATGAAAATTTAGAAGAAGTAGCAAAAAGTGGATTAAATAAAAAGGTTCTTGTTATAGTAAATACAGTAAATAGTGCAATAGAAAAATATGAACAAATGGAAAAAATAAAAAAAATAAAAGATTTGGATTTTAATTTAAATTTACTACACTCTATGTATGTACAGGAAGATAGATTGGTATTAGAAAAAAATATAAAAGATTTTGCAAGTAGCAAAGAAAATGGAATATGGATTACAACTCAGTTGGTAGAAGCTTCTTTAGATATTGATTTTGATCAGCTTCATACAGAAATTTCTACACTGGATAGTTTATTTCAAAGATTAGGCAGATGCAATAGAGCTGGTAAAAAATCAATAGATAGCCAAAACGTTTTTATTTATACAAAAGATGTAAAAGGTATAGGGACTATATATGATGAAGATATTGTAAACAGCGGGATTATATTACTTAAAAAATATATAGGAGATAAAAAATCTATAGAGATAAAAGAATCAACAAAGGTAGAGATGGTTAAAATTTTATATTCAAAAGATAACTTAAAAAACACAGAGTTTTATAGTAAATTTGAAAAAGCGTTGACTATATTAGATACTATGACACCATATAGTTTAAAATCTAGTGAAGCTCAAAGGGTACTTAGAAGTATAGATGCTTACACAGCTATACCAAGACAGATTTATGATGATATTGAGAATACACTAATAAGCGATTATGAAGATTTAAGCAATCGTCTATCCAAAGCATACAATGATAATAACAAGAAATTAATAAAAGAGATAAAAAAACAAAGAACTGATGTAAGGAAAAAAATAAATAAAAAAACCGTAAATGTTGCAGCATATAAATCAAAAGAAAATATAACAGAGATATATATAAAAGGATTAAATGACTTAAAAATACTTGAGTGCGAATATGATATAAATAAAAACCATGATAATGGGGAAATATCTGGGAAAGGTGTGCTTATAGATAAAGAACTTTCACAATTTATATAGATTTATAATTTTAACTAAAGAAGGTGCAATTATGTCTATAGATTTAGATATATTAAAGGTTCAAGGAGTAAAAATAAATTATTATTATGTATGCAAAAGAAAGTTGTGGATGTTTTCTAAGGGTATAACTATGGAATCTAATAATGATCGTGTAATGTCAGGTAAAATAGTTCATGAAAGATCTTACCCAAGAGTAAAAAATAAAGAATCATTAGTTGATGATATTTTAAAATTGGATATGATAACAAGTGAATATGTGAGAGAGGTAAAGATAAGTTCTAAAATGAAAAAAGCTGATGAGATGCAGTTATATTATTATTTATATTATTTAAAGAAGAAAATGAACATAGATAAAAAGGGACTAATAAATTATGTTACCGAGAAAAAACAAGAAGAGGTAGTATTGACAAGTGATGTAGAAGGTGAAATAGAAGAGGCACTTGTTAATATAAATAGTATATGTGAAAGCAAATATCCTCCAACGCTACAAAAGCTCCCATATTGTACAAAGTGTGCATATTATGAATTTTGTTTTGTAAAGGAGGAAAATTGATGTCCAAAGATTATTATATTATAAATAATGGCAGTATAAAAAGAAAAGATAATACTATATACCATTATGATGAATTGGGGAACAAAAAGGCACTACCAATAGAACAGGTAGATGATTTACATTTATACGGTGAGGTAGACCTAAATACGAAAATGATAAATTATATAAGTAGGTATGGAATAATGCTTCATTTTTATAATTATTATGGGTATTATTCAGGTACATATTATCCAAGAAAAAAGAATGTTTCTGGATTTACATTGGTATGTCAATCAGCGTGTTATCTAGATTTAGAGGAGAGACTCTACTTAGCTAAATCTTTTGTTAAAAGTGCAGCGCATCATATATTGAGAAATATGAGATATTATAAGGTAGACGAATCATTAATTGAGGATATAAAAGATGAACTATATACATTGGATGAAGTAGAAGATATAGCTACACTCATGGGAAAAGAAGGAAGGATACGAAAAAATTATTATAAGTCTTTTAATCAGATATTGAAGAATGGATTTGAGTTTAATAAGAGAGAAAAAAGGCCACCAAAAGATCCTTTGAATGCTATGATATCATTTGGAAATAGTATAATGTATACAAATGTATTAAGTGAAATCTATAAAACACAACTGGATCCTTCTATAAGTTTTTTACATGAACCCTCAACTAAGAGATTTTCATTAAGTTTAGATATAGCTGAAATATTCAAACCTATGATAATAGATCCAATAATTTTTAGCCTGGTTAATAATAAAAGAATTAATAAAAAAGACTTTATTTACGAAGAAGAATTATGCTATTTAAGTGATACAGGTAAGAAGAAATTTTTACAAGAATTTGAAGGTAAAATGCAAACTACAATAAAGCATAGAACATTAAACAGGAAAGTTTCTTATAGGATGTTCATTAGGCTCGAATGTTATAAGCTTATTAAGCATTTTATAAAAGATGAAAAATATAAAGTATTAAAGGCATGGTGGTAATATGTTTGTAATAGTAGCTTATGATATAGTAGAGCAGAAGCTGTTAAATAGAACAAGGCGTATACTAAAAAAATATTTAACATGGACACAGAATTCAGTTTTTGAAGGTGAAATAACAGAAGGAAAGTTACATAAATGCATTAGCGAGGTAGAAAAAGTAATAAATAAGGATGAAGACTCTCTGTATATATATGAGGTGAAAAATCCTAAAAATATAAGAAAAGTCTCTTATGGTGTTCATAAAAACTTTGACGATATGTTTTTATGATTTGCAGTGGGCGGTTAATTTAGTATTTCATGTCCAAAGTTTTGGAAATAGTGATCTTGGAAGATTAATAGTCTGTATGTGAAATACGCTACCGAAGGTTCACTGCAAAAACTGTGATTATATTACTTGAGTAGAGTCTTGAAACTTAGTGATATCAAGTGGTATAATGTGTTTGGGTTTTGGGGTTTTATATTAACTATGTGGTATTTAAAGGGTAATTTTTTAGTTACATTATATAAATAGTTGCTATGTTTTATATTAACTATGTGGTATTTAAAGGGCAATAAAAATGCAGAGAAGTTTGGTTTTTTCTCAAAGTTTTATATTAACTATGTGGTATTTAAAGAGATGATAAAAGAGTTCATAAAAGATGAATTTGACTTGTTTTATATTAACTATGTGGTATTTAAAGTGGACAGATAGAACGTATCAAGCTAGAAATAGACTTAGTTTTATATTAACTATGTGGTATTTAAAGGAATAAAGTCTGAATAATTTCCATGATCTATTGTTAAAGTTTTATATTAACTATGTGGTATTTAAAGTCTATTTTTACCATTACTGGAACTATTTGTTCTTTTCGTTTTATATTAACTATGTGGTATTTAAAGCTGACTCTGATAAACCTTTTACGAAAGCTTGTAAGGGTTTTATATTAACTATGTGGTATTTAAAGTCTTCTTTTACAGCATCTTCTGGCCATATCGGTTTTTTGTTTTATATTAACTATGTGGTATTTAAAGTTGTAT
>NZ_FQWX01000020.1:36089-37258 GCF_900129815.1 Asaccharospora irregularis DSM 2635
TTTCAAGTTTTATATTAACTATGTGGTATTTAAAGTAAACATTCACTTGTAACTATTAAAGTATTAGAAGATAGTTTTATATTAACTATGTGGTATTTAAAGCTTGAATATCAAGGAGAAGGAGTTGGAATAGCGCCAAGTTTTATATTAACTATGTGGTATTTAAAGTCTACATACTTAGTGAAATCATTCGGATTAATATACTCGTTTTATATTAACTATGTGGTATTTAAAGCGTTTAGTTTATCGGTACTAGGCTTAACTCCATAGAAGTTTTATATTAACTATGTGGTATTTAAAGTAGCATGGTCGCTTAATTTTTCATCAAGGGGTGTTTTGGTTTTATATTAACTATGTGGTATTTAAAGCACACACTCAACGTATATTTATATTTCCCATCACTTTGTGTTTTATATTAACTATGTGGTATTTAAAGCCGACAGTTTACAATTAAAAGTTGTTCAGTCGGCAAGAAGTTTTATATTAACTATGTGGTATTTAAAGGAATATCAGATACGCAGCAATACAAAATGGCTGGAAACAGGTTTTATATTAACTATGTGGTATTTAAAGTCACCTGCTTCTTTTGTCCAGTACTCTAACAAACTTGTTTTATATTAACTATGTGGTATTTAAAGATGCTTGTAGTTCTTTTCACCAACCTTATCTATAAAGTGTTTTATATTAACTATGTGGTATTTAAAGCAAGTTCGTGATTTAATTCAAGATAAGGGAATAGATTGTTTTATATTAACTATGTGGTATTTAAAGTCAAATTTAATAGGTATTAGGAGGTATTTATAGATGAGGTTTTATATTAACTATGTGGTATTTAAAGATTTCATAGAACATATAACGTTCTAAAAATTTCTTTTCGTTTTATATTAACTATGTGGTATTTAAAGTAGCTTCGAGTTGCCCAGCTTTATCACCTTTATAGTTGTTTTATATTAACTATGTGGTATTTAAAGGTTAAATATATGTTCAACCAGTTCGTCAGCTTCTTCTGTTTTATATTAACTATGTGGTATTTAAAGACCAAAGTATCTAAAGTGTTTTCTAAAGTACGCATTGGTTTTATATTAACTATGTGGTATTTAAAGTTTAAAACAATAATAGTACAGGGGAAATAAAACAACAGTTTTATATTAACTATGTGGTATTTAAAG
>NZ_FQWX01000053.1 GCF_900129815.1 Asaccharospora irregularis DSM 2635
TATTGAAATATTACACACGGATAGAGGAAATGAATTCAAAAATAAAATAATAGATGACTTATTAACTACATTTCAAATCAATCGTTCCTTAAGCAAAAAGGGCTGCCCTTATGATAATGCAGTAGCAGAAGCTACCTTTAAAGTTGTTAAAACAGAGTTTGCTTTTAATAGAATCTTTGAAAGCTTTGAAGAGCTTGAATATCTCTTATTTGATTATGTAAATTGGTACAATAATAATAGAATACATAGTTCATTGAATTATCTTACCCCTGTAGAGTATAGAGTATTAATGTCCGAGAAAAAAGTGTGCTAAAAAAGGTTGACAATCCACTTCCCCATTTATATTATCTCTTTGAGTTAGTATTATAGGTTGTTTGTCTTCTCCTGCTTTAGATGCTATTGAAAGTGCATCTGGTTCTCCTCCTCCATATACAACGTATGCTGTTTGGATTTGTTCTTTTGTTTCAAGTTCTTTTGCTATTTTAAATGCAGTTTCGTATCTATCGTTTCCTGCTATTCTCTTTGGCTCTACTTTAAATCTAGCTTTTATTTGATTTTCAACTTCTGATCCTATAGCATTGTTTCCACCTATTAGTATTATTTGACTTGGTGCTAATCTTTCTATTTCTGCTATAGTTTCATTTGGTAGTGAAGTAGTGTTAGTAAGTAGTATTGATGCATTGTAGCTATTTGCTAGAGGTGTTGCTGTTATTCCATCTGCTATAGCGTTACCATTTACTAATACTACTGTGTCTGTATTCTCTGGTGTCCAGTTTCCTGATGTACTTACCTTTTTGGCTGTATCAAATCTGTTTTCTCCTATTACTGTATCCCAGTTTGGATTTATTGTTCCATCTGGATTAAATGTATATTCTTTACCATCTATTGTAATTTTTCCTGTTGCCATAACTCCATCTGTTCCTAGATAGTATTGTTTGTTGTCTATTTGTTGCCATCCTGTAAGTAGTTGTCCATCTTGTGCGAAGTAGTATTTCTTATTATCTATTTGTTGCCATCCTACAACTCTTGCTCCGTCATTTCCTAGGTAGTATTTTTTATTGTCTACTACTTTCCATCCTTTTTGCATAACTCCAGATTCGTCAAAGTAGTATACTTTTCCGTTTAGTTTTAACCAAACTTTTTTGTAATAACTTCCATCTGATTTTACATAGTAAGTTTTACCATTTTCTGTTTTCCATCCAGTTTTTATTGGAGTTGGCTTTGGTGTTGGCGTTGGTTTTGGTGCTGGCTTAGAATTTAAGTTTATACCGTTTTTTTGTGCTATTTTTGCATAAGAATCATTGCTGTAGTTTATTATTACAGTTGTCCCAATAGGAACTTGGTCAAACAGCCATCTAATTTCATTGTTGTGCATTCTTACGCAACCACCGCTCACGTGTTTTCCTATTGAACTTGGGTTGTTGTTTCCATGTATTGCATATGTAGTTCCATTTGTTCCGTTTAATCTTAGTCCTAGCCATCTATCTCCTAGTGGATTTCTAGGGCTACCTCCCGGAATATTTGTCTTGTAATAAGGTCTATTTTTTATCTTATTAACTATCTTAGTCTTTCCTAGTGGTGTCTCAGTTCCTTTTTTACCCGTGGCTACACTAAACTCTCTAACTAACTTAGTGTTTACAAAATAACCAAGCTTATTAGTCTTTGAGTTTATAATAATTAGGTGGCTATTAGCAGCCTCAGCTTGAGGAATACCACCAACTAGTACTAGTGCTAATGTCATCATTATTATCACAGATTTTCTAAAAATATTTTTCATTTTATTTCTCACCCCTTTACTCAGTAAATTATATCATAAATTGTTTATTTTAAATCCAGTAAGAGGATATTTTTACCAATTTGTTACTTTATTGTATTTTTAGATTAAAAAAGAGACTAATAGATTATTTAGTCTCTGCTTTGTATATTTTATATTTTTTTAGAGTGTGTATTTTGCCATCTCCATGAATCTTCACACATTTCATCAATTTTATACTTTGCCTTCCATCCAAGTTCTCTTTCTGCTTTAGATGAGTCCGCAAAGCACATAGCTACGTCTCCCGGTCTTCTACCTACTATTTTGTATGGTACTTCTTTTTTACTTGCTTTTGAAAATGCTTTGACTAAGTCAAGTACACTGTAGCCTTTTCCTGTTCCAAGATTATATGTAACTAACCCTGGATTTTCCTCTAGTTTTTTTAGTGCTTTTACATGCCCATCAGCTAGGTCTAGCACGTGAATATAGTCTCTCACTCCCGTACCATCGTGTGTAGGATAGTCGTCTCCAAACACGCTTAGCTCCTCTAATTCTCCTATTGCCACTTTTGTTATATATGGCATTAAGTTATTAGGTATACCGTTTGGAAGTTCTCCTATTTCGCCGCTTTTGTGAGCCCCTACTGGGTTAAAGTATCTAAGTATCGCCACGTCTAGCGTTTTATCTGCCTTACAAATATCTCTAAGCATATCTTCTATCATAAGTTTAGTTCTTCCATAAGGATTAGTTGTAGATAATGGGAAGTCCTCCAAAATCGGGCAAGTATGAGGATCCCCATAGACAGTAGCCGATGAACTAAATACGAATTTTTTTATATTGTATTTTTTCATTAATTCAAATAACGACAATGTGCTTATTAAATTGTTGCTGTAGTACTCCATAGGTTTTTCCACAGATTCTCCTACTGCTTTTAATGCTGCAAAATGTATTATAGAATCAATTTTATTTTCTTTAAATACAACTTCTAATTTTTCTCTTTGGCATATATCTAGTTCATAGAATCTAACTTTTTTTCCTGATAATTTTTCTATTTTGTCGATTACACTTTTGTTGCTATTGCACAGATTGTCGACAATAATTACTTCATAACCAGAATTTAAAAGTTCTATTGATGTATGACTTCCAATATATCCTGCGCCTCCAGCTACTAAAACTGCCATGTCGTCTACCCCTTTTCTATTCACTTATAGGTTTTTATCTATTACACTTTTCATGTAATTAAGTAGATCATCTCTGATGTTGTCTCTTTTTAGTGCAAAGTCTATAGTGGCTTCTAAGAACCCTATTTTATCACCAACATCGTATCTTCTACCTTCAAAGTTATATGCATATATTGCCTCTCTTTGACCAAGAGTTTGAAGGGCATCTGTTAATTGGATTTCTCCTCCCTTTCCTGGTTCTTGATTTTCTAATATGCTAAATATTTCTGGAGTTATTATATATCTACCTAGTATCGCTATATTAGATGGTGCCTCATCAATAGATGGTTTTTCTATCATGTCTTTTACTTTGTAGATTCTGTCTTCTATATGTTTAACATCTAATATTCCATATTTATTTACGTCTTCTCTAGCTACTTCTTGAACTCCTAAAACTGTAGTCTTATATTCATCATAAGCATCTATTAATTGTTTTAGACATGGCACCTCAGAATCTACTATATCATCTCCAAGTAATACTGCAAAAGGCTCATCTCCTATAAAACTTTTTGCACAGTGTATTGCGTGTCCAAGTCCCTTTGGTTCTTTTTGTCTTATATAATGTATATTGACCATATTGGATATGTCTCTCACCATATCTAGCATTTCTGTCTTTCCTTTTTGTTCTAGTTCTAACTCTAGTTCAACAGATTTGTCAAAATGGTCCTCTATGGACTTTTTATTTCTTCCTGTTATTATTAGTATTTCTTCTATTCCAGAGCTTATTGCTTCTTCTATTATATATTGTAAAGTAGGCTTATCTACTATTGGAAGCATTTCTTTTGGTTGAGATTTTGTTGCTGGTAAAAATCTTGTTCCAAGCCCTGCCGCTGGTATTATAGCTTTTTTAACAGTCATTTAGATATTTCCTCCATAAATTTTGTTTTATTCCACACTATAATATATCATATTTATAGTATTTCTTCAAATTCGCTTTGATTTTACTAATTAATACTCATATTAATACTCATAATAGTAGTTTATTTCTTCTTCTATTTCTTCGATTTTTTTTACCTGATCTTCAGGTGTCATTTCCCCTTTGTAGTAGTATATTTTTTTTACTTTTTTAGAATATACTTTTTTCTTGATTTTATCTGAATTCTTAGGATTATCTCTCTCTTTAGGTTGTTTTTCGTATTCTTTTAGATTTTCTTTTGATAGATTTTCTTTTGAATTTAGGTATTTATCTATTTCTAACTCATCAAATAATTTTATGTCTTCTCCTATATTTAAACTTTCTTCTATATCATCTGCACACAGGTCTATTTGACTAACTTCGTCTGTACTTGAGTCTAGGTCTAATTCTTCATACTCAACTTCTTTTTTATTCTCTAAATCTAAAAATTCAAAGTCAGAACCCCAAATATTCTTGCTAAACATACTTACTCTCCCCCTATAAATAGTATTTCCTCATCCAAGTTACACATATCCCTATCTATTGCTACGGATATCTTGTTTATTAAATCTTTTCTCCTTAGATTTGTCATTGGATTTAGGCTAAGCTGCTTGTATAGGTATAGATCTGTTATTCTTTTAAACAGTATATCTTTGATTTTTTCTCCTTCTCCAAGCTTAGAGTATTCTTTTTCTAAGGTTTTAAACAAATTAAACAAAGATGTATTAGCCTCTTCTACATAATACGGGTACATCGTATCTATTAAATGATTGAGCTTATCTATTGATTGATGTGTAAATACATTTAGTTTGCTAAGTTCTGTGTTTTTTATATTTTTAGTTTTATATATTTCCATAGCATCTTTAGATATAAGCGGTACTAATATATTTCTTCCTAGTGCTAAGTCGATTGAATTAGATATTCCCATACCTATTCCAAATTCTTTTGTGTTTATTTGTGCTAGGTATTTACGTTCCCTTATCTCGTCATATATAGAAAATGTTATTTGACTTAAGTTTTTTTCTATATCATTTAAGTATCTGTTTAGCTGCCTAGATATTGTAAATAGCTGCTTTTGCAGAAGTTTAAATACTTTTATATCTAAAGTTTTGTCAAATTTACTAAAAAGCTTTAAATCAGATACTTCCATTATTTTTGGCATATATGCAGCTACTGCATCAAACTGATTTTTTTGATTTTGAATTTGATAGTAAAGTATGTTTACTATGGCTACTTTTTCATCTTCTCCGAGTGTAGGTCTACCTTGTTGTTTAGATTCTTTTATTATTTTGTCTATCTCTAGTTTTGTATAATACAGGTCTCCAAAGAAATCAAATAATATTATATCGTTCATTGATTTGGACCAATTCATATATAAGTCTTTCATAGATGCTTTTTTTAGAATATCCTCTTTTGAATATACAAATGTATTTCTTATAAGCTTTTGTATCAAAGACTCACATACATTTATCCTAATAGATTTTTCTAAAAACCTTATTTCTATTTCCTTGAAGTTTTCGTTTTTATTGTTAGTTTCATTATTTATAATAATGTCATCTATTTCATGATTTTTTATTGTTATTATATCTTCTTCTAGTGATTTTAGGAGCATGATTCCCCTTTCATCATGTCCTATAAAAAATGGTGTATTATTAGTTGTATAGCCTACTGTGTCTTTGTCTATATCTTCAATATCATCTATCCCAATTTCTATTAGACTTTTCCTAGAAGTGTTTATATTGAATATATTTAAACCATCGTATAGTATTATCCACCCTTTTAGTACAAGTTTTTGACACTCACTTATCAAAACTTTATTTATAAGTTTTTCGCTTATTCTCTTAAAAAAAAGCAGATTATCCCCTTGTCTTGATATTAAAATCTCTTCTTTTTTATAGTCTATATCCCCAATATGTCCAGATAATTCACAGTGAATTATTCTATTTTTGATATCTAATTCTCCGATTTCCAACATATTATCCCCCAGTTTACTTACAATAAATTTTAGTCGATTTTATTTTTTAGTTAACTTGACTTATACCTTCGTATATTCTGTCTAGTTTTTCTACATACTCTTTACCATTTGACTGTGAACCTAACTCTTCTTTTAGGTTGTAGTACTCTTTTTCTAAATCTTCTTTAGGCATATCTTTAGATTTTAATTCAAATAAATCTATCTTGCAGTCATAGTATCTATTTCCCTGTAATATGTATGTTGAAATAGATTTTTTTGCTAACTCATTGCTTTCTGATTTAGCTGAGGCATAATCATCGTATTCATTTATTTTTATTCTAAAGTGTCCATTTGCCTCTACTATAGTACCATCTACGCCTTTTGCCCTGTATTCTTCCAAAGTTTCCTCTGAATTTTCTCTTAATTTATGAGATGCAGCATAAACTATATAGTATTTCCCTTTGCCATCTTTATATGATTCCATTTCCTCTGTTTTAGATTTAATCATGGCTTCTCTTTCAATTCTTTCTTTTTCTTCTGGGCTTATTTCTTCTTTCTTTTCTTCTTTTTTATCTTCTTTTTTATCTTTTTGCTGTTGTGATGTTTCCTGTTGTTTTTTTGCCTCTAATTGATTTTTCTTTTCTTTGTTTGTTATGATTGCATACACTGCTCCAAAGGCCAATACAACTGCTATTAATACAGAAGTAATTGCAAGTATTTTTTTCTTTTTCTTTTTTCTTCTCTTTGTTGATTTTTTCTTCAATACTTTTAAGTATTCTTCTTCTATATCTTCATCATCTGTATCTTCGTCTATCTCTTCATAGACTTGTTTTTCTTCTATACTTTCTTTTATATCTTTAGCCTGATTTTCATCTATTTTATCTTCTATAATTTTATTTTCATTAGCCTTGTTTTCCTCTATTTGTTCTTTCCTAGGTTGACTTTCATCAGCTTGATTTTCTCCAGTTTGATCTTCCTCTGTAATCGCCAAATAACTTTGTATATCTTCAGTTTTATTCTCTTTTTTACTATCTTTTATATTCTCTTTTTTATCTTCTATTTCCTCTTGTATTTTTTCGTCATTTTTCTCTATATTGTTTTTTCTAGCTGGATTATTAAAAGATTTGTTTTTATCTACACTCTCTATAATAGATACGTATTTAGCTATATCTACATCATTAGATTCTACACATTTTTTTAATGCTATATCATGATTTTTCAATTGTTGGTATTTAGTTTTTATTATATCTATTGATTCATTCCAAACTTCAGTACTGATATTTAATTTATTTTCTATAACATATGACATATAGTCCTGAAAATTCTTTTCACCGAATTCACCAATTATAACAAGTCTCATAGCACCTTCCACTATATCCTTGTCTTTTCCCCTTAAAAGTCCTAATAGTATGGCTGAACTAGCAAACTCTGCTATTGAATTTTTGCCAAATCCATACCCTTCTCTATACAACATTCCTTCTATTAGACATAATTTTCTATATTTATTTTCTATGGCTTCAAATATAACGTCATAGTTTGACTCTTTTATTCTTCTTAAAAATAGTTCTTCTAAGTCATTTCTACTTTTTTTGATGCTATCATTGTTTTCTTTGTAGTATACTTTTCCACCTACAAACTCCTCTGAACTAGATAACATTTTATTTACAGAGAAAATTAATTCTCTTTTTAACTCTCTTTTTATATCTCTTGGATCTTTAGAAAGTAAACTTAGATTTTCATTTCTATCTAAACTTATCTTTCTTAAAGTTATATTTAATAAATCCTTGTATACATTTAGTACTCTATAATCCTTTTCTAAACGCTTTATCTTGTCTTCTGGTTGCATCTTGTCATAAAAATTAAAACTATTTAGGTCGCTCTCTTTTAGATTTTCTACGCCTTCTTCTCTGATTTTGTTTATATATTCTCTACATTTATCAGCTATAATTTCCAGCTCTTCTTCTAGTGAATCTATGTTTGGTATAGATTTTTGTTCTATCCACTTTCCTATTAAAGGCTCTGTATTTCTTATTAATGTTTTATAAAATAAAATATTGAATTTCAATACTTCGCTGTATTTATCTTGGTCAGAGTTTAATTTTTCTAACTTTTTTTCTAGAATATCATCTAATTTTTCGTTAATTCTTGTTTCTTGTTTTAAAAATGCTTCGCTTACATTTAAAACAACTCTACTTATAACACTATTATTTTGACTCAATCTATTCACTCCCTAAACAAATTATTTATTGTATACTTTATAATTATTGTCATCTTAGATTCCATAAGTTTGTATACTTATGATTATACGCTCTCATTTTGATTTACAATAAGTATTGTTTATAATTTCCTACATTTACTTATTATATCACATATTTCCACACTTACATTATAACATTTTAGCTGCAAAATCCTATATATACTAGCTTTTTTGCTAAATAATTGTAAAAAAAAACACCAGCTAATTAGCTAGTGTAACTTTTAGTAAATTGAGCAAATCTATAAGCGGAGTTCTGTATTAGATAATCATCTTTCTAGGCTTATTGTCACCAATAAGCTCAAGCGACCTACCTACCGGAGAGTGCGAGCAACACTCTTTAGTCCTATCTTGGTCTTGCTCCAGGTGGGGTTTACATAGCCGACTAGTCACCTAGCCGCTGGTGAGCTCTTACCTCGCCTTTCCATCCTTACCACAAATGTGGCGGTTTATTTCTGTTGCACTATCCTTAGGATCACTCCCACTAGGCGTTACCTAGCACCCTGCTCTATGGAGCTCCGACTTTCCTCACGTAGCCTAAGCTACCTGCGATTATCTGATTTACTTAATTTACTGACTTTTACTATATTATCATAATATATCTATCATGTCAAAATGTAATTTTTAACTATATGAATTCACAGCCTTATTAAGGCTAGTTCAATCTTTATTTATTGTTTTATTGTTTTATTTTTTATCCTTTGCTATTCTGATTATATGGTTTACACTTACCCCGTACTCTCTAGCCAATTGTTGTGCATTTACCCCATTAAATTTTTTTGCTATGTCTCTATTTTTTCTACTTCTTATCATACTGTTATAAGTAGGTATATATATAGTTCCTCCTCCAAATACTTTTACTACCTCTTCAAATAGCTCTGTCCCCAAAATCTCTATTAAGTCTTCAACTTTCTCCGATACGTTATTAAATAACATCAGCGATTCCCCCTTTAAAACAAATAAACCTTTCAAACAAATAAATTTAAAATAACTAAACTAGCCTTAATTAAAATATAATATCGACAAAAATATTTTTCCAATAACACTTTATTTCAACTATAAACGCCAATAAATGTTATAAACCGATTATATTTCCATTTTAATATTTTATATAATACGATGTACTTAACAAAGCAAACAAGACTTTTCTTGTAGCTTTGATTATCTAAAATTTAAGGAGGTAATTTTATGGCAATATTATCAGTTAAAAATCTTTCAAGTATCAAATTAAAACTCAACTATGGTGTGGACCTAAATGGAAAGGCTGTTGTAAAAAGCAAGACTTTCCCAAATGTTAAGGCTGATGCTACTGACGACAGTATATTTGAAGTTGCAAATGCTCTTGTTAAACTTCAAGAACATTCACTTGTAGATGTTATCAGAGTCGACAATACTTCTTTATCTGCTTAGAGTGAACTAGTCAATATGATTAATTATAATAATTAATCATACTTTGCAGCAAAACACAACTTAATACAAGATATGTACTTAAAGTTAAAAAATCAATTATCGGAGGTAATTTTATGGATGTTAAAACAAAGTTAGTTATGGTTTTTAAAACTTCTTCAGACAAACAGGTGTCTTTTTCAATAGAGGACCCAAAAGATAGTCTGACTGAACAAGAGATCAAAAGTGCTATGGAGTTGATAGTTAGTCAAAATATATTTGCTCCTAATGGATCTACCCTAGCATCTGCTGTAGGTGCTAAAATTGTCAAAACAGACACTACTGACTACGATTTAGTAATTTAATTGTAGTACTTTAGATTGGAAGTGATTTTAAGTGGATGGTAATTTGCAAGCTCTTATTGCCAATGTCGGTTTTCCTATCGCCCTGTCAATGTACTTACTGATAAGGATAGAAGGAAAATTGCAGGCACTAACAGATAGTATCTACGACTTATCCAAAAACATATTAGAATCCAAATAGAGGTTAGTATTTAGGATTCCTACACAAAAAGACCTATGAAATTTTCATAGGTCTTTTTTAATGGAGCTGGCGATAGGAATCGAACCTACAACCTGCTGATTACAAGTCAGCTGCTCTGCCAATTGAGCCACGCCAGCGCAATATGTATAATTAAATATCCTGTATATATCTAACACATTCAAAACTGTATATATATTAATAATATGAATCATCCTGTATTAATCTTCAGTGAAGATTAATAATATTGGTCAAGTCCTCGATCTATTAGTATCAATAAGCTAAATACATTGCTGCACTTACACCTTTGACCTATCAACCAGGTAGTCTTCCTGGGATCTTAACCTTGCGGTGGGAAATCTTATCTTGAAGTTGGCTTCGCGCTTAGATGCTTTCAGCGCTTATCCATTCCGTACATAGCTACCCAGCCATGCCCTTGGCAGAACAACTGGTACACCAGAGGTACGTCCATCCCGGTCCTCTCGTACTAAGGACAGGTCTCCTCAAATTTCCTACGCCTGCGACGGATAGGGACCGAACTGTCTCACGACGTTCTGAACCCAGCTCGCGTACCACTTTAATG